>NZ_FRBC01000002.1 GCF_900142515.1 Pseudoselenomonas ruminantium | reverse complement strand
GTAAATTTTACCACAAAAGGCGGTTAGCTGACTTGGTTTTAGTCAGCTAACCGCCTTTGTTATAAGGGGGCGTGTTATTTCACAGCTCCTTTTTTATTCGTTTCTTTGCAGCATCTTATTGACTCGTACCGCAATGAAGGCTGCCAGCAGTGCTTTTAATATATCGCCAGGAATAAAAGGGAATACCGCCATGGTAAGTCCCTGCCAGAGACCGACCTGCATGACCAGCATGATGGAGATGAGGCCGCCGATATATGTGAGAGGGACGCCTGCCAGTACGGCAACCAGTGCATAACGGCGGAACTGGATGGTTTGTCCTTTCAGCCAGCTCTCAAGCAGGCAGACGAAAGGCCAGCCCAGATAAAAACCTCCCGTAGGGCCAAGAATGCGGCCAATGCCCCCAACCCCACCGGGAAATATTGGCAGGCCGATGGTTCCCAGGAAAACATAGGAAGCAACAGCAATGAAGGTGAGTTTTGGTGGCAGCACAAATGCCGTTACGGTCAGGGCGATTGTGAGCGCGGTCACCAGACCCGGCGTAAAAGGCAGGGGAAAAGAGATAAAAGCCGATACACAGCAAAAAGCCACGCAAAGAGCCATTTTGGTCAGCTCTTGTATGGTAAAATGCTCCTGCGGAAGTTCTATCGTGGATTCTTTTTGCATGATGATTTCCTCCTAAAAACATATATCAGACAACATCATTATAAGCATCTGGCGTAATATCGTCAACTTTATAATTGAAAAGGTTGACTGATTTATGCAAGTAGGGACTTTTTCTTGTTTTCACTTGCTTATTTCCCCTGTTTAGGTATAAAATATTAATAAGTGGGTATGTTGCCCAAAGGATGATGGTCGGCAATGTAGGATGATAATTATGAGAAAAAATAATCGTATTCCCTTGAGCCCGTGTTTACGCCGGTTCCGGTTCTATTTTGATCTGTTGGGCAGGACCACCAAGGACTATCTTTTCTTTACGGATCTGCAGGAGAATCTGGTTATGGTGTCTCCCAATATGGTCAATGATTTTGACCTGCCCGGTGAGATCATGTATGATTTTGATACGTACTGGCTGCCCTTGGTGCATCCCGAGGAACGGGGACCTTATCAGGCTTCCATCAGCAAGACCTTTGCCTCGCAGGGGCCCTGTGAGCACAATATGGAGTACCGTGTCAAGAATCGCAAAGGCGAGTATGCCTGGATCTCCTGCCGGGGGCGGGTAGGCCTTGACCGGGATGGCAAGCCGTCCATGTTTGTGGGCACCATGTCCCGGATGGCTCAGCGCAATCAGGCAGATGAAGTGACAGGCCTGCTCAATAAGTATCAGTTTGAGCATGCTGTGAAATTGGCATTGGCCCAATACCGCGCCACTGGGGAAGGCGGGGCGATCATGGTACTGGGGCTGGACAATTTCAAGATTATCAATGAGACTTATAATCGTATGACCGGGGATATGGTGTTGCGGCGTGTGGCAGACTTGCTTGCCAATGTGATCCCGCCGCCCTTGACACTATTCAAGCTGGATGGAGATGAGTATGCCTTCATTTATCCCGGTGGTACGACTGAGGATGTGGCGGAGATCTTTGCCAGCGTTCAGAGTGCCTTGTCGCGGCCACAGGATATTGATGGTCATCAATATTTCTGCACGGCTTCCTGTGGTACGGTATTCTACCCAGAATCCGGGAAGGATTATCTGGTGCTGCACAAGCATGCCGAAGCAGCTATGGATATTGCCAAGCGGGAGGGCAAGAACCGCAATGTGCTCTTCAGCAAGGAACAGTACAATCGCTGGGTGCGTTCGATTTCCATGCGGGACAGTATCTGGGAGAGCGTGGAGAATGGCTGTGTAGGTTTCAGCCTGTTCTTCCAGCCGCAGGTCAGTGCTGAGGAACAGAAGCTCATCGGTGCTGAAGCCCTTCTGCGTTGGAAGAATCCCAAAGGACGCATGGTGGCGCCCATGGAGTTCATTCCTATTCTGGAAGAGACAAAGCTCATCATCCCTGTCGGTAAATGGATTGTGGAGGAGGCCGTCAAGGTCTGCAAGAAGTGGCGGCGCTATGTGCCGGACTTCCGGGTCAGCATCAATATGAGCTATGAGCAGATCAAGGATCTTTCGTTCAAGGATTTTGTGGCTGAATGCCTGGAACGTTATGATATGCCGCCTGAATCTATAATATTGGAGCTTACAGAGAGCAAGATCGTGGCGGACTGGAGCTTTATCAATAAGCAGTTCGATGCTTTCCGCAGCCAGGGAATTGCCATTGCCATGGATGACTTTGGCACGGGCTATTCCTCGCTGGCTTCCCTCAAGAATCTCTCCTGCGATATCGTGAAGATCGACCGGGAGTTTGTGAAGAAGATCCTGGAAAATGATTTTGATCGCCGTCTGGTACAGTATGTGGTGGATCTTTGCCATAGCATTGGTATCTACTGCTGTATTGAAGGCGTGGAGGAAGAAGCTGAATACGAGCTCCTGACTAAAGAGTGCAAGGCTGATGCTATACAGGGATACTTATTTGGTCATCCGGAAAGCGTGGCCGATTTTGAAGAGAAATTCTTACTAGGAAATTCCGGCGATTGAAGACGGAGCGGACATGACGCGAAAGAAGATTGGGCGTTATGATAGGCAGGTTTTCTGGTAAGTGATGAAGTTTTTTAGTGGAGAAGTAAATTATGGCAAGAGACAGAGAACAGGAAGATATTACGTTATTAGGGCAGAAAAAAGTCAGGTATCATTATGATTACTGCCCGGAGATTCTGGAGACTTTCCAGAATAAGCATCCGGAAAATGATTACTGGGTGAAGTTCAATTGTCCGGAGTTCACGGCCCTGTGCCCAATCACTGGCCAGCCGGATTATGCGACTATCTACATCAGCTATGTGCCGAATGAGAAGATGGTGGAGAGCAAGTCGCTGAAACTATATCTGGTGAGTTTCCGCAACCATGGGGATTTCCATGAGGATGTTGTCAATGTCATCATGAAGGACCTGGTCAAACTGATGGAGCCGAAGTATATTGAAGTCTGGGGAAAATTCCTGCCCCGAGGCGGTATTTCCATTGATCCCTATGCTAACTACGGCCAGCCGGGGACGAAGTTCGAAGAACTGGCCTGGCGCCGTTTCGCGGAACATGATATGGTAGCTATGGATAAGGTGGATAATCGCTAACACTAGATTCTGGGAGGAGATTCCTTGCTAAGACGTCAAAAACGCATTGCCCTGATCAACGATATAACTGGCTTTGGCCGCTGCTCGGTAGCGGTGGAACTGCCTTTGATTTCGGCCATGAAGATTCAGGCCTGTCCGCTGCCGACAGCGATCCTGTCGGTGCATACAGGCTTTGAGCATCACTATCTGGACGATTATACGGCAAGGATGAAGCCCTATATGGACAGCTGGGAGAAAAACCAGCTGTCTTTTGATGGCATCTGTACGGGCTTTATGGGTTCGGTGCAGCAGATTGCCATTGTGGAGAACTTTATCCGCCGCTTCAAGCAGCCTTATACCCGGGTGATGGTAGACCCGGTGATGGGAGATAATGGCAGGCTTTATCGTTCCTATACCATGGAGATGTGTGCTGAGATGCGCCGCCTGCTGGCCTATGCGGACCTGGTGACGCCGAACCTGACGGAAGCCTGCCTGCTGTTGGATATTCCCTATCCCCGGGAAGGGAAGGTCACCAATGAAGAACTGGAGTACATGGCCAGCGAGCTGGCGGCACAGGGGCCGTCCCAGGTCATCATCACAGGGCTGCACGGTGAGGATTCCCTGCGGAACTTCATCTATGAAGCGGGCCGGGGCAAAGTGCTCACGGTGGAAAAGATCGGTGGTGACCGTTCCGGTACCGGAGACGCCTTTGCGGCGATTGTAGCCGGCAGTCTGATCAATGGAGAATCATTGGAGGCGGCAGCGGTGAAGGCGGCGGATTTCATCAAAAAATGCCTGGGCTATGCCGTGCAGCTGGATCTGCCTTGGAATTATGGCCTGCCGTTTGAAGAATATCTTAGGGAGCTGAAGTGAATTGTTAGTCTATGCAACCCATAAAGGCGGCAGATATCTGCCGTGGGATGAAAGCCTCAGGGAGCAGCCTGAGGGCAAGCGCAATCTCTATGTGAATATCACCAATGAGTGCAATTGTGCCTGCACGTTCTGTTTGCGCAATATGAAGAAGATGGCGGAGAAATCCAGTCTGTGGCTGCACAAGCGTCCTGTTGTTGCGGAACTGAAGGCTGCTTTGGACGGTGTGCCTTGGGATTATGTCCAGGAAGTTGTGTTCTGTGGTTTTGGTGAGCCGACCATGCAGCTGGAGACTTTGGTCGAACTGTTGCATTATGTCAAGGAAACACATCCGGACCTGCCCACGCGTCTCAATACGAATGGCCTGGGTGAGTTGGAATATGGACGGGAGATCGCGGCGGATTTTGAAGGGGTGCTGGATACCGTTTCCATCAGCCTCAATGCTTCCAATGCGGAACGTTATTATGAATTGACGCGGGCTAAATACGGCCTGCAGTCCTATGAAGCCATGCTGGAATTTGCCGAGCATTGCAAGAAATATGTTCCGAATGTGGTGCTGACCATCGTGGACAAGGTGGAAGGCCCCGAGGAAATCGCCAGATGCCAGGCTATCTGTGACGAGCGGGGACTTACGCTCCGAGTGCGTCCCTATGAAGATAGCTGAAAACAATAAAATATCCATAAAGCAAGCCGGCACGCAATGCGTACCGGCTTTATTCATGGATATTCATAGATATTAACGTATCCTTCTCATATTCATTTGTCGGCAGGGATTTCCTCTCGAGCAGAAATCCTGCGCAGTGTTCCATAATATATGGATGTTCAGCTGAAACATTTTTGAATACACAGATTCAGTTGCTTTGCGCGCGCGTCCATCTCAGTCGATAACAATAGGTTCACTACAGTTTCGCTGCTCATGATGTTCGTAAAGACTTACCCGGGATAGCAGTTGATGTTCTTTTGCTCCTAAACGTTGTGCGCCTGACTTCCAATTGCTTTTGAGTACGTCTGGCGGTATATGACCATCATCACGTCTCTTTTTCGTCCATTGGATATTCTTGTACTTCACCACTGCACTTGCTAGCTAGGGTTTGAAAGAACTCCTGCTAAGTGATTTCTTCAATAAACACTCACATCCTTTCCTAAAACAAGTATGTAAGGTCTTGAAGAGAGCCTGTTTCGGCTAGATACCCACCTGCTAAAATTTCAAACGACAGAATTACTTTTCTAGTGGTTTGAGTACCCATCTCCTCTTTACAATTACATAATAACATACTTATCAGATAATTGCAATGCTTTTGAATAATAAATTTTAGAATTTGAGAGAAATTATCGTAATGCAAAGTGCAAATTATATAGTATAATGGGTAACGATGACATTTGTAATGGATAAGGAGCGGAAGCAATGAAACATTTGGTTATTGTGCGGGGCGGTGGCGAATTGGCCAGCGGTACCATTCATGCATTATTCCGGGCAGGATTCAAGGTATTGGTACTGGAGAAGAAGGAACCATCCGCTACCCGGCGGCGGGTAGCCTATTCTGAGGCAATGTACCGTGGGCAGGCCAAAGTGGAGCGCATAACCTGTTATAAAGCAGAAAATCTGCATGATGCAAAGGCGCGGTTGAAAAGAGGAGAGCTGGTTATGCTCGAAGATCCGGAGGCTCGCTGCGTGAAGGAGTTGAAACCGCAGGTGCTGGTGGATGCGATTCTTTCTCATACGACCAATGGCACGACCAAGGATATGGCGGAGCATACCATTGCCCTGGGACCTGGTTTTTGTGCCGGCCGGGATGTGGATGTGGTAGTGGAGACCATGCGCGGGCATAATCTGGGCCGTCTTATCTATGAAGGATATTCTGCCCGCAGCCAGGATATCGAGAGCAGCACGGTAGGTGTCAGTGCCAATATGGAGCATTTGATTTTCGCTCCGGAGGCGGGTACTGTGGATGTTCTGAGTACGATTTCCCTGATGGTGAAAAAAGGGGAGCCATTGGCACAGATCCATACTCCTGATGGCAGAACCATTGAGATGAAGGCGACCATTGATGGTGTATTGCGTGGTGCACTTCATCGGGGCAGCAAGGTGAAGAAAGAACAGAAAATTGCGGACATCCATCCCACAATGGGACAGGAGGAATGCTTCACGATTTCGGATAAGGCTCGCTGCGTGGCTGGTTCTGTGCTGGAAGCCGTGATGGTCTGGGAACATAAGCGGCCCAAGCGGAGGTTCTTTGGTCGTGGTTAAGCTCCTTGCTGATCTGCTGGATTTTTTATTTCCACCTCGTTGTCCGCTGTGCCATGCTTATGTGGATGGTCAGGGCGGCTGGTGCCCCGCGTGTTTGCAACGGGCATTACAGTTTCATCGTTTGCCACTTTCCGTGCCTATGCAGGCGGCATTGACCGATGCATGGGCACTTGGTGTTTATCGGGGAAGTTTGCGGGACTTGATCCGTCATCTGAAATATCAGAAGAAGCGCAGCAATCTCCCTTATATCGAAACATTCCTGCAGGCAACGGTGAACATGCCGCAAATGCAGGAATTGCTGGCTGCGATAGATCTGGCTGTGGCGGTGCCTCTTTTTCCTGCCAAGGAAAAAGAGCGGGGCTTTAATCAAACGGAACTGATCTTCAGCAGTTTTTTGGCCCGGCAGCACATTCCATTGACAAGGTGTTTGTTGCGGATACGTCCGACTCGGCCGATGTATGAGCTGAATGAAAAGGAGCGGATGGCAAATCTGCGAGGTGCTTTTGCTGTGGCAGATACAGCGCAGGTGACAGGGAAAAATATCCTGCTGCTGGATGATATCTTCACCAGCGGTGCTACCGCGGGGGAATGTGCCCGCGTGCTGAAGAAGGCTGGAGCAAAAGCTGTTTATGTGCTGGTTATGGCCAGTGACCATCGCTGATCCTGCCTGCAGAGAAATTGGAATAATGGTGTTATAACCATAAATATTTTGACAATATGGTCATTTTATGTTAAAAATGATAATATTGATATCAGACTGCAGGTGGCGATTCAATGATGAAATTAAATGAAGCAAATTTCTATCTGGCAGCGATGCTCCGTTGTCCGGGGATTGGCTGCCGTTATTTGCAGCGACTGCTGGAGGTCATGGAAAGTCCCCTGGCAATCTGGCAGGCAGATGCGCAGACTCTGGCTGATACAAAAACCATGTCTTTGCGCCTGGCACGGCGATTGGCGGATTTTTGCCGGCAGCATGAGGCGGTACCGGAGGAAATCTGGAAAGCCTGTGAGCAAAAACAGATCCATACGGTATCTATATTGGAAGAAAATTATCCGGAAGTTTTGCGGGAAATCTATGCACCGCCAGTCATTTTATATTATAATGGCATATTAGAGCCTGATGCCCGCCGGGTGGCCATGGTGGGTTCGCGCCGTTATTCTGCCTATGGTCAGGCCATTGCCCTGGAGTTCGGTGAGAAACTGGCTGCGGCAGGACTTACCGTGGTCAGCGGCGCAGCCCGGGGAATCGACAGCTTTTCCCATCTGGGAGCATTGAAGAGTGGCCGGACGGTAGCGGTGCT
The DNA here is from genome assembly GCF_900142515.1 of Pseudoselenomonas ruminantium. GTDB lineage: Bacteria > Bacillota > Negativicutes > Selenomonadales > Selenomonadaceae > Selenomonas_A > Selenomonas_A ruminantium_D. The sequence goes on along the minus strand of NZ_FRBC01000002.1, from coordinate 195,014 downwards.
GGGCTGTGGTGTGGATATTGCCTATCCTGCCGAAAACCGCAAGTTGCTCTATGATATTGCTGACAGCGGCGGGGCCGTTATTTCGGAATATGAACCGGGGACACGGCCCCTGCCGGCGTATTTCCCTGCGCGCAATCGCATCATCAGCGGGCTGGCGGAGGGAACGTTGGTGGTGGAGGCTGCTTCCCGGTCCGGTTCGTTGATCACTGCGGAGATGGCACTGTCTGCCGACAGGGATGTATATGCCATACCTGGCAGCATCTATGCACCTGGGTGTGCGGGCTGTCATAATCTTATCCGGCAGGGGGCGAAACTGGCAGCAGAGCCGGCTGATGTTTTGGTGGAATTCGGCCTGGCAGCAGATCAGCCGGTGAAGAAAGCCGGTCCGAAACTGACGGCAGAGGAAGCGGCCATCTATCAGGTATTGTCCTATGAGCATCCATTATCGGTGGATGAAATCATGCTGAGCCTGCCGGATGGCGAGATCGCAAATTTATCCTATCTGCTTCTGCAAATGGAGCTGAAGGGGATCATCATAGAAAACGAATTGCACTGCTTCAGGCGTGCTGAGAGGGAGTGAAAGTTTGGCTGCAGAGAAAGCAAAGACAAAGGCTAAACCGAAAGCTAAGGTCAAGAAGACGCTGGTAATCGTGGAGTCACCAGCCAAGGCGAAGACCATTGAAAAATATTTGGGGAAGAAATACATGGTGCGGGCCTCCATGGGGCATCTGCGGGATTTGCCCAAGAGCCAGTTTGGCATCGACGTGGAAAATGACTTTGCACCCAAATACATCAATATCCGGGGCAAAGGGGATCTCATCAAGGCACTCAAGAAGGATGCCAAGAACGCCGATAAAGTCTATCTGGCAAGCGACCCTGACCGGGAAGGGGAGGCTATTGCCTGGCATCTGGCCTTTATCCTGGGACTGAACCCGGAAGAGGATTGCCGCATTGTCTTCAATGAAATCACCAAACCTGCTATACAGGAAGCCGTGAAACATCCCCGGGGCATCAATATCGACCAGGTAGATGCCCAGCAGGCTCGCCGCATGCTCGACCGCATCGTGGGCTACAAGCTTTCTCCGTTGCTCTGGCGCAAGGTGCGCAAGGGGCTGTCAGCCGGCCGTGTGCAGTCGGTGACGGTGAAGCTCATCTGTGACCGGGAAAAGGAAATCCAGGCCTTCGAATCCGTGGAATACTGGACAGTGGGCATGAAGCTCCGCAAGGATAAGTCAGCTATGTTCGATGCTGAACTCACCCATGTGGATGGGGAAAAGCTGGATATTCATGATGAGACAGCAGCAATGTCGCTGGTGGAGGATTTCCAACAGCAGGAACTTGTGGTGGATACGGTGCGGAAGAGTGAGCGCAAGCGCAAGCCGGCGGCGCCTTTTACGACGAGCTCCCTGCAGCAGGATGCAGCCCGCAAGCTGGGATTTACTTCCCGCAAGACTATGATGTTGGCGCAGCAGCTTTATGAAGGCATCGAATTGGGACGACATGGGGCGACTGGTTTGATCACTTATATGCGAACGGACTCTACGCGTCTTTCGGATGTGGCCCTGCATGATGTCCGGGAATTCATTGGAGCTGAGTTCGGTGAAGTCTATCTGCCGTCCAAGGCCAATGTCTATGTAACAGGCAAGAAGGCGCAGGATGCCCATGAAGCCATTCGTCCTACAGATGTGAATCTCACACCGGACAGTGTGGCCAAGCATCTGAACAAGGACCAGCTGAAGCTTTATACACTGATTTGGCAGCGGTTCACCGCCAGCCAGATGGTACCGGCAATCTACGATACCATGAGCATCCAGATCAAGGCCGGCGAGCGTTACCAGGCCAAGGCTTCTGGTTCCAAACTGAAATTTGCCGGTTTTACGGCGGTCTATGCCGGGGCGGAAACCACCAAGAAGGAAAAAGATGTCCTGCTGCCGGATCTCTTCGAGGGCGATGAACTGAATATCGCCAAGATGCTGCCCCAGCAGCATTTCACGGAGCCGCCTCCACGTTATAATGACGCCTCTTTGGTCAAGACGCTGGAAGAAAAGGAAATCGGCCGGCCGAGTACCTATGCGCCAATCATCGAAACCATCCAGGCCCGGGGCTATGTGCAGCGCATCGATAAGCATTTCCAGCCAACTGAATTAGGCTTTGTCGTAGTGGATATGCTGGAGGAATACTTCAGGGATATCGTTGATGTGAAATTCACTGCGGGGCTGGAAAACGAATTGGATGAGATTGCCGAGGGCAAAGTGGAGAAGAACCAGCTTTTGCGGGAGTTCTATGATCCCTTTGCTGAGACGCTGGAAAAGGCTGATGAGGCCATTGGCCATGTGGAACTGCCGGAAGAAGTTTCCGATGTTCCCTGTGAGCTTTGCGGCCGCATGATGGTCGTGAAGCAGGGCCGCTATGGCAAGTTCCTGGCCTGCCCTGGCTTCCCCGAATGCCGCAACACCAAGCCGCTGTTGGTGGATACGGGCGTGAAATGTCCGAAGTGTGGCGGTGCCATCGTGGAACGCAAGTCTCATCGGGGCCGCAAGTTCTATGGCTGCAAGAATTATCCGGAATGCGATTACACGACTTGGGATCAGCCGCTGCAGGAAAAATGCCCGCAGTGTGGCGCGTTCATGCTCAAGCATCATTATAAGAATGGCCGCGGGCTGACCTATTGCAGCAACGACGCTTGCGAGACGCGCATCGATCATCCGATCAACAAGGAACTGGAGAAGATGCGCCAGCGGGCTGAGGCCAAGAAGGCAAAAGAAGCTGAAGCAGCGGTAGAAGCTGAAGCTGCTGATAAAGAAAGCAAGATAAAAAAAGGTAAAAAGAAGTAATGAAAGATATCATCATCATTGGCGCCGGCCTTTCCGGTGCTGAAGCAGCCTGGCAGGCTGCCAATATGGGCGCGAAAGTCACGCTCTATGAGATGCGGCCGGTGAAATCCACGCCTGCCCATAAGACCGCGGAGTTTGCTGAACTGGTGTGCAGTAACTCCCTGCGGGGCGCGGGCATGGAAAATGCCGTAGGGGTACTCAAAGAGGAAATGCGCCGCCTGGATTCCATCATCATGGAAGCTGCCGATGCCACGAAGGTGCCGGCCGGCGGGGCACTGGCTGTTGACCGTCATGGTTTCAGCCAGTATATCACGGATAAAGTGAGCAATCATCCGAATATCACGGTCATCCACGAGGAAATTGAAGAAATTCCCATGCGGGACGATGCCATCACCATCGTGGCCAGCGGCCCGCTGACGGAAGGGAAACTGGCTGAGGAAATCGCCAAGCTTACGGGCAATGATTCCCTGTATTTCTATGATGCAGCAGCGCCTATCGTAAGCCTCGAATCCGTGGATATGAGCAAGGCTTATCGGGCTTCCCGTTATGGTAAGGGCGAGGCTGCCTATATCAATTGCCCCATGACCAAGGAAGAATATCAGGCCTTTTGGACGGAATTGGTCAATGCCGAGAAGGCGCCGACCAAGGATTTTGAAAAGGAGAAGTTCTTCGAAGGTTGCATGCCGGTGGAGGTCATGGCCAGCCGCGGGGAAGATACCCTGTTGTTTGGACCGCTGAAACCCGTGGGACTGGAGCACCCGGAAACCGGTGTGCGTCCCTATGCTGTGGTGCAGCTGCGACAGGATAATGCCTCTGCGACGCTCTATAATATCGTGGGCTTTCAGACGCACCTCAAATGGCCGGAACAGCGCCGTGTCTTTGGCATGATTCCGGGGCTGGAGAATGCGGAGTTCCTGCGCTATGGTGTCATGCACCGCAATACTTTCCTGAATTCGCCTATCCATATGCGGCCCACGTTCCAGTTCAAGGGCATCGACAACCTGTTCTTTGCGGGACAGATGACCGGTGTAGAGGGCTATGTGGAATCGGCAGCATCGGGCCTGGTGGCTGGTGTCAATGCGGCACGTATGGCAGCCGGGAAGGAACCGTTGGTATTCCCCGAGGAAACCTGTCATGGTGCGCTGGCTCACTATATCACGACCAGTGAGGCCAAGCATTTCCAGCCCATGAATGTGAACTTTGGTATTTTGCCTACCATTGTGATGCGCAATGAGAACGGCAAGATCATCAAGGATAAAAAAGCGAAGAAAATGAAACTAGCTGAGCGGGCTTTGGCAGCTATCGATGCCTTCAAGCCGGCTATTGGAGGCTGATATCATGGAAACACAATTTCATGCAACAACAATCTGCGCTGTGCGCAAGAATGGCAAGACGGCTATCGCCGGTGACGGTCAGGTGACTTTTGGCGAGCATACCATCATGAAGGCCAATGCCCGTAAGGTGCGCCGCCTGTATCACAATCAGGTATTGGCAGGGTTTGCTGGTTCTGTGGCGGATGCTTTTACCCTGTTTGAGAAGTTCGAGGCAAAGCTGGAGACTTACAACGGCAATCTGCAGCGGGCAGCGGTAGAACTGGCCAAGGAATGGCGTACGGATAAGATTTTGCGCAAGCTGGAAGCCCTGCTGCTGGTGGCTGATAAGGACACCATGCTGATGCTTTCTGGTAACGGCGAAGTCATTGAACCGGATGGGGATGTGGCGGCTATCGGGTCTGGCGGGTTCTATGCCCTGTCTGCCGGCCGGGCCATGGCGAGACATACGGAGATGAGTGCTGGTGAGATCGCTAAGGAAGCCCTGTCCATTGCGGCGGATATCTGCGTATTCACCAATCATAATATCAAGGTTGAGGAGTTAGACTGATGGAAGAACTTTTTGGCACAAACGAACAGACTCCACGCCAGATTGTGGAGGAACTCAATAAATATATCGTAGGGCAGGATGAAGCAAAGAAGTCTGTGGCTATCGCCTTGCGCAACCGCTGGCGCAGCCGCAAGCTCTCCAAGGAGATGCAGGAAGATGTGGTCCCCAAGAATATCCTGATGATTGGTTCCACCGGTGTCGGCAAGACGGAAATTGCTCGCCGCCTGGCTAAGCTGGTCAAGGCTCCGTTCATCAAGGTCGAGGCCACTAAATTCACGGAAGTTGGCTATGTGGGCCGGGATGTGGAATCCATCATCCGCGATCTGGCGGAGACTTCGGTGCGTATGGTGCGCCAGCAGCGCATTGAATCCGTGCAGGATAAGGCCAAGGAAATGGCCGAAGAGCGCATCCTTGATGTGTTTGTCCCAGAGCCGAAGAAAAATACCAATCCATTGGGACGTCTTTTTGGCGGCGGTGATGATGAAGCTGAGGAAAAGGAAGAACCGGCAGAGCCCAAGTATCAGGCTGGCCGTGAATGGGTGCGCAAGCGTCTGCAGAAGGGTGAGCTGGAACAGGAGACCATCGAGATTGATGTGGAAGACAGCGGCAAGCCTATGGTAGGAATGTTCGCCGGTTCCAGCCTTGAGAGCATGGGCGACAATATCCAGGACATGATCGGCAATCTGATGCCCAAACGTCATCGTAAGCGCAAGGTTACGGTGGAGCAGGCCCGCAAGATCTTTATTCAGGAAGAAGCAGAAAAGCTTATCGATATGGAAGCTGTGGCTGATGAAGCCGTAAAGGTCGCCGAATACAGCGGTATCGTGTTCCTGGATGAAATCGACAAGGTGGCAGTGAAGGGCAACAGCTCTGGTGCGGATGTGAGCCGTGAGGGCGTGCAGCGGGATATCCTGCCCATCGTGGAAGGTTCTACGGTCATGACCAAGTATGGCCCGCTGAAAACCGACCATGTGCTCTTCATTGCAGCCGGTGCGTTCCATATGGCAAAACCTTCGGATCTGATACCGGAACTGCAGGGCCGCTTCCCGATTCGCGTGGAGCTTAAATCCCTGCGCAAGGAAGACTTCCAGAAAATCCTCACAGAGCCGCAGAATGCCCTGATCAAACAGTATCAGGCAATGCTGGAAACCGAGGGCGTGGAGCTGGAATTCAAGGATGAAGCCATTGCCAGACTGGCACAGCTGGCCTGCGATGTCAACGAGCAGGCAGAGGATATCGGTGCCCGCCGCCTGCATACCCTGCTGGAAAAGCTGCTGGAAGAGGTGAGTTTCACCGCTCCGGAGCTGGAAGAGAAAAAAGTCGTTATCGATGCGGCTTATGTGGATAAGCAGTTGGCGGATATTGTCGTGAATCGGGATCTTTCGCAGTTTATTCTCTGATATAAGCTGATTTTGACACAAAGGAAAGGAGTCGCCAGACAGATTTCTTTCCTTTGGTCACAAATAATATGAAAATTTAATTAAAAATATTATTCTGCATCTATGATTATTTTGAAAAATGTGATAAAATAATGATGGATGTGTATGTGATGTCCGATTCTTGGTGGAACGGACTGTCAAAATATTTTGTAAAGGAGAAAGCTACATGGCATCATTATTAGAAAAAACCAGAAAAATCAACCGGCTCCTGCAGCGTTCCGAAAATGTGGAATATGATGGGATTTCCCGGGTTTTGAGCAACGTACTCAATGCTAACGTTTATATCACCAACAAGAAGGGCAAGATCTTCGGCTATGCTTTTGTCGATGATTTTGAATGTGATCTCATGGTGGATAAGGTCATCAACCAGGGGGAATTCCCAAAGACCTATGTAAACTGGCTGATGCGCATGGACGAAACCAATGCCAACCTGCATTCCAAGACTGGCATGTGCGCTTATGAAGAAAATACGAAATGCCTGTTCAATGGCAAGAACACCACGATTGTCCCCATCTATGGTGTAGGTGAGCGCATTGGTACTTTGGTTGTAGCGAAATATGATGAAGAGTTCAGCGATGAAGATCTGCTGCTCTGTGAATACGGTGCTACGGTTGTGGGCATGGAAATGCTTCGCGACCATGCCGAAAAGATCGAGATCGAAGCCCGCAAGAAGGCTACCGTACAGATTGCTTTGAACACCCTCTCCTTCTCCGAGAGCCGTGCTGCCAAGGCCATCCTCGAGGCTCTGCCGGATACGGAAGGGCTGCTGGTAGCATCCAAGATTGCGGACAAGGTAAAGATCACCCGTTCTGTGATTGTCAACGCTCTGCGTAAATTTGAGTCTGCTGGCGTGATCTCCTCCAAGTCCCTGGGCATGAAGGGCACGTATATCAAGGTACTCAACGAGTATCTGCTGGAAGAAGTACAGAAATTAAAAATCTGATATGGCTTTGTTTGAGACCGGTGCAAATGCACTGGTCCTATTTTTTTTATTTTAGCATGTTTGTCTATTGTTTAAACAAGAAAAAAATGATAAAGTGGGAAGGAGTTAGAGACCTTATGTAGAAAATAAACAAAAGGCAACTATAAAGAATCGTTTTGGCAGAGGCAGGAAGAAAGGATGTGATTCCGGCATGCTTGAACAGATAATGAATTCCTCTAACTTTGATTATCTTTCACGGGGCTTGGAAGCCGCTAATTTACGTCAGGAAGTCATCAGTAACAATATAGCGAATGTAAACACACCGCATTTCAAACGCAGCGGCGTGAACTTTGAGGAACTTTTAGCGAAGGAATTGCATCTGGATGATGAGCCCATGAAGGTGGCTATCGTCCGTACGCATGACCGTCATCTGCCAATCCCTATGCATGGCAAGGTTCATGCAGTGATTGAAGAGGACAATACGACCACGATGCGCGTAGATGACAACAACGTGGATATTGATATCGAGATGGCAGGCCTGGCCAAGAATCATATGTATTATAATGCTATGACTACCCAGTTGGGCGGCTATATGTCAGAATTGAGGAATGTTATCACCAGTGGACAGTCTTGATCTGGTGATAGAAAGTGCAAAAGGAAAATATCATGGGCATGTTTCTAGGGATTGATGCGGCGGCATCAGGGCTTACCGCCGAACGTTTGCGGATGGATGTTATCTCCAATAACATCGCTAATGCCAATACAACCCGTACCGACGAGGGTGGCGCTTATCACCGGCGCTATGTGGTCTTTGAGCCAAGGGTCAAGGATAACGGCCCGTTTCAGAGTTTTTTGAAAAAAGCGGCAAATAAACTGGAAGCAGGCGATGGTGTAAGGGCTATCCGCATTGAAAGCGATAATACGCAGGGACCGTTGGTGTATGATCCGGGACATCCGGATGCTAACGCGGATGGTTATGTGGAAAGACCGAATATCAATGTAGTGGCAGAAATGGTGGACATGATAACGGCCTCAAGAGCATATGAGGCAAATACTACCACGATAAATGCTGCTAAGGCCATGGTGACCAAAGCTTTGGAAATGGGCAACAAATAAGAGTTGTTGTTTTTGAGAGGGAGAAATTATGGAAATAGAGGCATTGCAAATGACACCTGTGTCTATGCACGCTACTAGTCATTTGGGGGAAACACAGGAACCCAAGGAAGTGGAGAATTTTGGTAAGTACCTGACAAACGCTTTGAAGAAAACGAATTCTTTGCAGCTGGAGTCAGAACGGCAAAATGCCTTGTTGGCAGCTGGACGTATCGAAGATGTTTCGCAGGTGGTTATTGCTGCACAGAAAGCCAATATCGCCTTGCAATTGACCCTTCAGCTTCGGAATAAGGCGGTGTCGGCTTATCAGGAAATCATGCGCATGCAGGTATAATGGCGGCTATAGTGTAATTTCTACGTGAAGGGATTGAGATCATGGGAGATTGGAAAGAGCGGTATAAGGAGCTGCTGGAGAGATTCAGTAAGCGCCAGCGCTATATAATGCTGGGCTCCGCTTTGGCTATTCTCATTGCCATAATTGGTGTAAGTGCGTGGTATGGCAATAAGCCGGATATGGTTCCTCTGTTTACCAACATGGAAACTAAAGATGCCGGTGAAGTAGCTGCAAAATTGAAAGAAGCTAAAATTGAATACGAAGTACAGGAAACAAGGCAAGGCACGACAATCATGGTTCCGTCACGGGATGTGCACAATGCACGGTTGGATTTATCTACCCAGGGATTGCCACGGGGCAATAAGGGGTTTGAGATATTTGATGACAGCAAGCTTGGCGTTACCGAATTCCAGAACAAGGTGAATTACCTGCAGGCACTACAGGGAGAATTGACTCGGACTATTGAGCAGATCGCTGCTGTGGAAAAAGCGAGGGTGCATATTGTCCTGCCTGAGGACAGCCTGTATAAGAAGAACGAAAAACCGGCTACGGCATCAATCATGCTTCACCTGAGACCGAATATGGAGCTTTCCAAGAAGGAAATCAAGGGAATCGTCAATCTGGCTGCCAATAGTGTGCAGAGCCTGAAACCGGAAAATATCACGATTGTGGATGCTACGGGCAAGATCCTCAATGACCCGGATGAAAATGAGGAACAGAACGTCAGTGCGAAGACCATGACCCAGCTGGAAATGACGAAAAAAGTCCAGGATAACATCCAGAAGAATATTCAATCCATGCTGGATGACTCGATGGGGGAGGGCAAGGCCTTTGCCCGGGTCAGCGTCGAGCTGGATTTTGATGATCGCACTACGGACAAGCAGACCTTTACGCCGGTGGTGGATGATTCTGGTATTATCCGCAGCCAGCAGGATATAAGTGAGGCTTATAATGGCACATCTACCCAGCCTGGCGGCCCGGCCGGCGTGCAATCCAATGTACCTGGCTATGTGGCACAGAATGGCAATGCCAATGCGGAATACGAAAAGAAAGAATCTACGAAAAATTATGAGATAAATGAAGAAAAATCCAAGACTGTAGCTGCACCGGGATCCATCCGCCGGCTTACTGTAGCCGTGCTGGTGGATGACACGGTGACGCCCCAGCAACAGGACAGCATTATGCGTACGGTCAGCAGCGCTGCGGGAATCAACGCAGACAGAGGGGACACTGTATCGGTTGAACCTTTGCCATTCAGCACAGAATTGCGTGACCGGCGGGCTGCTGAAGAAAAGGCAGCTAAAGACCGGGAAGATATGATCTTCTACGGCACGATCGGTGCCATCCTGTTGGTACTGGCAGCTATTGGCGGTTACCTCTACTATCGCCGCAAGAAGAAATTGGAAGCTATTGCCGCGGAACAGGAGAGGATTCGTCTGGAAGAGGAAGCAAAGAGGAAGAAAGAAGAAGAAGAGAGAGCAGCGCTTATTGCCGCTGGTGCTATTGAACCGGAAGAGCTCTCCGAAGAGGAGCAGCAGCATCTGTCCGAAAAACAGGCTTTGCAGCAGTTGATCGACCAGCGGCCTGCCGAAGTGGCTATGCTTGTTAAAACTTGGCTGGCGGAGGAATGACAAATGGCATTTGAAGATATGTATGGCGATAGCGAAGAGGAAATCACCAATACGGAGAAAGTGGCTATTTTATTCATTGCCTTGGGTCCTGAGTATTCAGCTAAGCTTTTCCAGCATCTGGCGGATGATGAGATTGAGCGGATCACATTGGAAATCGCTAATCATAAGAAGGTCAGCTCTGAACTGAAGGCCAAGGTTGTATCTGAATTTTATCAGATGGCTATGGCCAGCGACTATATTTCTACGGGTGGTTTGGAATATGCGCAGAATGTACTGGAAAAGGCTTTGGGCGCAGAGAAGGCGATGGAGATTCTCAATCGTCTTACGACCAGCCTGCAGGTCCGTCCATTCGATTTCCTGCGCAAGACCGATCCTTCTCAGCTGATGAATTTCATCAACAACGAGCATCCACAGACTATTGCGCTTATCACAGCTTATCTGGATCCGGATCAGGCGGCTACCATCATCGGTTCCTTGCCGCCTGAGGCGCAAGCCGATGTAGCAAGGCGTATCGCACAGATGGACCGGACATCACCGGATATTGTCAGAGAGGTAGAGCGTGTGCTGGAGCGGAAGCTTTCTTCGCTGGTTACGCAGGATTTCACTACTGCTGGTGGTGTCAAGGCTATTGTGGAAGTGCTCAACCGGGTGGATCGTACAACGGAAAAATCCATTATCGAGACTTTGGAAGTGGACAATCCGGAACTGGCCGAAGAAATCAAGCGCCTCATGTTTGTATTCGAAGATATTGTCCAGCTGGACGACCGTTCTTTGCAGATGGTCCTGCGAGAGGTGGATACCAAGGATCTGTCGCTGGCTCTCAAGGCCACGCCTTCGGAAGTGGCGGACAAGGTATACCGCAACATGTCGAAGCGTGCTGCCGATATGTTGCGTGAGGAAATTGAATTCATGGGGCCGGTGAAGATCCGCGACGTAGAGGAAGCACAGCAGAAGGTCGTCAACGTCATCCGCGTACTGGAAGACAAGGGCGATATCGTAATTTCGCGTGGACAGGGAGACGAGATGATTGTCTAGAGTTATTAAAGCCGCGATATGGGAGGAGAATCCTCATCTTATCCATACCCCCGAGCCGCCTAAGCCCGAGGCAGATGCGGCGGATGCTGGTGGCTTGGACGAAGAGGCTCGTGCCCGTATGCTGGCAGAGATTGCTGCCAAAGAGCAGCGTGCTATCCAGATGTTGAAGGAAGCCAAAGTAGAAGCTGAGATATTAAAACAGGAAGCCAGGGAAGAATGCGACCGCATGCTGTCAGAAGCTCGGGAGCAGATCGAAGCGAAAAAAGAAGAAGCCGCTCAGATTGGCAGAAAAGAAGGCTATGAGGAAGGTTATAAAGATGGAGAGGCCAAAGTACGTGAGGAAATGGCAGAAATCATAGCCGAAGGCAGTGCTCAGGCACAGAAAACCCTGCAGGATGCAAAGGCGGCTACTCGTGACTATGTGCAGCAGGCTGAGAATGATGTGGTGAAGATTGCTATGGCAGTAGTGGAAAAAATACTGCCACAGCATTTTATCGATGTTCCGCAGATAGTCCTGCCATTAGTGAGGGAAGCGATTATCAAAGTCAAGGACCAGAAAGAATTGAAGATCCATGTTGCACCGTCAGACTATGATTTGGTGCTTATGGCCCGCAATGAATTTCGTGGTCTGTTGACTTATGGCGATGCGGAGATCGATCTGATTTCGGATCAAAGCATGAAGCCGGGGGATTGTCTGATAGAAACGCCCAATGGGACGGTGGATGCCCGGCTGGCTACGCAGATCGAGCTGGTGCGCAAAGCTGTAAAAAATGTGATGTTATAACTGGCAGCTGAGGATGAGGTTATGGAATATGTTCGGGATAGCCAGCCATTCCAATTGAATATTACGAAATTCACGGATGCTATTCAGGAGTGTCCAACGGTCAAGCTTACTGGCAAGGTGACACAAGTCATTGGCCTGGTTATTGAATCCCAGGGACCGACCGTGGGAGTAGGGGAACTTTGCTACATAAGTTCGCAGAATCCGGAAGTTCCAGCTATTCCTGCTGAGGTGGTAGGTTTTCGGGAAGGCTATGTCATGCTGATGCCTGTCGGTGAGATGAGGGGGATAGGCCCCGGCTGCGAAGTTACGGCTGCCCAGAAGATGCTTAATGTCCGAGTAGGAGATGAACTGCTGGGACGTGTTTTGGATGGGTTAGGCAATCCTATTGATGGCAAGGGGCCACTGCTCTGCAAGACGGAATATGGGCTGAATGCAGATCCGCCCCATCCCCTTTCAAGGCCCCGTATCCATGACAGCCTCTATGTCGGTGTGCGGGCCATTGATGGTCTTATAACCATGGGGGAAGGACAGCGCATTGGTATCATGGCAGGGTCCGGGGTGGGAAAATCCACTTTGCTGTCCATGATTGCCCGCAATACCGAAGCGGATATCAGTGTCATTGCGCTGGTAGGGGAACGTGGCCGTGAGGTTCGGGACTTTATCGAGCGAGATTTGGGTGAGGAAGGCATGAAGCGCTCCGTAGTGGTGGTGGCGACATCCGATCAGCCGGCATTGGTCCGTATCAAAGGAGCTATGACGGCTACAGCCATTGCCGAATATTTCCGGGATCAGGGGCGTAAGGTGATCCTTATGATGGATTCCGTTACCCGTTTTGCCATGGCGCAGCGTGAAGTCGGGTTGACCATAGGTGAACCACCGGCAACCCGTGGATATACTCCTTCGGTTTTTGCGATGTTGCCCAGACTGTTGGAACGGGCGGGGACCAGCGCCACCGGATCGATTACAGGGATATACACTGTGCTGGTAGATGGCGATGATATGAATGAACCCATTGCTGATGCGGTACGTTCCATTCTGGATGGGCACATCGTATTGTCGCGCAATATAGCGGCACAGAATCATTTCCCTGCTATTGACATCATGCCCAGCGTCAGCCGTGTCATGAATGAAGTGGTATCACCAGAACATCTGAAGGCGGCTCAGCAGATGCGGCAGCTGATGGCTGTCTACCGGGATGCGGAAGATCTGATCCATATCGGGGCCTATGTGAAGGGGTCCAGTGCAAAAATTGACGAGTCTATCCAGAAAATCGATGCTATCAATGAATTCCTTTGTCAGGGGATTTTTGAAGTGGACACCTATGAAGACACGGAGAAAAAACTGATGCATATTTCCGGGTGATAGCTTATGAAGAAATTCAAATTTCAACTGGAAACCCTGCTCAGAGTCACTCGGCGCAAAAAAGATGATGCTGAGCGGGATTTTGCGGCAGCATCCCGTAATCTGGAAGAAGCCAGAGAAGGCCTGAATACATTGATCATGGAAATGCAGAAAGGCCAAAGGGATTATGATGGCTTGTCGAAGGAAGGGGTCCGGGTTACCGTGGGACGCCTGATGACTTTCAATAGTTTTTTTGCCTGGAAACGGGAGCAGATCGAGATGCAGCAGGGAATTGTCCTGCAGATGAAAAGTGAAAAGCAAAAAAAACTCAAGGCCTTGATGGAAGTCATGAGTTATTTGAAAAGTATTGAGCAGCTTAAGGAACGGCGCTGGCAGGAATATCAAGCCGAAGCGTTGCAGGAAGAACAAAAAATGCTGGATGAGATTGGCTTGCAGCTTACCATGCGGCGGAGAAGGGAAGGGGAAGTTTCATGATGGATTTGACCGGTGTACGTCAGGTACAGGCGCGGATTGCCCAATTGCAGGAGCAGTTTGGTATGCCCGGAATGATTCCTGGGGCAAATTTCTCCCAAACGTTGGATAAGGAAATAAAAAAGACGATGGGAAATGAGCCGGCAGAACGGGCGACGGAAAAGACCACGGAACCAGCCAAAGCAGAGCTGCAGCCGGACGTTCAGAAACTGGGAAAGCCGCAAAAGGTATTGGATAATATGCCCTTGGCAGATCAGGACCTTAGCGTGCTCATTGAATCGGCTGCACAGAAATATCGGGTAGATCCCAAGCTGGTAGCAGCCGTGGCTGAGGTAGAATCCAATGGCCGGCAGGAAGCAGTTTCCTCTGTAGGCGCCATTGGTGTTATGCAGCTGATGCCGGATACCGCAGCTTCTCTGGGGGTCGATCCCTATGACAAGCAGCAGAATATTGAAGGCGGAGCCAAGTATTTACGGCAGATGCTGGATACTTTTGGCGGCGATCTGAAGAAGGCTGTGGCTGCGTATAACGCCGGACCGGGAGCGGTGAAGGCTTATGGTGGTATTCCTCCGTATAAAGAAACACAAAATTATGTCAGCAAAGTATTGGATATCTATAGATAACGAAGGCGGGTAGTACGATGGCAGTGAAGAAGAAGAAGAAAAAGAAAGGCAGTAAGTTGATAAAAGTGCTGTTGGTGATCTTCCTGCTGTTGGTGCTTATTGTGGGAGGATTTGCTTTGGGTATTTACCTGCAGCTTATCGATACACAGGATGCCAATGAGAAGTTGAAGCTTTATGATCTGCCTGTGGTGGGAGAATATTTTGTGCGCCCATCTCCGCCCACTGAGGAGGAGATGGAAAAACTGCCGGCAGAGGACGCCAAGCCGGCAGCTGATAAAGATAAGAAGAAAACAGACAAGCAGGAAAACAAAAAAATCGTCATCACCAAGGAAGATATTGAAAAGCAAATGCGCCAGCGGGAAGCAGAAGAAAAGAAGCGTATATCCAAGCTGGCCAGACTGTATAATCAAATGAAACCCAAAGAGGCTGCCAAAGCCATGAATGAGTTGGATGATGATATGTGCATAGCTATTTTCCAGCGTATGGATGAGGCTGTGGTGGCCAAGATCCTGACATCCTTCGATGAGAGCAGGACAGCCAGGATTACCCGTATTATGTTTGCGGGCAATCAGAAAGAGGTAACTACGGAAGATGATGTCCGCCGCATGCTGGAAGAACAAGCGCAGAAACAGAATGCAGAAGGACAAACGCAGCCATAAGGCGCTGCAATTTGCATAAAGATACCCATAGCCTCCCAGCAGGGAGGCTGTTTTTGTGCTGTCGCGGGCGGTTGGTCATTAAAAAGCCATTAAAATGGACATAGCCCCTTGCATTTTGAAAAGATAAATAAGATAATAAAGTATATGTGCCTAAGCGGGGGGAGGATTTCCATGAAAAGACTATTCTTTTGGTTATATATTGTCACGCTGATGCTGTCATTCCCGTTGTCTTTTGCGACAGCAGAGGCAGGAAATTTCAGTGAACGCGTTAATTCCATGGCTGAAATAACGGGGATACGAGAAAGCAGTAATGAGGATAAGACACGGATTGTCATTGATGCCAGCAAACCTGTGACTTATAAAAAAATGGTGCTTTCAGCTCCGGATCGTCTGGTTATCGATATCGCGAATGCCTGGGTTTCTCCGAAACTGGATAGACAGATAGCTATTGACAATACTTTTGTTGGCAATGTGAAGATTGCGCAATTTGATCCTCAGACTGTCCGGGTGGTGGTGGAAACCAAGGTAGGAGAAAATAACTATCGTGTTTTTGCCTTGAATAGTGGTGCTGTTCCGGGCCGTATTGTGATGGATTTTGGAAATCTTACCGATTCCAGCGGATCCAGGATAGATTTGCCTGCTAAGACAGTGCCTGTTTCTCCGGAAAAGGATTCGTCGCAGTCAGAGCAGAATGACACACAGGCAGAGAATCCCGGACAAAAGAACCAAGAGCAGGATGAAGTGGATGAAGAGCTGGCAGGGATCACTGGTCTAAAGGGACGCAAGATCGTTTTGGACCCGGGGCATGGCGGCAGTGATTCTGGTGCTATTGGGCCTACGGGGGTTATGGAAAAAAGCGTTACCTTGAGAGTAGCCAATGAAGTGCGTCGCTTGCTCATACAAGAGGGGGCGGCTGTCTATATGACCAGAGAGGCTGATATTGAAGTTTCGCCTAAGCGGGCGGCAGCTTCGGATATTGAGGAGCTGCAGGCACGCTGTGATGTGGCTAATAAGGTAAAGGCTGATATCTTTGTTTCAATCCATATGGATTCCTTCACCAATAAAGCGGCCAAGGGCACAACCGGTTATTATTATGCTTTGGGCAATAAACGTTCACGTGTATTGGCGGACAAGATACGTTCCGGGATCATCGACCAGATTGGCACCCAGAATCGGGGAACGCAAAGCTGTAATTTCTATGTGGTGAAACACACAGATATGCCGGCTACGTTGGTGGAAGTGGCGTTCATATCCAATGAAACGGAAGAAAAACTGTTGGATAGTGAAGAAGGCATTCGCAAAGCTGCACAAGGTATAGTAGATGGCATCGCGGATTATTTTGGATAAGTTTTAAAGAAAGAAGAAAGGATTTTACGGTTACCGATGGAAGCACAGAAAACAGAAATGACCCAGGCAGAAAGTCTGGCACAGATGATGGAAGCAGATATGGAGGAGCGCAAGAAGGCACTTTATCGCCATAAGATGCCGGCACGGAATGACTTGCAGTCCATGTTGGAGGCTATGACTAAGGCGGAGCTGGACGATATCCGCTATAATCTCAATGTCAGTGGTGCCAGTTCGTTGAAGAAGGCAGAGCTGGCGGAAAAACTGGTACCGGAAATCATTAACTTTGCCCGTATGTGGCTGCCGTCCATTTTATTGGAAGAATATGAATGCTTCCAGCATCTCATCCTGGAAAAAGGCAAGAGTGCCAAGCTGCGGGATGATGATGTGCGTCTGGATTATCTGCGGGGCTTAGGCTTCCTTTCTTGCGGCAAGGAAGACGATCAGCTTGTCTGGTATATGCCCGAGGAAATCCGGGCCGAGTTCAAGAAACTGGATTCACCGAATTTTGAAGCGCTGGCAACCATGAACACGGAGATTACCCGCCTGACGGCAGGCTGCCTGTTCTATTATGGTTATATGAACTATGAGGAGCTCTATACGCTTGTCGCAGGCCAGCTTGAGGCTGACCAGCGGGAGGATCTTTCCTTCAAGGACTTTGTGGGTGTGATGTTGAATGCCTCTTGCTGGAGCAACACTTTGGTCGCGTTGCCACAGGGGGTGAAGTATTATACCCTGATTGACGAATCTGCCTTGGAAGATGAGCAGCGTAAGCATAGCAATCTGGATTTTGCGAAGTTTACCTATAGCCAGCTTTGGGAAGCCGGAGCGGATAACCATATCGATGCCACGACGGAGTACAAGGATCTGGCACAGTTCTTCATGCGGGAACATGGCTGTGATGTGTTGAAGGCTGCTGATATCGTAGGTGAGATCCTCATCCTGCTGCAGAATGGCGGCAACCTGCAGGAAGCGGCTGAGTATCTGGAACAGCTGGGGATGATGGATGATGAGCGCAAGATGAAGGCTGTAGTGCCACTGCTTATCGCCTATAACAATGAAACGCATCTCTGGCCGTTGAAGGGACATACTCCCAGCGAGCTTTTTGCCAAAAGTGGTATGGGCAAGGTGATTCCCTTTGCAGAAGTTCATCGTCAGAAGGTGGGCCGCAATGATCCTTGTCCTTGTGGCAGCGGCAAGAAATACAAGAACTGCTGTCTGGCGAAGGATGAGAACTGATGAAACAGACCTTTGGTTACAAGGCAAAAGCACGGCAATTCTTTGTGGTGCTTTTGCCCATCTTTATAACCCAGTTGTCCCTGATGGCAACGGGGTTTTTTAATACGGTGATGGCTGGGCATATCAGTCAGCAGGATCTGGCTGGTGTAGCAGTCGGCGTGAATCTCTTCATGCCTTTTTTCGGCAGCTTCCTGGGCATTATTTCCGGCCTGACGCCAACCATTTCTCAGCTTTATGGTGCAGATAAAGCGTATAAGATTGGCTTTATCGTCAAGCAGGGCTTTTATTGGGCGCTGGCATTGGGGGCGGGATTCGTGGCACTGGGATGGCTGACTGTGCCTTATATCCTGCCCTTTCTCCATTTGGAACCTCGGGTAGAGTACATTACGAGCCATTATCTGATGTTTCTCTCCATCGGGATCATGCCGATATTCGTTTCCTCAGTACTGCGGAATTTCATCGATGCCCATGGTTATACGCGGCTGACCATGTGCGTGACCATGTGCACGGTCCCTACGAACATCATGCTCAATTATATCTTCATGTATGGGCTTTGTGGCATGCCGGCTTATGGTGGTATCGGTGCGGGCATTGGCTCGGCAATCACGCTGACGCTGAATCTGTTATTGAATATCATCGTGGTCACCACGCTGAAGCCGTTCAAGGATTACCATGTGTTCCGTCATTTGCCCGGAATCGATCTGGTTGAGTGGAAGAAGCAGCTGGGGGTGGGGATTCCCATCGGTGCGACCATGTTCTGTGAGCAGAGCATCTTCGGTGCGGTGGGGCTCTTTATGACTGCCTATGGCACGGTGATTGTGGCAGCCCATCAGGCAGCTATGAATTTCACCACGATTGTCTATATGATTCCCTTAGCTGTCAGTATGACCCTGACAATCCTGGTGGGCTTTGAAGCAGGGGCCAAGCGTTTGACTGATGCACAGCAGTATATCCGGCTCAGCCGCTACCTGACTTTTTTCAGTGTGGGTGGCATTGCCCTGCTGTTGACGCAATTCCGTGAGGAGATCGCGGCTTTTTATACGACCAGCAGCGAAGTGCAGCCGATTCTGGCAGGTTTCCTGGTCTATGCGGTATTCATGCAGTTTGCGGACAGCATCAATGCACCCTTGCAGGGCGCTTTGCGCGGTTTCAAGGATGTCCATGTGACCTTCATGCTGGCTGTGCTTTCCTTCTGGATCATCGGCCTGCCTGTAGGCTGGGGACTGGCCCGGTTCACAGAGCTTGGCCCTTATGGCTATTGGCTGGGGCTGATTGCCGGAGTCATCATCGGGGCAATCTGTCTGGAGATCAGGTTGCGTCAGGTGCAGAAGAAATTTCGTTTCACTGTTAAACAGTAGATTTTTGAAAATTTTGCCAGAAAAACTTCAAATTTTAAAAGGGAAAATGCCGAACCTTGCCGAAAATAGAAAGAATAAGAAGAAATGTCGTAGATGAGATTGTTTAAGGTAAGGAGTGGGATGCTATGATTAAGCTGACAAAGTTTAATTCGCAAATAAATAAAAAAGGAGAATTCGTGCTCAATGCCGAAATAATAGAAACGATAGAGGAAACACCAGATACAGTGGTGACCCTGACGAATGGCAAGAAGTTCATCGTGGATGAGCCCATGGATGAAATCGTACGTCGGGTTATGAAGTATCGCCGGGCACTCCATCAATTTTGATGTGGACAAGTCCATATCAGATGGTATAATGATATGACAATCTATTATGGAGGGATAAACCTATGGCTGACGAAGAAAAAGACACAGAAGAAGTGGAAGACGAAGAACCGAAGAAAAAGTCTCCGATAGTTTTGGTCGTCATTCTGGTTCTGATCGGTCTGGTGCTCGCCGGCGGCATCTCGTTCTTCATAACGACCAAGATGATGGCCGAAACTGCTACCGAGCAGGTCAACGAGCATCATGATCCTGGCAAGTTCATCAAGCTGGGAGATGCAAAAGAAGGCATATTGGTTAATGTTGGCGGCCAGAAGGCTGGCAAGTTCCTGAAAGCTGGTATTGTCCTGGAAATGAACCCGGGCAAGAAAAACAACATGACTGAAGAAGGGGCATTGCTTCCAGAAGCTGAGACCAAGATTCTGGATACTACCATGCAGATCTTGCGCAGTGCCAAGCTGGATGAATTTGATGCAACCCGGCAGGATGACCTGAAAAAGAAGATTAAGGACGAACTGAATAACAAACTGGGGCCTGGTTCCGTGTATGATGTGTATATAACGAGCTTCCTGCTTCAGTAAAAAGGTTCGCATTCTAGCAGGGAGGAGGGCGTAGATTGGCAGATGATGTACTATCTCAATCTGAGATAGATAAACTGCTTTCTGCACTGTCAGACGGAACCGTATCGGCAGAAGAAGTCAAAGCAGACGAAGAACAAAAGAAAATCAAGACATACGACTTCAAGCGTCCGGACAAGTTTTCTAAGGATCAGATACGAACGCTCTTCATGCTTCATGAGAGTTTTTCGAGACTACTCAATACATATTTGTCCACGCATCTGCGCACGCTGGTGAATGTAGAGGTTGCATCTGTTGAGCAGCTGACCTATCAGGAATTTGTCCAGAGTCTGGCAAATCCTTCAGTTATCAGCATTGTGGCTGTGCCACCGCTCAAAGGCAATATCATCATGGAAATCAATACAGAGATTGCCTTTGCCTTCATTGACCGCGTATTTGGCGGTGAAGGCCGGGTGGGGATAAAGCCCAGAGTGCTCACAGAGATTGAAGACGTAGTGGTACAGCGGTTCATCAATACAGCTTTAGGGCATTTGAAAGAAGCCTGGCTTAATGTAGTGGAATTTTTCCCCTCGCTGGAAACCACAGAATCAAATCCCCAGTTTACCCAGATCGTACCGCCAAGTGACATGGTGGTCATTATCACGATCCAGATGAAAGTAGGGGATGTCGAGGGGATGATGAACATCTGTATCCCCTATCTGGTGCTTGAACCGGTTATGTCAAAACTGACAACAACCTTTTGGGTGGCATCCTCTGTATCAAAGGATGACAATCCGGAGCAGGTCAAACACCTGCAGAAGAAAATCGAACGTACCAAGATACCCTTTGTGGTACAGCTGGGGTCACTGAATCTGACCATTCATGAGTTCTTGACCTTGGGGTTTGGTGATGTCCTGCAGATGGATACGCGGGTAAATGATAATTTAGTATGCTTAGTAGGGAAAAAGCCAAAGTTTTACAGCCGCCCAGGTAAATCAGGGAAGAAAATGGCAGTACAGATTACCAAAATAATTAGCGAAGGAGATGAAAATGCTGATGAGTGAGGATAAAATCTCGCAAGAGGAGATTGACGCCCTGCTGAATGGCGGTGCCATGCCAACAGCAGACAGCGATGCAGCACCGGCGTCAGAAACCGAAGCACCAGCTGATGCACCAGCCGCGGTGGCTGGTTCTGGCAGTAGTTCATCTCAATTTGATGATGTGCTCACAGATATTGAAAAGGATGCTCTGGGGGAGATTGGCAATATCTCTATGGGCAGTGCCGCGACAACGTTATCGGTGCTGTTGGGGCATAAGGTTAACATTACAACTCCATCGGTCTCGGTTTCATCGATGAGTATCATCCAGGAAAAGTATCCCATGCCTTACCTGATAGTAGAGGTAGGATATACAATCGGTATTGATGGCAATAACGTTCTGGCTATCCAGGCACAGGATGCAGCTATTATCGCCGACCTCATGATGGGTGGGGATGGTACAAATCCTGATACGGAAATCAATGAAATTGCCATGAGCGCAGTGGGCGAGTCCATGAACCAGATGATGGGAACCGTGGCTACGTCTCTGTCCACTATGTTCAATAAAAAAATTGATATTTCTCCACCAAAAGTCAATCTTATTGATTTTGGCAGCGAAGATAAGGTATCAGAAGTCCTGGGGCAGACGGAACCCATTGTCTGTACGTCATTCCGTATGGAAGTAGATGGTTTGATTGACAGTGAGATCATGCAGATCTTGCCGGTGGAGGTCGCTAAGGAAATGGTGGAATCCTTGACCAATGGTTCGCAGGAAGAACCCGAACCGGAACCTGCGGCCGCACCACCACCGCCGCCTGCAGCAGCGCCTGCACCAGCGCCTGCGGCAGCGGCAGCACCACCGCCAATGGCAGCGCCTGCACAGCAGATGGCACCGCCAGTCATGCCCCCGCCTGCGGGAGGTTATGGTGGCTATGGCATGCCTATGCAGGGGATGGCATCCAATATTCCTGTACAACCAGCACAGTTTACGCCGCTTAACATGCAGCCCGTGCAGGTCAATGATGCCAATATTGGGCTGATTCTCGATGTCCCGCTGTCGGTGACGGTAGAGTTGGGGCGTACCAATAAATCCATCAAGGAGATATTGGAGCTGACGAATGGTTCTATTGTGGAACTGGATAAGCTTGCTGGTGAGCCTGTGGATATCAATGTCAACGGCAAGTTCCTGGCCAAGGGGGAAGTCGTGGTCATTGATGAGAACTTTGGCGTGCGGATCACGGAGATTGCCAGCCCGGCTGAACGGGCTGCAAAGCTGCAGTGATCAAATAAAGACTTAGTACGTAGGGAGGCTCTTGTCTAAAACAAGACTTTCTTATATAATAAATTTATTGAACCAAGTCGACTGTTTTTAAGATGAGGAGAGATGGAACATGGCAGTAAGAGTATTGGTCGTTGATGATGCGGCATTTATGAGAATGATGGTTAAAGATATTCTGTCCAAGAACGGCTATGAAGTTGTAGGTGAAGCTGAAAACGGCATGAAGGCTCTGGAAAAATATCAGGAGCTTAAACCGGATTTGGTTACCATGGATATCACGATGCCGGAAATGGATGGTATCAGTGCTGTTAAGGAAATCAAGAAGGTCGATCCCAACGCCAAGATTGTTATGTGCAGTGCAATGGGCCAGCAGGCAATGGTTATCGAGGCCATTCAGGCTGGTGCCCGGGACTTTATCGTGAAACCCTTCCAGGCTGATCGCGTATTGGAGGCTGTCCGTAAAGCAGTGGGCTGATGGAAAGAAAAAGTATTTTTCTGACGTGTTTCGTGGGGATATTTATACTTTTTGTACTAGCAGAGCCAACCTTGGCAGCTGAAGAAGCTGCCAAGGGCGGTTATCTGGCCGGGTACGAAAATACAGATCCGCGGCCAACGTCGATTTCCTGGTGGTCAACAATTGCTTATCTGGTCAGCCTCTTTGCTATTTTTATCTTTGTAGTAGGGCTGGCTTATTTTGCTGCCCGGTTTCTAGGGGGCAAATTTGCTCAACAGAGATTGGGAGATGGCGGCAGGATTTTGTCACATTTGCCTTTGGGGCCTAACCGTTCAGTTTGTGTCATTGAAATGAGTGGTCGGGTGTTTATGTTGGGCGTAACAGAACATTCTATTACGTTATTGACAGAAATCACCGATGCTGATGAAATAGACAGGCTGCATCGTGAAAATCTGGCTTTTGGAAAGATGCCGGATATGTTTTCACAGCAGTTTGGCACGCTGGCCGGATTAGTACAGAAGGTGCCTCCGCTGTTCCGTAAATGAAGATCACCAGTTTGGGTTGTAGAAGAAGGAGTTGTGGGCAGTTGAAACGCCGGAATGTCTTTATCATGCTGGCTGGGTTAGCTCTTGTGCTGTTTACGGCGCAGGACATTGCTTTGGCTGCACCGCTTATACCGTCGGTAAATCTTGACGTAGGGGCCTCGAACAAGCCTCAGGATGTGGCCGTAACCCTGCAGGTCATGGCGCTGCTGACTATTTTGTCTTTAGCACCGGGGATTTTGATTATGACCACATCGTTTGTACGTATCGTGGTAGTTATCGGTTTCTTGCGCAATGCTTTGTCCACACAGAATGCGCCACCTAATCAGGTAGTGATTGCGCTTTCATTGTTTCTGACCTTTTATATCATGTCTCCCTATTGGAGTCAGGCAAATGAAAATGGTATCCAGCCTTATATGGCAGGTCAGATCACGCAGGAGGAAGCAATCAACAATGTGGTGGCACCGGTACGTGAATTCATGTTCAAGCAGACCCGTGAGTCAGATTTGGCACTGTTTGTCAATTTGGCTGATGATGAACGGCCGGAAAGCCAGGAAGATGTGTCTACCTTTACATTGATTCCCGCGTTTATCATCAGTGAGTTGAAAACGGCGTTTCAGATTGGTTTTATGATCTATGTGCCCTTTATTGTAATTGATATGATTGTGGCCAGTACATTGATGTCCATGGGTATGATGATGCTGCCACCGGTCATGATATCATTGCCTTTTAAAATACTGTTGTTTGTGATGGTGGATGGCTGGCATTTGCTGATCAAGTCGTTGATTATCAGCTTCAAGTAGCAGTGATGAAGGCAGGAAGAGGAGCGGGTGCGTATGTCTGGTGACTTGGTTGTGCAATTGGGACAGGAAGCCCTGTTTATCGTTATGATTGTGGCAGCTCCCATGCTGGGTTTGGGGCTTGTGGTCGGTTTGATGGTCAGTGTCTTTCAGGCAACGACTTCCATCCAGGAACAGACCTTGGCCTTTATTCCGAAGATTATCGCTGTATTTGTGGCAATCCTGATTTTTGGGCCTTGGATGCTTCGGATCATGACGGAGTATCTCACCAATATTTTGGTTAATTTGCCTGGCTATATCGGTTAAAGGAGCGGGCTATGGATTTTTATGAGCTTCTGCAAGGTCATGCGGCGGTGTTTTTACTGTTGCTTACCCGGGTAAGCGGAATTTTCATCATCTCGCCGTTCTTCGGCAGCTTGAATATTCCTGTGTATTACCGTGCAGCTGCTGCTTTTTCCTTTACGCTGGTACTTTTTCCTGTAGTGGATAATTTTCAGGGGATTACGGCACCGGCTACGGTATTGGGTTACATCGGAGCAGTTCTTGTAGAACTTTTTGTAGGCTGGCTTATCGGGGTTGTAGCTTATATTTCCTTTGCTGCGATTACTTTTGCAGGCAAGGTGATGGATATGCAGGCCGGTTTTGCCGTGGTAAATGTAATGGATCCGACTTCCGGTCAGCAGATGCCGCTTATCGGAAGTTTTCTTTATAATTTAGCTATTATTGTCTTTGTGGTTACGAACGGGCACCATATGATCATATCTGCATTATTCGAAAGCTTTAAGCTGGTGCCACTGTTAGGAGCTGAGATGAATCTGTCATTGCCGCTGATTATCGCGCGCTTTACGACAGGAATTTTTTTTACCGGCATGAAGATCGCGATGCCGGTGACCTTCGCCATTTTGCTGACAAATGTGGGTTTGGGAATATTGGCGCGTACAATGCCCCAGATGAACATCTTTGTGGTGGGCATCCCGATGCAGCTGACCGTGGGCATGCTGATCTTGACCATGGTGCTGCCATTCTACGTCTTATTTCTGGATGTGTTGTTCAATGAAATGTATGGAAATATCACCATTGCGCTGGAAGCCTTGCAATAGAAGCGCATTCGTCTTTGATCTGCAGCTCTTTGCAGGGGATGACAAGACCGAAGAGCCGACAGCAAAAAAGCGGGCTGACGCTAAGAAAAAAGGCCAGGTGGGACGCAGTACGGATATGAGTGCTGCCTTTGTCCTGCTTATGGGCTTTTTGATCCTGAAGGTTTTATGGGAGTCTATTTATCAAAGAATAGCCACCTATACTGCTTATATATTTTCTCATTTGAACCAGCCGGTTGATACAGAGAACATCATTCGTATCTTTATTGGTATTATTGAGCTTTTGGCTCAGACGGCATTGCCCATCATGATTGCCATCATGTTTATGGGGTTGGCCATCAATTTGTATCAGGTGGGGCTGAACTTCAATACAGAGGCAATTGGTTTCAAGCCGGATAAATTGAACCCCATCAATGGTTTTGGACGTATCTTTTCCAAGCGCTCTTTGATGGAATTGCTCAAATCCTTGATGAAGATCGCTATTATCGGTTTTTTCCTGTATGATTTTTTGAGTGATCACCTGATGGAGATGCCGCAGTTCATCTATTTTGATTTGCCTACCAGCCTGGCGCAGATATCCGATATCATCTTCAAGATGGCTTTCGAGGTAGTAGGTGTTATCATGATTGTCGGTTTCATTGACTATGCTTATCAGAAGTGGCAGACAACGCAGGACCTCAAAATGTCCAAGCAGGAAGTAAAAGATGAAGCAAAGCAGTCTGAAGGTGACCCGCAGATCAAAGGGAAGATCAAACAGAAACAACGGCAGATGGCTATGGCCCGCATGATGCAGGAAGTGCCAAAAGCGGATGTCATTGTTACCAACCCGACGCATTTCGCGGTAGCGCTCAAGTATGATAAAACCATGGTGGCTCCATTGGTGGTGGCCAAGGGGCAGGATCTGGTGGCCAGACGTATCAAGGAGCTGGCAAGGGAAAACGACGTACCGATTGTGGAAAACAAACCTCTGGCCCGTGCTTTGTATGCAGCTGTGGAGGTAGGGGGCAGTGTGCCAGCTGAACTCTATCAGGCAGTGGCTGAGGTCCTGGCCTACGTATACCGTCTTAAAAAACGCCGACGGGCATGATTGTTTTATGAAGGAGAGGCATTATGGCTGTACAACAGGCAGCTGCCCCAGCCAATCCCTTGGGGAAGGGCAGTTTTGTTCAAAAATACAGTGATATCATGCTGGCAGTTGCCATCGTGACTATCGTTGTCATGATGATTATCCCGTTGCCAACTTTGCTGTTGGATATGTTGATCTGCTTGAATATCACGGTAGCCTTGCTATTGGTGATGTCTGTAATCTACAATAAGGAAGCGCTGGATCTGTCGATATTTCCATCCATCCTGCTGATTACTACATTATTCCGTTTGGCACTCAATATTTCTTCGACCCGTCTCATTCTGTTGGACGGTTATGCAGGAGAGGTAATCACCGCGTTTGGTAATTTCGTTGTTGGTGGTAATCCTGTTGTCGGGTTTATCATGTTCATCATTTTGGTAGCAATCAATTTTATTGTTATAACCAAAGGGTCAGAACGTGTAGCTGAAGTGTCTGCTCGTTTCACTTTGGATGCTATGCCTGGTAAACAGATGTCTATTGATGCGGACCTCAATCAGGGAGCCATCACGGATGCAGAAGCGAAAGTCCGTCGTGAAAAGATTCAGCATGAAGCGGATTTCTTTGGTGCTATGGACGGTGCTTCCAAGTTTGTCAAGGGCGATGCCATTGCTGCTATCATCATCATGATCATTAATATTGCTGGTGGTTTTGTCATTGGCATGGTGCAGCGGAACTTGGAAGCCTTGCAGGCTTTGCAGACCTATACGCTTCTGACTGTAGGTGAGGGGCTGGTAGGGCAGATCCCGGCGTTGCTGATTTCTACGGCAACAGGCCTTATTGTTACCCGGGCGGGGGCTGAAGGCAATCTGGGCAGTGATATCACCAGACAGCTTTTCCATAATGATCGCATCTTCTTCATCTTATCTGGCGTGCTGCTGTTTTTTGCGTTGGTACCAGGACTTCCGGGGGTGCCGTTTACAGCATTGTCCATTGGCTGTCTTTTGATTGGCCGAGGCCTGAAGCAGGCAACGGAAGTCAAGACTGAGGTCCAGCAGGAAGAGAAGAAGGTACAGGAGAAGAAAAAGGCCACGACGCCGGAAAATATTGTCTCGCTGTTGCAGGTTGACCCTATGGAATTGGAGATTGGTTATTCTTTGATTCCATTGGTAGACACAGGGCAGGGGGGCGACCTGTTAGACCGGATCGTGATGATTCGCCGTCAATGTGCCTTGGAATTGGGGCTGGTGGTGCCGACTATCCGTATCCGTGATAATATCCAGATCAAGCCTAATGCTTATATCATCAAGTTGAAGGGCATAGAGATCGCCAAGGGTGAGCTCATGCTGGACCACTATCTGGCCATGAATTCCGGGACGGTTTTTGAGGAGGTTCCGGGGATTGAGACCACAGAACCTGCCTTTGGCTTGCCGGCTCTATGGATTCCGGAGAGTGAGCGTGAGCAGGCAGAGCTTAATGGTTATACGGTAGTGGATGCGGTGTCCGTTCTGGCTACGCATCTCACTGAAGTCATCAAACAGCATGCCGATGAGATTCTGGGGCGTCAGGAAACCCAGAATCTTATCGATAATCTCAAAAAATCCAATCAGGCATTGGTGGATGAAGTGGTACCGGAACTGCTCAATGTGGGTGAAATCCAAAAAGTTCTGGCCAACCTTCTGCGAGAACGCATTTCCATCCGTGATATGAGCACCATTTTGGAAGTGCTGGCTGATTACGCCAGAGCTACGAAGGACACAGAAATACTTACTGAGTATGTCCGTCATGCCATGGCGCGTCATATCACCCAGATGAATGTGCAGAATGGTACCTTGCCTTGCATCACACTGGATCCATCCTTGGAAAACCGCATTGCCGGTGGGGTTCAGCGTACTGAGCATGGTTCCTATGTCAGCATTGACCCGGATTCCATGCAAAAACTGGTTACGGCACTCAATGAAGAGCTGCCGAAACTTACGAATATGGGTTATCAGCCGATTGTGCTGACCAGCCCGGCTGTACGTCTGTATTTCCGTAAATTGATAGAGCGTTCCGTTCCAGGGCTTATCGTTTTGTCTCATGCGGAAATTGAACAGAGTGTAGAGATTCAAATTCTTGGGGTGGTGAAGATTTAAGTTGCAGATAAAAGTAGTGAAAGCACCTTCGATGAAGGAAGCTATGGAACAGGTGAAGAATGAACTGGGACGCGATGCGGTTATTCTGCATACGAAGAAATACCATGAAGGCGGTTTTATGGGATATAACGGTAAGGAAGTGGTGGAGGTGACAGCTGCCATTGAGGAAAGTGAATCCGATGGTGCGATGAAAGCCCGGGCCAAGCGGAGCCTGCCGGGAGATTCCGGCAGGCAGAAGGCTGCTGGCAGCAAGCTGGATGTGGTATCCAAGGCAGCGCCATTGCCGAATAACGTATTGTCCCAATATAAGACCAATGGTACAGAAACGGGTGTGCGCATGGCAGAAGCACCTATTGCGGCACCGGCTTTCCAGCCATTGATTCCACCAGACAGCGCTTCTTTGCGCTCCAATTCTCCGGCGGTTAAGGTATTGACCACTGAAACAATAGATGAAGCAACACATGCAAATATAGCGATTAGCAATAGACAAAAGGAAGATGAAGACGTGACGCCCGCAAACAATACGCAGCCGGTAATGATAGCCTCAGATTCGGAGGCTGCTGAAAAAATCCAAAAGCTGGAAGCAGAACTGGCGCAGATGAAAACGCTCCTGACGCAGGTGATGAGTAAAGACCAGCCGCAGGATGAGGTATCCTTGCAGGAAGCTCTGCGCCGCCAGGAAGTCGATGAGGAGATCCTGAAGGATATGGCCGCCAAGACAGCCGCCGGCGATATGCTTATGGATTCGTTGGATAAGCGCGCTCCTGCAGTATTGGCAGGTTATCTGGAAAATAAGATGAATTTTGCCGAGGGCATCAAACTGAACAAACACGGTGTCCGCATCGTATCGCTTATCGGTGCGACCGGCGTGGGTAAAACCACGACGTTGGCTAAGATTGCGGCCCGCTTTGTCCTGGAAAAAAATATCCGGGTGGCGTTGATCACGGCAGATACCTACCGGATTTCTGCAGTGGAACAGCTTAAAACGTATTCGGATATCATTGGCCTGCCGTTGGAGATCGTGTATTCTCCAGATGAGCTCAAGGTGGCAATCCATAAGCATCGGGATAAGGATCTGATCCTGATAGATACAGCTGGTCGCAGTCAGCATAATGAATATCAGATGAAGGAATTACAGGACTTCCTGGCAGTGGATTCCCGGATTGAAAGGCATCTGGTCATGAGTGCCACAACCAAGATGCGGGATGTAGCGGATATTTTGCAGAAGTTTTCAGTCTGTGATCCTGGCCGGGTGATCTTCACGAAAACGGACGAAACCAGCAGTTTGGGCATGATTGTCAACCTGCTGGCAGATAAGGATATCGCGTTGTCTTTCATGACCAATGGCCAGAGCGTACCGGATGATATTGTGCCTGCCAGTGCCGATAAGTTAGCCGCCTTATTGTTGAGGGAATAATATGGTAGATCAGGCAGCAAGACTGCGTCAGTTAGTGGACAAAAGTGAATATGAAGCGCAGAGAGCAGAGCCGGTCAGTCCGCCTTCACTGTCGGCGATGGGACCGCGGGTAATCGCGATAACCAGCGGCAAAGGTGGTGTGGGAAAGACCAATATTGCGGTCAATCTTGCTATTGCCTTAGGGCAGGCCGGACAAAGGGTGCTGGTGATTGATGCGGACCTGGGAATGGCAAATGTAGATGTGATCTTGGGCAGCATGTCGAAGAAACATTTGCTGAATCTATTGGAACAGGGTACAGAACTCAAGGATGTACTCATGAATGGACCATATGGTGTGCGTTACATATCTGGTGGTTCTGGGATTGAAAAAGCTGCTGATTTCACTTATGAAGAACGGCAGCGCCTGATACAGAAACTTACCGCTTGTGGGCAGATGGCGGATATCATTCTCATCGATACAGGTGCGGGCCTGGGCAAGAATGTAATGGATTTCATCCTGGCAGCGGACGAAGTCCTGCTTGTGACTACGCCGGAACCGACAGCACTTACAGATGCCTATGCAGTGCTCAAGGCATATAGCATGTATGCAGCGCAGAAGAATATCAAGCTCATTGTGAATCGCGTGTATGATGAAACAGAAAGCCGTGAGGTCGTGGTCAAATTACAGCAGACTTCGCAGCGTTTCCTGCAAATGAACATAGATTGCCTGGGATATGTATTTGAAGACAGCGCTGTCATGAAGTCAGTGCGTCAGCAGCAGCCTTTTTTGGCGGCTCATCCTAATAGTATAGCGTCTCGTTGCATACAAGGGTTGGTAAATAGTATCTTGTATGGCAGTAAAATGACTGTTAAACGTGGCTGGAAAGGATTTTTGCGACAAATATTTAATTTTGCGCATTAAACATGGAGGAACTTGATTATGGCAGGCGAATTACTAAAGGCAAAAGATATATTGAAGATTGGCCAGCGGGTTGAGTTTTATGTGGAAAATGACGAGAAACGTTATGCAAGCCGCATTGAGGATATCGCTGATGAGACGCTGGAAGTGGCGATGCCTATGACCAGGCAGGGGGTTCCGGTTATTCCCCGGGATGGTGAGAAAGTTTATGGAGTGGCTGTAGGCCACCAATGCCGATATCGCTTTTTTACCGTCTTTAAGGGGATAAGTCATAAGGATGAGCGGATTCCTGTATGGTATATCACTATGCCGGATAAAGTGGAACGCTTTCAGAATCGGGAATTTGTCCGGGTCAAGGTCAATATGACAGCCAAAATTCGCATTGTTGATGAAGATGGTACGATTCATGATGCCGAAACCGTGCCTGTAGTGGATTTAAGCGGCAGTGGTATCTGTCTGGCACTCAGCCATACGATACCGGTCGATATCCATGCCAGTTTGGAACTGACAGGAATACCAGGAGCAGGCAATATTGACATCATGTGCAGAGTGGTACGCTGTGAGCCAGTGGAACGGGGAGACGGTACGGTGATCTATCACGCAGGCGCTGCTTTCCAGCACCTTTCACGCTCCCTTATCAATCAGATTGTACGTTATCTGTTTGCTGTGCAACGTGCCAATATCGCAAAAGGTTTGAAAGAATAAGTTAAAATATTCAGATGCAAGGGATTTATGCCGGATAATAAAAGAGGTGAGCGGGATGATTCGTGTCTTGATCGCTGATGATTCTGCATTCATGCGAAAGATTCTGACGGATTTATTCAATAAGCAGTCAGACTTTGAGGTCGCAGGTACGGCGAGAAACGGCAAGGAAGCTATCGACAAAGTGAAGGATCTCAGTCCTGATCTGGTGACCATGGATGTGAACATGCCGGTCATGGATGGGCTCAATGCTTTAGCTGTTATCATGGAACAGCAGCCTACACCAGTGGTCATGCTGAGCAGCCTGACTCAACAGGGAACAGAAGCTACAGTACGGGCTTTGAGCCTAGGGGCGGTGGATTTCATCAGCAAGGCTGGTGGCAGCATTTCCAGACTGGATGCCATCGAAGATGAATTGCTGGAAAAGTGCCGTAATGCAGCTAAAGCGAAAGTACGTAAGCTGGCGTATACGCCGCAAAAGAAATTGGCGGCTCTGAGTACACCAGTACCCGCAGTACCTGTCATGAAAAGGGTTGAATTGCCACAGCGCCAAGGCTTTAAGCCGGGAGGTGTGGCGACGCCGACACCTCCGTCGCAAAATTCAGGCAGCCCTTTTGGCGTGAGACGGGTCAATCCGATACTGCAGGCCCGGGGAAAACCCCAGCCGCCAGCAGCTGGCAAGGTGACGCCGGTAATGATGTCCGGTGTCGGCAACGGTGCAAAAAAGCTGGTGGCAATCGGCACATCTACTGGTGGTCCGCAGGCATTGCAGCAGGTGATAACCCGTTTGCCGGGCAATCTGCCTTGTGGCGTGGTGGTGGTCCAGCATATGCCGGCAGGGTTTACCAAAGCACTGGCCGACAGATTGGATTCGATATCGCAGGTTTCTGTGAAGGAAGCGGAAGACGGGGAGATGATAAAACCTGGGTGGGTATATATTGCACCAGGGAGCCATCATCTCCGCGTGAAAGAGGAAGGGAGCAGCCGCAGGATTGTTTTAGGGCAGGACCCTCCTGTAGGCAATCATCGCCCTGCCGTAAACGTCATGTATGATTCGGTGGCGGATATTGGCAAAAACCTTGTCGCAGTCATCATGACCGGCATGGGATGTGATGGTTGTGAGGGGATGAAGAAAATAAAGGCTGCTGGTGGGTATAGTATTGCGCAGGATGAGCCTACATGTGTGGTTTATGGTATGCCCAAGGCGGTAGTGGATGCGGGGCTGGCGGATGAGATAAAACCTGTGGAAAACATAGCTCAGGCTATCGTTGAGGCTGTAAAGAGATAGAAGGATATAGGGGGAATACAAATGGATACCAATCAGTATATGGATATGTTTTTGGATGAATCTCACGAGCATTTACAGTCTTTAAATGAAGGCCTTTTAAGCTTGGAAGAGAATCCCGAAGATATCTCGGTAGTAAATGATATTTTCCGTAATGCCCATACTTTGAAGGGTATGTCAGCAACAATGGGATACAATAAGATTGCTGAATTGACTCACGAGATGGAAGACGTACTGGATCTCATCCGTAAAGAGCAGCTGAAACTGGATGAAGATATCATAGATACCCTTTTCAAATGCCTGGATTCACTGGAGCAGATGATTGACAGCGTTGCTGGTGGTGATTCGGAAGATGTGGTAGATGTAAGTGACCTGGTAGCCAAGCTGAGCTCGATTTCCAAGGGCGATAGTGCACCCGCAGCAGCTGCTCCGGCACCCGCAGCGCCACAGGCTGCTGCACCTGCTGAAAGTGCACCCGCAGCAGCAGACATAAGCAGCATGCCTTTGGGCGATACCGATAAGGATATGCTCCGGCAGGCCAAGGAAGGTGGCATGATTGGTATTCATGTCCAGGTAACCCTCTCGGAGACCTGCCTCCTGAAATCAGCCCGGTCCTATATGGTGATGAATGCTTTGGACGAGCTGGGGGATGTGATCAAATCAGTGCCGCCTGCTGAGGATCTGGAACAGGAAAAATTCGAGCATAGCTTTGATATCCTGATGGTCACTGGTTCCGATAAGAAGGCCGTGGAAGATGCTCTGAGCACGATTTCTGAAATCGAAAAGATCGTGGTAGAGGTCGTTGACCCGGATAAGACGGCAGAAGCAGCAGCGGCACCTGCACCGGCGCCTGCACCTGCACCTGCGGCGGCACCACCCAAACCGGCGGCTCCGCCAGCAGCCAAACCTGCAGCTAAACCTGCGGCAGCCAAACCAGCAGCCAAACCTGCGGCAGCAGCGGCC
The DNA here is from genome assembly GCF_900142515.1 of Pseudoselenomonas ruminantium. Classification (GTDB taxonomy): domain Bacteria; phylum Bacillota; class Negativicutes; order Selenomonadales; family Selenomonadaceae; genus Selenomonas_A; species Selenomonas_A ruminantium_D. Next base: position 161,436 of record NZ_FRBC01000002.1, on the reverse strand, counting down.
AAGAAGGGACATCAGAGCCAGTCCGTACGTGTGGACATCGATAAACTGGATACGCTCATGAATCTCATGGGAGAGCTGGTTATCAATAAAGTCCGCCTGGAACAGATCGGTCAGGCACATCGTCTGGGAGAGCTCACTGAGACGTTAGAACAGATGGACAGAGTTACCACCGATCTGCAGAATATTGTCATGAAGGTCCGTATGGTGCCGGTAAGCGCAGTATTTAACCGGTTCCCGCGTATGGTCCGCGACGTTTCCAAGGAATTGAACAAGGAAATCAATCTGACCATTGAGGGCGAGGAAACAGAACTTGACCGTACCGTTATTGATGAAATTGGCGATCCGATCATGCACCTTCTGCGTAACTCGTTAGACCATGGTGTTGAGCATCCTGATGAACGTGAAGCCAAGGGGAAACCCCGTACCGGTGAAGTAGGGCTCATTGCCCGCCATGAAGGCAATAATGTCGTCATCATGGTTACAGATGATGGTAAAGGCATTGATGCAAACAAGATTCGCAGCAAAGCTGTGGAAAAAGGTATGATTTCTCAGGAAGATGCGGACAAGCTGGATGATGCAGATGCTGTCCGCCTGGTATTCCTGCCAGGGTTCTCCACTGCCGAGAAGATTACGGATATTTCTGGCCGCGGTGTAGGTATGGACGTGGTGCGCAGCAAGATTGAATCCTTGTCTGGGCATGTAGATGTGGAAACCAAGATTGATGAGGGGTCTGTATTCAAGATCAAACTGCCTTTGACGCTGGCCATCATCCAGGCTATGCTGGTCAAGGTGCAGGAAGAGATCTATGCAATCCCGTTGGGGTCAATTGATAGTACAATCAATATCCAGCCCACAGATATCAAGACAGTGCGTAACCGTGAAGTCATTGTTTTGCGCGGTGAGATCATCCCCATCATCCGCATGGAGGAAACCTTGCAGATTCCGCATGTGAAAGATCCCAATGAGATTTTTGTGGTTGTTGTGCATGCCGGCGAAGCCAAAGCTGGTATCGTCGTTGATAACCTGATTGGCCAGCAGGAAATTGTAATCAAGACACTGGGGAACCTCTTTACAGGTCTCAAGATGTTCTCTGGTGCTACGGTTCTCGGCGATGGCCGTGTGGCCCTGATTCTCGATGTGGCTACGATGATGCAGCAGTAAGGAGGCAGTAACCATGGCAAATGAAGAAAACAAACAGAATGACGAAGTGCAGGTCGTGGCCTTTAAGCTTCGTGATGAGGAATACGGTGTCAGTATCCTGAACGTGCAGGAAATCCGTAATATGACCGATATTACACGCGTTCCATTTGCTGCTGACTTCATCAAAGGTGTCATCAATCTGCGTGGTTCGGTACTGCCAGTTATCGATCTGAAGAAGCGCTTGGGATTGGCAGAGACACCCTATACGGAAAATACCCGTATTGTCACGGTGACGATTGATGAACTCCATGTAGGGATGCTGGTGGATGCAGTGACAGAAGTCCTGACCATTGGCAGCAAGACTGTGGATACCAAGAAAGCTACCAATGACCGCAGTGGTTCCCGCTTCCTGAATGGCATTGGAAATGTCGATGGCAGGCTTATCATTATGCTTAATTTGGAAGAAATTATTGGTGCAACTGGCGATGGCAAGTAAATTAAAAACGAGGTGTCGATTATGACCGAAGAATTAAATCTTTCCGCCAATCAGCTGGATGCTTTGCGTGAGATTGGTAACGTTGGTGCCGGGAACTCAGCTACGGCTCTTTCCCAGGTTATCAACCGGAGAATTGATATGAATGTGCCTAAAGTGGCGCTGGTTCCATTGGAAGTGGTTCCGGATCTGGTGGGCGGCCCTGATGCTGTAGTCGTAGGTATCTTCCTGCGTGTTTATGGCAAGGCGCCGAGTAATATCTTGTTCCTGCTGCCCCAGAAGTCAGCCTTCTATCTGGTGGATACTTTGATGGGCAAACCGCATGGGCAAACGAACAGTCTGGATTTTATGGATGAATCCGCTTTGATGGAAATTGGTAATATCTTATCTGGCGCGTATCTCAATGCGTTCTTTACTTTTACCAAGATTACCATGTTGCCATCTATACCAGCCCTGGCTATGGATATGGCAGGAGCACTTCTGAATGTGGTCCTGGCGCAGCTGGGACAGATGGGCGATCAGGCACTGGTTATTGAAACGGAATTCCTGTCAGAGGATGATGGTATTAACGGCCAGTTCTTTCTGGTGCCTGACCCAGGTTCGTTGGAGACGATTATAAAAGCTGTAGGAGTTGAGTGATATGGCAGATCTTATCAGAGTCGGGATGGCCGACTATAAAGTTGGTTCTGCTCCGTCAACAATCATCAGCTATGGTCTTGGATCCTGCATCGGGATTTCACTGTACGACCCTCAGACGAAGGTCGGCGGGCTTTTGCATATCATGCTTCCCGATAGCACGCAGGCCCGTCCCACGGACAACCCGGCAAAGTTTGCAGATACAGGACTACCGCTGATGCTCAAGGATGTGTTAGCTCTGGGCGCTTCCAAAACGCGCCTGGTAGCTAAAATTGCTGGTGGAGCGCAGATGTTTGCCTTCCAGAATGCTACCGATATCATGCGTGTTGGCAGCCGTAATGCTGAGGCCGCCAAGAAGATTTTAAAGGCGCAGGGTATCAGGATCATAGCGGAGGATACTGGCGGCACTTATGGCCGCACGGTGTCCATTGATTTGAATACTGGGGGGTACAAGGTTAAGACCATTGATAAAGGCGAAAAAGAGATTTAATATTTAAACTAGATTTGCAGGTGAAAATATTTTGGCTAAGTTATATGCAGCTGCAGTATTCGCTTTTATCGCCGCCGTAGTGATAGTGGTTACAGGACTATCAAGCGAGGCGCGGTTTATAACAGTGTTTTTTCGCAGTATAGTTGGTTTTATCAGCGCAGGCTTGATTGTCTACATTATGCTGAGGATTCTTGCCGCCAAGGATATTCTGGATTTTGATGATTTCATTGCAGCAAAGGATGAAGAAGCATTGGCGGAGGTTGATGCAGCGTCATCTCCGGCAACAGACACTGCTGCCGGGGATGACCAGCCGGAGGTAAATGAAGGAGGAACAGCAGTAGAAGAACCAGCGCAGTTTGAACCTCTGTCCACGGAGGATCTGACACGCATGAAATCGCCTGAGCAATTGGGCAAATAATAATATTTTGATTTTTCTTTTGTCTGGATGTTGAAGGGAGGAGGGCGCTTAGGTGGATTCATTGGAACTGACAAATGAGGCGCCGGCGATGGATGTCGCTTCCCTGTGGCAAAATTATTTGAAAAATAAAAGTGTGGAGCTGCGCAACCAGCTGGCTGAATATTATTTGCCGTTAGTCAAGCTGGTTGCAGGAAGGCTCGCCATCAGTCTACCTAGTCATGTGGATAGGGATGATTTGCTCTCCAGTGGTTTTTTTGGTTTGCTTGATGCCATTGACCGGTATGATATTGAGCGCAAAAATAAATTTGAGACGTATGCTGGTATCCGTATTCGTGGAGCCATGCTGGATCATCTGCGGGCAAAGGACTGGCTGCCTGTGGCTATCAGGCAGCGTATTCGCCGCTATGAACAGGCTATGTATGATTTGGAGAATCAGTTAGGACGACCGGCAACTGATGAAGAACTGGCAAGTGAGCTGTCCATGTCAGTGAAGGAACTTATTGCCTTAGAGGGACAGATCAGTGTGGCAACGGTCATTCCCCTGGATGATTATTTACGGGCAGATTCGCCTGTTACGGGAGACCCAGGGCCTTCTGATCGCATGGAAAAAGAAGAACTTAAGCAGACACTGGCAGCGGCTATTGAACGCTTGCCTGAAAAAGAAAAGAAAGTAGTAGCCTTGTACTACTACGAAGAACTGACATTGAAAGAAATCAGCTTAATCCTTAATTTATCTGAGGCCAGGATTTCACAGCTGCATACGAAGGCAATCTTTCGCATGCGGGGATATCTGGCACGGATGAAGGCGAGCTTGGTATAGAATTAGCCTTAAGGGGGACGCATCATGGATGACCAGACATTACGCCCGGCAGTGGGTGGGCCAGAGGCAGGTTATCTGCTAGAATTCCTTAAAGATGGCGTTTTCGTAACGGTATATCCCAGTGATGGCACGGAAATGCTTTTTGAATTATCCGATGTGCGGCAGAGTTTGCAGGACAACGGTGTTATCGATTATGACGTGGTTGAACTTTCAAAGATTATCCGGGAGGCGGCAGGTGTGCCGCGAAAGATTGCTGATGATTTTGATGAGACGGTAGCAGAAGGAGAGCATGAGTGGGAGACTCATAGCAAGGCACAGCTGGAGGAACAGCCGGCGGGAGATGATGGGGAGACGGCTAGTATAATCATCGATATCAGCCGTGACCAGATGATTGCTACGGTTCGTTATGATACCACGCGGGGATCAGGCTTGCCCCAGGTCGATGATATCAAGACTGCGTTGTCAGAAAAGGGAATAGTCTATGGCATCAATGAAGCGGCAATTGAAAAAGGTGTCAAGAGTCTGACTCCTTTTGTGGCCGCAGAAGGAAAACAGGTCCGGCATGGAGAAAATGCCAGGATTGAACGCAAATTCGATCTTTCGAGCAAGAATAAACCCAAGATCGATGAGTATAACCGAGCTGATTATAAGGATATGGGCTTGTTCGTATTGGCTAAAAAGGGTGACCTTTTAGCCGTTCGTATTCCACAGACGGAGGGCACGCCGGGAATCAATATTTTTGGTACAGAAGTGAGCCCTCGTATGGGACGGCCTATGCCCATGCCGCAGGGGAAGAATACGGAAGTCCGCAATGATAATGAGCTTTATGCTACTTTGAACGGGCAGATTGTGGATACTACCCGTAAAATTGATATTGACCCGCATTTGGATATTCGCTCCAGTGTAGGGCCTGCAACCGGCAATATCGATTTTGTTGGTGGTGTGACCATCAAGGGAAATGTGGAAGCAGGCTTTATGGTGCGAGCTACCGGTGATGTTGAAATTGGTGGCATGGTGAATGGTGCTGATGTTCAGGGACGCAATGTCGTTATCAAGGGTGGTATTGCGGGCCAGAACAAAGGACTGGTCAAGGCCACAGAGGATATTCATGCGTTGTTCGCCGAAAATGCCAACATTGAAGCTGGCCGCGATGTGTATATAACGGATTCCATTCTCCACTCCAATGTACGTGCTGGTAATCGGGTCTATGTGGAGGAACGCAAGGGTATCATCACCGGGGGCAGCGTAGCTGCAGGAGAGGAAATCCGTTGCAAGTTTGTAGGGAATTCGGCTGCAGTGGTTACGAAACTTTCTGTAGGTGTTGATCCTACCGTACAAAAAAAATACATGGAAGTATGCAAGGAATGCAAAGAGGATAAAGCCAGACTGAAACAGATTACGCAGGTACTCAACACATTAGGGAAGATTGATGTAAGCCGATTGCCTCAGCAGCGGATCAATCAGATCAATGCTTTGACCCGTTCACAGTTTCCATTGGCTGGTAAGATCAAGCGGGCAGAGAAGGAGATCATGGAGTTAGAAGAGGCGATGGGACGCATGAAAGATGGCAAGATCCGGGTGGCAGATACAGTCTATCCGGGCGTCCGCATCAACATCAATTCCATCCTGATGAATGTGCAAAGCAGTGTCCGCCGTTGTCTGTTAACAGTGGATGATGAACGGATCAAGATTGGAACGTATTAATAGCCGCCCCCCTTTCAGGGGGCGTCTTTATATTCAGGAATGAGGTGGAAATAATGGATGTCAGCCCCATGAGTATGCAGATGATCGTGCCTCGGGCTACGGATGCGGGGCAGGTACAGCACAATCTCAATCAGGCCAATGCCCTGCAGTCAGATTATCAGGCTTTGGAGCAGAAACAAGAGGACAAACTGAAACAGCAACAGGTGCGGGGAAAGGAAAATCCCGAGGATGGGAAAATAAAGGATGATCCGGACAGGCAGAAGAAACAAGGGGGTATGGGGGGGCGACGCCGCCGTGCACCACTGCCGCAGGAGGAAAACAGCGAACAGCCCGTCATGAAAATGGCGGAGGATCCTTCTCGTGGGCATCTATTAGACATTAGCCTGTAAATAGCGTATAATCGTAGATGCAGTATATCTTGAGGAGGTTTTTTACTTAGCCTATGGTTCCAGAATTATTAGGATTTCTTATTATAGCCGGTGCTTTGCTTGTCTTGGTGGTTCGGTATCTTTCGCAACGTCAAAAGGGCGTGGATGTGGATGAATTGCGGGCATCTACTGATCAGCTGAAAGCGGAGTTGACCCGTTCCGCTGATGCCGTGATTTCCCGTATGGGGAATCATATTCAGCATTTGGAAAATCTGCTTCGGCAGGCAGATGAGCGCAATGTGCGTCTGGAAGCGGGAATCGCTGAATATAAGCGTCTGGCAGGAGAATTAGAGGATCGGTCTGCTGCTCTTAAACGGGAACTCAGCGAAGCCCGCAAGGTGATTGCGGAATTGTCAGCATATCATTCTGTACCAGTAATACCGGCTCAGCCAGTCATGCCACCAGTTAGTCCGGCGGCAGCAGCTCCGGTTATGCAGCGGGTAGATGATCAGAATTTTGCTGCGGTATTGCAAAATACCATGGAGCAGGGGGCACAGGAAGATGAAGCGGTTTCGTCTAACATGGAGCCGGCCATCAATGCGCAGCAGGCGGCAGGTCTGGCTGAAGCTATGAATCGGCGTCCGGAGGATATGGAGCCCATCGAAGCTGAGCTGGAAAAGATAACGCGGGAAGAGACTTCCCCGCGGGAGGAAAAGCCAATCTCACCGAATGCAGCAAAGGCAAAGGCTTTGCTCAGGAGCGGTTATTCAGTAGAGGACACGGCCAGGGAAACCGGCATGGGGCGCGGAGCGATTGAGCTTTTGCGGGAGATGAATCGCCGGGATTTAGATGAGAAATAAGAAGGTTGCCATTGTTATTTCTCATTGACAGTGTCTGCTAACTTTGCTAGAATTATGACAGCAATGAAGAAGAGGAGTAACGCAAGTCAGCGAGGCCGGGGTGGTGTAAGCCGGTCACCGCGTGAAGGGCACTTTGGAGCAATGGACAAATGAAAACTTTGAGGTGGGCTTCCTAATCAGGAAACCAATCAGGGTGGAACCGCGGGATATAGAGTCTCGTCCCTGTAACGTGAACGTTACGGAGACGGGGCTTTTTTGCGTTGTCAACCGTAACAGGAGAAAAAGGAGTTGTACCTATGAAATTTCAGGAAATCATCCTGGCTCTGCAGAAATTCTGGTCAGAGCAGGGCTGCATCTTAGCTCAGCCCTATGATGTGGAAAAAGGTGCGGGCACGATGAACCCCTCCACCTTTTTGCGTGTGCTTGGTCCCGAGCCGTGGAATGTGGCATATGTGGAGCCGTCCCGCCGCCCGGCTGACGGCCGCTATGGCGATAACCCGAACCGCCTCTATCAGCATCACCAGTTCCAGGTTATCATGAAGCCGTCCCCGGACAATATTCAGGAACTCTATCTGGAAAGTCTGGAGCGTCTGGGCATCGATCCGAAACAGCATGATATCCGTTTCGTAGAGGATAACTGGGAATCCCCGACGCTGGGAGCCTGGGGCCTTGGCTGGGAAGTATGGCTCGATGGCATGGAAATCACTCAGTTCACCTATTTCCAGCAGGTGGGCAGCCAGGATGTGAAGCCCGTAGCTTCTGAAATCACCTATGGCCTCGAACGTCTGGCCATGTACATCCAGGGTGTGGAAAATGTCTATGATATCCAGTGGACGGATGATTACACCTATGGCGACGTGTTCCATCAGAACGAGTACGAGCAGTCTGCTTATGCCTTCGACCTGTCCGATGAAAAGCTGCTGTTCGAGATGTTCGACAAATATGAAGCTGAGGCTGTGCGCGTAATCGCCGAGGGCTATGTGCATCCGGCTTATGACTATGTCCTGAAGTGCTCCCATACCTTCAACCTGCTGGACGCCCGCGGCGCGATCTCCGTGTCCCAGCGTACGGCCTTCATCGGCCGCGTGCGCAAGCTGGCACGTCTCTGCGCCGAATGTTACTTGAAACAGCGTGAGGAACTCGGTTATCCCATGCTGCACAGGGGGGAGAAATAATGAGCAAGGATTTACTGTTAGAAATCGGCACGGAAGAAGTACCGGCACATGTGATGCCGGGCATCCTTGCCCAGTTGAAGGAAAATGCGGCCAAGGCTTTTGCAGATAGCCGCATTGCCTGCGGGGAAATCCGCACCATCGGCACCCCCCGCCGCACGGCCCTCCTGGTGAAAGACCTGGCTGAAAAGCAGGAAGATGTATCCAGCGAAAACCGCGGACCTTCCGTTGCTATCGCTTTCGATGCCGATGGCAATCCCACCAAAGCCGCTCAGGGCTTTGCCCGTGGTCAGGGTATCGACCCGAAGGATTTAGTGAGCAAAGATGGCTATGTCTATGCCATGGTGCATGAAAAGGGCAAGGAAACCAGCGAGCTTCTGCAGACTATCCTGCCGGAACTCATCTGTGGCCTGAATTTCCCCAACAACATGCGCTGGCGTGATCTGGACTTCAAGTTCATCCGTCCCCTGCGCTGGATCGTAGCCCTCTATGATGCGGAAGTCGTGCCTTTCGAAGTGGCTGAGGTCAAATCCGGCAACACTTCCCGCGGTCACCGCTTCCTGTCTCAGGGCGATTTCACGATTGAAAGCGCTGCCGCTTATGAAAAGGCTTGCGAAGAGAACTTCGTCATCGTGGATCAGGAAAAGCGCAAGGCTATGATCCGTGAGCAGATTGAAGAAGTAGCGAAGAAAAACGGCGGCAAGGCTGAAATCACGGAAGACCTGCTCGAAGAAGTCCTCTATCTTGTAGAGTATCCGACGGCTCTCTGCGGCAAGTTCGAGGAAAAATATCTGGAACTGCCGCCGGAAACGGTCATCACGCCGATGCGCGACCATCAGCGTTATTTCCCGGTGAAGGACGCAGACGGCAAACTGCTGCCGCTCTTCATCACGGTACGCAATGGTGGCAGTGAACATCTTGAGACGGTACAGCACGGCAATGAGCGCGTACTGCGTGCAAGACTGGCTGATGCCCAGTTCTTCTTTGACGAAGACCGCAAGAAGAGCCTGGAAGAACATCGCGAAAAACTCAAGACCGTTGTGTTCCAGCAGGGCCTGGGCACCATGTATGAGAAATCCGAGCGCCTCGTAGAACTGGCTGGCTTCATCGCTGATGAGATCGGTGCAGACGAAAAAGCTCACAAGCATGCGCAGCGTGCCGCTCTCCTGTCCAAGGCTGACCTCGTGACCGGCATGGTTACCGAGTTCACGGAACTGCAGGGCATCATGGGCCGCGAATATGCGAAGCTTGATGGCGAATGCGAAAAGGTGGCCATCGCCATCGACGAGCACTATATGCCGCGTTTTGCCGGTGACAACCAGCCCCAGACGGAAGCTGGCCGCATTGTCAGCCTCGCCGACAAGATCGATACCATCGTCGGTACGTTCAGCCGCGGCAAGATTCCGACGGGCTCCCAGGATCCGTTTGCCCTGCGCCGTCAGGCTCTGGGTCTCGTGAACATGCTGATTGAAGCCAAGTGGAATGTGAGCCTCAGCAAGATTGTGGCAAAATCCATGGACCTCTATGGCCTTACGGATGAGAAGGCACGTGAGAAGATGCAGGCTGATGTAGCTGACTTCATGCGCCTGCGCCTCAAGAATGTGCTGGAAGCTGTCCGCTATGATGTGGTGGATGCTGTACTGGAAAATGTAGATGATATCTACGCTGTAAGCCTGCGCGCTGCTGCTGTGGCCAAGTTCGTGGAAATGGCAGATGCTGCTGCAAATATCCAGGCATTTGTCCGTGCTTCTAATCTGGCGCAAAAGGCAGAAACTGCGGAAATCCGTGAAGATGTTTTTGCAGCTGATGAAGAAAAGGCACTTTATGATGTTTATAAATCCACGAGCAGCGCTGTTGCCAGCCTCGTGGATGGACAGGACTATGTGGGAGCCATCGATGCTCTGAAGGAACTGTCCAGACCCATCGATGCTTTCTTCGATGCTGTTATGGTCATGGATAAGGACGAAGCCATCAAGAATAATCGTCTGGCTCTTTTGAAAGCCATTGATTCCTTGATCATTAAAGTTGCTGACTTCAGCAAAATTGTATTGTAAAGTAAATATGCTTGACAAATAAAAGACCTCTCGTTACAATCAAAGTATTAGATTGTGACGGGAGGTTTTCTTATGAAAATAGCGATGGCCAACGACCATGCTGGCACGAAACTGAAGGATGAGATCAAGAAATATCTGGAGAGCGAAGGTCATGAGGTAAAGGACTTTGGCACCTATGATGAGGAATCTTGTGACTTGTCGGATTTTGTTTTGCCGGCAGCCACGGCAGTAGCGAAGGGCGAATGCGAACGCGGTATCTTCGTGGATGGCGTTGGTTATGGCAGTGCCATGATTGCCAATAAACTGCGGGGAATCTTCGCTGTGGTCTGCCAGGATCCCTTTTGTGCGGCATTGGCCCGCCAGCACAATGATTCTAATGTGCTGTGCCTGGGGGGGAAGATCATCGGTGGTGCTATTGCCATGGAAACGGTAAAGACCTGGATGCATACCGATCCGCTTACGGCTGAAAAATATGTGCGCCGCGTGGAGAAAGTCAAAAAGATTGATGCTGAGCATACGGTGGCAGTAAAGTAATAGGCATTGACAAAGCCCCGAATGGCCGCTATAATTATGTGAGGTTGATGCTGAAATGATGAATATTAATATTGCTGAATTGAAAACTGATTTAGGCAGGGAATTGCCATTTTCATTTGTGGTGACGGCGGCAGAGTTGGATGCCTTGAGTGATGACTATGAGTTTGAAGATCCCATAAAGGTCACAGGTGTTGTAGTCTACACAGGGACGCGCTGGCGTGTCAGTGGCAGGATTGAAGTGGTCAAGACCTATGTGTGCAATCGCTGCCTTGCGGATTGCCGGGAAGAACAGCAGCATGAGTTTTCCGAAGACTTCACGCGTGATGAAGGTGAGGATGATTCTATCAATGTCTTTAGCGGTGATTTGCTGGACATCGAGGTTATGGTGCGGGATACCCTGCTGGCGGCTCAGTCTCTCAGTAATATATGCAAGCCTGATTGCAAGGGCCTTTGCCCTAAGTGCGGACATAATCTGAATGAAGGGGATTGCGGTTGCGATCGTTTTGTTCCCGATCCGCGCATGGCAGCATTACAGCAGTTATTGAACAAAGACTAAGTAAGAAGATCGTATCAAGGAGGTGTATCCGAAATGGCAGTACCAAAGAGAAAAATGTCCAAGGCTCGCCGCGACCAGCGTCGTGCTAATTGGAAGCTGGAGGCTCCGGGGTTCGTTGCTTGCCCCCAGTGCCATGAACCGAAGATGCCCCATCATGTGTGCCCTGAATGCGGCTACTATGATGGCAAAGAAGTTGTGGCAGCAGCTGAATAATGTACAGGATGACCGTCGTTCCGATAGGGAACGGCGGTTTTTGTTTAGAAAATTTTGCAGGATAATGCCTCAGAGAAGAAGAATCATTAATAATGTAGAGAAATAGAGAATCAGGGGGCATTTTTATGGAAGTGGTATTATTGCTGGGGGCAGGCTTGTTTTTAGGCTGGCTGATCTTTAGTCCGAAACAACGAGAGAAAGCTGTAAAAACGCATTATCCGGCAGATGCAAATGAACAGGTGATGACCCGGGATGTTGGCAGCAAAACACCTCCGTATGGAAAGGACCGCTTCATAACGCAGCAGCATGAGCAGCGGAACCGTCATACTTTGCGCAATGTAGCCGGCGGTATGGTGGCTGGAGCCGTGTTGGGGCATATGCTCAGCGGTGATAAGGCGGTTTCTGCGCATGAAGTGAATAATACTTACAACACATACAATGAACTGCATGATTATAATGATGATTACGATGGCTATGATTATGACGATGATGAGAGCGAATATGAAGAGACTTTGGATCGTGATTATGATAGCAGCGATTACGATTATGATGATGACTATAGTGACGATTATGGTATTGACAGCCATGATGATTACGACAGTGGTTCGGCTTGGGAGAGTGATTCCTATGATGATGGCGGGGACTGGTAATCGTGTGTTGGAGATGGCAGGCCGATACCAAGAGGTAGGAAAACGCCTCCCCATAGGGGGAGGCGTTTTTTATATGGAATCTATAGTTTGAGGAAATCCATCTCCAATTGCATTTCTTCCGGCAAATCGTGTGTTTGTTCCAAAACTTTTCGGGTGAAGAGCTCCAGTGTGCGGATCTTATCGTCATGAGCGATATTCCAGCGATCGATCAGTGGTTTGTATTGAGGATTGATCGCTAATGCTTCCCGGTAGTCCCGGCCAAAGGTACAGTATTTGAAGAGGATTTCACGGGCGACTTTATTAAGCCGGGGCAGGCCTTCGGACTCGTTTTTGACAAACTGCTCATATTCGGCAGCAAAGACCTTGCTATAATTGTTGCCGTTGCGTTTTAAGGCACTTTTGACCTTTTCTTTCATATCAGCGGACAGGGTGGAGTTTTTCTTATAGAACTGCAGATAGTTGCAGTATTCGGCCGTCAGGGATGGTTCGCCTACATCGCTGTAATGTACGCCTTGGATGCGTTTGCACATTTCCCAACGGAATTGAGCACACATCCTTATGAGTGAGGTTTCAAGATCTTCAGAGTGGAAGATGGAGATTACCATATGAGATGGTGTGGTGCGTTTTCGGCCTTCAATCTCTTGCCACATGAGTCCGCGGCTGCCGTAATTGGGCATCAGGATGATATAAGGGAGGATTTCCAGATTATAGTCGAAACGATTGATTTTCAGCAGGGGATAGCTGGCATAAGCCGGGCGATAGAAACAGCTGAAGTCAATCGCGCGGATATGGTTGAGTGCAGTTCTTACCCGCTCGGAGGTCGTCAGACAAGTATCAAGCGGGCGGGATACTGATTGGGCATAGAAGGCAGGAATATAGGAGAAGATGCTGCCATAGGTCATTTTATTGGCATTAGCAATCATGTTATGGAGTTCAAAGCGAACCATAGCGGCGGGATCATTCAACATAGCATCCGCATCAGGCTGTTTCAGATTGCCCTGGCGGACCTCTTCTTTTAGATGGTCAGGCCAGTCGTTGTCAAATTCGTCCTTAGAGGGCGGGACTTCTTTTTGGTAAATCTTTTTCAACCAATCGTAGACAGGGATGATCATACCATCGGAATCATCTTCCCAAAGTACCGCATGCCGATAGAGTGTGGCGGTATTTTCTTCTCCAGCCAGTTCCTCATCGATGAAACCAAAGAGGAAGAACATCTTGACTTCGGCTGGCATGGTGTCGCTTTCCAGGCTCTTGAAAAAGGCTGCTTCATAGATATTGAAGAAATTTTGCGTGATATCGTTTCGCAGACGACGCATTTCTGCAGATTTTTCTGTTTTATCCGATACCTTTATGAAGTCACGGATATCTCTGGCAAGGGTGTCTCCGATTTCTCGTCCAAGACCGGAAAAGGCAATGATGGTACGGAGTGCATTCTGGATTTTGGGAATATTGCCGCTGCCGGCCTCCATTGCTTCCTGACGGTGGGCTTCGTCTAATTTTGCTTTTTGGGAGCGGTATTCACTGGTGAAATCGTCTGTTGCAGCTTTTGTATTCTGGATGAAAGCCGTAATGAAGTCGAGCTGGGGATGTATTTGCTGTGCCAATTGTGAGGCCAGCATAATAGATCCAATGCAGAAATTGATATCTGCCGGGAAAAAATCTTTGCGCAATAAATCCAGCTTATCCTGGCAGGTACGGCAGAAAGCGGCTTGCCAGCCGGTGAGCATGCCGGGTTTTTCCGGGGCCAGCAGACTGTTTACATGGTCAAAATTCTGCGGGGGAATCATCAGGGTCGTACAGACCTTCTTGTAATTGCTGTAATCGCTTTTGAGGCTCTCACAGAGATTGAGGGCTTTTTCGTACAGGTCATCCAGGACTTCCAGCATATTATTTAAGAGGGAAATACTGGCGGAGGCCATTACCCGTGCAATGGCAGGAGTAGCACTGATGGCAGAGGTTAAGTCATCTTCATCACTGTAATCGTAGACAAAGAGGGTGCAATCTTCAGCGGCCTGATAGTTGTAATGATAATGGCTGCCGCTGGGATGAAAAGCGCCAATGATGGTACCATTATTGGCCTGCAGTGTGATGGCATCACCATCTGTCAGGATAAAGCTGCCCTTGAGAATGATAGCGATATCCTTTACTTCATCACCTTTTTTGTGGAGAAACTGACCTTTGGCAATATCGAGTTTTCCCATGATTTTCCTGACCTCCTTATTGACATCATCATTAACGTCTTTATTCGCTTCGGACAGGAATTTTCCTTCATAGAATAGAGGGGAAGCTTGCATTTTCATAAAAAAAACTTTACAATAGTATTCATGTAGCTTATTATCTTTACAAATGAACAAACAGTCTGGAGGCAGCCTATGAAACGAGTATCCGTGGAGCTGATTCCCCGTGATGAGGAGACTTTGCGCGGCGAATTACAGCTTCTGAAGCAGTATGAAGGCAAGATTGATGTCATCAATATCCCTGACTTACTGCGGTTTGACACCCGCAGCTGGGAAGGTTCGGCAATTGCCCAGGAGTATTTTGCCATGTCCATGCCCCATATCCGCGCCATGGATATCGACCTCGACAAAGAGCTGCCCATGAAGGATTATTTGCGGGAAAAGGGCATCAAGGAAGTGCTGGTGGTGCAGGGCGATCCGCCCCAGCGCATGACGCACGAGGTTTATCCCACGGAGTCCACGGATGTCATCCGCAAGTTCCGGGAGGAGATGCCGGAAGTGAAGGTCTATGCGGGCATTGACCAGTACAGAAGTTCCATGCGCCATGAGCTCTACCGTACCCGCCGCAAGGTGCAGGCCGGGGCAGCCGGGTTCTTTACTCAGCCGTTCTTCGATATGCGTATGCTGGAAATGTATATGGATATGCTCGATGGCCTCGATGTGTACTGGGGCGTGTCGCCGGTGGTCACGCCTGCATCCCAGAGCTATTGGGAACGCAAGAACAACGTCATCTTCCCCAAGAGCTTCAATCCCACGCTGGAGTGGAGCGTGGATTTCTCCCGTCAGGTCATGGAAATGGCGGACAAGGCAGAGGCCAATGTGTATCTGATGCCCATCAAGACCAATCTGGAAGAGTATTTGGCAGGCGTTTTCGCCTGATATTATGTGTGTATTTAGGAGAGTGAATCATGTTTAAGATTCTGAAAAAGGAAGAGCTGTCTCCCAGCGTCTTCTCCATGGATATCGAAGCCCAGCGTGTGGCAAAGAAATGTCTGGCCGGTCAGTTCATCATCCTGCGTGTGGACGAGGAAGGTGAGCGCATTCCTCTGACCATCGCAAACTTTGATCGCGAAAAAGGCATCATCAACATCGTGTTCCAGGTAATCGGTGCCTCCACCATGGCTCTGGCTGCCAAAGAAGCTGGTGACACCATCGTGGACTTTGCCGGCCCGCTTGGTCAGCCGTCTGAAATCAAGAAATTCGACGGCACGGTTGTCGTCGTGGGCGGCGGTATCGGCGTTGCTCCGACTTTCCCGATTGCCCGCGCCATGAAGGAAGCAGGCAACAAGGTCATTGCCATCATGGGCGCCAAGACCAAGGATATCTTGATCATGGAAAAGGAAATGTCCGAAGTGACCGACGAAATCCTGATCACCACCGATGACGGTTCACGTGGCATCAAGGGCTTTGTTACCTATGCCGTGCAGGAACTCGTGGATCGCGGTGAGAAGATTGCTCAGATTACGGCTATCGGCCCGGTCATCATGATGAAGAGCGTGGCTGATGCCACCCGTGAAATGGGCATTCCGACGGTCGTGAGCCTGAACCCCATCATGGTAGATGGTACGGGCATGTGTGGCGGCTGCCGTGTAACTGTAGGCGACGAGACGAAGTTTGCCTGCGTGGATGGCCCGGAATTTGATGGTCACAAGGTGGACTTCCCTGAACTCATGAGCCGCCAGCGCATGTACCGCGACATGGAGGCCGAGGAAAAAGATCATATTTGCCGCATTGGTTTGGGGAGGAAATAAACGATGGCTTTGTCTTTGAAGAAACATGAAATGCCGGTGCAGGACCCCAAGGTCCGCGCCCATAACTTTGATGAAGTGGCTTTAGGCTATGATGAGGAAACGGCGGTAGCCGAAGCAGAGCGCTGCCTGCACTGCAAGGTGCCCCAGTGCCGCAAGGGCTGCCCGGTGTCCGTTGACATTCCCGAGTTCATCGGCAAGATCAAGGAACGCGATTTTGACGGTGCCATTGAGAAAATCAAGGAAGCCAACGCTCTGCCCGCAGTCTGCGGTCGCGTCTGCCCGCAGGAAAACCAGTGCGAGAAATACTGCGTGCTGGCCAAGAAGGGCGAATCCGTCGGCATTGGCCGTCTCGAGCGCTATGTGGCTGACCGCTATATGGCCAAGAATGAAGAAGTGAAGCCCATCGAATATGCCGCTGATGCCCAGAAAGTTGCCGTCATCGGTTCCGGCCCTTCCGGCCTGTCCTGTGCTGGCGACCTGGCCAAGAAGGGCTACAAGGTAACGGTATTCGAAGCCCTGCACAAAGCAGGCGGTGTACTGTCCTACGGCATTCCTGAATTCCGTCTGCCGAAGGATGACGTAGTAAAGAAGGAAATCGACAATATTGCCAAGCTCGGCGTGAAGTTCGAGCTGAACTCTGTAGCTGGCCGCCTGTTCACGGTGGACGAGCTCATGGAAGAAGAAGGCTTTGATGCTGTGTTCATCGGCACTGGTGCCGGCCTGCCCCGTTTCCAGGGCATCCCGGGCGAAAGCCTCAGCGGCGTTTACTCTGCCAACGAGTTCCTGACGCGTTGCAACCTCATGAAGGCTTATAAGTTCCCGGAATACGCTACGCCAATCAAGATTGGCAAGCATGTAGCCGTCATCGGCGGCGGCAACGTGGCCATGGATGCGGCCCGCACGGCTCTGCGTCTGGGGGCTGAGAAGGTCTACATCGTCTATCGCCGCAGCGAGGCGGAACTGCCTGCCCGCAAGGAAGAAGTCGAGCATGCAAAAGAAGAGGGGATTGAATTCAAACTCCTCAACAACCCGGTTGAGATTTTAGGGGATGAGAACGGCTGGGTTAGCGGCATGCGCTGCATCAAGATGGAACTGGGCGAGCCTGATGAATCCGGCCGTCGCCGTCCGGTAGCTGTACCGGGTTCCGAATTCAATCTGGAAGTGGAAACGGTCATCGTGTCCATCGGCACGGGCCCGAACCCGATTATCTCCCAGACCACGCCGGGTCTCGATACCACGAAGCGCGGCAATATCGCCGCTGACGAGGAAACGGGCGCTACTTCCAAGCCGGGTGTATTCGCCGGTGGTGATATCGTCACGGGCGCTGCTACGGTAATCCTCGCCATGGGCGCTGGCCGCAAGGCAGCTGCCGCTATTGACGAATATCTGAAAAGCAAGCGCTAAGCGTTAATTGAATAAAAAATGGGGAATCCACCTGGGCCTACGCTCAGGTGGATTTATCCGTTTTTTATTCGATTGATGAAAGTTATTTAAGTTAAAAAAGAAGGAACGATGGATTTATGATGAACTTTGCGGCCATTGACTTTGAAACGGCCACGGGCTGCCGCAATTCGGCCTGCAGTGTGGCTGTCACCGCCGTGGAAGATGGCAGGATGAAGGATGTGTACTACTCGCTGATTCAGCCGCCCATGAATAAGTACAATTACTTTAATATACAAATTCATGGCATTACGCCTAACGACACAAAAAATGCGCCGACCTTTGCCGAAATCTGGCCGGAACTGAAAGAACATCTGGAAGGGAAAATCGTGGTGGCGCATAATGCCCGTTTTGATATGGGGGTGTTAAGCGCCTGTCTGGCAGCCGATGGCCTGCCAGCGCCGGATTTTGCCTACTGCGATACGGTGGCTATCGCCCGTAAGGCATGGCCCTTCTTGGAGAATCACAAGCTGGATACGGTAGGTACGCATCTGCATATTGATTTTCAGCATCATAATGCCATGGATGATGCACGCACCTGTGCGGCGATTCCGCTGGCTGCGGGACAGGAATTAAAAGAGGATTCTTTGGAGTCCTTGGCGAAAAGACTGGGTATAAATGTGTGTGTATTTGGGTAACAAAACTGTTACAATAAATCTGTATAAACTTATGCAGGTAGAAGTTGTGTTCTAATGTGAACAAGATAAATATGTACAAGTCAAAATAGAGTAGCACATATTTACAAGTAAATTCTCTAATTTGCTAAGTATTGCCTCTTTAATGCCGTCTTTCATGATATAATTTATCATAAGAAAGGTGGTGAGATGAAAAATGCAGAGAGCAATAAAGATAAGGCTTTTGCCGACTAAGGAGCAGGAAATTCTTTTCTGGAAAAGTGCTGGCACTGACCGCTGGGCATACAACTACTTTCTTGATGCTAATGAACAGGCATACAAGGAAGGTCGGCGTATTACCGAGAGCGAGGTCAGGAAGTACATCAATAACGTGCTGAAAAAGACAACACATACATGGCTGAAAGAAGTCGGTAGCAATGTCATGAAACAGGGTGTTAAAGATGCGGCACTGGCACTCAAGAGATATATCAAAGGCATATCGGGCAAGCCTAAGTTCAAGAGCCGCAGAAAAAGCAAAATCAGTTTCTACGTCAACTACGAGAGCTTGAAACGAACAGAGAACGGCTTTCAAGGTGAGAAAATTGGTATTGTAAAGACTGCATCGGCACTGCCGAAAATAGCCAAGGACAAGAAATATGCAAACCCGCATATCTCATTTGATGGTAAACATTGGTATTTGTCTGTTGGCTACGAGGTAGAGCAGAAAGAGATTGAACTAACAGGCGAGAGTCTGGGCATTGACCTTGGCGTGAAGGAACTGGCTGTTGTTTCCAACCAGGATGCAAGCAGGACGAAGTTCTACAAGAACATCAATAAGTCTGCAGAAGTCAGGCGTTTGGAAAGAAAATTGCGGAGAGAACAAAGAAAAGCCTCCCGCAAACTGGAAGCCAATACCAAGAGCCATGATAAAAAACGCCGTCTGAGATGGAAGAGACCGCTCCGAGAGTGCAGGAACATACAAAAGCAGAATAGAAAAATACGGCTTCTGCACAAAAGGCTGGCAGACATCCGCACGGATTATCTTCATCAGACAACGGCTGAGATAGTGAAAAACAAGCCATCTCAGATAGTCATGGAAAATTTAAATGTCAAAGGCATGATGAAGAACAAACATCTGGCAGAGGCTATCGCCAAGCAAAAATTCTATGAATTTAAGCGGCAGATTCAGTACAAGGCTGAAATGTACGGCATAAAGGTCGTAGAAGTAGACAGGTGGTATGCAAGCTCCAAAACTTGCAGTCATTGCGGTCACATTAAGAGTGATTTGAAACTTTCTGACCGTATCTATGTCTGCCCTATATGCGGAGCCAAGCTGGACAGGGATTTAAATGCTGCCATTAACTTAGCAAATTACAAAGCAGCTTAGGAAAATTCACTTTCAAGAAAACCTAAGTATGTACCTATCGCTACTAGGGAATTTAAGCCTGTGGAGCGTTATATCAAACGAGAGTAGCTGGTTCTTCGGAACAGCAAAATCGGACGCAAAGAATCAGGAAGATAAACCGTGAGGTTATCACAGTGTAAATATGTGTAATTCTGTATAGATTTGTATATATTTATCGTAGCGGAGAAAGGGGTATCGAAGATGATTCTGGTCAGTGCTTGCTTACTGGGGCATAAGGTAAAATTCAGTGGGGGTGCCAACACCCATGAGCTGTTGTTAAAATACAATGAACGGGGGCGGTTTATTGCCGTATGTCCCGAATGTTTCGCCATGTTGCCATGCCCAAGGCCCGCGATGGAGATTCAGGGCGGTAGTGGGAAAAAAGTCCTCACGGGCAAGGCGAAGGCTGTGGATGAAAACGGTATGGACACCACACAGTATCTGCTGACGGGAGCCGACAAGGTGCTCAAAATCGCCGAAGCCTACCATGCGAAAGTCGCCATTCTCAAAGAAGGCAGCCCCTCCTGCGGCGTCAAAAAAGTACACAGCGGCAATTTTGATGGCAAGAAAATCAAAGGCCAGGGCGTAACCACGGCCCTGCTGCAGAAACATGGCATTACCGTGTATTCCGAGAAAGATATGACAGTGGGACGGCTCGAAGAACTGATTGCTGAGGATGCGAAGAGAGACAGAATATGATTACCACGACTTGAGGGCGAGGAAAAAGGCGCGGGGCAGGCGGGGATGACTCGCGTCCGCTGAGACGGGGAGCTAAACTTATTTTTTGCTCTTAATTAAGTATCGTGAAAAGCAAAAACTCGCTGCGCTCAAACAGTATGCTTTTCACGATAGGACAGCGGTATGGCAAAAAATAAGTTCTTAACGCTCCCCGCCCCACGCTCCCGCCAGCCATCCCCGCCTGCCCAACTTAGTGCCATCGAACATATAGTCTCTCCATAAGGGGGAGTGTTAAACCTCTCATAGTGCGATTATACACAACTACTTTTGTATGAAAAATTATAAGAGGTGAATTGAAATGTTTGATTTTCTAAAATCAAAGCCTAAAAAGAAATGGCATATAATTGAAAGGCCAAATGAAAGTAGAGAATATCTTCAAGGTTGGTCTATTGCTGGCAAAAATTTGCAAGCCTTATTTAATAAAGAGAATAATAAATTACCCAATCCATATCAAGGTTTTTGCTGGCTTAGGACACAAATAATAAGCCCTACATTTGATTCTATGAATTTTAGATATAAAAATAGGGTGTTTTCAGTGCTGGTTGATTTGATTTCAGAGGGAAATAAGTCTTTTTTTAGTAATTTAAGACCGTATGATTCATTAATACCCCATGACTTAAAGGTACATCAGTTAGAAGTATGCAAGAAAAATGATATTATTCCGTGTTTGTTTAGAATTGAAATGGATAGTATGCAACCTTTAGAAGATGGGTGGAATTTAATTAACACAGAAACTGGTAAAAAGGTAGTACCTACAGATATCACAGGAGATGAATTACATGCTGTGTCAGAGTGGGAATTATTGAATTGGGGAATTTCTATTGTTATTGCGGAATTAAAAAAGAAAGGGAATAAGATTCTGTCGTTCACAGATATGCCGGGGATTATGCCGCAATTATGGTTTGAAGATATAGAAGGGAGAAAGTGTTGGGTACAAGTAATTGTTAATAGACCAATGGAGATGTTCGCAGATTCAAATACCTTGCCACAAGAATACAAAGGATATATAGCTGGTGTGATGATAAGACCAACAGCGGAAAATAAGATTTTATATCGTTCACAACAAGCAGATATAGAATTTTTAGGGATTAGGGGAATTGAAAATGTGAGGTAATGTATGATTTTATACCATGGTAGCAATATTGTTGTTCGCGAACCTAAAATACTGAAATCCCAGAGATTTTTGGACTTCGGAGCAGGCTTTTATCTTACCAGTGATTTTGAGCAGGCGCAAAAGTGGGCAGTTCGTACAACGGCTCGGCGTGAAAATGGGACACCTGTGGTATCTGTCTTTGAAATTGGCGATAATTATGCTGAAGTGGTAAAAGTGTTGAAATTTACCAAGCCAGACAAGGAGTGGCTGCGGTATATAACGGCGCACCGCACAGGTAATCCGCCTGTGGATGATTACGATATAGTGGTGGGGCCTGTGGCTAATGACCAGGCCATTCGTACTGTCAACAACTACTTGAAGGGCTATTTTCCTGAGGATGTGGCCATTCAACTGTTATTACCGCAAAAATTAAAAGATCAGTATCTGTTTCGCACAGAAAAGGCGTTGCAACTATTGGTCTTTAAGGAGGGACGGCAGGTATGAAGCGATTAGACCCGGATATTCTCGATTATTACAATGAAGCTGTCGTCAATATGTTGGTGGAGAAATATGGTTACAGCTATATGGAAGCCTTGCAAAAGTTTGTCCAGTCCAAGACCCATGAGATGTTGGAGAATGAGGACTGTGGCATGACGGAATTTGGGGCAGGCGCGATTCTGGAAATTTGGGAAGCGGAGAAAATAACTGGTGACCCGCGCAATTCGGTTTATATTCGAGGTGAGTAGTATGACCGAGGAAATGAAGTTCTTTATGTACTTGTTGGAATATTATGCTGACCACAAGAAACGGAAAACCGGCGAGGTACTGGCGGAGTGGGACAGCAAGGGGATAACGAAGCGGATATATGACAATTACTGGTTGTACCATACAGAGGCCATTGAAAATGCCTTTGCGGATATTGACAGTTTGTTAAAGACAGGCAAGCCTGCATGGTGATGGAAGCTTGCGTAGTGGCATAATCCCTCGTAATATGGCATAATGTTAAGGGGGAGGGGATTATTATGTCAAATGTGAAGATTGTGTTTTCCGATATTGACGGTACAGTTCTGACCAGTCAGCATGAAGTGACAAGTCAGACGAAAGAGGCGGTCAAGAAGCTGGTGGCGAAGGATATTCCTTTTGTGTTGGTGTCAGCGCGGATGCCGGAGGCGATTTATCCAATTACCGGGGATATGGGGATAAAGATGCCGATCATCTGTTACAGCGGGGCTTATGTGCTGGACAGAGAGGGGCAGGAGCTGGCCGGCACTTATATGGAAGCAGATTCTGTGCAGAAGCTGTTGGCGGAGATTGCGGAACAGTTCCCTGCAGTTACGGTGAATTTCTATAGCGGCCATCACTGGTATGTGACGGATAAGGCGGATGCGCGTGTTAAGCGGGAGGAAGATATCACCTCGGCGCAGGCGGAGCAGGCAGATTTTGCAGCGCTGTTGCAGCAGGGCATCTTGCCGCATAAGATCCTGTTGATGGCCGAGCCGGAGGATAATGTTGCGGCGGAGAAGTATTTCCAGCAGCATTATCCGCAGTTCCAGGTAGCGCGTTCCTCAGATATCCTGCTGGAAATTATGGACGGCAGGGTGTCCAAGGCGGCAGGCATTGCTGTGCTCCTGCAGCATTATGGTTTGGACAAGTCAGAGGCGCTTTCCTTTGGCGACAATTATAATGATCTGGCCATGCTCGAATACACGGGCATGAGCGTAGCAATGGGCAATGCTCCCGCTGATGTGAAAGCCGTGGCCAAGGCCGTAACTGCCAGCAATAACGACAGTGGCATCGCAGTGTTTTTGACGGCACAAAAAATAATTTAAACTTTTTTTGAAAAAAGTTTAAAAAAGGGGTTGCATTCTCCGGAAAAGTGTCGTATAATAACTTTCGTTGGTGAGACACACCAAGGAATTCCCCGATAGTTCAGCCGGTAGAACGGTGGACTGTTAATCCATATGTCGCAGGTTCGAATCCTGCTCGGGGAGCCATGGCGCGTTGGTCAAGTGGTTAAGACACCGCCCTTTCACGGCGGCTTCATGGGTTCGAATCCCATACGCGTCACCATTTCGGGCGATTAGCTCAGCTGGGAGAGCGCCTGCCTTACAAGCAGGATGTCAGCAGTTCGATCCTGTTATCGCCCACCATTTGAAATTTAAGCTGCCGCAAGGCAGCTTTTTTGTTACAAAAAATTGCGGGAGGGATTTGAGTATGACTACAGAGGAACGCCGGGCAGAGGTCTTGCGGCGTCTGCAGGGGGCTGTGCAGCCATTGACAGGGACGAGACTTTCCCGGGAAATGGGCGTCAGCCGTCAGATTATTGTTGGCGATATCAGCATCCTGCGGGCTGAGGGGCAGAAGATCTATGCCACGCCCCGAGGTTATTTCATGATGCAGGAGGAAAAACATGACAGCCAGCAGCTGCATACCCTGATCTGCAAGCATACGGCCGAGGATATGGAAACGGAACTCAATGCCATTGTGGATAACGGTGGTGCGGTCATGGATGTGATTGTCGAGCATCCCGTTTATGGTCCGCTGAAAAGCGATCTGCTGCTCACAAGCCGTCGCGATATCAAGAATTTCATCAGCAAGATGAAAAAATGCCAGGCAACACCATTGCTGGTGGTGACTGGCGGTGTGCACCTTCATACGGTGCGGGTACCCGATGAGGAAGCTTTGTCAGCCATCAAGGATGAGTTGCGCTCCACAGGAATCCTGGTAGAGGATTGAAGTCCCAGACGGTCAGCTTCGCCGGCGGTCATTTCCACGACGCCCCAGGCCCCGGGACACCAGGCAAGGCCTATCCAGGGCTTGACATTGCGACTGATCTTGAGGATGTTCATATCCTTGTCCACCCAGATCGCATCGATGGCAAAGCGCATGAAGCACATGTGGATGCTGCTGCAGGGAGCAATCAGCAGGCCTTTGCCTGCGGGAAGTTCCTTCCGCAGCATCAGTCCGCGGAAGCGGCGGAAAAAGGTATCGGCTGTTTCCATTTGTAATTTCATGATATCACCGTCTATATAAAGAAGTTGTTGACCTTATTATAAGGCAATAACTTCTTTTTTGTAAAATCCTTAAAATGCGGTATAATGAACCTTGTGTGATTCTATTGTGAGGACGATTTCAATGTCATTTATCGAAGCAGAAAATCTG
Source organism: Pseudoselenomonas ruminantium (assembly GCF_900142515.1). GTDB lineage: Bacteria > Bacillota > Negativicutes > Selenomonadales > Selenomonadaceae > Selenomonas_A > Selenomonas_A ruminantium_D. The sequence goes on along the minus strand of NZ_FRBC01000002.1, from coordinate 136,888 downwards.
ACGCATGTCTATGGGCAGGGGTCGGAGCAGGAGTTCACTGCCTTGCAGGGTGTGAGTTTTCATATTGAGGCCGGAGAATTCGTGGCGATCTTGGGTGCCAATGGCTCTGGCAAATCCACGCTGGCCCGTCATCTGAACGGTCTCTTATTGCCGACAAGCGGTGTCTGCCGTGTCGCAGGCATGGATACCCGCAAACCGCAGGAAGTCTGGCAGATTCGCCGGCAGGTGGGGATGGTGTTCCAGAATCCTGATAATCAGCTGATTGCGGGAGTCGTGGAAGATGATGTGGCTTTTGGCCCCGAAAATCTGGGCATGGAGCCGGCGAAAATCCGGGCACAGGTAAAGATGGCCTTGCAGGCTGTGGGCATGGAAGAATTCCGCAAGTTTGCCCCGCATCTGTTGTCTGGCGGCCAGAAACAGCGGGTGGCCATTGCCGGAGCTTTGGCGATGGATACGAAGTGCCTGATCCTTGATGAAGCCACAGCCATGCTTGATCCGCAGGGACGCCGGGAAGTCATGGATACCGTGGAACGGTTGCATCAGCAGCGAGGACTGACGCTTTTGTGCATCACGCATTTCATGGACGAGGCTGCCCGGGCTGACCGGGTGCTGGTGATGGAGCATGGCCGGCTGGTACAGCAGGGGCCCCCGGCAGAAATATTTGCCGATGCGCCGAAGCTCCACCGATTAGGTTTGGCAGTGCCGCTGGCTGTGGAAATAGCCTGGCATCTGCGGCAGGGCGGCATGCAGCTACCCAAGGATATCCTGACCAATGATGATTTAGTTGCCGCGCTGGAGGCTCGTTATGTCCATTGAACTGAGAAATGTAAAGTATATCTATATGCCCAAGACGCCCTATGAGCGCATTGCGCTGGATGACGTGAATCTGACCATTGAAGAGGGAAGCTTCACGGCCATTGCAGGCCATACCGGTTCGGGCAAATCTACTCTGGTTCAGCACTTGAACGGCTTGTTGCAGCCGGCAGCCGGAGAGGTGCTGGTGGATGGTGTCAATATCAACGCCGGAGATAAGGAAGGCAGAATCAAGGCCTGGCATGCCCGCCAGCAGGTAGGTATGGTCTTTCAGTATGCGGAAACCCAGCTTTTTGAGGAAACCATCGCGCAGGATATTGCCTTTGGCCCGCGCAATCAGGGCCTTGACGAGAATGAGGTCGGGGAGCGCGTACGGCAGGCTATGGAACTGGTGGGGCTGGATTACCAGAAGTTCAGGGATATGTCACCTTTTGCCTTGAGCGGCGGTCAGATGCGCCGGGTGGCAATGGCCGGTGTGCTGGCGATGCGGCCGAAATACCTGGTTCTCGATGAACCGGCGGCAGGACTCGATCCCCGCGGGCGGGATGAGCTGATGGCTGAAATCCAGCGCCTGCATAAGAAGTGGAAACTCACCATTGTCTTTGTCTCTCATAGCATGGAAGACATCGCCAAAATGGCCGATAAGATGGTGGTGATGCAAGGCGGGAAGCTGCGGGCCGCAGGCAGCCCTGCTGAAATCTTTGCGCAGGATGATTTATTGCAGGAAACGGGCCTCGAAAAGCCGCAGATCATGCAGATACTGGCGCAGTTGCAGCAGGCAGGCCTGCCGGTGGATACGCGTGCCATCACCCCGGAGGCGGGGCTGAGATCCCTTAGGGAGGTGTTCCATCTATGCTGAATAATATCATGATTGGGCAGTATTTTCCCGGGGATTCTTTTCTACATCGAATGGATGCCCGTGTGAAGATACTGTTGCTGCTTATCCTGCTGATGGAGGTTTTTGTCTTTACCAGCGCGCCGGTCTATAGTGCCTTGATCGTATTGACGCTGGCGCTGATCCTGTTTTCCGGTGTGCCCCTGCGCATGGTATTGCGCTCGTTGAAGCCTCTGTGGTGGATTATCCTTTTTACCTTTGTGTTGCATCTGTTCAGCCATCCTGGCAAGGAACTTTGCCGGGTCTGGCAGTTTGCCATCACGCAGGAAGGGGTGGCGCAGGGAACCTTGATCAGCGTGCGGCTGATGCTTTTGATTGTGTTGAGCACTTTGCTGACTTTCACCACCAGTCCGCTGAAACTTACCGATGCGCTGGAAAGCCTGTTATCGCCCTTCAAGAAAGTTGGCCTGCCGGCCCATGAACTGGCGATGATGATGACCATTGCCCTGCGGTTCATTCCGACGCTGATCAGTGAAACGGATAAGATCATGAAGGCGCAGCAGTCGCGTGGGGCGGATTTTGTGACGGGCAGCGTCCTGTCGCGCCTCAAAAATATGGTGCCGATATTGGTGCCGTTGTTTCTGTCGGCTTTCCGCCGGGCAGATGACCTGGCCATGGCAATGGAGGCCAGATGTTATCGGGGCGGTGCCGGCCGTACCCGCATGAAGGAAATGAAGCTGGCAAGGCTGGATTATATATCCCTGGTGGTCTTTGCTGTGCTCAGTCTGGGATTAGGAGTAGGTTTCTATCGATGAAGACAGAACATAAAGAAGAAATGAAGGCTCGCAGGCGGAATATTGCCTTGACCGTAGCTTATGATGGCACGGCCTATCATGGCTTCCAGCGTCAAAGTCCGCCCGTGGTGGCGGTGCAGAATGTGTTGGAGCGCAAGCTGGCGGTTATCTTTGGTGATACCATTGAACTGGCGGCGTCAGGCCGCACGGATGCCGGTGTCCATGCCTATGGGCAGGTGGTGAATTTCTTCACCAATGGGAGCATTCCCATCGATAAGGTGCCCATGGCGGCCAACAGCCTGTTGCCGGATGATATCGTGGTGAAGGAGGCCTGGGAGGCGGATTTTGACTTCAGTGCCCGCCATAGTGCCAAGGCCAAGACTTATGTCTATCGCATCCAGCAGGGGGCAACGCCCAATCCGCTGACTGCCCGTTATGCCTGGTACGAGCGCCGTCCATTGGATGTAGGGCTGATGCAAGCGGCTTTGGATATGCTGAAAGGAAAGCACGACTTCAGCGCCTTTCGGGCTGCGGGCGGTGCGCCCATGAGTCCGGTACGTACCATCTATGAAGCCAAAGTTGAGGAAAAGCCGGGAGATTTGCTGGAATTCACCATCTATGGCAACGGCTTCCTCTACCATATGGTAAGGAACATCATTGGCACGGTTGCCAATGTAGGACTGGGGCGCATCAGTCTCGAACGATTTGCGGAGATCTTTGCCAGCCTGGATAGAGGCCAGGCAAGCGCTACGGCGCCTGCCTGCGGCTTGTATCTCTATCATGTGGAATATTGAAGACGCGCCGAGTTATGGTTCAGGTATGAGCAGTTCCTGTCTTTGTCGCAGCAGTTTGGCCAGCAGTGCCCATTCCCGCTGGTTGAAGGCGGTATGGATGGACAAGGTGAGATGGCCGCTGGTGACAATTTTCACCGGCAGGTTGGTAATCAGAATATCATAGCCTTCATAAGGGGCAGCGAATTTTATGTGGAAATCATCCCGGAAACGAGAGATGATTTCCTTTTTTATTTTCTCTTCGTAGATGGGGCCGTAATCGGTCAGCAGGGCCAGCCGGATGATAGGTTCTCCGGCAGCCAGATCGAAGTACTGGCTGCAGAGCAGGATATAATGGGGGAGCAGATAGCGTTCATCGGCAAAACAGCGGCCGCAGGAATGCGGGGCAAGCGAGGCAAAGAGCTTGTCCATGCGCTGGGCAAAGGCCGGGAAGTCCTGCCGATAGCTTTTCAGGAACGGATAGCGCTCCAGCAGGTCCGAGCTGCCCCGCAGCAGTGCTCCATGGAAATGGAGCCGATGGAGCTTCAGCCGGAAGCTCGGCGAGCCCATGCCCATCCATTGGGGAAAGTGACGGGCGAAGACCGCCAGAAAATGGTCGGTGGCAGTGAGCGGCAGGCAATCGAATCCCCGGGCATCACGGGCGGCGGCAAAGAGGCGCTGCTGGACATTCATGCCAAAGGGAAAGGCGTGGAGCAGGTAGAAGACAAACTGGCATTCCGCCTGACAGATGGGCAGGTGCAGCCGCTGGAAAAAGCGTTCAATCGCCGGCAGGGCGGTATGATAGGCTTCGTTATCAAGGCCGAGTTCTGCTGGCAGCGGCTCGGTCAGGCAATGGCGCAGGCTCAGGCGATGGGCGCTGATAGCCAGCCAATAGGAAAAATGCTTGCGGTCGCTGATGGACATGGGCGCATCCAGTGCTCCCAGAATGTCATCGATGGTGTTCATCACGAGTTGGCGGGCAATTCCCGGAAAAGGCCAGCCATAGCCGCGGTAGATCTGCAGATAGAAATTATTGTAGAAGTAGCGGATCTGCATCTCTTCACCGGTAAGGCGCATATCTGCGGCATCGAGATTGAGGGAAAAAGCCATGAGTGTCTGGCGCATAGGGGAAAGGCTGCGATAGAGAGAGGCAGGACTGACAAAATGCGTCAGGCAAAAAGCAGTAGTGGTATCGGTAGTCTCCAGAAAGAGGCTGTGAAAGAAGTCATAGGTCAGAGATTTCTGAGCAAATTGGGTATAGATGCTGTGGATATTCAGCCAGGGGGCGCGATGCAGGCGGATTCCAAAGGCTGCACTGCGTTCGATGGACAGTTCTTCGGGCGGGAATCCTTCGAGCTGGGTTGTGAGGCTTTGCAGATATTTGTAGACGGTGCGTTCGGATAGGGCGAGCCGTTCTGCCAGTTCCTGACAGGGAAAATAGCGCTCGTCGGAGTCCAGGAGACTTAAGAGCGCATATTCTTTCTGGAAATTCTTATCGAGGATGGGGAGCATGGGGAGCCTTCTTTCTAAGGGTGTCAAGGGAATTCGCAATTTTTGCCGTATCTTGCGGCAAGTATTGATGAAATAATTGCGGTTCCCTGTGTTAAGCTTATATTCGTCAATCAGGGAACAAGAAAAAGTTACTCCCTATTGTAATGGAAATATATGAATTTGAAAAGAGAGGTTTTGGAAAATGAAATTTTCTCTGCCCTATGACAAAGGGGAAATGACAGCTGAAATTGCCGATGCGAATGTTTTGGCTGTGCTGGAATCCAAGGCTGCAACCTACAAGGCTGACAAGGGCCAGCAGGAACTGGTGGAAGCGTCCCTTGACAATCCTATCGGTTCACCGAGCCTTGAGGAACTGGTGAAAGGCAAGAAGAACATCACCATCATCAGTTCGGACCACACCCGTCCGGTGCCGTCTCATATCACGATGCCGATTTTGTTGCGCCGCATTCGCTCCGTGGAACCGGATGCCAATATCAGCATCCTGATCGCTACGGGCTTCCATCGTCCCTCCACCCATGAGGAACTGGTGAACAAGTATGGTGAGGAAATCGTCAAGAACGAGAACATCGTGATGCATGTTTCCACAGACGATTCTTCCGTGGTCAAGATCGGTACCCTGCCCAGTGGAGGTGCCTGCATCGTGAACCGCACGGCGGTGGAAGCAGATCTGCTGATTGCCGAAGGCTTCATCGAGTCGCATTTCTTCGCTGGCTTCTCCGGCGGCCGTAAGGCTGTGCTGCCGGGCGTGGCTTCCTACAAGACCATCATGGCCAACCACTGCGGCGAATTCATCAACGATCATCATGCCCGCACCGGGAACCTGCTGGATAACCCAATCCACCGGGATATGGTCTATGCTGCCCGCACGGCAGGCCTGAAGTTCATCCTCAATGTCGTGCTCAATGAGGATAAGGAAATCATCGGCTCCTTTGCTGGCGATATGGAACGTGCTCATGAGAAGGGCTGTGAATTCGTAGCTGATCTCGCACATGTGCAGAAGGTACAGGCCGACATCACGGTTTCCACCAATGGCGGCTATCCCCTCGATCAGAACATCTATCAGGCAGTCAAGGGCATGACGGCTGCCGAAGCTGCCAACAAGGAAGGTGGTACCATCATCATGGTGGCAGGCTGTGCAGATGGTCACGGCGGCGAAGGTTTCTACCATAACTTAGCTGATGCCAAGACTCCGCAGGAATTTTTGGATAAAGCTATTGCTACGCCGAGACTGGAGACCATTCCCGACCAGTGGACCTCCCAGATTCTCGCGCGCATCCTGGCCCATCACCGGGTAATCATGGTATCAGATCTGGTGCAGCCAAACCTCATTACGGATATGCATATGGAATTGGCTAAGAGCTTTGATGAAGCTTTGGCGAAGGCTTACAGCTATGAAGGCAATGATGCCAAGGTCGCCGTTATCCCCGATGGTCTGGCCGTTATTGTAGGCTGAGAGAAATGTAAGGACAGGAGTTAGGATTTTTAATGGAACATCAATTATTAGCAGAATTCATGGGCACGGCCCTGATGATTATCTTCGGTATCGGCGTGCACTGTGATGATACGCTGGTAGACACGAAATACAATGGCACGGGCCATATCTTTGCCATCACGACATGGTCTTTCGGCATCACCGTTTCGCTGTATCTCTTTGGTGATGTCTGCATCAACCCTGCCATGGTTGTAGCACAGGCAGTGCTGGGCAATATTCCCTGGGGCATGGTGATCCCCATTTCCCTCGTGGAACTGGCTGGCGGCTTCTTCGGTGCGGCCATCATGTGGTTCTGCTATGCCGACCACTTCAAAGCTTCCGTGGGCAAGATCGATCCGGTGCGCATCCGCAATATCTTCTCCACGACGCCGGGCATCCGCAACCTGCCCCGCAATTTCTTCTGCGAGTTCTTCGCTACCTTCGTGTTCATTTCTGGTATCCTGGGCATCCTGAATGCCTGCAAAGGACCGGAAGCCGTGCTGGCACCGATTGCCATCGGCCTCTTGGTCTGGGCTATCGGCATGGGCATGGGTGGTACGACAGGATTTGCCATGAACCTCGCCCGTGATATGGGGCCGCGCATTGCCCATGCAGTGCTGCCCATTGAGAACAAAGCTGACAATGACTGGCAGTATGGCATCCTCGTACCGGGGATTGCCCCCTTCTTCGGCGCCGCTGTCGCTGCTGTCTTCATGCGGGCGTTCTTCAATATCTGATTTGATTTGCTTGCCATTTGCTTCGCCAAAGGATATTTTCTTCCTTTGGCGAAGTTTGTTATAACTGCTATAATGTAAGGAAATGAGAAAAATGAGGTGGACAGATGAAACGTGAGGATATAGCCGGCATCCTGCAGGCCTATAAAGCGGGAAATTTGCCCGAGGACCAGGCTTTGGACAAGCTGGCAGAAATGCCATTTGAAGAGATGCGGTTTGCTGAAGTCGACCATCATCGGGAATTGCGGCAGGGCATGCCGGAGGTCATCTATGCCGCAGGCAAGACACCGGAACAAGTGCGGGATATATTTGCCTCGCTCTATGAGCATAGTGAGGGCAATCTGCTGGCCACCAGGGCAAATCGGGAACACTATGAAAAGGTGTTGGAGAAGGTGCCGGAGGCACAGTTTGATGAAATGGCCCGGGCGATATTCCTTGATCGGGACAAGAGCCTGGAACGGGATGAAAAGCACAATATCCTGATCATGACTGCTGGTACCAGTGATGTGCCCGTGGCAGAAGAGGCAAGGCTGACGGCTTATCTCTTCGGCAACAGTGTCCATACCTGTTATGATTGCGGTGTGGCGGGCATCCATCGGCTCTTTGCTCATCTGCCGGAAATCAAGGCAGCTAATGTGATCATCGTGATTGCCGGGATGGAAGGAGCTTTGGCCAGCGTGGTGGGCGGCCTGACCAACAAGCCGGTGATTGCCGTGCCCACCAGCGTAGGCTACGGCGCGTCGTTCCAAGGGGTAGCAGCTTTGCTCTCCATGCTCAACAGCTGCGCCATGGGCGTATCTGTGGTCAATATCGACAATGGCTTTGGGGCAGGTGCCCTGGCCAGCAAGATCAATAAACTGAGGTGACTTATGAAAGCGATATATTTGGATTGTTTTGCCGGTATCAGTGGCAATATGTTTTTGGGGGCTATGTTGCAGGCAGGTGTGCCTCAGGCCTATTTGGAAAAGGAACTGCAGAAGCTGCCTATGGCTGATGAATTTGCCCTGGAAGTTCGGGAAGTCATGCAAAAAGGCATCCATGCGCTTTATGTGGATGTAAAAATGACAGCTGCTGATCCTGTTCATCACGACCATCATGACCATCATGACCATCATCATGAGCACCATCATGTCCACCGCACCATGAAGGATATCCGGAACATACTGGAAGAATCAACCCTTTCTATGGCTGTGAAGCAGCAGGCGCTGGCTATCTTCACGGAGATTGCCCGGGCTGAGGGTAAAGTCCATGGCAAGCCTGTGGATGAAGTGGCCTTCCATGAAGTTGGCGCTGTGGACTCCATCGTGGATATTGTCGGTGCCGCAATCTGCCTCGATTATCTGGAGGTGGAGCGGGTGTTCGTGTCGAAACTCACTACGGGCAGCGGTTTTGTGCAGTGTGCCCATGGGATGATGCCGGTACCGGCTCCGGCGGTGGCCGAACTCTTGCTGGGCTGGCAGACGGAAACGGGCCTGGAGAAGAAGGAGCTGGTCACGCCTACGGGGGCCGGGATCGTAAGGGCTTTAGGCACCTACAGCGAGGGTCTGCCCAAAGGTTTCGTGGCTTCTGGTATCGGTTATGGTGCTGGTAGTCATGAGCTGGATATGCCCAATGTACTGCGGCTGTATTTTGGTGAATACAATGGCGTCACGGAAAGCAGGCTGGTGATCCTGGAAGCCAATATTGATGATATGAATCCGCAAATCTATGGCTATCTCTATGAAAGGCTCTTGGCTGCCGGTGCGTTGGATGTCTGGACTACGCCCATCTTCATGAAGAAAAACCGCCCGGCACAAACATTGTCTGTGCTGTTGGAGGAAGACAAGAAACAGGTTTGTGCCGGTATCATCTTTGCCGAGACCACCAGCATCGGCCTGCGGGTCATGCCGGTGGGTGAGCGGCTGGAAGCTGCTCGTCATATGGCCCGGGTGGAAACGAAATACGGACTGGTGAATTGCAAGGTCAGTGCCTGGCAGGGGCAGCTTTGCAGTGTGTCGCCGGAATATGAGGACTGCCGCAGGCTGGCGCAGGAACAGCATATTCCTCTGAAAAATGTCCAACAGGAAGCCTTGCGTGTCATCAATGACAGACTCGGAAATTAAGATAAGTTGCCCAAAATTTTGTTTGGGCAACTTTTTTTGCATGGAGAGGATTTGTCTGCATGGTTGGCGAATAAAGGCGAATATATAGAAATGTTCTGGGAGTTGTCAGGCGTGTGTTTGCCAATATGTGAGGAGTGATAGTATGGGAAAGACGATAAAGCTGGTGTTCTTGTTGATGATAGCAATGATCAGCCTGGGGTTGATGGGGTGTGGCGGGGATCAGGCAAGTTCCGGCCAGGTTTATTTCCTGCTGCACAATGATGCCGGCGCTGGTTTCAATGAAGATCTGAAGCAGGCTTTGGTGAACAAAGCAAAGGAGCATGGCGTGACCGTTGAGGTGCTGGATGGCAAAAGTGATTCGAATATGCAGCTGGATCAGATGAATCATGTCATTGCTGCTAAGGCTGGTGCTGTGGTAGTGGCGGCTGTGGATGGCGATGCCATCATTCCTGCCGTGAAGAAGGCAAACGAAGCCGATATTCCCATTATCCGAGTCAACCGGGATATCAATGATGGGAAATTTGTGTCCTGTATCTCGGATGACAAGGAAGCAGGCCGGATGCAGGGAGAGTTTATGGCTCAAAAACTGCCGCCAGATGCCAGGATAATCTATATGAGCGGTGAAATGACTCAGGGAGCGGCCATCAAACGTTGGGAAGGCTTCAAGGAAGCCTGTCTGGACAAGCGCCCGGATGTGAAACTGCTGGCTATGGCAGATTGCGGCTGGAACCGGGCGGATGCTTTGAAGCAGATGACGCTGTGGCTGAAGATATTCCCGCAGATCGATGGCATAGTGGGCGCTAATGATGAAATGGTGCTGGGCGCTATCCAGATACTCAAGGACAATAATCGCCTGAATGGTGTATGGTCCAGTGGGGTGGATGCTACAGATGATGCTTTGAAAGCTGTGCAGGCAGGTCTTATGAGCCAGACGGTCAAACAGGATGCCAAGGGACAGGGAGAAGGAGCTTGGCAGCTGGTGCAGGCAGCACTTACGGGGAATAAATCCTCCGCGGATGTAGTGGTGCCGTTTATGTCCATAACTTCGGATAATATCGGTCAATTCTTGAAATAAGGAAGGTGGCAGGATATGTTAAAGGATTTGGCAGTCAAGACAAAGATTCTGCTCCTGGCAGGAATGATGCTGGTCATCGTGGCTGTTGTGGCGATTGTCGGTGTCTATTCGAATAATGCGGCCAAACAGGCCTTGGATGATATGTATCATGATAATATCATGTCCTCCCAGTTCCTCAATGATGCCAATAACCGGGTGCGTACCATTGAGGTGGATGTTTCCTATATCGTTCAGCAGGATTATCCCAAGGAGTCCCGGCAGGTACTGCTCAATGATATTTTAGATCGTATCAAGGATATCCGCGGTGATGCGGAAGAACTCAAGAAACTGGAGCGCAGTGAGAAAGCGCAAAAGGCGCTGGCTGATCTAAGCCAGCACCTGGATACGGCCGAAAGCAAGGTAAAGGCCGTGTCCGGCATGGGCGATACCCCTGAGGATAAGGAAAAGATCATGGAAAATCTTGCCTCCACGAAGGTCATTGCCAGTAATTTGGCGATACTCACACCGGATAACGTGGCGCAGAGCAAGCTGCTGTTTGAAGAATTCAGCAAGGACTATGACAAAACCATCAAGGCCTTTATCGGCATTATTCTGCTGGGGTTGATAGCAGGGCTGGCTGTAGCCATGTTTATCGCCCGCAATATCGCTGCTCCCTTGCAGGATTCCGTTGGGCATCTTAATGCTGTAGCAGATGGAGACCTGACGCAGGAAGTGCCCGGGGAGCTGTTGGAGCGGCAGGATGAAGTGGGCATGGTGGTTCAGGCGTTGTCCCGCATGCAGCAATCCTTGCGGGGACTTTTGAAGAATGTCACCGTGGAAGCTGAGAACAGTGTGGATATGGTGACGGAAGTCCAGCAGCTGGTGGGGGATCTCAATAACAGTGCCTATGATATGTCAGCAGTTACCGAGGAGATGTCAGCAGGCATGGAAGAAACGGCTGCTTCTACCAGCAACCTGCAGAATCTCAGCGACAAGCTGCGAAACCGGATTCATGAAAGCGCGGATGAAGCGCAGAACAGTGAAAAGTACACGGAAGAAATCACCAGCCGGGCCAATGAGCTCAAAGCCGCAGTGGAGCATTCCAGCAGTGAAGCCCGCCGCATCTATGCCGATACCAAGACTTCTTTGGAAGAAGCCATCGAGTCGGCAAAGGTGGTAGATAACATCACATCCCTGACGCAGGAAATCACCGATATCGCGGAACAGACCAATTTGTTGGCGCTGAATGCTGCGATTGAAGCGGCCCGGGCAGGCGAATATGGTCGGGGATTTGCGGTAGTGGCTGACGAAGTGCGCAAATTGGCTGAGCAGTCCCACGATACTGCGGAGAAAATCCATACCCTGACCGGTCAGGTGACGGGCTCTGTGCAGAGTCTTTCCGATGGAGCGTTCAACTTACTGAACTTTATGGATAATAATGTGAATCATGACTATGAAATGCTCAATAAGACAGCTGTGCAATATCGGAATGATGCCAGCTATGTCAATGAATTCGCCCGCAAGAGCAGCACGACTGCCCAGCAATTAAGTGAGGCGGTGGAGGTCATCAGCAAGGCCATGGAAGAGATTGCCAAAGCCACCCATGAAGGTGCTATCGGCAATTCCACTGTGGCCGAAAAGGTTACGGTGGTAGCCAATAAGGCCAATGAGATTCTGGAGAAGATGAATATATCCCATCAGGGAGCAGAAAATCTCAAGCAACATGTCGCGAAATTCAAGGTATAAATGGTACGGGAGGAGGACTGTGGAAGCAGTCCTCTTTTGTAATAATTGTTTAATTTTCTTGCGCCAAGGGGTTGAATTTTATATAATATGAAAGGAACCTGAAAAAGAGGTTCTTTTATGTAAACATCTCAGGTGGTGAAACTATGAAGTCCCTTTTGAATGTGGGTATAGATGTGGGCTCCACGACCATCAAGTTGGTAGTGCTGGACCATGAGAAGAATATTCTCTACAAGAACTATGCCCGGCATTTTTCAGAAATTGGCAATGCGCTGCAGGAGAACCTGACGCAGTTGAAGTCCTTGGTAGGCGAGAAGAAATTCACCTTTGCGCTTACGGGTTCAGCCGGCATGGGCATTGCACAGCGTATTGGCCTGCCCTTTGTGCAAGAGGTTATTGCCTGTGCGGCGGCGGTGAAGAATCTCATTCCGCAGACGGATACCGTGGTGGAATTGGGCGGCGAGGATGCCAAGATCACCTACTTCGGCGAGGCGCCGGAACAGCGCATGAATGGCGTATGTGCCGGGGGCACCGGTTCTTTTATCGACCATATGGCTTCCCTGCTTTCGACAGATGCCACTGGCCTTAACGAGCTGGCGGCGAAAGGCAGGCAGATCTATACCATTGCTTCCCGCTGCGGCGTTTTTGCCAAGACGGATATCCAGGCTTTGATGAACGATGGTGCGGAAAAGGCCGATATTGCCCTGTCCATCTTCCAGGCCGTGGTCAACCAGACCATTGGCAATCTGGCGCAGGGGCGTCCGATTGATGGGCATGTGGCATTCTTGGGCGGCCCGTTGCATTTTTTGCCCGAATTGCGCAAACGTTTTATCGAAACACTCAAATTAGATAATGGCCATGTGGTCAGCGTGGATTATGGCAATTATTTCGTGGCCATGGGTGCGGCTCTGTCTGAGGAAGCGCAGGAAATCGACGTGGCCCGTCTGGAACAGGGCATTGCTCAGGCCAAGGCTGCGGCGGCTGGCGAAACCCGTAAAGCGGATTTTACCCTGTTTGCCAGCGAGGCGGAATACGCGGAATTCAAGGCCCGTCACGACAGGGATCAGGTAAAGCGGGGGGATTTCCAGAATTATCAGGGCCCGGTCTATGTGGGCATTGATGCAGGTTCCACCACCACCAAGATAACTGCTATTGGCAAAGACAAGGAGATTCTTTATACCTCCTATGGCAGCAATCAGGGGTCGCCGCTCTCCACCGTGGTGCGGGAGATGCAGGCCCTCTATCAGGCTATGCCGGACTCTGCCTATATTGCCAGCACCATGACCACGGGGTATGGCGAGGCCATTGTTAAGGCTGCGTTCCATGCGGACGGCGGCGAGGTAGAGACCTTTGCCCATCTGCGGGCGGCGCAGGAATTCTGTCCGGAGGTTACCTTCGTGCTGGATATCGGCGGTCAGGATATGAAGTGCTTCTTCGTCAAGGACGGCAGTATCGGCAATATCACGCTGAACGAAGCCTGCTCGGCGGGCTGCGGTTCCTTTATCCAGAACTTTGCCGAGGGCTTGTCCATGACACCGGCAGAGTTTGCCAAGAAGGCATTGAAGTCCAAGGCACCGGTGGATTTGGGCACCCGCTGTACGGTGTTCATGAATTCCAAGGTCAAGCAAGCCCAGAAGGAAGGCGCTGAGGTGGCGGATATCTCCGCTGGTATCGCCTTTTCCGTCATCAAGAATGCGCTGTTCAAGGTCATGCAGCTCAAGGATGTGCGGGAACTCGGCGACCATATCGTTGTGCAGGGGGGCACGTTCTATAATGATGCCGTGCTGCGCTGTATGGAAAAGCTGCTGGACAGGGAGGTTATCCGTCCCGATATCGCCGGCCTTATGGGGGCTTATGGTGCTGCTATCCTGGCGTTGGAAAGCGGTCAGGAGCGATCGGCTATCCTGCCCTTTGACAAATTGCAGGAATTCCATGTGGACACCAGCTCTTACCGTTGCAAGGGCTGCGGCAACAGCTGCCTGATCACCATGCAGAAATTCCCCGATGGGGGCAAATACTTCACGGGCAACCGCTGTGAGCGGGGCATTGGCGGCCAGAAGCAGACCGAGGAAGAGACACCCAATATCTATGCCTATAAGTACAAGCGAGTCTTCAAATACTACCGGCCGTTGGAACATCCGAGCCGGGGCACCATCGGCATCCCGCGCGTGCTCAATATGTATGAGGATTATCCCTTCTGGTTCACGTTCCTGACCTTCCTGGGGTATCGGGTGGAACTGTCGGGTAAATCCAGTGCAAAGATGTATTATAAGGGCATGGCCACCGTGCCCTCGGATTCCCTTTGCTATCCTGCCAAGATTACCCATGGTCATATCATGGATTTGGTAGAGAAGGGCATCAAGAAGATATTCTATCCCTGTGCTCCTTACAATATGGAGGACGAGGTGCATGATTCGGACAATCATTTCAACTGCCCGATTGTGGCGTCCTATGCTGAAAATATCCGGGGCAATATGGATGTGCTGCGGCAGGAAAACATTGACTTCATCCAGCCCTTTGTTCCCATTCACGATAAGAAGCGCCTGATTGCCCGCCTGTATGAAGAATTGGGCAAAAAAGAAGGCATCAGCAGGCAGGAAATCGCTGGCGCGGTGGAAGCAGGTTATGTGGAAATCGCCCATTACCGGGATGATGTGCGGGAATACGGCAAGAAGATTCTGGAGCATATCGAACGCACCGGCCAGCAGGCTATCATGCTGGTGGGGCGTCCCTATCATGTGGACCCGGAAATCAACCATGGCATTCCCGAGATGATTCAGTCCTACAAGCTGCCTATCCTGTCGGAAGATGCGGTCTATCATCTGCCGGTCAAGGCCCAGCGCTTGCAGGTGGTCAATCAGTGGAGTTACCATGCCCGCCTGTATCATGCGGCGCAGTTCGTGGCGGAGCATCCGAACCTTACCCTGATTCAGTTCAGCTCCTTTGGCTGCGGCCTCGATGCCCTGACCACGGAGCAGGTCAAGGATATCCTGGAGAAACATCAGCGCATCTACACCATGATCAAGCTCGATGAAGTATCCAACCTCGGCGCAGCCCGTATCCGCCTGCGTTCCCTGATGGCGGCGTTGGCTCGCAAGAAGCCTGTGGCCTATCGGGCTGTGGCGGAGATTGAGCGCCCGCATTTCAACGAGGAGTGCAAGAAGACGCATACGGTATTGGCTCCCCAGATGGCGCCTATCCACTTCGAGCTGTTCAAGACGGTGCTGCAGAAGCATGGTCTCAAGGCTGTGATTCCGCCTATGCCGGATAAGCATGCCATTGATACAGGCCTGCGGTATGTGCATAACGATATGTGCTATCCCGCTATCGTGGTTATCGGCCAGCTGATTTCCGCCTTGAAGGATGGCCTTTGCGACCCCGACCATACCAGCATCATGCTGTTCCAGACCTGCGGTGCCTGCCGGGCCACGAACTATCTCAGCGTCCTGCGGCAGGCATTGAAGCATGCCGGTTTCCCGCAGGTGCCGGTATTCGCCGTCCACGGCCTCAAGGAGGAAACGGATTCCTTCCATATGGGCCGGAGCATGCTGGTGGATGCCATCAAGGCAGCAGTGTATGGTGATACGCTGATGAATGTGCGCAACCGCACCATGCCTTATGAGATCACCAAAGGTTCTACCAAGGCACTCTTTGACAAGTGGATGGAACGGGCCAAGGAAGAAATCGTGCGGGGCAATTACTTCCGCTTCCGCAACAATATCAAGGCCATGGTCAGGGAATTCGACCATCTGCCCGTGCAGGAAGACCTCTGGAAGCCCAAGGTGGGCATCGTGGGGGAAATCCTCGTGAAGTATCATCCTGTGGCCAATAACCATATCGAGAAGGTACTCATGGATGAAGGGGCCGAAGTGGTTATGCCGGACTTTGTGGACTTCTTCCTTTATTCTGCCTATGATGCCATTGCCAAGCGGAATCTGCTGGCGGGCTCTTACAAGGAAGAGGTATTCGGCAAGATGTTCATCAAGATGATTGAATTCTTCCGCCGTCCCATGAAGAAAGCTTTGCGGGAAAGCAAACACTTCCTGCCGCCCCAATCCATTTATGACACGGCGAAACTGGCTTCCCGCCATGTAAGCCTGGGCAATATGGCCGGCGAAGGCTGGTTCCTGACCGGCGAGATGGTCAAGCTTATCGACGAAGGTGTGCCCAATGTGGTCTGCCTGCAGCCCTTCGGCTGCCTGCCCAACCATATCACGGGCAAAGGCGTCATGCACGAATTGCGCAACGCCTACAAGGGCGCCAACATCACCGCTATCGACTGCGATGCCGGTTCCAGTGAAGTCAACCAGCTCAACCGCATCAAACTCATGCTGGCCGTGGCTAAGGAACGCGGCCCTCAGCAGGAGAAGAAAGAACATAAAGAGGCGTTAAGCCATTAAAAAACAGATTGACCAGTCAGATTTTTGACTGGTCAATCGTGTATCTGCATTAAGGAGTGAAGAAGATGAAAAAGCTGACCTTTGTATGTTATCCTCGCTGTACTACCTGTCAAAAGGCACAGAAATGGCTGATGGAGAAGGGGATTGCCATTGATGTCCGGGACATAAAGGAAAACAACCCCACAGAAGCAGAACTGCGTAAGTGGCATCAGCTAAGCGGCTTGCCATTGAAACGCTTCTTCAATACCAGTGGCCTGAAGTACAAGGAACTGGCCTTAAAAGATAAGTTGCCCGCCATGAGCGAGGACGAGCAGTACAAGTTATTGGCCACAGATGGCATGCTGGTAAAGAGACCTATATTGGTTGGGGATAATTTTGTGCTGGTGGGCTTCAGGGAAAAAGAGTGGCTGGAAAAGCTGTAATATTGACAAATTGATGTTAGAAAAAGGGAATGACAGGCCGCTGGTCTTGTCATTCCCTTTTTGTTTTTGTGGGGGGATATGGACATGGGTCATCTGTGATGCCCAAAAGGTAATCTATGCTTGTATGATGGAATTCTGCTAGTTGAATGAGGACTTCGGTGGGAATATCGCGCGAACCAGTCTCGTAGTAAGAATATGATACCTGAGAGCAGTGCAGGTATTCGGCCAGTTCTCGCTGTTTTAAATCTTTGTCCTCACGAAGGGCGCGTATACGAGGATAGGTCATAGTGTATCATCCTGTCTAGTGCTTTTTGATAAGGAAAGTATAACTAAAACAGAATGTTATATTGATTTTTAAAACAAAACGTTTTATACTATTCGTAGTGATGCTGGATATTATGCGAAAAAACTGAACAAAATGAATGGTGGGAAAATTATTTTGTGGAATCCGTTTATTTGGGAGTGGGTAGTTCAGTGATTTAGGAGGTGTCAGGTTATGAAGAGCGTGGTATGTATTTTTATGAACGTCATGTTACTATTAGGTGTTATATCTATTTCTGGGGGAGCTGTTGCAAGTGCAGCAACTTTGGTATGTACAAAATGCGATGTTCAATATAATGATAGAGAATTGATAGCAGAAGGCAAGGGCAAAGAAAACTGTTCGCAAGGGGGAAAACACTTCTTTCGCCCAATAATGTCTCCAGCGCCGGAAACTAAGAATAGTTTTAAAATGGTAGTAAGGCAGATGCAAGGGGATTGGTATAATAAAAAGGGTACATGTATAAGCGTCAAGAATAATTACTTCAATGGCTGTCGTATACTTGATGTTGGCGAAGTGGCCGGTGGTGGCAGTAATTTTGGTACTGACTTGTATTTGGACGAAGCAGAAGGGGCGCGTAAATTGAGGGTTAGCGTGCAAATAAGTCCAGAGGCGGGAAATGAAACTTTTTCCGATGGTACGCAAACTCCTAGAATAGTCATTAACAATGTAGCCTATTACAAAAGGTAAGCAGGTTCAAAGAAATAGAATTGGTAATGCACACTCCTGAGTAAATGTTAAAAGTATGAAGATGAAAAAAGATTTCTCATTCGCCTTATTCGAGTTTCAAACGATAATAATGTGTTTTTTCCTGTCTGTCGACAATCAACAAGTCGGCAGGCAGTTTTTTTAGGTGGGTATAGATGGTGTTTTCGCTTTTATGCAGGGTTTGGGTAATATCCGTCATGGCAATGCCGTTAGGAGCGAAGATGGTGGCCTGCAGCAGCAGGTCACAGAGGGAAAGTGTAGTCTTGTTGGTAAGACCAAGCAGAGACAGCTGGGCAGTAGCTTCGCAATAGCGCTGGTATTTATCCTGCAGGCTGTTGGTGGTATGGATGATAGCAGTTTGTGTGAATTCCAGCATGCCGATGATAAAGGGGGTCAGGTCGCCGCGGTTGATGTCAGAGTCGGTAATGGTAAAAAGTTCATAGTATTTTTTTCGCTGGGATTTTAATAGCACGGAAAGTTGCAGGGCAACGGCCGGATGCAGCTTTTGGGCAAGAAAATAGGCCGTGATGAAGCGGGAGAGGCGGCCATTGCCGTCATAGAAGGGATGAATATAACCGAAAAAGTAATGGAAGATGGCCACCCGGATAAATATGGGAATGGTGTGGTCGTTCAGAATTGCCAAGGCTGTATCCATATGACAGATGATTTCATCTTCGGGGAAAATGCCACGATGAACAGTCTTTTGGGAAGCGGATACGACATCCACACTGCTTTGGCGGAAGATTTTGCCGTCGGGGAGATTGTGAGGATTGTCCCGGTTGATTTCATCAGCCATCAGTTCATCGAAAAGCTGGCGGATGTCCGGACTGCAGTTCAGTACCAGCTGTTCGCCACGGATGATTTGTTCGTATTTGTCTACCAGACTGCCTAAGCGGTAATTGCTGCGGGCAGAAGTTGGGAGATTCAGGGCAGTCAGTATTTCTTTGCGGGTGCTGCGGACGCCCTCGATGTCGTTGGTGGATTTTATCTCTTCAATGAGACTGGCACGCAGATAATGAGGCATGGCAAAGGCTGGAAGCTTATGGGCAATGTCAAAGAAGCTGCGGAAGGCGCTCATGATCTTATCCTGCAGGACAGCGATTTCCTCTGTATAGCAAAAGAAGGCAGGATTGCTGCGGGAGCGGCCATATTGCTTGATGGACAGAGAGAGCTTTCGGGCGGAAGGACTGTTTAGCCTTTGCTGATAGGTGTCTTCCCATTCCTGGTTGCGTTTGTAATATATATGATGCAGTGATTCATAATCCATGATTAAACCCTCCAAAAGTTTTATTTTTGAGGAGATAAAATTTTTCAACCTCAAAAATCGCGAAAATTGAGGTTGTATAAATTATAGCATAGATTTCACGACAAACAAGCAAAACATAAATCAAGGACACATGTCCTAAAAATCATTGACAGGTCAAAAAAATCTCGTTATTATGGAATAGTCGGAAGGGAACTTTTCAAAGTTCCGCAACATCTTTATATTTTTATGGGAGACGATAAAATCCATGAAAACCTACAAACCTTTCAAATCCGGTAAAGTTCGTGAAGTCTATGAGGCTGATGACAGCATCATTATGGTGGCAACAGACCGTATTTCGGCTTTTGACCACATACTGAAGAACAAGATCACGGATAAGGGCGCAGTGCTTACCCAGATGTCCAAGTTCTGGTTTGATTTCACGAAGGACATCATTCCGAACCATATGCTGTCGGTGGACAATGCCGATATGCCGGAGTTCTTCCAGCAGGAAGAGTTCCTCGGGAGCAGCATGAAGTGCAAGAAGCTGCACATGATTCCGATGGAATGCATCGTGCGTGGCTACATCACGGGCAGCGGCTGGGAAAGCTACAAGGAAAACGGCACTATCTGCGGTATCAAGCTGCCGGAAGGCCTGCAGGAATCCCAGAAACTGCCGGAACCGATTTTCACGCCGAGCACCAAGGCTGAACTGGGCGACCACGATGAGAACGTCTCCCTGGAACAGGGCGCTAAGGTTTTGGAAAAGGAATTCCCGGGTCATGGCATGGAATACGCGGAAAAGATTCGCGATTACACTATTGCCATCTACAAGAAGTGCGCTGAGTATGCATTGACCAAGGGCATCATCATTGCTGATACGAAGTTTGAGTTCGGTGTGGATGAAGAAGGCAATATCGTACTGGGTGATGAGGTATTGACGCCGGACAGCTCCCGTTTCTGGCCGCTGGAAGGTTATGAGGCAGGCAAGAGTCAGCCGTCCTATGACAAGCAGTTCGTGCGTGATTGGCTGAAGGCTAATCCGGACAGCGACTTCAATTTGCCGCAGGATGTTATTGATAAGACGATTGCTAAATACAAAGAAGCGTATACGCTTCTTACTGGTAAAGAATTATAAGCTAGGCCGTCCTTTTCTTTGGCGCTGGGCTACGGGTTCGCTTTATTGTTTCGAGGTATTCCGGAGCCTTCCCCTTTGGGGAAGGTGGCACGCGAAGCGTGACGGAAGAGGTTATACAAGCAGTATTTTAGGAAAGGAGCAAGTATTTTAATGAAAGCAGCAATCATTATGGGCAGCGATTCGGATTGGCCGATCCTGAAGCCGGCGGCGGATATTTTGAAGCAGTTTGGCATCGAGGCTGAGGTCGTGGTGGCGTCTGCACATCGTACGCCGGCCAAGGTGCGTGAGTTTGTACTGTCTGCACCGGAGAAGGGCATTGGTGTATTTATCGTGGCGGCAGGTGCGGCTGCGCATTTGGCAGGTGTGGTGGCCAGCTATACTACTCTGCCGGTTATTGGTGTGCCCATCAATGCTACGGCTTTGAATGGTATGGATGCCCTGCTGAGCACGGTACAGATGCCATCGGGGGTTCCTGTGGCTACTATGGCCATCAACGGCGCGAAGAACGCGGCGATTTTTGCCGTGCAGATTTTTGCCGTGTCCAATCAGGAACTGGCTGGCAAGCTTGCGGCTTACCGCGAGAAGATGGTAGAAGATGTGGAGAAGAAGGCAGCCCGCGTTGCTGCGCAGCTTTGACCTGCGCGCTTTGCGGACTGCTTTTCTTGTGCGAATTAGAGATAAAAGTGAGAGATAAACATAACCATGTATGAAAATGGCTATAACTTAGAACCGAAATGGAAAGAGGAGTGCGGTGTTTACGGAGTGTTCTCCCGCACCGAGGATGTGTCCGGGCTGACCTATCTGGGGCTCTATGCCTTGCAGCACCGCGGGCAGGAAAGTGCGGGCATCGCCCTGACGGATGGTGCCTGGATGGACGTGACCAGAGGCATGGGCCTTGTCAATGAGGTGTTCCGCCATCAGGTGCCCCATATGGAAAATCAGTGCATTGCCATCGGCCATGTACGCTATTCCACCACGGGGTCGAGCCTCCTGTGCAACACCCAGCCTTTGATGGTCAATTATGCAGGCGGCAAGATTGCACTGGCCCATAACGGCAACCTGACCAATGCGGCCGAAATTCGCCATGACTTGGAGCAGCAGGGCACGATTTTCCAGACTTCCATTGACTCTGAAGTGTTCGTGAACCTTATTGCCCGTTCCCGCAAGGAAACCGTTGAGGAAAAAATCATCGAGAGCCTGAAGAAAATCAAGGGTGCCTACTGCCTGACCATCATGACGGAGGACAAGCTTATCGGTGCCCGTGACCCGCAAGGCTTCCGCCCCTTATGCCTGGGCAAGACGGAAGAAGGCAGCTATATCCTGTCTTCGGAAAGCTGCGGCCTTGATGTGGCTGGTGCCGAGTTCGTCCGGGATATTGCGCCGGGCGAGATGGTGGTTATCGATGATAATGGGGTAAAATCCTATCCGTTTGCCATGGATGAGAAGAAGGCTTCCTGCATTTTCGAATACATTTACTTTGCCCGTCCGGATTCGGTGATTGACGGTCAGAGCGTCCATGACGCCCGTTTTATGATGGGCCGGGTGCTGGCCAGAGAGTCCGGCTTCAAGGGTGATATCGTGATTTCCGTGCCGGACTCCGGTACCACGGCGGCTACGGGTTTTGCTTATGAGTCCGGGATTCCCTTTGTGGAAGGGCTCATCAAGAACCGCTACATTGGCCGTACCTTCATCCAGCCCACCCAGAAGAAGCGCGATACCAGCGTGAAGCTCAAGCTCAACGCCATCCGCTCCGTGGTGGAAGGAAAGTCGGTCATCATGGTGGATGACTCCATCGTGCGCGGCACCACCAGCGGCAAGATTGTCAAGATGCTGCGGCAGGCCGGGGCCAAAGAAGTGCATATGTGCATCAGCAGCCCGCCGATTGGCTATCCCTGCTATTACGGCATCGACACTTCCGTGCGCAAGGAACTGATTGCCGCCACCAAGAGCGTGGAGGAAATCCGCCAGTTCATCGGTGCGGACAGCCTGCACTTCCTGTCGCTGGAAGGCCTGAAATCCTGCGTATCGGCAGTCAATGCGGACGATATGTGCTACGCCTGCTTCAACAGTGCTTATCCTATCGCTGAAGGGGAAAAGCCGGCTGGCGACAGCAAATACGTGTTTGAACAACCCAAGGCAAAGTAAAAAGTGAGGAACAAGAGGAACATGACGGAAAAACTTACCTATAAAGATGCCGGTGTGGATATTGATGCGGGCAACCGTTCTGTAGAGCTCATCAAGAACAGCGTCCGGGCTACCTACCGCCCGGAAGTGCTTGGGGATTTGGGCGGCTTTGGCGGCCTCTTTGCCCTGAACAGCGGCAAGTACAAGGAGCCGGTGCTGGTTTCTGGCACCGACGGCGTGGGCACGAAGCTCAAGCTGGCCTTCATGCTGGACAAGCATGATACCATCGGTCAGGACGCCGTGGCCATGTGCGTCAACGATATTCTGGTGCAGGGGGCGGAACCCCTGTTCTTCCTGGATTATCTGGCCGTGGGCAAATTGCTGCCGGAACAGGTGGCTGATGTGGTGACTGGCGTGGCTGGTGCCTGCAAGGAGTCCGGCTGTGCTTTGATTGGCGGCGAGACGGCGGAGATGAACGGCTTCTACCCGGAAGGGGAGTATGATATCGCCGGCTTTGCTGTAGGTGTGGTGGAAAAGAGCAAGCTGATTACCAGTGCCAAGGTAAAAGAGGGCGATGTGATTCTCGGTCTGCCGTCCTCCGGCGTGCATTCCAACGGCTATTCCCTCGTGCGCCGCATTGTCTTTGACCACAAGGGCTTCAAAGGCGACGAATACATGGAAGAGCTGGGCAAGACCATTGGCGAGGAACTTCTGACGCCGACCCGGCTTTATCCGAAATCCTGCCTGCCCCTGATTGAGAAATTTGACATCCACGGCATGGTGCATATCACGGGCGGCGGTTTCTATGAGAATATTCCCCGTGCCCTGCCGGAAGATTTGGCTGTGGAAATCGACACGAGCAAATGGGAAATGCCTGCCATCTTCCGTCTCTTGCAGCAGTGGGGCAATGTGGACTGGCCGGAAATGTACCGCACCTTCAATATGGGTATCGGCATGATCCTGATTGTGTCTGCGGAAGAAGCAGAAGCCGTCAAGGCACATCTGCAGTCTGCTGATGAGACGGTCTATGAAATCGGCAAGGTGGTCAAAGGTAATCATGATGTAACGTTGCAGGGCGGTGTGTTCGTTGGCTAAGGAAAAATTAGGTGTTCTTTGTTCCGGCCGCGGCACGGATTTGCAGTCTATTATCGATGCCATTAAGGTGGGCAAGGTTCTGGCCGAAATCGCCATCGTGCTGACGGATAAGGAAGCATACGCGTTGGAACGGGCCAGAAAGGCCGGCATCGAGGCAGTATGCGTTGACCGCAAGCAGTTTGATGGTCGTGAGCCCTTTGAAAAGGCCTTGATTGAAAAGCTCGAAGCCGCTGGTGTCACTCTCGTGGTGCTGGCAGGCTTCATGCGTATCCTGACGCCGTATTTCGTGGGCCATTTTGCCGGGCGCATCATGAATATCCATCCGGCCTTGCTGCCCAGCTTCCCGGGGGCGCATGCACATCGGGATGTGTTGGCCTACGGCGTGAAGGTCAGCGGCTGTACCGTGCATTTCGTCGATGAAGGCACGGATTCCGGCCCCATCATCATGCAGGCGGCAGTGCCAGTGCTGGATGATGATACGGAAGAAACTCTGGGCGCCCGGGTGCTCAAAGAGGAACACCGGATTTATCCCGAATGTATCCGGCTCTACTGCGAAGGTAAATTGCAGGTAGATGGCCGCAAAGTGACGATTTTAGAATGAGAAGCTGAAGGAGAAAAGATATAATGCAGATTAAGCGTGCCCTGATTAGCGTATCCAATAAAGAAGGCGTAGTTGAGTTCGCCCGCCAGCTCCATGAAGCTGGGGTGGAAATCATCTCCACGGGCGGTACCATGAAGGCCATCAAAGAGGCTGGTATCCCTGTGACCTATGTCAGCGATGTGACGGGCTTCCCCGAAATCATGGACGGCCGCGTAAAGACCTTGAATCCCTATATCCACGGCGGCATCCTCGCTGTGCGGGACAATGAGGAACATGTGGCGCAGATGGAAAAGCATGGCATCAAGGGCATTGACCTCGTGGCTGTCAATCTCTATCCCTTCAAGGAAACCATTGCCAAGCCCGATGTGACGCTGGCAGAAGCCATTGAGAACATCGATATCGGCGGCCCGGCCATGGTGCGTGCTTCGGCCAAGAACTTCAAGTTCGTCACCATCGTCACCAATCCTGCCAAATATGACGAAGTAATCGCGCAAATCAAGGAAAATGGCGGTGTGAATGACCGTACCCGCATGGAGCTGGCCCAGGAAGCCTTTGCCCATACGGCGGCTTATGACACGATGATTCAGGACTATCTGGCCAAGCAGTTGACAAAATAAGGGGCGAGCGTATGAATATCTTAGTAATCGGCAGCGGCGGCCGGGAACATACCTTAGCGTGGAAACTTTCCCAGTCACCCAAAGCGGAAAAAATCTATGCTCTGCCGGGCAATCCCGGCATGGCTGATGTGGCTATGTGCGTGGAAGGCATTGCCATTACGGATAATGAAGCCATTGTGGCCTTTGCGCAGAAACATGGCATCGGCCTTGTGGTCGTCGGCCCGGAAGTGCCGCTGACCAATGGGCTCGTGGATGCCGTGACGGCGGCTGGCATCAAGGCCTTTGGCCCCACGCAGGCAGCTGCCCAGATTGAAGGTTCCAAGGCTTTCTCCAAATCCCTGATGAAAAAATATGGGATTCCCACAGCCAAGTACGAAGTGTTCACTGAGGCAGATGCGGCCCGGGAGTACATTCGTCAGGAAGGGGCTCCTATCGTCATCAAGGCGGATGGTCTCGCTGCAGGCAAGGGTGTTATCGTGGCCATGTCGGAAGAGGAAGCCTTGCAGGCCATCGCGGATATCATGGAAGACAAGGAGTTCGGCAATGCTGGTTCCCGCGTGGTTATCGAGGAATTTATGGAAGGTGAGGAGGCGTCGCTTCTCTGCTTTACCGATGGCAAGACCATCTGCCCCATGATCAGCTCGCAGGACCACAAACGTGCTTATGATGGGGACAAGGGCCCTAACACTGGCGGCATGGGCACCTATGCACCGGCGCCGGTCATGACGGATAAAATGGTGCAGGAGGCTTATGATAAGATTCTCGTGCCGACCATCAAGGCCATGGAGCAGGAAGGCAAGCCCTACAAAGGCTGTCTCTATGCTGGCCTGATGATTACGGTAGAAGGCCCCAAAGTGGTGGAATTCAACGCCCGCTTTGGCGACCCCGAAACTCAGGTGGTACTGCCGCTGCTGAACAGCGATTTGGTGGATATCATGCTGGCCTGCGCTGATGGTACTTTGGCTGGCCATGATATTGAGTGGTCGAAAGAAGCTGCCGTCTGCGTGGTTATGGCCGCTGGCGGTTATCCCAAGGCCTACAACAAGGGCGACGCCATTACTGGTCTGGATGAGGCCAAGGCTGCCGGTGCATTGATTTTCCATGCGGGCACAGCGCATAAGGATGGGCAGATTGTCACGGACGGTGGCCGTGTGCTGGGCGTAGTGGCCAAGGCAGATACGGTGCGGGCGGCTGTGGACAAGGCCTATGCCGGCGTAGCGAAAATCTCCTTCAAGGATGCCTTCTATCGCAAGGATATTGCCCATAGGGCTTTGGAGCGTTAAGTATACATAATTTTTTATTTACAACTTAATGCAAGTCTATTATAATACTACACATAGACGTCAACGAAGGACGCTCTTCTGCGGGATTCATAGCAGAAGAGTTTTCTTATGTTATATGTTAAAAAAAGGGATGTGAGAATATGGACTTTGCAACTTTAATGGCTGACATCAATAACTTTGTTTGGGGGCCTGTGATGCTGGCCCTTCTGGTGGGAACAGGGGTGTTCCTGACCGTGAGATTGAAATTTTTGCCCTGGCGGAATCTGGTTTATGCCATTCGCATGATTTTCCGTCATCGGAATGAACATGAAGGGGATATCTCGCCCTTCCAGTCATTGATGACGGCGCTTTCGGCTACCGTGGGTACCGGTAACATTGTCGGTGTGGCTACCGCTATGGTATTAGGCGGCCCCGGTGCTCTGGTCTGGATGTGGATCAGTGCCGCTTTCGGCCTGTCCACCAAATATGCTGAGTCGGTGCTGGCCGTGAAATACCGGGAAACCAACTCCGTAGGGGAAATGTCCGGCGGCCCCATGTACGCCATGAAGTATGGCATCAAGAATAAATATATCGGCCGGACGCTGGCTTTCCTGTTTGCCCTGTTTGTGGTGCTGGCTTCTTTCGGCATCGGCAATATGACGCAGGCCAATTCCATTGCGGCGGCCCTGTCCCATAGTTATGATGTGCCCACGTATGTCACGGGTGCTGTGATCATGGTTCTGTCGTTGTCGGTACTTATCCGGGGCATCCGCAGCATCGGCAAGGTATCCAGTGTGGTGGTACCGGCCATGGCAGCCTTTTACTTTGTGACGGCGGCTATTGTGATTGCAGCTAACTTTGCGGCTGTGCCTGCTGGCGTGGCGGAAATGTTCCGCATGGCCTTCTCTTTTGATTCTGTGGCTGGTGGCGTAGGCGGCTCTATTGTGGCCACCATGCTGACCTCCATGCGCTGGGGCGTGGCCCGCGGCGTGTTCTCCAATGAGGCAGGTCTTGGCTCGGCTCCCATTGCGGCAGCGGCTGCCCGCACGGATCATGCTTCCCGTCAGGGATATGTCAATATGACTGGTACGTTCTTTGACACCATGATTGTCTGCATGCTGACCGGTCTGGTCATCGCGTCCTCCGGCATGCTGGGCATGGTGAATCCGGAAACCGGGGAACTGCTCTCCGGAGCAGAGCTCACGATTGCCGCCTTCAGCACGGTGTTTGGCGAATACGGCAAGCTGATCATCTCGATTTCCTTGAGTCTCTTTGCGTTCTCCACCATCCTGGGCTGGGAGTATTATGGCGAAAAGGCACTGGAATATCTCATCAAGAAACGCCCGGTCATCATGGGTTATCGCATCCTCTTCGGTCTTGTGACCTTTGTGGGTGCTACCACAGCCCTCGAAGTGGTCTGGAATTTCTCTGATACCATGAACGGCCTGATGGCGATTCCAAACCTCATCTGCCTGCTCTGGCTCAATAAGGATATCGCTGACGAATGCTTCGAATTCCAGCGCGAAGTGGTCGTGAAGGAAAAGAAGGGAGAAGTCGTAGATCTGACCTGTGAATCCGAGTAAAAAACGGAATGAGAAAATAAAAAATGAACAATAAAAGCCCGGTGCGGCTATTTCTGAAGCGTTTGGCGCGTAAGCGTCTCAGCGGAAGAAATAGTTGCACCGGGCTTTTCAGTCATTATCTGGCGATATCGTCTTTCTCTAAATCGAATTCCAGGTGAGTGGTGGTATTGCTTTTTCCCTTATGTACCCACATTACATGTCCGTCGAAAATCACGATATGAGTTTTCCAGTCGTATTGCATATTGTCGCCGTGGATCATCAGCCCTGGCCGTTCCACGCCGCAGCGGTTGCCGAAGAACCAGGCGGTATTGCCGGAAAGTTCGGCATAGAGGGCGTCACTGGTGAAGGTCAGTTCTCCCTCTGTGATGGTGGCACGCCCATCAGCCCATACCTGCAGGGTGTTGGGGTTTATTTTTGCATTGTTGGCGGTAATCAGGCGCCCGTCACATTGAATGCGGACATTGCCTGAGAGGTTATAGAGACCGCTTTCTTCGTTATAGGTACTGCGGTCGGCAGTGACCACAGGCTGGTACTTGCTTTGGGCCATGTCCGTATTGATGGTATGGCCGGGAGTTCCGGCGTTTACGAGGCAGGGATATATCAAAAGTAAGAATAAGGCGATTATCAGTTGAGGAATGCGTATTTTTCCCATAGAATCCGCTCCTTCTGCGCTTAGTTTACTTATATTTTACCGCAAAATCATGGTTTTGGCAAAAAATAAGCTAAAACTGCTGCTATAGTGAAGAAGTGGAGAATAGGCTGAGTATAGCAGGTATTTTCTATACCTTGACGAATTTAATCTTTTCCGAAATCCTTCGATATACAATATAGATAAAGCTTGGATTTGTCGACAATACACCCTTGAATAGACTGAGTATAGCAGGAATTTTTTATACTTTGACGAATTAAATACAACACATTTATTGAAATTCATCATGCTTTTGGGAGGCAGGACTATGTTCGATACAAGGGAAAGAAAATTGACCGTTATGTTGATGGCAGCATTATGCTTCAGTGGTGGCACCGTTGCTTTGGCCGCACCGCCGCCGCCACCGGTAAATCCCCGGGATGATGCCGGCCTGGAGATGCGCCGTCAGCGTGAGGAGGCTGAGCGTGAGCGTCTGCGCCAGCAGATGGAGGAAGACCGGAAAAAGCAGGACGAGAAAGTCCAGGGCAATACAGAAACGCCTGCCAGTGCAGGGGAAGCTGAGGTGAAGTTTGTCCTGAACAAAGTCACCATAGATGAATCGGCTGTCATCAAGGCTGACAAATTCAACGAGATCACGGAACCTTATCTGGGCAAAGAGGTATCGCTGGCCGACCTCACTGCTATCATAGAGAAGATCAATGGGCTCTATGCGGCTGAGGGTTATGCCACCTGCAAGGCATACCTGCCCCAGCAGACCATTGAAAATGGTCATGTGCATATCGCCCTGATCGAGGGCAAGACCGGGGAAGTCACCCTTTCCGGCAACAAGCATACGAAGGAGAGCTATATCCGGAACCGCCTGCCTCTGCGTAATGGCACGGTACAGAACTTCAATGAGCTGAACAAAAAGCTCTTCCGTTTCAATGCCACCAATGATGCCCGGCTGGGGATTACGGTGAAGGCAGGGAAGGAGCCTGGCACAACGGACTATGAGATCGTGCTGCAGGAACCGAAGAATGATGTCTTCACCCTGTCGGCGGATAACAGCGGCGGCAGCAGCAATGGCGAATGGCGTGAGGGCTTCTATTACACGAACCGCAGCCTGTCGGGGCGGCGGGACAGTCTGACCGCCAGCTATGTCCGGGCAAAGGGCCTGAATACCGTGGGCCTCAATTACGTGACTCCTGTGGGCAGGCAGGGGGCAAAGGTGCTTTTCGATTACAGCACCTCCACCAACGAATTGATCGAAAGCTCCACGCGTCATTTCAAAAGCCATGGTCATGGCTGGTATCTGGGGGCAGCATATCTCCATCCATTGGTCCTGAACCAGACCACCCGTACGGAAGCGAAGATCGGCGTTTACCGGCAGAACTCCCAGACGGATATGATGGATGGCTCTGTTCCCTGGCTGGACAGCCGGGCCAACAACCTTTATCTGTCCATTGCCACGACACGTTATGGGAAGACCTGGGCATTCTACCATCAGCATTATTACGGAGTCGGTCATTCCCAGGCCTATCAGGCCAATGACGGCACCTATGCCACCAAGGATTATTCCCTCTACCGGCTGAACAGTATGTATCAGGAAAGCTGGCCCAACGGCCATACATTTACGGGCCGCTTGAACCTGCAATGGAGCGGCGTACACAATCTGCCCTCGGCAGAACAGTTTTTCCTGGGGGGCCTTAACAGCGTGCGGGGTTATAAACGGGATCTGATCAGTGGCGATAGCGGCGTTACCTACAGTGCAGAATATGCCATCCCGCTGAACCGGAAACGGACGGCCTCCGTCTATGGCTTTTTTGACTATGGCGACATTTTGGGGGATACCGCTTATGAGGATCATCTGCTGAAAAGTGTCGGTTTGGGACTGAAGGCCAATATCAAGCAGACGGTCTATATGGATCTTTCCATCGGTTTCCCACTGGAAAAGGATCTGAACGGCAGCCAGGTGTCCAAGACGAGGATTCACTTTGGCATGAATGCGCAATTTTAAAGTATTGGCGATAGATTGAGGCGATTACGGTCATTAATCTTAACGTGAAAGTGAGGAAATTTTCATGAAAAAGCAACATCAATCCGTACTGCTGTACTGTGTCCTTTTTCTTATCTGGTTTTTTATTCCGTACACTTCCGTTGAAGGCGCCGATCGCAATGACAAGATTAACTATCCTGCTTATATGCAGGGGATTGATTACGGCAATGGCCCGATTTATGTCATCGGACATAGGCCTCCCGACTCCGATAGCGTATGTACGGCAATCGCCTACGCAAACTTGAAACGGAAGCTGGGTATAAACGCCGAGGCCAGAATTACTTCGGCGATAAATGCGGAAACCGCCTACGCCTTAAAATATTTTGATTTCCAGGAACCACCGCTGCTGGATAATGCCGCCAGTAAAAATATCATACTCGTAGACCATAACAGCTTTGCCCAGGCAGTTTCTGGGATGGACAAGGCCAACATACTGGAAATCATCGACCATCACAACTTCATTGGTGACGTCAAAACGGCAGCTCCCGCTTATTACCGCAATTTGCCCATAGGCTGCACTTCCACCATCGTGTGGTTGGAATATCGTGAAGCCAATGTTCCCATTGAAAAAGGCATGGCCGGAATGATGCTTTCCGCTATCCTGTCAGATACGGACAATTTGCAAAGCACCACCACCACGGACTTGGATCGGCAGGCGGCAGCCGACCTCGTGAAAAAAGCGAATGTCAAAGACAGAACCGCCTATTTCCTCGCCATGGAAGAAGAATTTGCTGCTTATCGAAATATGTCGGACAAGGATGTTTTCTATTCCGATTACAAGGAATTTACCGTAAATGGCATTTCCTATGGTTGCGCCACGGTCGTCGCATTAACGCCGGAAAAAAGACAGGCTTTGGAGCAGCGACTTGGCGACTGGGTAATGAAAAATTTTAACACGCAAAAAATGGATATGCTCTTTTTGAAAATTCACGATTTAGAAACCTATTCGGCAACCATATCCTGCTACGGTCCTGGTTCCGTGGGGTGCGCTGCAAAAGCCTTTGCAACCGTGGACGGAAACAAAATTATCCTGGGAAAAAATATTTCCAGAAAAAAGGTAGTTCGTCTTCTTCAGCCGCAAATCGAAAAGTGGGCGGCAACTCAAGGGAAATAAACGGTGAAAGCAAATCGCACTTTATATCCAAGATAAGGATTCAAGTTGGTATGAATGCGCAATTCTAACGGATTAGAGATAGATTGAAAGGGGAGAAATACCGTGAATAAGACATATAAGATTATCTGGAGCCATGTGCGGAAGTGTTATGTGGTGGTTTCCGAATATGCCAAGAGCCACGGTAAGAACAATACGAGAAGTGTCCTGGCGCGGGTAGCACCTGTCCTCTTAGGTGGGGCTATGCTGGCTTCAGCTGCCATGCCGTCATTGGCTGCGGCGCAGGATATTGAAAAAGTCAGCGGTGCGAAGTTCAACGACACGGTCAACAATATCTATGCAGATAAACTGGTGAATTCTGTTGCAGTCAATGCTTTCAAGAACTTTAAACTGGATGCAGGGAATATTGCGAATATGCATATGGGCACTGCTCCGGGCAGTACGAATGCAAGCAGTCTGGTAAACTTTGTCAATAATCAGGCCAATATCAGCGGTACGGTCAATGCGGTGAAGAACGGCGGCATTGGCGGCAACCTCTATTTCCTTTCGCCCAATGGCGTGGTGGTAGGCTCTACTGGCGTGATCAATGCGGGCAGCGTACACCTTATGGCACCTTCCCAGTCGGAATACAATGCCATGGTGGGGGACAACGGTGTCAAGGATACAGGCTTCTCCCAGCGGTGGAGCAAGATACAGGACGGCTCCATTGCCCTGAATGCCGATGCCACCATCAAAGTGGCCGGTAAGATCAATACGGTGGATGGGGCAAGCCTCCGGGGCGGCAATGTCAACCTGGAGAGCGGTGCCAGCGTTGTGAGCAAGGACAGCCTTGACTTTTCCAGTCTGGTCAATATTTCCGGGACAAGTGCGGGCCTTGCGGGGAATCTCTCCCTGCAAAAATCCAGTGACAACGGGAAAATCGTGCTGGCGGCTGTGGGAAACAGCGGCACCACCAGCGACTGGACAAGGATTGAACTGAAACCTACGGTCACTGTGGCAGAGGGAGCAACCGTCAGCACCACAGGGGACGTGTCCGTTACGGCTACGGCCAAGAACGAGGAAGCCTTTGCCCTGGGAACGGTTGAAGCTACCGTCAACGCCAACGGCGAAATCACGGGTAAAAACGTGAATATTGCTGCCAAGGCGGAGGATGTTTTCGTGACCAATGGTGGCGACCATGCGGCTTCTCTGCATAAGCTCTTTACCGGCAGCGGCAGCTATGATGTCCTGGGAGCAGGCGCCGATGTACTGCGCCTCATTGATGTGGATACGGTGCTGGCCATTCACCATGTAAAGGCCGAGACCAATATCGGCAAGAATGCGGTCATCAAGGCCACTGGTGCAGATCCTGCGGACGGGAAAGCTCTGTCCATTACTGCCGACAGCACCCTTACGGCGGGCATGGCCACCAGCCCCGACGGCATTGTAGGCGGGATTCTGGATCTGGTCAATGACCGTCACCTGAAGCTGCGTCAGGGAGCCCAGAGCACCTCTGTGGCGGTGGCCAAGCTGGACAACAAGGCCGTGGTGAATGTGGAAGGCACCCTGCAGACCGACCAGGGCGGCGCTAAAGTCGCTTCCAATGCCTCGGCTTCGCCCACCGTCAGTGCCAAGGAATCCCTGAGCAAGACCGACAATGTCACGTTGGCGCTGGGCATCGGTGTGCTGGTAGGGGAGAATACCAGCGAAGTCAATCTGAAGGATACGGCAAATATACAGAATATTGCTAAGAGTTTTGATGCTTCGGCAGAGTCCACGGAAAAAGTCTCCCTTACGGCAGGCGCAAAAGCCACGTCCAATGCCATGGCCGGGACGGCTGTGGCGGTAATGGACTATGACTCCTCTGCCGACCTCAAGGTGGATACGGCCATCCATGCCGGTGGTGAGGTCAATCTGTCTTCCAAGAACACCGTCAATTCCAACAAGATCAACGCCTCCAATTCCATCGGCGCTTCCACTCAAAGTGCTGAGAATATAGAACAGAGCCTCTTTACCAACAGCAGCAAGTATATCAGCAATATCGGGAACTCCATTATAGACGGAGTAGTCAAGAAGTTCTTCAAGATGGGCTCCCCTGAGCAGGGAGAATCCCTCTTTGAGGAGACCAAGTCCCTCTTTAACGCCGGAGCCAGCGTAGCGGTGGCCTCCGAGACCAATACGGCCAAGACTACCCTGACGAAAAATGCAGATATTCAGGCTGCCGGCAATGTGAAAGTCACCAGTGACCTGGCAGCAGACAGCACCCATATGTATGCCTCCGGCTCCATGGGCAATGCTGCCCAGAAGAAGATTGACAAGGACAACAAGGAAAGCGTCCAGAAGGTGAAGATACAGGCCTCGGTGCTGGTGGCTGACCTGGATAGCTCTGCTCAGGTGGTGGTGGAGGAAGGCGATGCGGCAAAACACGCCAAAATCAGCGGCAAAGATGTGACCGTTACCTCCACCAGCAAATTCACCCATGTCATTGACGAGCTGAAGAAAGCCTTTGACGACAGCAAGGAAGCCATCGAAAAACTGGATGATGCAGAACTTACGACAGCTTGGACAAATCTTGTCCTGGTGTTCAACAATTACCGGACGGATGCGGCCACGGTGGGGGATATTGCGCCTGCAGCCATGGCCGTGCTGGACGCCCTGAAAAAATACCCCTCTGCCTACACCTCCATCGCCTCGAAGGTTACGGCCTTCCTGAAGCTGGAGAACTATGCCAATTTCTCCGTTTCCTCGGCAACGGAAGGCGGCAGCGACAAGAATCCTTCCTACAATCCCACCCGTGACCTGTCCAAGGATAATGCGAAGCTGGCTATTGCCGGTGCTGTGGACGTGGCCCTGACGGATGACAGCGCCAAGGTTAGCCTGGGCAAGTATGCGGATATCAAAGGTACGGGCGCAACCACCATCAAGGCCGGGCTGGAACGTGCCGATACCTCCCTGAACGGCAACTTAGGTTTGCAGACCGGCGACCAGAATGCCGTTGGTGGCGTGGTCTCCTTCTTCAAGCCTGACCGCAATGCCGAAGTCACCGTAGCAGAAGGCTCGGCGCTTGCAGGAAATACCTTGTCCGTGAACGCTGACAGCACCACCACCCATGTGGATCTGGCCACGGGGGCCAGTATGGGCGGCGATAGCGGCGTCAAGGGCATGATCACCTATGTCATGGGAGATAATACGGCTAAAGTGGATATTGCCGGGAATACTGCGCTCAAATCCACTGGCGCCATGGATATCACCGGCAACAACACCGCCAACCTCATGAATATTGCCGGTTCCTTCGGCTTTGGTGCCGCTACAGGGGTAGGGGCATCTTTGGCCTTGAACGATATGGAAGTGAACAGCATTGTCAACGTGGGCAAGGCTACGATTAATGCGGGCAGTCTGAAAGCAACTACCAATCTGGATGGCAAGATCAACTCCGTGGCCGTAGCCGGCGGCATTGCCGCAGCTTCCGATGATGACGAAGCAGGGAAAATGGGCAAGCTCACGGCCAAAATCACCAACAGCAAGAACAAGGTGATGAACGTCTGGCGTTCGGCCAATGACAAACTCAACTCCATCGTGCCGGATATTGTCAAAAAGGCCGCAGACATCAAGGAAAACAAGAAACTCAAGACGGACAACGTGACCAAGAACCCCACCGCCAACAAGAAGCTTTCCGATATCAGCGTGGCCGGTGCCGGCAGTGTGGCCATCAACCTGCTGGACAGGACTACCCATACCATTATTGACGGGGCAACCATCACTCTGGGAAGTGGCGACCGTAATATTGCGCTTTCTGCTACAGATTCCGGCTTTACCGGGGCCTGGGCCGGAGCCGCAGGCCTGACCTTCAATACCCGCAAGCTGGGTGGCCAGAACGAGAACAGCACCAATGTGGGTGTGGCAGGTTCTGTGGGCTGGTCTGATCTGGACATCGATACGGTTTCCGCTATCCGCAACAGCAAGATCACGAATGCTGCTGACATTACCAATGAGGCAGAGCGCAGCGGTGCCGTGGTCTCGGCAGGCCTTGGCCTGGCTGTGGCCACTTCCGGGGCGGCAGCCGGCGGCTCCAGCTATACAGGGGCGGCTTCTGTCTCTGTGGCGGATATTGACAATACTGTGAAAGCAGAACTTTTGAACAACACGGCAACTGCCGCCAGCGTCACGAATACCGTGACGGATTCGGACACTTTAGTAACCGGCGGCGTCAATGCCTCCATTGCCTCCGGCAAATCCAAGAGCGCCGCAGTAGGGGGCAGTGTGGTCTACAACCGTATCGACAACAATCTGGATGCCCTGATTACCGGGGGAAACTATGCCCTGATGGGGAATCTTACCAATACGGTCAGCACCGGCATTACCGAAGTAGGGGGCGCAGTGGGCCTGGCTGTGGCCGCTTCCTCCGGCAGCGGTGCCAAGTCCTATGGCTTTGAGGGCGCTGTTGCCTATAACAGCCTGAAGAATACGGCCAATGCTGTCCTGGACGGCACCAAGATCACGGCCAAAAATGTGACGGTGGATGCCCGGGACACCAAGGATGTTTCCAAGCAATACGATACTTATATCAAGGATAGGGGTCTGGATGCCGATGGCACATCCTATGCAAAAGCCATTGAGGATGCCCTGGATGACGAAGGCAAGGCCAATATCTCCTCTGAGGGTGGCAATGTCATCGTCGGGGCAGCTCTGTCTGTTGCGGCCTCTGTGGGGGAAAGCGGCTCCGCCTCCGTGGATGCAGCCCTTTCCATCAGCGAAGTGGACAATGACTTTACGGCGGCCATCAAAAATGGCAGCGACATCACCGGCAGCGGTATGCTCAATGTCAAGGCCGACAGCAAGACGCTGGCCATCGGTGCAGCCGCCGGGGGCAGCGGCACTTCTGACGGCTTTGGCGGGGCAGGCTCCTTCAGCTGGCAGACCGACAGCAATGATGTGCGGGCTGAAATCAGCGGCTCCAATATCAAGAATATGGTCGGCAATATCGTTAACGCCAGCACCGCCGCTAAGGATATCAATGTGGCAGGCCAGGTCTCCGTGGGCAATGTGGCCACGGGGCTGGCTGGGGCTTACAACCGTCTGGAAAACACCACCGGCGCTTATGTGCAGAATTCGCAGTTTGCAGATAATACGGCGAAAACCATTGCCATTGGTGCCCAGAATGAAGGCCGGGTTTATGCTGTGACCGCAGGTGTGGCCGCTTCCCGGGAGAAGCTGGCCGCCAATGGTGCCGTAGCGGTAAACAGCGGTGCGGATGATATCAAGGCAGAACTTTCCGGCGGCACGGTGAAGAATGCCACGAGCATTTCCGTTGCCTCCGAAGACGATACGAAGAAACTGGCGGTAGCCGGCGGCTTTACCCTGTCCCAGGGTACGGCCATTGGCGGTGCTGTGGCTTATAATGCCATTGGCGATACGGACCGTCAGGTCAACAGCGCCACGATCAGTGGCACCACCATTGACCATAATACCTCCAAGATAAGTGTCACGGCTACGGATAACTCCGGCCTGACCACCATTGGCTTTGGCGTGGGGCTGGCCAACGGTTCCCCGGCAGTGAACGGCGCCGCCGCCGTAGGGCTGAAGTCTGCCGATGTGACTGCCCAAGTGGTCAATACGAATGTCAAGAACTCTACGGGCAACATTTCCGTCAAGGCCAGCACCGATGATGATTTCAGCACCAATGCCGCCGTGGCCGCAGTGGGCGAGTCCGCAGCCATTGGCGTAGGCGTGGGCGTCACCCGTGACGAAACCCATACCACGGCCAAATTCTCCGGCGGCAGCTTCACCGGCAATGATTTTGACCTGGGCGCAGCCAGCCATGCAGACATCACCACGGTAGGCGTAGGCGGCGGCGTAAATTACGGCAGCGGTCTGGGCCTGGCCGGTTCGGCCACCGTGAACCTGATCGACACGGAGACCAAGGCCCTCGTCAACAATGGTGCCAATATCAGCGCCAAGTCCCCGGCTATCACGGCCATCAGCGATGAGAAGATTGCCAACTATGTAGGGGCACTCTCTGTTTCTTCTCAGGGGGCAGCCATCGGGGCTTCTGTCAGCGTCAACGAGATTGACAGTGAGACGGAAGCGGCTGTTGAAGGGGCAAATACGGTCATTAAATCCACAGGGGATGCAACCCATTCTGTCAAGGATACCGTCAGCGATGACGCTATCCTCGACAAATATGCGGATCAGGATCTCTTCAAATCCTCCGATAGCCTGAAGGATGCCCGCACGGCCAAGAGCTACACGGGCTTACTGGTGGATGCCTCCGGCACCCATACCATGAAATCCTTCCTGGTGAATGCCGGCGGCACGGGTACAGGTGCGGCCGTAAATGGCACGGTGGATGTGAACCTGATTGGCGGCTCCACCAAGGCTCGCATTACGGATGCCAAGATAAATAATGCTTCCGCCAATAAGAGCAATGTGAATGTCATTGCCCACGACTATGCCAATAGTGCAGGGGGCGTGGGTACGGTGAACATCGCCATGGAAGGGGGCGCTGTGGGCCTTGGTTCTGACACCAATAAGATTACCCGCACCACGGAAGCCTCCCTGATTGGCCCCTCCGCTAAATACGATTTGTATGCCAATGATGTCAATATCGAAGCCAAATCTCGTCAGGGCGTAGGTTCCTTTGCTGCCGGCGCTTCCTTTGCCGGTGAGGGGGCAGCGGTCAACGCCGCCTCTGGCGTGACTCTGCTGGATGGCACCACCAATGCCTTCCTCAAGAATGTGAACATCAAGAATGCCGGCAATATTTCCCTGACGGCAGATCATCTTTCACGTTCCCATCTTATCGGTACGGTGTTCACTGGCGCAGGCATTGGCGCAGGCCTGAGCATTGCCGTGGGCTATGTGTCGGATACGGGCACTACCGAAGCTACGGCAGAAAACATCCATGTGGAATATGCTGCCAACAAGAAGGGTGACCTGAATGTCAAAGCCAATAATGAGATGAAGGTCAACTACACGGAAGTGGGGGTAGGTCTGGCCGGTATCGGCGCAGGTCTGGCCGGTTCCATCGGCGTTTCGGAAGCGAACAGCACCGCCAAGGCTCAGCTCAAAAACAGCACCATTGGCACGAGCAGCAAACGGGCGAAGAATGCCAATATCACCGCCAATAACCAGCTGATCCTCGACCAGAAGGCCGGTGTGGGCTCCGCCGGGGCAGCCGGTGTAGGCGTGGGCGTTTCCGTCAACAAGCTGGACAGCACCACCAATGTGAATATCGAAAACAGCAAAGTCTACGCCGGAGCCATCAATGCCGGAGCCAGCGACAACAAGGACATCTGGCAGACTGCGGGCAATGCCTCCGTAGGCGGCTCTGCCATGGGCCTCAATGTCATGGTGACCAATGTGGGCAAGGATATTTCCTCAACCTATGATGCCGGTGACGGCAAGACCAAGATGAACGTCAGCAATGTCTTTACGGATATAAACGATGCGATGAAGGCTGGCAACCTCTCGAAAGAAGAATCCCATGGCGTGGTGGATAGTGACGGGAAAAATATCACCAATACCCGTGACACCGTGACCATGACAGCAAAGAAGAAGGATTCTGCCTCCGGCCTTACGGTTATGGGCAGCACTCTGGATTCTGCTGGGGATGTGACCCTTGAGGCAGACGCCAAGACCAATGCCGAGATGAAGAGCGTAGTGGCTACCGCAGGGGGCAGTGCGGCCATCAGCGGCACAGTAGCTGTGCTGGATGTGGCAGGCAACTCCGTAGGGGAAGTGCGTAACTCTGCCATAACGGCCAATTCCGGTGATATTACCATTGCCTCCTATCAGGGCGGTCTTTCCGAGCTGGAAGTCAAGCAGGGTTCCCTCAGCGGCACGCTGGCCCTGTCCGGAGCCTATGGCAAGGTCAGCAAGGGTGGCCTTACGGATCTGCAGCTTTCCGGCAATACGATGAATGCCAAAAATATCGCGGTAGTTGCCGGTGATGAAAGCCGTGCCAAGATTGACGCTTTGGGTGCTTCCGGGGCCATAGCCGGTTCCGTGAATGTCCTGATTGGCGAGGTGGAAAACAAGGGCAAGGTATCCGTGGCGCTGCAGGGCGGCAACACCATGAAAGCTGAAGATTCGCTGCTGGTGGCCGCTTCCCGTGGGCCGGAAAAGGATGGCCAGAAAACCGCTGAGGTAACCACCCAGGCTGTTTCCGCTGCTATTGGTGTAGCCGGTACGGGGATCTCTGCCACGGCTCATGACGCCAGCGAGACGGCAGTAACCCTGAATACAGCAAAAAACAAGAATGCCAACAGCCTGAGTGCAGGCACCATCGGCATTACTGCCCTGAACTCCCCAAATGTAAAAACGGAGACCAAGTCTGCCGCCGCTTCCCTGTTGGTCAGCGGTGCCGTAACGGTGGCGGATTCCTCTGCCGGGACGAAGTCTGCACCGGTGAAGAGCACCGTGGATATCGGCGATGGCACCAGCCTTTTGGCCGATGAGACGGAAATCCTCGCCCAGAACGAAATCGGTCTTACCACCGACATGAAAGGCCTGGGCATCTCCGGTTATGTGGCGGCCCAGGTCAATACCGGCCGGGCAGATGCTTATGGCAATTCTCAGATTAACCTTGGTAAAGTAAATGTTCAGGAACGTGGCATTCTGATGGCCATGAGCAATACCAATGTGACCAAGGATATCAAGGCTGCTGGTGTCAGCGCTGCCGGACTGGTGGCTTCCGGCACCAATGTGGCCAAGAGCGACAGCGTGCTGAATTCTGCCATCAATGCCAATGGCACCAATGACAAGCAGCTGCAAATCGCCCTGCTCCTTAGCACGGCTTCCGAGGACAATACGGCCAGAGCTGACGGGGATGGCGGTGCCGCAGTGGACATCTCCCCCTATGCCGCCAAACTGGAAAACAGCCTGACCACCAATACCAAGACCAATGTAAGCGGCAACTGGAACGCATCCCTCTTTGCGGCAGGAGCGGAACTTACGGATAAGCATGACTTTACCACCGATGCTACAAGGGCAGCCATTGCCGGCGGCAGCGGCGTAGGCATCACCAATACGGCTACCCACACCACGGCCATCAATGTGAATAATGCCAATATCAGGACGAATTTCATCCAGGGCTACAATGCCGACAACAATATTGACTACAAGGATACCCAGAAGGCCGGCAGCTATGGCGGCGTCACGGGCAGTGATTCTGCCGTGAAGAATACCATCAATGCCACTGCCGATGTGAATATCACCGGCGGCACCCTCAAGGGGCTGGATGAATCCTCCCTGCGGGCGCAGGCCAAGACCGACAGCAAGATTGTAAGCAAGAACAATGTGGAAGGGGCAGGTGTTGTCCAGATCCTGGTGGGAAGCAGTGACAGCGATACGTCCTTTACCGACCGGGTTACGGTGAAAAATGCCAACCTCTCCACGGAAAACGGCGATATTTCCCTGGCTGCCACCAGCGATATTGACCATGACCTGGAAGCAGAATCCGTGGACGAAGGCGGCGCTGCTGGCGTTACCACGGTGAAGAACACCAACAAGCTCACCCGTCGGGACAAGGTTGACATTACCGGCAGCTCGAAACTGGCCAGCGGCCATGACCTGATGCTGCTCGCAGGGGCCGATGAAAACAAGACTCCCTCCAACCTGCGTCTTTTGACTTATGCCAATGCCCATAATGCCACCTTTATACCCGCTGAGACTTCGCCTACCATCAATGAGACGCTGACTCTTGATAGGGGCGTGACGGTGGGCAGTGGTGCCAATACCACCTCCATTCGCCATACTTATCTGCGGGCTGATGAGGGCACTTCCTATATCGAGGAATCGGCTCGTCAGTTCAAAATCTGGGGGCAGGGGGAGACCGGCAAGCGCCGTCTCACCTCTACGGCTCTGGGGGACAATGAGGTTTCCCAGAACAAGACCGCCAAGGTGGATGTGCAGGGGAAGGTTACGGCCGGCACCCATAACCAGCTGGATATTGACATCACGGGGGACTTCAAGCTCAATAGCAATAACGAGCTTGATACCAGCGGCGTGAAGGTGACGGCAAAGCAGGGCTGGTTTGACACGTCAAGTGCCATCAAGTCCATCACGAAGAAAAATCCCTATATTGACCGTTATGACGAACTGCGCTATGCCATGACGGATTATAACCCGGACAGCACCGAGTACAAGCTGTTGGAAGACGAACTGAATAACGTCCTGTCCGCCATGGAACAAGAGAACTTCCTTTACAAGGATTCTCAGGGGAACAAGGCCATCCTGCGGGAAATTCCCATGGCAGGGCTTGAACTGCCAAACATCAATGTATCCGGCGGCAATGTCTTCGTAAACGCCGCGACGCTTTCCGGCGACAAGAATATTGTGGCCAATGGCTCGGCCCATATCAACATCACCAACAGCGGCAACGCCTATATGTTGCTGAATGATGTGAAGATTGAAGATGGTGGCGGCAGGATTTACCAGAATGACCAAATCCTTAAAGATGCTTCCGGTGAATCTGCCATCAATATCAAATCTACGGGCAAGGAGGACAAGGATAAGATTTCCCGGCCGAGTATTTCCATCTCCGGCAATGTGGATAACGACTCCGGCGCCGTCAACCTCACCAACCAAAACTATGACCTTGTCATCAATGGCTCGGTGAATGGCAAAACCATCTCCATCAATGCCGATAAGGGCGGTGTCTATCTGTCCCAGCCCGATGGTTTCGTAAACGTGGGTGGCGATCCCATTGCCAAATACATGTTCGACCAAAAAACAGCGGATAAGATTCAGGCCTTTATCACCTTAGATTTTGCTAAATCCGGCTGGCTTAACATACCGAATTATAACCTCGACGTTGTTGCTTTTTTGAAATGGTTGACCAGTCAGTATAATAAGGCTGACAATAGTAGCGGTTCGAAATTTTTCACCAACTATAATGACTATCTGAATTGGGTGAAAAATGGAGCCAATCTTAGCAGTTCCGAGGTTGCCTACACGGATGAATCGGAGAAAAAAGGCATTATCTCCGGGGGAAATATCTCCATCAATGCCAAAGATGTGAATATCAACGGCCTGATTCAGAGCGGATATACGAACTACAGGAACAGCGTTAGCAGCAGCGATATTCAAAAAGTCGCCGCCTCAGCCAGCGGGTACAAAATGGCCGATGATGATGTGATTGGCAACAGCAGGTATCAGGTGGGGCAGAAGGGAATGATCTGGAACGACACGACGAAGATGTATGACTATGCCGTACCGATTTATTACAATCCTGCCACAGGACACCTGCTGACCGATGACATTGATGTGCGTGGCGGGCGTGTAGACATCCGGGGGCGTATAGCCAGCACCGGCGGTGGGCGCATTATTGTGGCGGACGGTGTGGCGGACATCAATATTGATACCAGTGGCGCCTCGGCCGACCTCTATATGGGACGCATCACGAACAATGACCGGGAAGGCTTCATACGAATCACTGATCTCTGGGGCAACTTTGGGATTGACGAGAGTACGAGTACCATGCATCGGGTCTATAAACCCGGCGATTCTGCCACAACTCCGTGGGTGATGGGTAAGCGCAATGGCTACAAGCCTGCAAGCCATATGACAATCAGCTGGACAGGTGGCACGTCCGGTCAGAAAGTGGTGGATAAGTATTACAGAAAAGAATATGCATCCTTCTTTGGCCTCTTCAAACTTTGGGAAACTGGCTCTACCGATGATCTCATCAAGCAGATTGGTTCAGATATCAGTAGTGTCCGCAGCACAGCACGCGCCACCGATATCAGTGGCAAGATGGCACAGGGCGTAGTTATGAGAAATTGGAGTTGGCAAAATCTGGTGGATAACCCCGATGGTGTGTATGTTTTCGCTAATTCCTACATTGTTGGGAACACCACGAAAGGAAAGGTCAATGCTTCAGAGATGCATTATACGAACTGGGCGCATACCAAAGGTTACGTAGATTACAGCTGGACGGAAACATCGGGGAACAGTACAACCACGATTACCGCCATCAATGCGGCCAAGCCTATCTACTATACCTTTGCCCAGGCAAGGAATAATGGCCTGATAAACCTAGACAGCGGTGGCAACCTTTACTTCCGGGACAATGTGGAAAATGTGGCCAATCTCCAGAGCGGAAAAACCGATAGGAGTGAAATTATTGCTACAGCCAAGGGCAATATCAAGACGCTGGACGGCGCAAGGCTTATTACGGGAAGGCTCGAAGCCACAGGCAATTCCCTTGATATCAAGCATAGGGCGGTAGAAACGGATTCGGTAGTACAGCTTACGGCCAGAGGCGGCAACATTAACTTTGATTCGGATAAAGGGAATCTGAAAATTCGTCAGGTAAAGATTACGAATGCGCCGGATAACGGGAAAATCAACATTACCGCTGATGGCAATATCGAAATTTATCCGTACGAGAATATTGCTGTCTTTAATGAAAAGAGAGAACTTATTCGCGTCGATTTGGCGACGCTTATCGAGGCTCCAGCCATAACGCTTACCAGTGTAAATGGCGGTATCGGCACCAAGGATTCTCTGCGAGTACAGGCAGGAACGTCTGTTACTTCCTCGAATCGTCTGAACTCCAGCCTTACCGCCACGGCCAAAAAGGATATCAACATCCAGCAGCAGGCCGGGGATATGCGTGTGGCCAGAATCGAAAGCAAGGAAGGTGATGTAACACTTGAAGCGAAAAACGGCAGCATCGTGGACGCCAATGGCGGCGTAGATACCATCGACTCCTCGGCAGAGGAACGGATAGCCCGCTGGAAAGAACTGGGCATGATTTCCGATGCTGACAGCGATGACAGCCGTACGGCGGCAGCCAAAGCTTCCAAGGAAAGGAAACTGTCGGCCATCGAAGGCCGTTTCAAACAGCTGGCTGCCACCGAAAATAATGGTGTTCTCACGCTGAATGCTTCACGGGTTGAGGCCTACAAATCCGCTGCTGCTGCCTATGCCAAGGATGCGGGCATTGTCAAGGCCAAGCAGGAATATATCTCCGCCATGCAGGCGGCCACCACTGATGCAGAAAAGGATGCAGCGCGGGCGAGACTCCAGGCGGTCAAGGATGCCTACTTCAAAGGCAAGGGCTTCTCAGCCGATGAACAGAAAGCCATCATTGACTACGGCGATCTTTCCGTCAGCGAGAACTACGGCTGGAGCAAGAACGAACTGCTCTACGCTATTCAGGATGGCATCGTCAACGCCCAGCCAGGCACCTTTGACATCGTGAACAACCCCAATATCATCGGCAAAAATATCACCCTGATTGCCAGAAATGGCGGTATTGGCTATGATGAGGCGGCAATCTACATCAAGAATGCTGACCTTACCAAGGCGGCCAATATGAAACTGCTGGCCAGTGCCAAAGCTGGCGACCTCACCTGGGACGAGAACGGCGTCACCATCAGGCGGCAGGTGCCCGTCACCCTTAAAATAAGGGACGGCGGCATCGTGCAGCTGACGGGCAAGAATAATGTCTATGTCAGCGCCACGCAAGATTCTGCCCTGAACATCAAGGGCGGTATCGACACCGATGGGGATATTCGCCTTTCCGCAGGCAAGGGTGTGACCATTGCTGACGGCACGCTGCTTCGTGGCAGGAACCTTACCATTTTCTCCGGTGCAGGCAACATCGGTGCCAAGGATAAGTTCCTGGAGATCATGATCAACGGCTGGCTTATGGCAAACAGCGGCAAGTCCCTTTATGTCCACCAGAACGGCAATTTGCCGCTCTACCTGCTTTCGGCAGCAGCAGGTAT
The DNA here is from genome assembly GCF_900142515.1 of Pseudoselenomonas ruminantium. Taxonomy (GTDB): domain Bacteria; phylum Bacillota; class Negativicutes; order Selenomonadales; family Selenomonadaceae; genus Selenomonas_A; species Selenomonas_A ruminantium_D. The sequence goes on along the minus strand of NZ_FRBC01000002.1, from coordinate 92,038 downwards.
GGATGCGTATCTGCGCGCTGAAAATGGTATTCGCATGTATAATGGCTATGGCATGAATAGGGGCTACATCAACGCAGGACGCTTGATAGATCTCTACACGGCACGGGGCGACATCGAAGGAATCCGTATCCTCGCAAATGGTGCTGTGGTGAATGCAGAAGCCTATGAGGGCAACGTGGACCTTATAGGCGTGGGCGGTGACCTCGTGATTGGGAAAGTGATAGAGCCTGATGCAGCACAAAAAGCGGAGAGAATTGCAGCACGGGAAGCAAAGGCAAAAGCAGAACGTGAAGCGGTGGTAGAGGAAATCAAAAAGGAGGCTATTGATAAGTACGCAGCGGCTCTGGAAGAATACTTCCAATATCTTGAAAGTGAAGAGGGGCAGAGTAGAAAGAATAGGATAAAAGAAGAAATAGATGAATATGCAGATGTCCTTTTAATGCTACAGAAGCTTACTGCCATCGATATGTCAACGTCACTAAAATATCAAGTGGAAAAACTTCAGAAGCGTGATTCTGAGTTAAAAGCGGAACTGCTTCCTGATAAGTACTTTATGGAGCATGGCTATACTGCGGAAGAGGCACGCCTCCTGAAGGAATATGCTGAAGCGAAGGAGCCCGATAAAATGACATCTATCGTCAATCAGTTTAATAAATATTATGACAAGAATGTCGTAGTCAAATCGACTCGTTCTGTTAAGGAGATTGAGACGCAGATTGCGCAGAACGCAGTGGCGGACAAGGCACAGCTTGACCATCTTGTACAGCAGAAACTTGCTGAGAGGCAGGGCACTCAATACTAGGTAACCGCATAACAACCCACAAGCAAAAGAGGCTGTGAGCCAAGTCCCTCCCCGGACATCCCTCACAGCCACTGACAAGTATTGAAAAAATAGGTATAGTATGCTAGAATTAAATTATGAAGAGGTGTATCTCAGCCTTAATTGAGAGATTTTACGAGTGAGCTTCTCTTGGCTCAATTCAAGAGATTTAACAGCGAGTGTTTCGCTACTCTAAGTGCGAGTACAGCAGGAGGCGGGCTTTTAGTCCGCCTCCTGCTGTTTGGAGGAGAAAATGGATAATATTAAGTTTTATGAGATAAGTGAGTCCTATGTCGATTTTTTGTCCCCTCATGCTCCTCATCTGTTTCATAACAGTAAGAGGGAGCAAGCAAATACCAGGAAATATCTGGGAATAGTGCTTAGGGTTAATGGGTAACAAAACTGTTACAAAAAATCTGAACAAATCTGTATAAATATATACAGAAGTATAGATTTAATCGAACAGAATACCCTTTGTATCGAGCAATCGGTGCAAACTCAGTGTTAAATGCTTTTAATCCCTAAGAGCCTTACACCTAAACAGTAATCCGAAAGGATTAGCTGGGGAACATCCCAAGGTGCGAAAGCAGAAAAAACGTAAGGATGGCATAAGGTGAAATAAAAACATATCAGTGTTGGATGAATAAAGTAGTGACCTTCCGAAAACGTATGTCCTAAGTGCTATTGACAATGGGTGTTTAGCAGGGAAAGCCCTAAACTCTACGGAGCATGGGAGACCCTCAACGACTATCTCCTTGAGGGAGAGTAAAGCCACAAGCAGCCTGTCACCCCATACTTCGTATGGGAAAGGGCAAGGTGGAAGAAAAATACTGCCCCTGCTAAGGCAGGGTGAAGATATAGTCTCCGCTGACATGAAAGTGTCAGAGGTCTGCTGGTGATCCCTAAAGGGACTAGCAAGACTGCGTTAGAAGTTGCGTTCTAGCGTGAAGAAGATAAATATATGCAAATCAAAAACAGAATATCGCATATTTACAAGAAAATTCCCTAAATTGCTAAGTATAAATGCTCCAATACCACCTTTCATGATATAATTTATCATAAGAAAGGTGGTGAGATGAAAAATGCAGAGAGCAATAAAGATAAGGCTTCTGCCGACTAAGGAGCAGGAAATTTTATTCTGGAAAAGTGCCGGGACTGCCCGTTGGGCATACAACTACTTCCTCGATACGAATGAAGAGGCATACAAGGAAGGACGGCGTATTACCGAGGGCGAGGTCAGGAAGTACATCAATAATGTGCTGAAAAAGACAACGCATACGTGGCTGAAAGAAGTCGGTAGCAATGTCATGAAACAGGGCGTTAAAGATGCGGCATTGGCCCTCCAGAGATATATCAAAGGCATAGCGGGCAAGCCTAAGTTCAAGAGCCGCAGAAAAAGCAAAATCAGTTTCTACGTCAACTACGAGAGCTTGAAACGAACTGAGAACGGCTTTCAAGGCGAGAAGATTGGTATTGTAAAAACTGCTTCGGCACTGCCGAAAATAGCCAAGAACAAGAAGTATGCAAACCCTCATATCTCATTTGACGGCAAACATTGGTATTTGTCTATTGGCTACGAGGTAGAGCAAGAAGAGTTTGAACTGACAGGCGATAGTCTCGGGATTGACCTTGGCGTGAAGGAACTGGCTGTTGTTTCCAACCAAGACGCAAGCAGGACGAGGTTCTACAAGAACATCAATAAATCTGCCGAAGTCAGGCGTTTGGAAAAGAAACTGAAGCGAGAGCAACGTAAAGTATCCCGCAAGTTGGAAGCCAATACCAAGAGCCATGATAAAAAACACCGTCCGATATGGAAAAGACCGCTTCGAGAGTGCAGAAACCTCCAAAGGCAGAACAGAAGAATCCAGCTTCTTTATAAACGGCTAACCGACATTCGCACAAATTATCTCCATCAGACAACGGCTGAGATAGTGAAAACCAAGCCATCTCAGATAGTCATGGAAGATTTGAATGTCAAGGGGATGATGAAGAACAAACATCTGGCAGAAGCTATAGCCAAGCAGAAATTCTACGAATTTAAGCGACAGATTAAGTATAAGGCTGAAATGTATGGCATAAAGGTCGTAGAGGTAAATCGGTTCTATGCAAGCTCCAAGACTTGTAGCCATTGCGGTCATATCAAGACAGACTTGAAACTCTCAGACCGCATCTACGTCTGCCCCGTGTGTGGAGCCAAGTTGGACAGGGATTTGAATGCTGCCATTAACTTAGCAAACTATAACGCCGTTGTTTAGGTTTTGCCGAAGGCAAAACTTCCAATTGGCGTTTCGACAGGCAAAGCCTGTCATAAAGCAGCTTAAAGAATTTCACCGAGAGGAAACTTTAAGCATGTACCTATCGCTACTAGGGAATTTAAGCCTGTGGAGCGTTACATCAAACGAGAGTAGCCTGTTCTTCGGAACGACAAAATCGGACGCAATGAATCAGGAAGATAAACCGAGAGGTTATCACAGCGTAGATATGTGTAATTCTGTATAGATTTGTACATATTTATCGTAGCGGATGGACTATTTCGCTCCGTTGTCATCATTCAAGCAAAAGCACGAAAAGATGAAAGAGAGCATGGATTTTTTGAAGGTCGGCCGGTACGCAGTTATAAATCTGAACAACATGTTTCCCGCACCTGAAAAAGAATGTCATTATGTTGATTTTTCAGCGATTGCAAACAAGGTATACAAAGACTTATTGATGGCTGAATATCGTATCATCAAGCAAATGCAGGATAAGATAAGAAAGAGAGCCGGACAACTGTATCACCATAAGCAGCAGAATGGAAACAACACTCCACTGGCGAAAAGATGCAATGATTTTGGTTCACTGGAGGAGTTATGCAAAAAATGGGACGAGGGTCATTGTTGAATGTAGATATACCCAGACTGGAGAGGCGCAAGTCCCCCCGGACCTCCCTCACAGCCCCTGATAAGCAAAATCGGCAGGCGCACCCCGCCTGCCTTTTCTTTGCCCATTTTTATTATTCGCCACCAGCTTTTTCCAAAGATGATAGGAAAAATACCATACAGCAGGAAGTCCATGAGCAGATGTAGAAATATAATTCCGTGAATATTTTTATTTTTGGATAAAATTGCAGGATGGAAGGGGGAAATCATATGCAGCAATATCCTTTTTCAGATAAGCGAAAGACAACCTGGGAAAAGAATATTATCTTGGTGTCAATCGCAGTGCTTCTGGCTTTGCTTGGGGTTGGCGGCATATCACAGGCTTCGATTGCGATTCATGATGACAGAGCCACGGATGGTTATTGGACAGCAAGAAATCCGGACGGTGATGCACTGTATTTGACACAGGAGGAGATTAGCTCCGTCAATCAGGCGATGCGGGAGAAAACGTCAAGTTTGACGGATTTGCTGAACTATCCGCAGACGGTTGGTGGTGCAGAGGTGAAAGAGTTGATCCTTAGCGCGCAGCAGGATTTCCGTGGGGAAAAAGAACCCGGCGAGCATTACGACAAGGGCGGCATGATGATCTCTCAGGAAGATTACAATGCGGCACAGGACAACTGCAATCTGGATGCTGTACCAGCGAGTGCCGCTGTCCGCTACGGCGTAGTTACCATGCGCACCGATATGCGGCTTTTGCCCACAACCCAATATTATTTCGATGACAAGTCCTTTCAGCATTATGATGACCTGCAGGGCACGGCTCTTGACCCTTGCGAACCGTTGCTTGTGCTGCATACGAGCAAGGACGGTGCCTTTGCTTTTGCCATTGGCCGGTACTACAAGGGCTGGGTAAGTCTGGGTGCCATTGGCTTTACAGAGCGGAAAAACTGGGAAAAATATGTGTCGCCGAAAAACTTTCTCGTGGTGACGGATCATAAGAAAAAAGTTCATGTGGGTGGCACATGGGATGTCCTTTTCCAGATGGGCAGCGTCATTCCGCTGAAATCACCCAAAATGCGAAAGGGGGCCTATCAGGCCATTATTCCTGTGGAAATCAACGGTCACCTTTCGGAAGCCCCAGTTCTCATCAAGGCGGATAGCACGGTAAATCCCGGCTATCTTCCCTGCACGCCCAACAATTTCGTGCGTCAGTCCCTGAAATTTTTAGACGATGTCTACGGTTGGGGCGGCATGGAGGAAAGCGTTGACTGCTCCTCCTATGTGCAGGATGTCTATCGTTCCATGGGGATTTTGCTCCCTCGCGATGCCGACCAGCAGGAACTGGCGATGAAGCATTCTGTATCCCTGAACGGTCTCGATACCGCGGCCCGCTATCAAAAAACAGCAGAGGCTCCTGTGGGGGCGCTGCTCTTCAAGCCGGGCCATGTGATGCTTTATCTTGGTAAAGATGATAGAGGCACACCCTTGGCGATTCACTCTGCCAGCAGCTATTTCACCTTCTTAGGCGGTAAGGCCCAAAAGCATTACATCCGTCAGGTTCTTATTTCTGATATGACTTTCCAAAATGGCAAAGGCATTGCGACCATTGATGGCATGACTTCGATTGGCAGGTGTTTCCCATGAAAATGTGTAACAAAATGCGTAACAAGAAAATGGCCTGGCTGGCCATTGCTGTGGCAGGCTGGCTGTCGGCTCCCGGCTTTGCTGCCGCAGAGGATCAGACTTATTATGGCTGGGGAGATGGCAGCAATACAGGGAATATATCCGATGTGAACTGGGTTTTGGATCAGGATTACGATCATTACGGCGGCCATCAGTGGTTTTTCAATGCCTATACCCAGGAGGGGACAGTTTCAAACAGCACCTTGACGATAAATGGGGGGACTTACACAGTCGATGGGGATACCTCCGCTGGCTCGGGTAAATACTCTAACTACTTTTACGGCGGATTCACGCGGAATAATGGCAGTGCCATTGGCAATGGTATTATCATCAATGACGGCAATTTCGTCAATAAATCCGGAACAAAGCAATCGGCTGGCATTTATGCCGGCAATGCCATGGATAAGGGATATGCTGCCTCGGATAACTACGTTACGGTGAATGGGGGTAGTTTTGAGGGGCAGACCTTCATTGCCGCAGGCCTTGGCAATAGAGGCAGCGATGCCACAGACAATCGTGTCACAGTCAATGACGGTACATTCGAAAAGGGCGTTTACCTTTTTGGGGCACGCGCTTATAGCACAGGCAATACCGACAATAATACGGTAACAGTAAAGGGTGGCACCATTGGCGGCTACCGGGCGTTCATCTGGGGCGGCAAGGCCGATGATGGCGATGCGCGCAGCAATACGGTAAATCTTGCGGGAGGGGCAGTGGCTGACCTGGCTTCCAGTGAAAGCATCTATAAAGAGACTTTCACCGAGTACGAGCCAGGTGATGCTGAATTCTATGGCGGCTACACCCTTAATGGGAATGCCATCAGCAACACGGTCAATATCAGCGGCGGCTCCATTTCCACCAGCGGCACAGGGCTGGTCTACGGCGGCTATTCCCGCACGGGCAATGCCAACGATAATACGATCAATGTCTTTGGCGGCAGTGCAGCGAGCAAGCTGACATTGATCGGCGGATTCGCTGCTGCCGGGAATGCCTCGGGCAATACCATAAATCTCCTGGGCGGCTCCGGGAACGGGGAGGTATACCTGCATGGCGGTATGACCATGAGCAGCACGGGCAATGCCACCGGCAATAAGATTGCCATTTACATTCCGGCGAAACTGATGGATGTCTGCGGTGGTGTGTATCTGACAGGGAATAGCACGGACGGCTTTGGTTATAACATCACAAATGGCGGTGACCTGCGCACGGGCAATGCGCTTTATCTTGCCTCGTCAGGGATAAGCGCCAATAATATCTACAATTTCGAGACGGTGGCGTTCCATTTGCCCACATCTTATCAACCCGGTAGCAATATGCTGACCATAACCGGTACCGTTGATACGGACCTGAAGGGTACAAAACTGGTTTTGTCCGCAGCAGGAGGTGCCGCTATCGCACGGGGCCAAACCATAAATCTCATTTCCACCCAAGGAAACATTCTTTATGACGGTCAGAATACCGGCACGCTGAAGCAGGGAATCTCCCTCAATTACGGCTATACCCTCGTGAATGATTCCCACAATCTGCAGGCAGTTTTGGGGGAGGCAGAGGTCAATCCGGAGACAAAATCCCTGGTGGAGACCCGTGCGGCGCAGGCAGGCTTTCTGAACCAGGGGGCAGATCTGCTGGCGGCAGATGGCCTGTATCAGGCAGAGAAGGCATCCCGGATCGATGGCACTGCTTCCGCGGGCGAATGGTCGCCATTTTTTGCCACCCAGGGCGGCAAGTATCGCTATCAGACCGGTTCTCATGTGGACAGCCGTGGAGGCAGCGCCATCTTGGGCATAGCCAGGGAGGTTAGCAATAAAAACGGCAGACTCCTTTATGGTCTGGCCGGGGAATATGGCAAAGGCAGATATGACAGCTATTGCGCTAATCTGCACGGCAAAGGGGATAGTGATTATGCCGGGGCTGCGCTCTTTGTCCGGCAAAAGGATAATGAAGGCATGTATTACGAGGGCAGTCTCCGCGCCGGCAAAACCAAGGCAGATTACAGCTCCCAGGATTTTACGGGATATGCAGGCATGGCTGTTGGTTATGATACCAACAGCCATTACTGGGGGGCGCATCTGGGGCTGGGGAAGATCATGAGCCTCAGGCAGAACAATGAATTGGATGTTTCCTTCCGCTATTTTTACAGCCATACAGGCAGTGATTCTGCCCGTTTGAGCACAGGTGAGACCTATGATTTTGCTGCCGTCAGCAGTCATCGGGTAAGACTGGGGGCCAAGCTGACTCATGCCTTCAATGCGGAAGGCAAAGGCTATTTGGGCGCTTACTTCGAACATGAATTTGACGGCGATGCCAAGGCTGCCGTGGCCGGATACAGCACAGCCACACCAAGCCTAAAAGGCAACAGCGGTATATTGGAAATCGGCTGGCTGCATCAGCCGAAAAATAGCAATTTCACGCTGAACCTTGGCGTGACTGCAGCTTGCGGCAAGCAACGAGGAGCTGCGGGCAAGGTGGGCCTGATGTGGAAATTCTAGGGAGGAAAGTTTAAAAAACACTTGTAGCAAACAGAACCCCGACTAACCGAAGGTATTATACTTACGACCAGTATTTACAGTTCAAAGGGATTGGCAGAGATACTGACTCTCGAAAGATAGTCATTTATACAAGGGTATCGACCAGAAATCAAACTGACGACCTTGAGAATCAAGTTGATTTTCTTCAGCAGTATGTCAACGCCAAAGGGCTTATAGCTGATGACATTGTCAGAGATTATGGAAGTGGTCTTAATTATAACCGCAAGAAATGGAATCAGCTTCTAAACGAAGTCATGGAAAACAAAATCAAAATGATTCTTGTATCACACAAGGATAGATTTGTTTGATTTGGCTTTGACTGGTTTGAAAAATTCTGTAACAAGTTCAACGTAGAGATAGTGGTTGTCAAAAACGAAAAACTATCTTCACACGAAGAGCTTGTGCAAGATATAGTAAGTATTCTTCATGTATTTTCTTGCAGATTGTATGGTCTGCGGAAATATAAAAAACAAATTGAAGGGGATGAGACGATTGCTAAAGGCGTTCAAAACGGAGATAGCCCCAACTAAAGAGCAGAGAGTGAAAATTATCCGTTCTATTGGCGTGGCAAGATTCCTGTACAATCAGTACATAGCTTACAATCGCCGTCTTTACAAGATGTATCAGCGCGGTCAGCTTGATGAAAAACAGAAACATTTTGTTACTGCCAACGACTTCGATAAGTATGTTAACCATGAGCTGAAGATAGGATTACCTTGGATTGACCAGTGCGGTTCTAAGACGCGCAAAAAAGCCTTAGTTAACGCCGAACAGGCGTTCAGGCGGTTCTTTGATGGCGTGTCGGGTTTTCCGAACTTCAAAAAGAAAGCTAATCAGGATGTGAAACTGTATTTTCCGAAGAACAACACAGGTGACTGGAAGATATGGCGGCACAAGCTGATGATACCTACGCTAAAGCAGGTCAGGCTGAAAGAATTTGGCTATTTGCCTGTGGGCGCGAAAGTTACCAATGGTACAGTAGCTTATGTGGCTGGACGGTTTGTTAAAGGTACAGAAACTTCATCAACGCATTGACAATATCCGCAAGGATTATGAGAACAAGACTGTCCATGAGATAGTGAAGCAAAAACCACGCTTTATTACGGTGGAAGACTTGAATGTCAAAGGCATGATGAAGAATAGGCATCTGGCAAAAGCTGTGGCAGCGCAGAGATTCTTCTCCTTGCTGTCCAAGTTGAAGCGCAAAGCAGAAATCATTGGCATAGAGTTTAGAACTGTTGACAGGTTCTATCCAAGCTCCAAAACTTGCCACTCTTGCGGGCATATACATAAAGGTCTGAAAATCAAAGACAGAGTATATGTTTGCCCTGAATGTGGCTATACAGCGGACAGGGACTACAACGCTTCCTTGAATTTGCGGGATGCTGAAAAATATCGGGTAGCTTAACAACAAAAGTTCCGATATATGTACCGATGGCTAGTCGGGAACAGACTTACCTCCTTGCGAAAGCAAGGAGTGTGATGTCAACGCCTTTGGAGTGCTATACAAACGTCAGTAGCTCATCTTTCGGGATAGCGAGAGCGGGCACGATGAACAAGGAATTTTTCTAAGACATATACACTTTTGTCTATGTTTTTAGTAGCAGCAGGACGAAGGGCAACTTAGCTGCACCGTCTGGGTGGACGAAAGCGGAACGGATTTGGCAGAAGGCCTGAAGACCATAGAATCACGATATAACAAGCCGCTTCAAACATTCAACGTCTTTTTGAATATCAGTGAGGCAAAGGCTGTGGCGGCTTATGAGCTACTTTGCCAAAAAGGATACTTCTTTACCGGCTGGAGACCCATATGCTGTGACCACGAACTCATGGTCTTGCACAAGGTAGGGGAACTGCAAATTGATTTTTCTTCTTTGGTGCTGACCAAGAAAGCGGCACGGTTTAGGGACTATGTGAGAAATTGCTATGAAGCCGAATGCGAGAGGATGAACTTTTCTTGTTAGATTGACAAGGAAATTGAACTGGAGGGAGCAAATTATGTTAGCCCAAAAGTTGTTTTACTGCCTACAAAAACAAAAGAAAATCCTGATGATGACAGTGTTATCGCTTGGTATGACCATAAATATTTCTATTGCTGCGAGTGATGTTGCCAAAGCGGAACTGGATAAGACAAAGGACATCAGCTGCAGGGAAGTGAAGGTTGAAGTACCCGGAACAGCGATTATACCCTATCCTGAGGGGCTTGACACTACATCTTCAGGGGCTTCGTCTGTACCGAAGGAAATCAATCATGATGATTCCATTTACTTTAAGGCGATTGCACCTATAATAATTTAGTGTGCCAGTCCCTGAAGTTCTTGGGTGATGTCTACATATCATGAATAAATATCCCCCAGCCGGGGGATATTTATTTTTCAGGTTTCTGAGAAGACGTAAGCTGACATGCAGGTGCTGGGCAGGAATTGTGTTTATTTTTGTAGAATTACAATGGGGTATAAGGATATTTGCTTGTTTATGGCAGGATAAATCCTACATGTTGACAGTGCCTGTCGAGGCTTTACATATGTGTTTTTGGGGTGTATGATGTGTGTCTGCTTCGGTATGCCCGCTCATTGTTGCACTTCTGGCAATGCCCTATTATCGTGCCAGGGGTTATGAGGGTATTTGTAGGTGAATTGAAAGATAAATGCAGCTTTTAGACAACATACGTCGAGGCTCCTGATATGGGGAACAGAGTGTGCCCTCTCCCCCACATGTACTCGGGTGGTGTATGACGTTTGGGAAATGTGAGGGAGACTGTATGAAAAAATATTTTTTCGTGGGATTGGGGCTGGTGCTGGCTTTGACACTGCTGGTGGTTGCTTATGGCGCTTATCTGAATGAAAGGGGAGAAAGCCAGATTGCCCTGCGCATGGAGGAACGGCAAGCGGAGCTGATTGGTGAGAAAGCAGCACGGAGAGCGTTCCATCCTCTGGTGAAGTTCTCTGCCGTCAATCTATATACTGCCAGCATGGCAGATGCTGTGGCGCTTACTGAAGGGCGGATTGTGGAGGCTTATGCTTCTGTAAACAGCTATGTTCGCAAGGGTGATCTGCTTTTTAGGCTGGAAAATGATAACATCGCCCTTTCTATTCAGGAGGCGGAGGCGAGCATCATGAGCGCCAATGCTGAACTGGCCCGTGCCACCAACAATTATGACCGCTATAGCAAACTGCTGGAGGTAAATGCTGCCTCCAGCCAGCAGTTCGATGAAGCCAAGGCTGCCTATGTGGCTGCCCAGGCCAATTTGCAGGCGGCGATGGCCAAGCGGGATATGCTGCTTGTAAGTCAGGCACGCTGCGAGGTTCGCGCACCTATCGATGGGACAGTACGCATTATTTACCGGCAGCCTGGAACCTACGTATCCAGTGGCACATCTCTGGCTCTAGTGGGGGATTATAACGAGCTTTATTTTTCCCATCAGGTCAGTGATGACAAGGCCCAAAGGTTGCAAGTGGGACAGGAGGCAGAGTTTATCTTCCCCGGCAGGGAGTTCAAGAATCTGGATGGGGCTCACGGAGACATGGGAGCAGAGCAGGCATTTCATGGTGTGCTGACGGAGATTGCCCCACCCCTGGAGGTGCCGGGCGCAGCCCGCACCCTGCTCTGGCGGATAGATAATCCCTTGGGACTCCTGACACCACAGACTTACGGCACGGCCTATTTGAAGCTGGCCCAGGGGACAGAGGCTCTTTGTGTGCCCCTCTCCGCGCTTACGGACAAGACCCGGCAGGCTGTTTTTGTCTACCGTGATGGAAAGCTTGAGCGCAGAGCTGTTGTCACCGGCAGGGATGATGGGGATTATGTCGAGATACTTGGCGGGCTGGAGCCTGGGGAGATTGTCATTGTTTTTGGCACAGAGAATTTGCAGGATGGATTAAGGGCAGAAGTAAAGCTGAGGGGGGAGCAGGATGTCAGATAAAGAGAAAAATCAGGCAGCAGGCAGTTTCTTCAGCCAGGCAGCCCTGGACAAGCTGCGCTCCCCGGAGAAGCTGGACACCATGGTGCATATTACGGGGCCTATGGGCTGGATGGGGCTGGCAGCCGTCTGCATACTCTGCTTCTCTATCGTCCTCTGGTCCATCTACGGCTCCTTTACAGAAAAGGCCGAGGGCATGGGGCTTATTATGGATGTCTCCGGGGTCAGGAGCGTTTCCCATGCTGCCTCAGGCCGCATTACGGACATTTATGTGAAAACCGGCAGCCATGTGCATGAGGGCCAGCTTATAGCCCATATGGAACAGCCGGAACAATCGGCGGATACCCGCATGGCTCAGTATGGCACAGGCCTTGCGGCCAACGATCGGGATGTGCAGTCCAGGGTCTATCAGTACGATGCCAAAAGGCAGCAGCAGACGGCCAATGAGGACATCTACTGCGAATATGACGGTATTGTGGACGAAGTCATGGCCTCCGAGGGACAGATACTCTCAGCAGGGGCTCCCATCTGTACGGTGCGACTCACCGAGGAGCGCAAGGATCTTTCCGGGATTTTTTACATTCCCGTGGACAAGGGCAAGCGGGTGGTGCCGGGCATGACTATCCAGCTGGCTCCCAATGGGGTGGACGTAAGCCAGACCGGCAGCCTCCTGGGGGTAGTGGAGAGTGTCTCCCAATATCCCATTTCCTCCGCCGGCATCGAAAAGGGTCTGGGCAATGCCCAGCTGGCCCAGTATGTGCTATCCAAAGACGGCGGGGCAGCGGTGGAGGTGAAATTCAGCCTGGTGAAGGATGCCTCCTCGGAATCCGGCTATCTCTGGACTTCCGTGGTGGGGAAACATACGCCCATCACCCCGGGCAGCTACTGCACTGGGGCAGTGGTCATTGAGCGGCAGATGCCCATCGAGAAGGTATTTTACAAGATCAGCCAGTGGCTAAGGAGCAGGTAGCATGGGGATAAAAGCATGGGAGACTTTGAAAAATAAATACTTTCCCCAGGGCCGCCGGGTCAAGACCCCCACAGTGCTCCAGATGGAGGCGGTGGAGTGCGGTGCGGCATCGCTTGCCATGGTGCTGGCCTATTACGGCAAATGGCTGCCTCTGGAGCGCTTGCGCCAGGAGTGCGGGGTTACCCGGGACGGCAGCAATGCCGCCAATATATTGAAGGCAGCCCGCAGGCTGGGCTGTGAGGCCAAGGGTAAGGCAGGAAGGGCCAAAGGCCTTCTGAAGCAGAAATTTCCCGTGATTCTTTTCTGGGAGTTCAACCATTTTGTGGTTATGGAAGGCTTCAAAGGGAATACTGTCTTTTTAAATGACCCAGCCCTGGGCAAGCGAAGTGTGGCATGGCAGGATTTTATTTCCTCATACACTGGAGTGTATCTGCAGATTGCCCCTGGCCCTGATTTCAAGCGGGAGGGACACCCATACAGCATTGCCAAGGCTGTGGCCTCAAAGCTCATGCAGGACAAGTGGGCGATGCTTTTTCTGTTGATTCTGGGCCTTTGCATGGTGCTGCCTGGACTGGCGGAGCCGGCCTTTAACCAGATCTTTATTGACGATATTTTTTCCATGAAGCATCCGGACTGGACCCAGTACCTGCTGCTGGCCATGGGCGGGGCGATTCTTCTGAACGGCATCATGACTGCCATGCGGGCCTCTGTCCTGCTGGGCTGGCAGAAGAAGCTGACCCTGGCGGATTCCTCCGCCTTCTTCTGGCATGTCTTGCGGCTGCCCATAACCTTTTTCCAGCAGCGCTTTGCCGGGGAGATTGCCTCCCGCATCCAGTTCAACGAGAGCAACGCAGATGTGCTCTCCGACCAGGCGGCAACTTCCCTGCTGGACTGCCTGATTGCCATTTTCTACCTGTTGCTCCTGCTCTCCTACAGCGTGCCTCTTACCTTGATCGGCGTTTCTATCAGCGCCGTTAATGTCTATGTCTTTTTCTACATGCGGCGCAATATGACAGACATCATGATGCACATGCAGCAGGAAAAGGGCAAGGAGTACGGCACCCTCATGTCGGGACTGATGATGATTGAGAGCATCAAGGCCAGCGGCACAGAGGGGGACTTCTTTGCCAAATGGGCAGGCTATCAGGCCAAAGGCCTCATGGCCATGCAGAAAATGCAGTTCTGGTCCCTGAAGGTGAAGCTGCTGCCCACTCTGCTGTCGGGGCTTACTAGCGCCATGGTCATGGCCGTGGGGGGCTTTTCTGTTATGGAAGGGGTCATGACTGCCGGTATGTATACGGCGGTTTCCGGCCTTCTGCCCAAATTCCAGGAACCCATGAAGAAGCTGCTGGCCTTCGGCAATGTGCTGCAAACCACAGAAATGCAGATGCGTCGCCTGGATGATGTGTGGCGCTATGGGATTGACAGGTTGAACTACCCTGAAAAGCCGGTCCCCATGGAAGAAGGGAGCCTACGTCTGACAGGTCAGCTGGAGCTGAAGGACCTGAGCTTTGGCTACAATCCTCTGGAACCGCCCCTGCTGGAGCATTTTGACCTCACCCTGTCCCCCGGGCAGTGGGCGGCAGTGGTAGGTTCCTCCGGCAGCGGCAAGTCCACACTGGCCAAGGTGGTGGCAGGGCTCTATGAGGAATGGTCTGGAGAGGTGTTGCTGGATGGCAAAAAGCGGCGGGAAATTCCCCGGGAAGTCATCGTCGGCTCTATGGCCATCGTGGATCAGGATGTGTTCCAGATGACGGGAACTGTGGCAGAGAATATTTCCTTTTTCGACAAGTCCTTGCCCAAGGAGGACATCATGAAAGCGGCTCAGGATGCCTGCATCCATGAGGATATCCTGAAACTGAACGGGGGCTATGAGGCCCAAGTGGCAGAGGGGGGGCTGAACTTCTCCGGGGGGCAGCGGCAGCGGCTGGAAATCGCCCGGGCCCTGGCGGGAAATCCCTCCCTGTTGATTCTGGACGAGGCCACCAGTGCCATCGACCCATTGACGGAGCAGGTCATTCTGAAGAATATCCGCCGCAGAGGCTGCGCCTGCCTGCTGGTGGCTCACCGCCTTTCCACCATTCGGGAGGCCGATGAGATCATCGTGCTGGAGTATGGCAAAATCGTGCAGCGGGGCACTCACCGGGATCTTATAGTCCAAGATGGTCCTTACCGCCGTCTGGTGGAAGAGCGTGAGGCAGAGGAAGATACAGAGTCTCTAGACTAACCAAGAAGCCTTGAGGAGTTGAGGGTATAGATGAAACTTTTAGCAGGTCAGCGCACGAAGCTCATGGAGGCGGGCAGGGCTCTTCTGGTGAAGCAGGGCAGGGTAGAGGCTTATGCCCTGATGGAAGAGGGGGGCCACCGTCTCTTCCTGATGGAGCTGGAGCCGGGGGAAGCGGCTTTCCATTCTGCCGATGAATTCGGGGAGATTATCATAGAGGTGTATGCCCTGGAGGATGCAACGTTGGAGGAGCTGTCCCTGGCGGAAGAGCAGGCAGGAACATTAGTGCCTCTGATGCGCCACTGGTTCAAGGAGCTTATCTGTCTGCCCTGGCTGCGCCTTTTGGCCGACCGGGGAGATGAAATCCTGAGAGCCTGGGTGGATGGTTCGGTATTGAGGCAGGCGGGGCAGCAGACAGAAAATCTGCTGGAGGAGTTTGAAGAAAACCAGGGCATTTTTGCCATGCTGGCAGGGGTGCGCTTTGTTGCCCAGGATGAAAGGCTGGCCCGACGTCTGATGGCCCGCAGGAGGCACAAGCGCCGTCTGCTGAACGAGACCGTGGCCAATCTCTTGGGGGAGGACTGGGTCTCGGTGTCCGGCAGTGGCCAGGGCAGCGCCAAACTGGAAGAGGCCGTCTTCCTGGTGCGGGCCGTGGCCCATCATCTGGGCATGCCCGAGGAAGACATTGCCCTGAACAAGGAGACGGCAGAAAAGCTGGATGCTTTGGGGGTGCTGCGCCGTCTGGTGGCCAAGGGCGGTATGGAGATGCGCCTGATAAGGCTGGAAAAGGGCTGGGAAGGCTGGGACTGCGGGGTCATGCTGGGGTATTTCGGTGAGAAGAAACAGCTGGCAGCCCTGCTGCCCGAATCACCTTCCAGCTATAAGCTGGTGACCAGGGAAAATATGGAGGGGGTGACCCTCACCTCCGAAATGGCCGAAAGTGTTTCAGGAGATGCTTTCCTGGTCTATCCGGGATTGCCGGACAGGAAAATGAGACGGCTGGACTTCCTGCGCTTTATGGCGCGCCATACCTGGCAGACGGACTGGAAGGCCGTCCTTCTGGCAGGGCTCTTTATGGGGCTTATCCCCCTGCTCACGCCCATAGTCACGGAGACCATGTTCCAGGATCTCATTCCCATTCTCGACCGCAAGGGGCTGGCCACGGTGACCCAGGTGGTGCTGGTGGCGGGCTTTACCACAGCGGCGCTAACTACAGTGCGCTCCCTGGCTGTGCTGCGCCTGACAGCTATGGGGAATCTGCGGGGGCAGGCGGCCCTTTTCGGGCGGTTGCTGAAGCTGCCGCCGGGGTTTTTCCGCCGTTTCCAGTCGGGAGAGCTGGCGGAGAGAATGCAGGGGCTGGACAGGTCTGTCATGCTCCTTACCAGCGAGTCCGTGGGGGCGCTGCTTTCCTTTGCCTGCTCCTTCTGGAGCCTGGGGCTGATGTGCTATTACAGCATGAAGCTTACGGGCATGGCCCTTTTGGTCTGGCTGGTTTACCTGGCGGTTTCCTTTTTCCTGCTATACCGGTTGACCAGGGCCCAGCGGGATATGACCACGGCCAGCAACAAGACTTCTGGCATTCTGGCCCAAATCTTCACGGGCCTGGCCAAGTTCCGCACCAAGGGCACAGAGGAGCAGGCTTACCATCTCTGGGGCCAGCAGTTTGCCATTGAGCTGGGCCACAATATCCGGACGCGCCGCCTGAAGAATATCAGCACGGTCATAGCGGCTATGCAGCCCATGCTGTTGACACTTATCCTTTATTATAATGGCCTGCTGGAGCTTGCCACTTCCCAGAGCGGCGGCGGGGCTGCTGCCGAGTCGTTGGGCCTGGGTGCCAAGCCCATGACGGCAGCCACTTTCATCGCCTTTCAGTCTGCCTTCACCGCTTTCAACACTTCTCTGGTGGCTATCATGCCCATTTTGGAAGGCATGTCTGTCATCAAGCCCTACTTGGATAATCTCCTGCCCATTCTGGAGGAGGTACCTGAGACCTCTGAGGAGAGGCAGGAGGCTGGTGTGCTTTCCGGGGCCATCGAGGTGAGGAACCTTACCTTCGGCTATGTGCCGGAGAGCAGGGTGCTGGATGATGTGAGTTTTCGCATCGCTGCAGGAGAGCAGGTGGCCATTGTGGGAAAATCCGGCTGCGGCAAGTCCACCCTGATTCGCCTGCTGCTGGGCTTTGAGATGCCCCGGCAGGGAGCCGTCTACTATGACGGCCAGGACCTTTCGGAGCTTTCCCTGCCCTCGGTGCGCTCCCAGATGGGCGTGGTACTGCAGAACGGGCAGCTCATGAGCGGCGACATCCTGCACAACATTATCGGCACGAATAACCTTACCCTTGATGATGCCTGGGAGGCGGCAGAAGCGGCAGGCATTGCTGAGGATATCCGCCAGATGCCCATGCAGATGAACACCATCGTCAGCGAAGGCAGCACCAATATTTCCGGTGGGCAGCGCCAGCGCATCCTGATTGCCAGGGCACTGGCCTTGAAGCCTTCCATCATCGTCTGCGATGAGGCCACCAGCGCCCTAGACAACCGCACCCAGGCCATTGTGACCAAGAGCCTGGACAAGCTCCACGCCACCCGTATTATCGTGGCTCACCGCCTGTCCACCATCCGTCATGCAGACAGGATTATCGTTTTGGACAAAGGCCGCATTGCCGAAACCGGCAGCTTCCAGGAGCTGGTGGAAAAAGGCGGTCTCTTTGCTTCCTTTGTGAAGCGGCAGGTGGCCTGAGAACAGGAAGGAACAGCTGTAATGACAGATTTTGCAAATATCTACAGCAAATATTACAAGCGCATATATAACTACCTTTACGGCCAGTTCCTTCACCGCGAGATCGCCGAGGATGTGGCTGGTAGTGTGTTTCTGGCGGCTATGGAAAATCTTGAACGCTGTGGACCGGCAGAGGGGAAGGAAGCCCCCTGGCTCTTTGCCATGGCCCGGAATATGGCGGTGAATTACCGTCTGAGGGCCCGATGCCGCCATGAGGTCAGCGTCTGGGAAGTGCCGGAGCGGCCCGGTAAGGACAGCGTACAGGAGGAAGGAACCCTGGAGAGCCCTTCCTCCCTCCGTACTTGCCGTATTCTCGAAAAACTGACGGCAGAGGAGCGGGAGTTTCTCTCCCTGCGCTACGGCCTCTGCCTGACCAATGAGGAAATCGGGCGGCTCCTGGGGACAAGTCCCAACGCCGTAAGTCACAAGTTCAGCCGTTTGCTGGCCAAATGCCGCCGGATTGATGAGGAAAAATAAAAAAATTTTCATGGAGTGGCATTTTTGAAGTGCCTATCTTGTCTATATAAGTAAGAGCTGAATTATTTTCATCATCTATTAGTTGTATGTGCTTATTATAGAAAGGTGGTTTCAAAATGGCAAAGATGAACGAACTGATGGAAAAAATGCGGGACGAGGCATTCTAAAGGCGTAACGAAGCGAAGGGAGGGGCGGCCGTGGACGAATATGAAGAGAAAATGGACAGGCTCTTTCGGGAAACTGACTTCGTGGCCGAAAATCCCGGCCTGAAGGAGTGTCTGTGGCAAAGGCTGCAGGAAAAGGCAGCCCAGCGTCAGCAGGAGCCTTTGAAAATCATTGATGAGGACAGGGAACTTTCGGAGGAGGAGCTGACACGCTTTGCGGCGGCAGGAAATATTTTCCTCATGAAGAAGCTTTAAAGGAAGAAGGGAGGCAGCAAAGATTTTGCGAATCAGCACTTATGAAATATTACTGCCTCTTATGGATGGCGATGAAGAGATAAAGGACAGAGCACTTTTGGTGAATGGCCTCTACGGTGCCTATGATGTGGTGGCAAAGGGGGAGGCAGAAAAAATCTCAGCGGGGGATTTTGGTGCTCTGCCTCTTGCCCTGCGTGAGCGGCTTCTTCGCAGGGGTCATCTTACCCAAAAGAACCAGGCAGAGGAACTGTCCGATGTGAAAATGCTGGGCCGTCTGCACAGGATGGTTCACGGGAGGGCCGTGGCGGGGCTTACTATCATGCCCACTTATGACTGCAACTTTCGCTGTCCCTACTGCTATGAACAGCATCGCTTGAAAAAAGGACAGGCGTGGCTGGAACATACCATGAGCCAGAAAATGGCAGAAGCAGTTTTTGACGCCCTGAAAGATTACAAGAAGCATGGCTGCATCATAAAGGAGTGCACCTTATATGGCGGTGAGCCGCTGCTTGCCAAAAATACGACCATTGTCCGGCAGATTTTGGCGCATTGCCGGGCTATGGGGCTGGAGATAAATGTCATTACTAACGGCTACGATTTGGAAGCCCATCTGGATAGTTTGTCAGAATATGGCTGTGACTGGCTGCAGATATCCCTGGATGGCGTAGGGGATATGAATAATCGCCGCAGGATTCATAAAGACGGCCTTCCCACTTATGACCGCATCATGCAGAACATTGAACTGGCCCTCCAGCGTGGTATTGGCATCCTGCTGCGTGTAAATGTGGGGCGGGAAAATTTTTCCCACCTTGAGGCTTTGGTGAAAGATTTACGGGCGAGGGGCCTTATCGAAAAGGAAGAGGAGCGCGCCGCCGAGGAACAGAAATTGCGGGAAGCCAAAGGGGAGGGGAAAACCAGGCGAGGGAAGTTCAGCTATTACTTCAGGTCTGTCACCGACGATCGTCATCCTGAAAATAATGTTACCGGACAGATGATTATGGAGGAATTGCTGAGAATCGGCTTTTCTCCCGAGGAAGCCATGGAGCATCAGCTGCAGTATATCTCCCTTGCAGATACTCTCCGCAGCCTTTTTAGGAAAGAAGCGCTGCCTGCGTATTCTCCGGCCTTTTGCGGTGCGGAGCAAGGCATGTTTGTGGTGGACCCCTTTGGCACCATTTACCCTTGCTGGAATGTTGTCGCCCTGGACAAGGTCGAGGTGGGCTTTATGGATGTGGAGACAAGACAGTTTATGCTGAACCTTGCTAAGGCCAAGTGGCGCACTCGCACCGCTGACTTGATGACAGCCTGCCAGTCGTGCCCTTATGTATTTATTTGCCGGGGCGGCTGCGCCTGCCATGCCTTCCGGGAGCATGGCAGCTATTTCCGTGAACATTGCGGCGAGAGCAGGGAAACCTTCAATTTCATTGCCCCTCGCATAGCCGGGGAGGTCTGGATGAAATCCAGGGAAAATGAACTTTCACTCTCCCTGGCCGAACCCCTGTCCCGCCTTAGCGTGGCACAGCGGGAAAAACTGCAAACATCCAGCAGCTCAAAGGAAATAAGCGAGATTGCAAAGGCGGCAAATCTTTTATGAGCATCGTCCCGAGCATCTTGCATAATTTCGGGCGGCGGCCCTAAAACGCAAGTGTTTAATTTTTAATTTAGGAGGTTTTCAAAATGGCAAATGACAAGAACGCAATCACCAAGGAACAGCTCGAAAAGGCAATGGCCTGCAAGACTGCTGATGAACTGATTGAGGCAGCCAAGGCCGAAGGGTTTGAGGTTACGCGGGAAGAAGCCGAAGCCTTTATGGCAGAGAAGGAAGATAGGGAACTGGACGAGGATACCCTGGCGAAGATTGCAGGCGGGAAAAAGGACAGCCGCTGCATGTACATAGGTTATTGATGAAGATTTTTCCTTGCTAACCATATCGGATGGAGGTGAAATATGAAAGTACATAATCTTACAGTGAAACAATATCTTTCGCATCTTCGTCGCCATCCAATGCCGGAATTGATTTCGGATGAGTGCATCGCCGCACTGTCCAATATAGAGGGAAAGTACGGCGATGCTATTACTCACATGACGATGCTTGAGGTGAGACTCGGCGAGGAGGCGCGTTATGCTGACTACATAATTGAAATAGATGAACAGAGCATCCCTCTGGTAGAGACCCTTTGGCATGAGGTGGACTATGAAGAGTATGCCAAAGGGGGGACAATAAAGCCCTGTCTTTTTGTTGATACCAGCCGGGACGCCAAGAACGGCAATTATGGTGAATTCTGGGATAAGGTTCTGCCGTCTTTTTTGGGAGAGGAGCGAGCAAAAAAACTTCGCGCTCCCCTTGACCGCACGACGGCGGCATTGCCCAAAGGTGCATACATCAAGCAGATTGGCACAATGACAGGGCGTAATGAGATGGATATTATGCGCCTGGTCATTATGTTCCCCTCCTGGGAAAGTATTTCCCAGGGACTTGCTGCCGTTGGCTGGCCGGGAGATATGGCACGCTTGCAGGAGGAACTTTCTTCCTGGCAGGCCACCAGGTATATTGCCGTCAACCTTGATCTGGGAGAAGAGGGCATCCTCCCCAAAATAGGGATAGAACTCTTCCATTGCTGGCGGCATCCCCTGCTGGTGGATAAATTGATAACAAGGCTGGAAGAGGCTGGCTTGTGCCTGCCGGGGAAAGCTGCCGCACTGCGGCGCTGGATAAGAATTCGTCCCGATGGTGACCCGCTCATCCAAACGATGCTGGTTCATTTCAAATTGAACTACAAGGATGGGAAGTGCGCTGAAGCAAAGGCATATTTGGCGCAGGTGCCATGTTTCCACCATTATTACTTTGACGCTTATGATCGTCCTGTTTATATGCAGATGCAGCTTAAAGATGAAGCCGATACCCTGACTGTGGGTGAGGCCATCAGATGGCTCTATGAGTGTGAGGACAATCGGGTGCGAAAGGTGCAATTTATAGGCGGCACTGCTTATGAACATCTGGACAGGCTTCTGGAGGAATGTGATTCAGGCGGCCTTGAGGCAGAAGTGCTGCTCACCGGCAGAGAATCAATGACCTGGCTGGAAAAAGCCATCGAGGCGGGAGCTGCGGCATTCATCATTGAGATTGATACGGCTGAAGCAGACTTGTCGGCGCTAAAAATCCTGCAGACCTTAGAATTCCCGGCAGTACGAGTGAAGTTGTTCATGAACTCAGAAAATGCTGGCAAGCTGGAGGAGACAGCAAGCCTTCTGGCCGGGGCATATGGCGTAGAGGAACTTATCCTGACAGGGATGAGGCCGGGAACAGGCGCTTTCCCAAACCGTGAGCAGTTGGAGAAAACCGCAGAATTTTTGCAGAAACATGAAGAGAAGGCTGAACCGGGAAATTATCGCCAGGGCAAAATGAAGATATTGGTGGATGCATGCTTCTCAGCTCTCCGCGCCTTTCTAGGCGGAGAAGAGCCAACGAAAAATAGCAATCGGGGCATTGAGCGTGGCTGTGGCGCAGGACGTGACCGTTTTTGCGTGACTGCCAGGGGAAAGCTTGCTCCCTGCATTTGCCTGAAGGTCGGGGAGGAGTACAGTTCTCTTGCCGAATACTGGGAGACCTCAGATACGCTCCAAAAACTCCGCACCCCTGATGCTCCCCGGGCATATCCTTCCTGCGATGGCTGCGCCTATGAGCGCCGTTGCCTGCCCTGCCCGGCAGTGAAAGAGAAATGTCCTTTGCAGCTTTGATGTCAGGCAGTTAGACGCATAGCGCATAATTGCTTAACATATATGTTTTTTATCTTTTTTAAGGAGGTTTTACTTATGGAAGGTAAGCTTGATCCGAAACTCATGACGAAGGAAATGCTCTCTAAGGCCATGGCTTGCGAGACGCCGGAGGCCATTATCGCTCTTGCCAAGGAAAATGGCATCGATTTGACCGCCGAAGAAGGGAAGAGGATTTTTGAGAACCTGGAGAATTTTGATGTGAACCTCGCCGATGATGCCTTGGAAAAGGTCGCTGGCGGCGGCGATAGCAGCATTTGCTGGGAAATCTGCCACAGCCCCGGCACCTACTAAAACATAGTTGCTGCTTTGAGGGCAGCTATATGTAGGAGCAAATCTTTGAGAATGATAAAGCCTTTCGGCCCATTGTTTCGAAAGGCTTTATCATTTATTCTGCTTAAGGATGAAAGGAGTGGCAGTTTCGTGGGCAGTATGGACACATTAGAAGCTTTTCGCCGCCTGTATGCACGAGTGGCCGCAGATGGCCGCGCTGAAACGCTTTTCGGTGAGGGGACTTTGGAAAAAGCCGTCCAGGGCTTGGAGAAATACGCAATAAAAGGTGCCAGCAAGGCAATTTTTTGGTTTGAGTTTCCCTTTATAGGGGAGCCGCGCATGGATTTGCTGGTGGGGTACAAATGCAATGATCTTCATCCTCCAGTGTCCTTTGTGGCGGAAAGTAATCCGCTCTATCAGCAGTTTTTTGATGCCTGTGCACAAAACGAGGCTTTTTTAGAGTATACCTATGGTTTTTCCCTGGATCTTTCCTCAGCACCGTCAGCAACGGATGACCCTGGCATCATCTATTTGCTTCCGCCTTTGGAGCAGCCCACTGAAGATTATGTGCCAGCCTTATTAAAAAATTTGGGAGGTGAGGAGCGCATCCCCCAGGTGATGGCTGCTTTTGCTTCTGCGCCTCCCCTGTGGCATCCGCACTATGTTGGGTATATGGCAGGGCGGTCTGGCTCACCTACCAGGCTGGGTTTTTCCATAATGAAAAAGGATTGCTTGTATTATTCAGATCATCAGGAGGAATTCCTGAGGCATGTTGAGGAGTATATGGGCTTTGAGTTTACTGCGGAGGGACGGGAACTGCTTTGCTATTTGGCAGAGGGTGGCTGGATATATGATTTGCAGTTTAACCTATTTCCCGATGGAACCATCAGCGATAACCTGGGGGTTGCCTTGGCATTTGGCAGCAGGGAGGTAGATCCCCGCAATGCGGCAGGATTCCTTGAGCAAGGAGACGCCGGGGAAAAACTGCGTCACCTGGAAAGCCTGGGGCTGGCTGACTCCCGCTGGCGGCAAATGGATCGTGCCTGCTACGGCGTACAATGCATCGTGAAAAGCGAAGGCAAGCGGCATCTGGTGGGGGATGTGGTGCAAATGGATGGCATCAAAGTTCGCTTTAAAAAAGGCAAAGCCTATTTATCAAAAGGCTATCTTTTGGCAAGATCGTCATATTTGGATGATTGAATCCACAGGGGAGGCAGTATAATTTGCGAGTAAGTACCTATGAGATTATTTTGCCCCTGACAGACCGCAGCGGCACAGAGAGCCGGGAGCATGCGCTGTTGGTGAACGGCCTTTACGGGGCCTTTGATGTGGTGTCGAAGGAGGCAGCGAGGCAAATCGCTGCCCATGACACATCATCCTTGCCGCCTTCCTTGCAGAAACGCCTCCTGGAGCGTGGACATTTGACTGTCAAGGACGAGGCGGCAGAGCTTGAAGATGTCCTGCTTATCGCCCGCCTTACCGCAAAGCTTGTGACCAATCCCCGCATTGTTCTCTTTGTCATGCCCACTTATGACTGTAATTTCCGCTGCCCTTACTGTTTTGAAAGAAAACGCTTGCGGCATGGCAAGGAGTGGCTGGAAAAGAGTATGGAGCCAGCCATGGTGAAGAGCATCTTCAAGGCAGCGGAGCAGGAGCAAAAAAGGGGCCGGCATATAGAAAGCTGTACTCTCTTTGGGGGCGAGCCTTTCCTTAAAGATAATTTTGCCGTCGTGCGGGAAATCTGCCAGCGGGCAATGCAGCTGGGCATACCTTTGAACGCTATTACCAATGGCTATGAAATAGACTATTTTTTGGAACTTATTGCCGAATATAAATTCAAAAATTTGAAAATAGCTGTGGACGGGGTAGGGGCAGCCCATGACCGTCATCGCCGCCACAAAAACGGATTTGCCACCTATGAACGCATTATGGAAAATGTTGTGCTGGCCTTGGAAAAAGGTGTAGGTGTTACGCTGCGCATAAACATCAATAGGGAAAATGTCGGCGAGATAAAGAATCTGGCAGAGGATTTTGCAGCACGGGGATTTATGGATTCGGAAAATAGGCTCAGGGGTTGGGGAAAGTTCGAGTACAGTTTCAAGGCAGTGGAAGAAGCGGATACCTCACCCAATCATATGACAGAAGAGGACGTGTTGAAGGCCATCATAGCGGCTGAGCCAGGAAAAGATGAGCTGAAAGCTTTGGAGCATGAGAGCATGTATGCGAATGCGTCTGTGGGATTGCGCCGGGCTATGACGAAAAAAATGCTCCCCTATCTTACTGCCGGCCATTGCAACGCCATAAAGGGCAAGGCCATCATAGATCCTTATGGTGAAATTTTTCCCTGTGCCTACCTTCTTGATGAGGCTGGAGAAAGTATCGGTTATGTAGATGCGGAGGAAGGGCGTTTTGTGCACAATTTTCGCAAGGCAAAGTGGGATGCCCGTACGGGGGATGTCCTGAAGCCCTGTCAAAGCTGCCCTTATATATTTTTTTGCGGCGGTGGCTGTGCCATGAGAGCCAGAGCGGCAGAGGGGAATCCCTTCCAGCATTATTGCGGCAATATAAGGGAGATTTGGAACTACACCGCTTCCCGTGTGTCAGCAGACGAATGGGCAAGGCGGGGGGATGGGGAGCTTACCCTGTCTTACGCCGGGCCGCTTTCCCGCATGACAGCAGCCCAGAGGGAAAGGCTGCGAACGACTAACAGCAGGAGGGAAATCTTTGCCACTTTATTGGCTTTGGGCTTCTTTGATGGAATAGCATGAGGAGGCTTTGCATCGATGTTGAAATTGAAATATTCACGTTATAATCACTTGGTAAAAATTCCGGACGAGGAGGCCTTTGTTCTGGTGAATTTCCGCACAGGTGCCCTCATTCGCCTGTCACCTCTGCAAAAAGCAGTTTTTGA
This sequence comes from Pseudoselenomonas ruminantium, assembly GCF_900142515.1. Lineage (GTDB taxonomy): Bacteria > Bacillota > Negativicutes > Selenomonadales > Selenomonadaceae > Selenomonas_A > Selenomonas_A ruminantium_D. The sequence goes on along the minus strand of NZ_FRBC01000002.1, from coordinate 66,398 downwards.
TCAGGCCACAGAGCTGCCCGCCGCAGCCAAGGCCATTAAAAGACTCCGGCAGGGAGGCTTTCTCGTGGACTATGATGAGCTAAGGCATATGCGCACGCAGATGTTGACCGCCGGCGGCTCAGGCAGGGCTCTGGGGCTGACCATCTGTCCGACACTTGCCTGCAATTTCCGCTGTCCCTATTGTTTTGAGCAAGCCAGAAGCGGGCGTATGAGCCAGGAGGTTCAGGATAGTATCGTGGCTTTTGCCCAGACGAATATGGAAAAATTTGCTTTGAATCGTTTGACTGTCACCTGGTTCGGCGGTGAGCCGCTTCTTTGCCCGGATATCATCGAAAGCCTCTCGGCAAGGCTTATGGAGGTCTGCCAAAAGCTTGGGGCCGGATATGAAGCTGGCATTTTCACCAATGGCTGGTTTTTGACAGAGGAAAACCTTGCCCTTTTGGAACGTAGAAAAGTGAACACCATACAGCTGACTCTGGATGGGGCTTCCCCGGAGACAAACGATCATCTGCGACGTGAGGCAGGAGGAGGCTCCAGCTTTACCCGCATCATGGAGAACATAAAAAAGATGCGGCCCTATGCTGGGACAAGTGCCCCCAATGTAGTCATGCGCTACAACATGAATCGGGAAAACGCGCCATATTTTGGGGAGCTGGCAGCCAAAATCGATGCTGTAGCCAGGGAAACAGGCGTGAATATCACTGCCTATCCAGCCAAGATGGACAGCAGCATGGAAAATCCCCAGCATATCAGGGAATCAGCTTTGTCCATTGACGAATACGGGGATTTGGCCAGTCCCCGCTCCGTCAAGAATGTCAGAAACCCTGTAAATTTTCGCAGGCTATACTGCAAGGCCCAATATATTCATGGCTATGCCATAGATGAGGTGGGAGATATGTACAAATGCCTGGAGTTGGTGGGGCGCAAAGAGTATGTCATGGGAAATGTGAGGAATTTCAGCTTGTTTAAGGAGCCGGGAGAGGGCATTGAAAATATGGACAGATTTTTCGAGACCATTTTCCCGGAGGAGGACAAGGAGTGCATGTCTTGCAAGGCCTTTCCCCTTTGTCTTGGCGGCTGCCCCAGGAAGCGCGTCGCAGGGGAACGGGGCTGCATGTCTCTGAAAAGCGATCTGGATGGCTACACCTTGGCGCGTTATCGGAAGATAGGGAGCAAAAGTTATAATGGGTAAATAGTGCTGGGAAATATTTTCAGGGAGCGGCATTTTTGAAGTGCTTATCTTGTCTACATAAGTAAGAAACCAATTATTTTCACCGTGAAAAAACTTAATTGTATGTACTCATTAGAGAAAGGAGTTTTCAAAATGACAAACATCAACAAAACCGAGCTTACTAAGGAACAAATCGAGAAGGCTATGGCATGTAAGACTGTCGAGGAGCTGATGGACGTTGCCAAGAACGAGGCTTTGAGCTGACGAAGGAAGAGGCCGAGGCGTACATGGCAGAGATGACCGACTTTGAGTTGGATGACGAGAAATTGGAAGCTGTCGCGGGCGGCGGATGTTGTTTACACGGGAAGGGCAACCACAAATGATGTACTGTCGAGGAGCTGATGGCCTTTGCCAGGGCCGAGGGCTTTGAGATGGCCAAGGAAGAGGACGAGGCATTCCTTGCGGAGGGAAACGATGAGAACGAGTACCTATGAAATTGTTCTGCCGTTGATTGGGCCACCTGACAGAGAAGAGGGAGGCGGAGGAAATCGCTGACCTGAAGCTTCTGGGCCGCATTTATCGGCTGCTCCCCGCCAGATCCGGTGTCGGTCTTGTCATCATGCCTACTTATGACTGCAAGAAGATAATGCCCATGGTTTCGACAGCCTACTGTGGCGCGGAGCAGGGGACCTTGGTGGTTGATCCCTTTGGGCGCATTTACTCCTGCTGGGATACGGTCGCTGTAGAGGATGCCGCCGTGGGGTTCACTGATAGCCAAAGCGGACGTTTCCTGATGAACTTCGCCAAGGCGAAGTGGCGTACCCGTACTGCTGACCTGATGCCTTCCTGCGAGGCTTGTCCTTATGTGTTTGTTTGCCGGGGAGGCTGTGCCGCCCGCGCTTTCGTCAAGCATGGCAGTTATTTCCGGGAGAGCTGCGGCAAGATTAAGGACATCTTCGCTTTTGTGGCACCGCGTATTGCTGGTGAAGCATGGGCGAAAGGGAAGGAGGATGAGCTTTCCCTCTCATTGGCGGAACTCCTCTCGCACCTCACGGAGGCGGAGCGCCAAATCCTGATGGAGTCGCGCAGCCAGAAGGAAATATTAGAGATTGTAAAGTCTGCGGGTTACATGAATAAGGGTATGTGAAATCTTTCCATACCCTTAATTCATTGGAACAATGATGCGTAGAGTCTCGTTTATACAACAATAATGTAAACATGATGCAACAGCAGCGGAGGCTAAATGAAGTCAATGATTATCAGAGCATGGAGGCATAATGAAAATGGATATGTCATGGCTGAAGCAGATGCAGAGCGCTGATGAATACTTGCAGCATGCCTATAAGATTCCTGCGGAGATGCCAGCCCTGCCACTGACGGATGAACCCTTTGTGGCCAGCTGGCAGGAGGCAAAGGGCCGTGAGGTGCTGGATTTTCTCACAGACAAGCTGAAGCTGCCGGCCTATGACTATGTGTGGCAGGAGATAGATAGCCTTTCGATTTCCTTTGCCCATACACTTGTAGGCATGTTACCGGTGCTTGCCACAGGCTGCCATGAAGACTTTCGGGCCATGGAGGCGGTGCTGAATGGTCGGGAGCAAAGCAGGGATTTGCCCCCGACCGTCAATGCCTTTACCATTGAGGCACGGGCAGAGCCTGTTTACCGCCACCGCTTGCTGCTGCTGAACCGTGCGCCCTATAGCAACATTCCCGCCGAGGCTTTGGGCCTTTCGACTGAGGAATGGCTGGAGCGTTCCCAGCGTCTGCGTCTCCGTCATGAATGTGCCCATTATGAAACCTTGAGATTACTGGGGGGCATGCGAAATCACGCCTTGGACGAGATTTTGGCAGATGGTCTGGGGCAGATTGCTGCTTTTGGGGATTTTGATGCAGACAGGCAGCGCTTGTTTTTCGGCCTGGAGAAGGGCAGGGATACCTGTATAGGAAGACTGTCCTATTACTGTCAGAGGGTAGCTTTGAAGGAACGGCCTAAAGTATATGCGCGTGTAAACGAAGTTCTTGACGAGGTGGCTGGTGAGCTAAAGGTCATGCTGGCCAGAAAAGCAACTGACAGGGAAATCCTGGTTTCCTTGGCCGGCAAGAGCATAGCCGAACGCTTGTCGTCAACAGAACAAAGATATGCTCTTTTTTAGCTTGAGTCTTAAGCCTGGTGAAATAACCAGGTTTTTTTGTATTAGTTCTCCAGTCTAACTGGTGTCCTAAGACAAAAAGCCCACCAGGTGGTGGGCTTGGGGATACGTTGTTGATTACCAGTTAGCCTGGACGGCAGCCTGGGCCTCAGCTTGGGTAAGAGAGTATCGCTTCATGAGCTGCTCTACAGCTTGGGGCTGACTATTAGAAATTTCTTTTATGGTGGCAATTAGATTTTTTATGCCATCTGTTCGTTCTTCATTCCGACCTTCCTCAGTCCATGCTGCCTTTTCGGACTCGTAGTCTAATATGGCCATTTCCTTATTTTGACAGGGTAGTGAGGTACATTTGGGCCCAGTAAAAGAGTGTCCGTTTCTTCATGTTTTTCTTGTTAAGAATCTGAACCTCAACGTCAATCTGTTCACCTTTTTCAGTGATGCAATACACGTCGAGGCGGGTTAGTTTGTCTTCTTCATTGAATGGTATTATTTCAGTGTTACAGAACTGGATATCTTTGATAGCATCTTTATCCTCACGCTCAAGGACGGCATTGAGGAAGTCGATAGTAACAAGCTTACGTTTTCATCGCTCCCAAAGATAAATTTGAAGAGCACATCATTCATGGGGTTGTATATTTTGTTTTTGATGTCCTCCAATTTCTGAGAAGACGTAAGCTGACATGCAGGTGCTGGGCAGGAATTGTGTTTATTTTTGTAGAATTACAATGGGGTATAAGGATATTTGCTTGTGTCAAGGCAAGATAAATCCTACCTGTTGACAGTGTCTGTAGAGATTTTATACATGTGTTTTTGGGGCGTATGATGTTTTGGATTGCTAGGAGGTTAATATCATGGCAAGCGAAATTGTGCAGAAGGAAACGAAATTGGCAAACGGCTGGTTGGCCTGGAGCGTTGAAGGCCGCATAGACATTTCTACTGCTGACTCGGTTTACCAAAGCGGTGAGGCAATTGTGGAGCGTGAAGAGAAGACTGTCCTGGATATGAGCGGCGTGGTCTATATTTCCAGTGCCGGGCTCCGTGTGCTGCTGCGCCTGTTGAAGAAGGCCAAGAAGGAAGGCAAGGAGTTCACGGTGGCAGGAGCTGCCGGGGCGGTGAAGACCGTGCTGACATACAGCAATATGGATACGCTCCTGAATCTGCGTGAATCCCTGGATGATTTGTGATGCCAGCAGGCCGGAGGTGATGGCATGAATGGTTTGTCGGAATGGCGGGAATATCCTGCCATCAGGGAAATGTATGACACCATGCGGGATGACATCATGGCAAGTGCCCAAGCGGCTGGCACCTCTGAGACAAGAGAAATTCAGCCGGAACTGGGCATAGAGGAAATGCTGATCAATATCATAGACTATGCCTACGATGACCCTGGGGCTGTCTGGATTAGGGCACGAAGGGAAGGGGCGCTTTTCCGGCTGGATTTTGCCGACTATGGCCGTCCCTTCAATCCCCTGGCTGAAGATATGCGCCACTCTGAAGGCCTGCCTGTGGAGGAACGGGAGGAAGGCGGCCTGGGCATTCATCTCGTGCGCAAAAGTTTTGACAGGATAGAGTATGTATATGAGGACTTTCAGGGAAAAAGCCAATATTCTTTCTCTTTGGCTGAAACTAGTCTAATCTGAATGGATAAAGGAAGTGGAAAAATGTCAGCCATCAAGCAGTTCAGAATTTCCAAGGCAAGCTATCCAGAAGCCGTGGAATGGCTGGAAGAGGCACTTGAAGCCAAAAAAGTGAGCCGACAGGAAATGATGACAGCTGAGTTTTTGCTGGAGGAGAATTTCCTGCGGCTGGCGGCAGCTTCCGGCAATCCTGAAGGCTTTGCGGCAGAGATTTCCCTGCAGAAGCGGTTGGGAGATGTGAATCTTTTGCTTACCGCCAAGGGGGAACCCCACAATCCTGTCATTGAACTGGATGAAAACTCCGATGACGAAGAGGAGCGTTACGTTCTGGCCAGCCTGAAGGCCTATCGGCAGAAGATGAGCTATGTGCGGCGGCAGGGATGCAATATCGTCTCCATTCAGGTGCATGAGTCAAGCAACAAGCAGATGTATCATATGCTGCTCGGCATGGCAGGAGGCATCATGCTGGGGCTGGTGCTCAAATCCTGTCTGGGAACGGAAGCCTTGGGTTGGATTGAGCACAATATCTTCAGTTCCGTGGAAATCCTGTTCATGAGTGTCCTCCAGATGATGATTGCCCCCATGATTTTCCTTTCGGTGGTGTCCGGCATTCTCAGCATTTCCAATGCGGCTGATGTGGGGCGCATGGGCGGCAAGATGATGGTCATATCGGTGGTCAAGCTGGTGTTTGCCCTGGGGATAGCGGTGCTCCTTGGCAGCTGGCTGGGGGCTATGCCCGAACTGGTTGAGACAGCGGAGATGGGAACTGTGGAGGCTTCCCCCTTGTCCTTCCGGGACTTGCTATTGGGCATTGTGCCGAAGAATGTTGTGGCACCCTTTGTTTCCAACAATCTGCTGCAAATCCTGTTTATCTCCTGTTTCTTTGGTCTGCTGCTGGTTAAGTCCGGGGAGCGTCTGGCCTGGATGAAGGAGACTATAGCTTCCTTCTATCAGCTGGTCATGGATGCCATGGGGGTCATCATGCCCTTCCTGCCTCTGGTGGTGGCGGCCTCTATGGCAAAGCTCATGATGAGCGTGGAAATTTCTGCCCTGCTGGTCTATGTCTGGTTTATTGGTGCTATCTTCCTGGGCTGTTTCCTGATGCTGCTGGTATCGGGACTCTTTGTGGCCGTAATAGGACGGATATCGCCGGTGGCCTTTTTGAAGAAGACAGCTTCCTACAGCCTGCTGCCCTTTAACATACGAAGCTCCAATGCCTGCATTCCCCAGACGCTGGAGTTCTGCGCCGAAAAATTGGGCATAGATGAGAAGCTGGCCATGTTCTCGATTCCCATGGGTATACAGTTCAACATGAGTGGCGGAGGCATGTATGCCATGACGGCAGCGATTCTGATGCGCCTTACCCTGGGAATGCCCATTGATATGGAATTCATGCTTTCTTTCTTCTTTGCGGCCCTGTTGGTAACCTTTACCTTTCCCAGCGTGCCCGGGGCAACGGTATTGGTAATGGCCTCTATTTTTGAAATGGCCGGAGTCCCCGCCGGGGCGATTACGCTGTTTATCGGTATTGACCCGTTGGTGGATGGCATCAGGACTGTGGGAAATGCTGTGTCTAATGCCACCACATCTTTCCTGCTGGCCCGCATGGAGGGGAAGGTTCAGGAAGAGGTCTACTATGCAGAGTAGGGCTGCTGACATGAAATTGATTAGGTGACAAGTCAGGGTGGATGAGGAATGGACAGTTTGGTCATAAACAGGGAAAATATCCCTGATGCTATGGGCTGGATTGCGACAAATCTTGCCAGGGAGAACCTCAAAGAGAACGAGATATATGTGGCCCAGATGCTGGTGGAAGAGCTTTTTCTCCGATTCTCCCAGCGTGAGGACCATCCTGATGATTTTAGTGCACGACTTTCTCTCAAAAAGCGCTTTAGTGATGTGAGTTTGGTTTTTGTGGTGGAGGGTGAAGAATGCAATCCGTTGGTTCCTTGGTCAGAAGACAATGATGAAGACGTTCTTGGTTATGCGCTCCTGAGTGCCCACCGCAAGAAGATGCGTTATGCCAGAAAGTGGTCTGGCCGGGAGAATGTGGTATATATCCATCCCCACGAGTCTATTGGCAGCGAAGTGCGTAACATAATCCTGGGCTTGATTGTTGGTGCTTTGGCAGGGACATTGATGTACGTATTTGTCAGCCATGAGAACAATATGTGGATTGCCAGTGTCCTTATTGACGCAGTGCAGACTGTATTTATAAATGCCTTGATGATGGCTGTGGCCCCCATGATTTTTTTCTCAGTCATAGCCGGTATTATAAGTATGTCCGATTCGGCCAGCTTAGGCCGTATTGGCTGGCATCTGGTTGTGTGGTCCCTTGCCAAGCTGGCGTTCTATGTGGCGGCAGGGCTTATGGTGGGATATTGCATAGGCGGAATGAAGGAGATGCTTTCTACCATCATGGCCGGCGGTGCAGCTCCGGAAACAGCCGGGCTTAGCATTCGTGCCCTGCTTACAGGAATTGTGCCGGGTAATTTTATCACCCCTTTCGCTGGCAATAATATCATGCAGACCCTTTTCCTGGCCTGTTTATCTGGTGTGATTTTGAACCGTATGGAGGGAGATTTGAACTGGGCCAGGGAGGGCGTGGACTTTCTGAGCAGATTTACCATGGAAATTGTCGGTGTCATGAGCCGTCTGTTGCCTTTCATGGTGGGGATTTCTACGGCCAAGATGATTCTTCATGTGGGACCGTGGGGGCTGATAGCCTATGGAAGATTGCTGCTGGGGACAACCTTGGGGCTTCCGCTTTGTTTTATCATTTCAGCAGCCCTCATCGCCCTGGCTGCCAGGCTCTCACCGCTTCCATTTCTGAAAAGAGCCATACCTTTCAGCCTGTTGCCCTTTTCTACCAGCAGTTCCAATGCCTGTATGCCAGCTACACTTTCCTTTTGCACAGAGAAACTGGGGATTCATGAAAGACTGAGCAAATTTGCCATTCCTGTAGGCATGCAGTTTAATATGGACGGCACAGCTTACTATGTTTCTGTGGTGTCCATGATGCTGGCCTGTACATTTGATGTGACCATTGATGCAGATTTTTTGCTTTCCCTCTTTTTTGTGGAGTTTTTGATGGCACTGACCGGGGTGGGGCTTTTGGTCATGCCCTCTGTATTGGAGAGTATGGGGATTCCGGGGACAGCAATCATACATTTTATCGGCATTGAACCACTTATGGATATGCCTGGCACGGCCCAGAGCGTAGTGGGAAATATAACGTCTACACTTTTGGTGGCAGCCAGTGAAAAGCAGATGGACATTGATATCTATAACCGTAGTTCGTAAAAGGCGCTTTCGTGGACCGATGTATGATGGCATGAGATTTAGCAAATATATGAAGGAGTTCGGATTATGGGAGAGTTCCTGCGGATATTACGAGAAATGATGCGCGGGCAGACAAATATCAGGGCACGTCTGCTGCGTCTGCTGGTTATTAGCAGCCTGCTGTCGGCCCTGGTGTTTGCAGGGCTGTCCTTTTATGGCATTACCTTTGTCCGCAAGGACATAGCCGATATGGGGACGCAGCTCTCGGAGTCGGGGGCTGAGTACACGAAGCAGTATATCAACAAGACCAGTAAGGACACACTGGCAGAACTGGCCAAGGCAGAAGCCGGGTATATTGACCGGGAAATGTCGCTGATGCAGCATGATGTGCAGATTCTGTCAGAGTCTTTGACCTGGATACAGCTGCATCCGGAAAACTTCCTGCCGGGGAACGTCTTTGACCTGTATAACGGGAAAGTCCCGCCTACTGCGCCGTGCATTCTTTACAGCCCTGATGTGCGGAAGCGTGGCATCGAAACGGTACAGAAGGAAGTGGAGCTGGCTGCCAATATCAAGGGCACGCTGGTGCCTATGGAAAAGTCTTACGGCAATGACAGCTATTCAGCCACTTATTTCGGCAGCAAACACGGCTTCCTGATCTGCAGCAGCGTATTCCCCGGCGATGAGTACAGTCCCCTGTCTGATGATCCGGCTTTTGACTATGATCCCCGGATCCGGCCTTGGTATATAAATGCCGTCAACGCCAATAAGGCGGTATTTTCCCTGCCTTATATCACAATCTTGAACGAGGAACACAATGATGTGGAGGTAATTAGCTGCTCTGTCCCTTATTACGATGCGGCAGGGGTTGCCGGCGTAGCCAGCATAGATATGGCTACGGAGAAGCTGCGGAAGTATATTCATGGTACGATTATTGGGGAAAAAGGCATTAACTTTGTCATGACCAATGAAGGCAGGATTGTCTTTTCGCCCCAGCAGGAAGGCGTGCTGGCAGAGACAGATAAGCCGCAGGATTTGCGAAAGAGCGAAGTGCCAGAGCTGGCTCAGGCCGCCCAGCAGATGGCCGGGGGCGAAAAAGGCATGATGCCTGTGGAAATAGGCGGCGAGAAGTATATGCTGGCTTTTGCCCCTATCCCTACTATTGGGTGGAGCCTTGGCATTCTGGTGTCACAGGATGATATGATGTCTTCTCTTCAGGAAAGTCAGAATTACTATATGGGGCAGATGGATAAATTCAAGGAAAATCTGCAGAATGAGTATCTCTTCCTGTTGAAGGCGGCTCTGTTGGCACTCTTCATCATGATTGTCATCATGTTTTTCCTGTCGGAGCGTCTTTCTGACCGCTTTGTCAAACCCATCAAGCAGATGGCTGACGGCGTGAGAGAGATCGCCAGCGGCAATCTGGATAAGAAGCTGGAGATAAAGACTGGCGATGAAATCGAGCATTTGGCCGTCTGCTTCAATGCCATGACGGATGAGCTGAAAGCATATATCGATAATCTCTCTCGGGTAACGGCCGAGCGGGAAAAAGTGGCAGCGGAGCTTTCCGTGGCGCAAAGTATACAGCTTGGAGCATTGCCACAGGATTTTATGACCAACCGCAAAGATTTCCAGATTTATGCGTCCATGGATGCTGCCAAGGGCGTGGGCGGAGACTTTTATGATTTTTACCTGACGGATGAAAATCATATTGTCATTACCATTGCCGATGTGTCCGGCAAGGGCATTCCCGCAGCACTCTATATGATGCGCGCTAAAACGACATTGAAAAATCTGGTGCTGATGGCACAATCTCCCGATGATTTTGCTGCCGTTATGACATTGGCCAATCAGGAGCTTTGCCGGGAAAATGAGGAAATGATGTTCGTCACGGTGTTTATCGCTCAGCTTAATCTGGTTACGGGTGAACTTATCTATGTAAATGGCGGGCATAATCCGCCGCTGGTGCAGGAAAATGGCAGGTTCCGCTATCTGCAGCATAAGAAAAAGCATATGATGCTCGGTGTGAACGAGGACGGGTTATATGTGTCCCATAGCCTTGTCCTTCAGCCCGGAGACATGATTTTCCTCTATACGGACGGCGTGACGGAGGCGATGAACGAGGAGGAAGATATGTACTCAGAAGAGCGCCTGCAGGCAACGCTGAATGCACAGGGGGAAAAGAATGTGAAAGAAATCCTTGCCGCTGTCCGGCAGGATGTGGGTGTCTACGCCGGGGCTGCGGAGCAATCTGATGACATTACCATGCTGGGACTGAAGTTTTTCGGGGAGATGAGTGAACCTTAAAGTTGGGGCGAGGACGAAATGATAAAAGCGGGGGCTGTTGCATGAGTGAGAAATCACTTATGCACAGCCCCTTGGATTTTTTTACGTGACGGCAACTGGCAACGGAGAATAATCAATTTGTCAGTTTTTTCCCTGCTCGACACTTTGGATTTCTTCCTTTGAGGCACCTTTCAGCGCATAGGTATCAAAAGCGGGAGTGTCAGGGATGCGTATTTCTAAGCTGGTTATTCGGCAAAAAGCGGCACTTCCACGGGTCATGCTGACATCAAATACATGTCCGCCCTTTTGTGCATCTTCGGAGAGAAAATGCATATGCCATCCTGCGGCATTGATTCCGTCCATATAGTCAGGGTAATATACACATACCAGAGAGCCTTTTATCTGTTCAAAAATAAAGGCTTTCTGTGTGATACTTAAGGCATCTTTCAATGTCACATGATGTGCCTGGGTTCCGGATTCTGAACGTGCATCTACTTTTGCAAACTCACCGTTGATGCGGACCGCATACATGGAATTAAGGCCAAAATCCTCCTCAATCCGAAGGGTCAGCCATTCCTTGAGTTGTTCGATGTTATCCATTTTCCCGCATTCCTCTAAGCGATGGGAATGAAAATGGCAGACAGACGCAAATGGTACGCCTCTTTCCTCCTCTGCAGGAATCACATCGCCATTATTCTTGGCTCGATAGCATTTTCCATCCAAGACAATCATTTCACCATCCACATCTTCAAAAGTTCCCAGCCCCAGATTCCCATGCTTGAGCAGTTCACTCACCGTTATCACGGATTTTGAAAATCCCAGTGCTAAAGCCTGCAAGGTAGATACCTGATAATATTTTCCCGTGTTCTTATTCATCACATTCCCTCCTCAAAGTGTCAAGCCCCATAATCTCTTTTGTATTTCGAGAAACAATCATGATTCACCTGCTGTAGGGAAAGTTTATTCAGAAGCTGATGAAAGGCTTCATAATCATGCAAAATGCTGTATCAGCCTCATTGTCCTGTGAAAAAACAGGGCAATGGGGCCTTTTGTCTTTGTATTTCCGCTTATTTTGTGGTATCATTTACAGTTGGTAGCGGTCTATCATCAGACTGCAGAACAGCTGAAGTTTAGGAGGTTTTTTTTTGGCTGCGATTACTTATGAATTAGTGAAAAAGGACGAGGCTACCGGGGCCCGTGCCGGTATTATCCATACACCCCATGGCAGTTTCCCAACACCGATTTTCATGCCCGTGGGCACGCAGGCATCGGTCAAGGGAGTTTCGCCGGATGAACTCAAGGATTTGGGAGCGGGGATCATCCTCTCCAATACTTATCATCTGTTCCTGCGTCCGGGGATGGAGCTGGTCAAGGAAGCTGGCGGACTGCATAAATTCATGCACTGGGATGGAGCTATCCTGACGGACAGCGGCGGCTTCCAGGTGTTCTCTCTCGGGGATTTGCGCAAGATTACTGAGGAGGGCGTTACCTTCCGTTCCCATCTTGACGGTTCGAAGAAATTCTTGTCGCCGGAAGTGTCCATGGAAGTGCAGATGTGCTTAGGCTCCGATATCGTCATGGCTTTTGATGAGTGTGTTCCTTATCCGGCTGACCATGATTATGCCAAGCAGTCCACGGAACGTACCCTGCGCTGGGCACAGCGCTGCAAAGATGCCATGACGGCACCGAATCAGGGGCTGTTCGGTATCGTGCAGGGCGGCATGTACAAGGATCTGCGCAAATGGCATGCCAAAGAGATGGTGGAGATGGACTTCCCCGGCTACGCCGTAGGCGGCCTGTCCGTAGGCGAACCGCCGGAACTCATGTATGAGATGCTGGAGTATTCAACGTCCCTGCTGCCGGAAAACAAGCCCCGCTACCTCATGGGTGTGGGCACGCCAGACCATCTGGTGGAAGGCGTCATGCGCGGCATCGACATGTTCGACTGCGTATATCCGACCCGCGTAGCCCGCAATGGCATGGCCATGACCTGGACAGGACGCCTGGTGATGAAGAATGCCAACCTGACGCATGACCATCAGGTGATTGAGGAAGGCTGCGGCTGTTATGCCTGCCGCAACGGTTATACCCGCGCCTATATCCGTCATCTGGTACGGGCAGGGGAAATCTTTGGCCTGCGTCTGCTGTCCCTGCATAATCTCTACTTCCTGGAAGAGTTTGTGCGCCGCATGCGAAAGGCTATCATTGACGGCAAGTTTACGCAGTTCCGCAGTGATTTTTTGGCCAATTATAAACGCTGATAATTTGAAGAAGAGGTGCTTACTATGACTCCGGAAACCATGACAGCTTTGGGCACTTGGGGCCCTATCTTTGTGATGATTGCCATTTTCTATTTTCTGCTGTATCGTCCGCAGAAGGCGGCTCAGAAACGCCGCATGAGTATGCTCGATACGCTGGAAAAGGGCAATAAGGTAATGACCATCGGTGGTATCTATGGTACCATCGCGGGTATTGACGAGAAGGTCATCAAGCTGAAAATCGCGGAAAACACCGTGATTGAGGTTTCCCGGGCCTCCATCAATGCCAATATCACCCAGGATAAGCAGGCCTGAGCCATGGACGGGGTAAATAAGGAACTGCAGGCCGAGAAAAAGGCTTTGCGGTCAAAAATTCTTGCCGCCCGGCGCGGACTTAGTGATTCCTATCGCCAAAAGACCAGCCAGCGCATGACGGATGTGTTCTGTGCCCTGCCGGACTTCAAGAGAGCAAGGACTGTGCTGTGTTATGCATCTATGGCAGATGAAGTGCAGCTCCGTTCTTTAGTAGAACGTTTTCTGGCAGCAGGTGTAACCGTAGCCATGCCGCGGATCATCGGCAAGGGGCAGATGGAGGCCGTGACATTGCCGGACCTTGACAGCCTGGTAGAGGGCGAATACGGGATATTGACGCCTGACCCGGCGAAAGGGGAGGTCATCCCTCCTGAGCAGCTGGATTTGATCATCGTGCCCGGTGTGGCCTTTAATACCAAGGGCAGACGGCTGGGCATGGGGGCCGGATTCTATGATGCGTATATGGCGCGGGCAGTCAATGCCAAGCGGATTGCGCTGGCTTATTCGTGCCAGCTGGTGGCGGATGTGCCTATGGAAGAACATGATGAGACGGTGCATAGGATAATCACGGAACAGGGGATTTATAACTGTCTCTTGTAGGGGAGTGTGTGTTATGGAAGTAAAGATTGGCATGGCCAAGACTTCTAAATATGCAACAGAGGTCTGTGGCGATACGTGTGATATTGTCGAGCGTCCTCATGGAGGGATTTCGGCAATCATTGCAGATGGGCAGGGCAATGGCCTGGCGGCCCATCATACCAGCAGCTGGGTCGTGAATAAGGCCACGCAGCTGATTTCTGACGGCGCCCGTGATGGGGCAGTGGCCCGGGCGGTGCATGATTATCTTTATGCCATGAAAGACAAGAAGGTTTCCTGCACGTTGACGGTGGTCAGTGCTGACCTCGATACGGAAACGGCGGTCATCAGCCGCAATTCCAACTGTCCGGTCATCATCAGAACGCCGGAGTATGAGACGGTCTATGATGAGAATGTGGAGCCGATCGGTGTCAATCGCCATATGAAGCCCTTGATGTATGAGGTGCCGCTGACGGCGGGCATGATCATCGTGTCTTATACCGACGGCATTGCCCATGCCGGGAGAAAGCGCAGCGGCAAGGCAGCTGATTTTGAGAAAATCATGGAGATTGTCCGCAAGAACGAGGCAGAGGATGTGTCCTTCATTGCCAAGAGCATCATGGACTATGCCCTGTCTTTGGATGCGGACAAAGCATCGGATGATATGACGGTAGTGGTCATGGGAATTACGGACGGCTCCCCGTCCAGCCCCAAGATTGAGCAGATTGAGGTAACATATCCGTATTAAGTTAATGCGTAATTGTGTGCTTTTCTTTGGCGCAAAGAAAAGCACCAAAAGAAACAGCTGACTGAAATCACATCACGTGATTTACGTCCGCGGGCGCCGGGGAACCGTAAATGGCCACGCTGAAGGATTACAGCCCGCCTCTTGGGGGCGGGGGATCGCGTCAGCGGTGGGAGGGGGCATTGACCTCTTGTTCCCTTTTATAATTTATATAACTGGATAGGAGTGATTGTCTTGAAGATTGCGATTGTAGGAGTTTGTGCTTCGGGGAAGACTACACTGGTTGCCGGGTTGAAGGCGGCCGGGTATGATGCTTATAATGTGGCGCAGGAACATTCCGGGATTCATGATTTTTGGGCGAAGCGCCATCCAGATATTTTGGTGATGATTGATGCCACCATGCCCGCAATCCACAAGCGGCGGGTTGTTTATTGGGATGAAAGCAGGCTGGAGGTGCAGCATAAGCGGCTGGCAGATGCCAGGGCACACGCTGACCTCTACATTCAGACCGATGAATACAATGCCCAGCAGGTGCGGGACAAGGTAATCAATTTCATTCAGGAATACAGAAAACGAAAGACAAAAGGGGATGAACTCTCTTGAGAAAGAACAATCTCATGAAACTGATTGTCTGTGTCGTCGCCATTGTTGGTATTTTCCTGGCCTTTGTGAAGCCGTTGGCTTTCTCCATTCGCCAGGGCCTTGACCTGCAGGGCGGTACTCATGTGGTACTCGAAGCAGAGGACACGGATATTGCAAAAGTCAATGATGATGCCATGAACCGCGTGGTCACCATCATGGAAAAGCGCGTAAACTCTTTGGGCCTTACCGAGCCGATCATCCAGCGCGAAGGTGAGCGCCGGGTCATCATCGAGCTGCCGGGCGTCAAAGATCCCGATGCGGCTATCAAGACCATCGGCAAGACCGCTATGCTGGAATTCAAGGATGAGGAAGGCAATACTGTCCTCACGGGTACGGACCTGAAAGATGCTCAGGCAGCTACCAATCAGCAGACGGGCCAGAATGTGGTCAATCTGGAATTCTCCGATGAAGGTGCCCAGAAGTTTGCAGACCTCACGACGAAGAATGTGGGTCGCACCATTGCCATCCTGCTGGACGGCGAAGTGCTGACGGCACCGAATGTCCGTGAACCCATCTTAGGTGGCAAAGCGGAAATCACTGGCCAAAAAACCTTGGAAGAAGCCCAGAATCTGGCTGTCGTGCTCCGCAGCGGTGCTCTGCCGGTCAAGGTCAACATCATTGAAACCCGTACCGTTGGCCCGACGCTTGGCCAGGACTCCAAGGATAAATCCGTATTTGCCTTTGCTGTAGGTATCGGCGCAGTCCTTATCTTCATGCTCTTATTCTACCGTTTGTCCGGTTTTATCGCCGACGTGGCTTTGATGGCTTATACGGTTGTCCTGTTGGCTTTGCTGTATCTCCTGGATGCAACGCTGACCCTGCCCGGTGTGGCTGGTATCATCCTGTCCATTGGTATGGCTGTTGATGCCAACGTGCTGATTTTCGAGCACTTCAAGGAAGAATACCAGATTCAGGGCAAGAGCCTGCGCCTGTCCATGGATGCGGGCTTCAAGCGTGCGTTCACGACCATCTTTGACTCCAATATCACGACGATTATCGCCGCTGGCGTGTTGTTCTTCTTAGGCACGGGCACGATTCGCGGCTTTGCCATCACGCTGGGCTTGGGCACCATGCTCTCCATGCTGACGGCTATCACGCTTTCGCAGTATCTGCTGAAGCTCATGATCAATTCCAAGATTTCGGAAAATCCGGGAGCATATGGCGCTAACGGCTATATGCTGTGGAAAAAGGAGGACTTGAAGCATGAACAAGCTTGATATTGCCGGACGTTCCAAAATCTGGTTTGCCATTTCCACGGTAATCATTGTGGCTGGGCTTATCTGCATGTTTACCCGGGGCTTTAATTTCGGTATCGACTTTACGGGCGGTACCATCATCGACTTGAAATTCGAGCGGCCCGTGGCTATTGCCGAAGTGCGCACGAGTCTTGCGAAATTTGGTCTGGAAGGTTCGCAGATCCAGCTTACCGGAGCTGAATCCGGGGTGACGGAGGCGGAAAACGTCATGATCCGCACCACGGATATGGAAGAAGCTCAGCGCAAGGACGTCATGGCGGCCATCAAGACTGATGTGGGCAATTATGATGTGCTGCGCGAGGAAAAAGTGGGTGCTACCATCGGCGGAGAACTGATTACCAATGCGGTGCTGGCTCTGGTGGTTTCGTGGGCACTTATCATCGCCTATGTAGCTTACCGCTTCGAGTGGCGTTTCGGTGTGGCCGCCGTGCTGGCACTGGTTCACGATATCCTCATCGTGCTGGCGGTGTTCTCCTTCACGGGGCGGCAGATCGATTCTTCTTTCATTGCGGCGCTGTTGACGATTGTCGGTTATTCCATCAACGATACCATCGTTATCTTCGACCGCATCCGTGAGAACCTGAAACTGCATTTCCGTCGTGGCGGTGATGTGGTGCAGCTGGTCAATACGTCTATTTTCCAGACACTTACGCGCTCGCTCTACACGGTGTTCACCGTTATGTTCACGACTTTCGCTCTGTACTTCTTCGGCGGCGAGACCACCAAGGATTTCGCCTTCGCCCTGCTGGTTGGCTTTGGCTGTGGCTGCTATTCGTCCATCTTCATTGCCAGCCCCTTGTGGATTGCCTTCCGCAAGATGGGTGACAAGAAAAAGGCTGTGGCCAGTGCGGCTGTAGCCAAGTAAGTTTTGTTTGTATCTATGAGTTAAGACGCCCGGAGGGGCTGGTAATATTTTTGCGCTTTGGCACGCAGGCCATAGCTGTGGAAAAGATTACCGGTTTCTCCGGGCGTTTATTTTTTGTCTGCGGGGGTTGTCTGTCTGCAAATGATGTTTTGGGAAAAATGAGACTTTTTTGTAAATTGGGTTTTCAAAGGGAGTTCAGGTGTGTATAATATAATCAGAGATTGATGTGTGGGGGAGGGGAAAATATGCTTTGTGAGAATGCCAGACCAGGGAAAAAAGGAATATTTCTGCTGATTTTTTGTACGGCAGCAATGCTTCTATTGTTTACGCAGATGAAGGCAGAGTGCAACGGGGGCGCTGGGACTTTTATCTGTAATGCGGCAAATAATACCTGTGATGGGGATGTTTGCAATATCGCTGTGGAAGAAGATTATGCTGAGCCTGCCGGGGGAACAGCCGATGTTCAGGAAAATGCGGATCATGCTTATGCACAGATTGTGCTGGATCTAGTAAATGCTGAGCGCAAGGCGTGTGGCCTGCCGCCATTGTATCTGTCGCAGGAGTTGCTGGATGCTTCGGCTGTGCGGGCGGTGGAGATCACGCAATTGTTTTCCCATACCCGCCCTAATGGCGAGTCCTGTACGGACTTCATTTTTCATGGCCGGGGCACGGTGGGGGAAAACATTGCTGCCGGGGCTGCAACACCGGAAGATGTGGTGGAAATGTGGATGAATAGCCCGGGGCACCGTGCGAATATCCTGAATTCTGATTATGAGGAGTTGGGCGTAGGTTATGTCTATGCAGCAGATTCTGAATATCTGCATTACTGGGTACAGCTCTTTAGGGGTTCAAAATAATGCGGGCTGTTCGAAATAAAAATGTCTTTTGAAAAATTTCTAAATTTATGTTAAAATAATAGTAATATGTTCCTGAATCGTTATTATTTCTTCTTGATAATGGGGGTGGGTGCTTGTTACAAATCGGTGATAAGGTGGTCTATCCAATGCATGGTGCCGGTATCATTGCCGGCATTGAGAAGTGTGAGGTTTTGGGCGAGGGCAGGTCTTATTATGTGTTGCAGATGCCGCTGGGGGATATGAAGGTAATGATCCCTGCGGATAAGGCAGATCATATTGGCCTGCGTGATGTGATTCCGGAAGAACGGGTGGACGAAGTACGGGATGTGCTTGAGGATGAGCCAGACCGGCTGATGGGTACCTGGAACCGGCGGTATCATACGAATCTGGAGAGGCTCAAGTCTGGGGATATCTGTGATGCGGCGGCTGTGACCCGCAACCTTGTGGTGCAGGAACGGGAACGGCGCATCTCAGCAGGCGAGCGCAGGCTTTTGGACCTGGCCCGGCAGATCGTGGTCAGTGAGCTCGTGTATGCCTGCGATAAGAGCCCCGCAGAGGTGGAAGTCTGGATGGATGATATTTTGGCAGCCAATGGCAGCAAATAAATAAGAGACAGGTAGTGTCCGGCTATCTGTCTTTTTCTATCCTAAGGGGCTTTTGACGTTGACAGTGGCAGGCAAAATTTACTATACTTAAAGTTATGCAAGTACCTATCCCAAGAGAGGAGGTGAATATATGTTAGACCGTGTTTTGCGTTTTTTCATTATCCTTTTGCTGGCGATTGCCGGAGGGACGCTCCTCAATATGGCCACGCCGCTCTTGACCTTTTTTATCGGTACGGAAATCCTGGAAACGGAGATGGGCTTTTTCAAGCTGTCCATCGCAGGTTTTTTCAGCATTCTCTTTGGCGCTGCCCTGGGGGCTGCCGCAGGTTTTCTCTTATCTCCTTTTTTCATCCGCAGGCTCAAAGGCTTTGCCGTGTTTGTGGAGGCTCAGCTGAACAAAATGCCAACCCATGATGTGATTGCTGGTGCCATTGGTTTACTTATCGGACTCATTATTGCAAATTTGCTGGGATATGCTTTTTCGAAGATTCCCGTGGTGGGCGAGTATATCCCTGTGGTGTTCAGCATTGTGCTGGGCTATCTCGGTATTCATATCATGATAAAGAAGCGTTCGGAGCTCGTGAGCATTTTTGACTTCATTCCGAAATTCATGAAGGAATTGGTCAAGATCCGGGAGGCCAAGCAAGCGGCAGCACCGAAGCTTCCAGCGGCTGAAAGCAGCGAACAGCTTTGCTACAAGCTGCTGGATACCAGCGTCATCATCGATGGCCGCATTGCCGATATCTGTGAGACAGGCTTTTTGGAAGGGACGCTTCTGATTCCGGTGTTCGTGCTGGAGGAATTGCAGCATATCGCTGATTCGGCGGATGCGCTGAAGCGCGTGCGGGGCCGGCGGGGGCTCGATATCCTGCAGAAGATCCGTCAGGAAACGCATATGAAGGTGCAGATCACCGAGGTGGACTTCGAGGAGATTCCTGAGGTGGATTCCAAGCTGGTACAGCTGGCCCAGCAGGTGGGGGGCAAGATCATCACCAATGATTTCAACCTCAACAAGGTGGCACAGCTGCGGGGCGTGGAAGTCTTGAACATCAATGCCCTGTCCAATGCCGTGAAACCAGTGGTCATCCCTGGGGAGACCATGAAGGTGGCTATTGTCAAATCCGGCAAGGAGGCAGGTCAGGGGGTTGCGTACCTCGAAGACGGCACCATGATTGTCGTGGAAAACGGCAATCGTTATATGGGCGAGACCATCGAGGTGGAAGTGACTTCTGCCCTGCAGACGGCAGCAGGCAGGATGATTTTTGCCAAGCCGAAATAACATATACAAGCTGCTGTGAGTGAGCCTGTCCTAAGGGGGAAGGTGTCAGCCGCAGGCTGGCAGAAGGGGCAAAAGGAAGTTTTTGGCTATAGCCCTTTCCGCCGCTTCGCCGGAAATATGTCATGGGCATATTTCAACCCTCCCCCAGAGGGGGAGGCTTTTTCGCAGTTTCGTGACTTAGGAGTGATAATATGGTCAGTGTTATTTTCCCCGCCGCCGGGCAGGGAAAACGAATGCAGGCTGGTATAAATAAAGTGCTGCTGGCTTTGGCAGGCGAACCAATCCTCGTGCGCACGCTGAAGACTTTTTCTGCCGTGGCAGAAGTCGGGGAGCTTATCGTGGTAGTGGCTGCTGATGAAGTGGCAGCGGTGGAGGAACAGCTGCGCAAGGTCAGCGGCTTGAAACCTTTGCAGGTGGTGGCTGGCGGCAGTGAACGGCAGTATTCCATCTACAATGGTCTGCAGCAGGTCTGTGAATCGGCTGATGTGGTGCTGGTGCATGATGCAGCCCGGCCATTGGTGACGGTTAAGACCGTCCAGGCGGTCATCGATACAGCCCGTGACAAAGGTGGTGCCATTGCGGCGGTGCCTGCCAAGAACACCATCAAGGTGGTGGATGCTGACGGACTGGTGGTGGATACACCGCCCCGCAGCACGCTTTGGGAGGTGCAGACCCCGCAGGGATTCCGCAGGGATATCCTGGTGAAGGCCAATGAAGCGGCTATAGCCGATAAGTTCCTGGGCACGGATGATGCCAGCCTCGTGGAGCGCATCGGCGTCCCTGTGGTGGTGGTGCAGAGCGATTACCGCAATATCAAGGTGACCACTCCGGAAGACTTGCTGATTGCCGAAGCGTTCCTGCAATGTACGGCAGAGGATGAAACGCGGAGCTTGCAGGCGGCTGCACAGACTGCCCGGGAAGCGTGGCTGAAGGAGGCAAAATAAATGACAAGATTTGGCATGGGCTATGATGTCCACCGTCTGGTGGAAGGACGCAAGCTCATTATCGGGGGCGTGGAAATCCCCCATACATTAGGATTGTTGGGGCATTCCGATGCGGATGTGCTCCTGCATGCTGTTGCCGATGCCCTCTTGGGAGCGGCAGCGTTAGGCGACATCGGCCGCCATTTCCCGGATACGGACCCGCGCTTCAAGGGGGCTGACAGCATGAAGCTTCTGGCCCATGTGGCGGAGCTCATCAAGGAAAAAGGCTATGTGACGGGCAATGTGGATGCGACAATCGTAGCGCAGAAGCCCAAGATGAAGGACTTTATCCCGCAGATGAACGCAAATATCGCTCGTGTGTTGGGAATTGAATCAGACCAGGTAAATGTCAAGGCCACTACTGAGGAAAAGCTGGGCTTTACCGGCAGTGAAGAAGGTATCTCCGCCTATGCGGTGGCAGGTATCGAAAAGGCCTAGGAGGAATCTCAATGTTAAAAGTTTACAATACCATGACCCGCAGCAAAGAAGAGTTCAAGCCCTTGAAAGAGGGGGAGGCCAGCATCTATTGCTGCGGTGTTACGCCCTATAACCACCCGCATATCGGCAATGCCCGTCCTTTCGTGACCTGGGATGTGATTCGCCGCTATCTGGCACATAAGGGCTATAAGGTCCGCTATATCCAGAACTTCACCGATGTGGATGACAAGATCATCCGCACGGCCAATGAAGAGGGCGTGAAATGGAGCGATATTTCCGGCCGTTATATCGATGCCTATTTCAAGGCGATGGATGCGCTGAACGTCAAGCGGGCGGATATCTACCCGCGTGTCAGCGAAACCATTCCCGATATCATCGATATGGTGCAGACGCTCGTGGACAAGGGCTATGCCTATGCGGTGGATAACGGCGATGTGTTCTATCGTGTGGAAAAGTTTGCAGGGTATGGCAAACTCAGCGGTCGCAAGCTCGAAGATATGCAGGCCGGCGCTCGCATTGATGTGGACGAGCGCAAGGAACATCCCATGGACTTTGCTCTCTGGAAGGCAGCCAAACCCGGCGAACCTAGCTGGGACAGCCCCTGGGGTAAAGGCCGACCAGGCTGGCATATCGAATGCTCCACCATGTCCCTGAAATATCTGGGCAAGAAGTTCGATTTCCACGGCGGCGGCAGCGACCTGATCTTCCCGCATCATGAAAATGAGATTGCCCAGAGTCAGGCCTGCATTGGGGACGAGCACAGCTTTGCCCAGTATTGGCTGCACAATGGTTTCATCACCATCCATAATGAGAAGATGTCCAAGTCCAAGAACAATTTCTTCACGGTCAAGGATATCCTCGCGGAATATCCGGGCGAAGTCGTGCGCTTCTTTATCCTGCAGACGCATTACAGAAGCCCGCTGGACTTCAGCGACGAGCGTCTCAAGGAAGCCCAGACCAGCCTGAACCGTCTGGCACAGTCCAAGGGCTTTATGGACGAGCTGCTGGCAAAATCCGGCCAGAGTGATACGGCCAAAGAACTGGCTGAAAAAGCTGCGGATTATGTCAAAGAGTTCTATGAGGCCATGGATGATGATTTCAACACGGCTCTGGCCATCAGTCAGATCTTCGCCCTGTCCAAGGACATCAACATCTACTATCAGGATGTCATGAACAAGGGCATGGCTTTCGACAGCGGGAACTTTGCCAAAGCTGCGGAAGCTTACACGCTGATGACGGGCATTATCGGCATCTTCGAGCAGGAAGAGGCCGCTGATGATGAGCTGGCAAATAAGCTCATGGACCTTATCATCAATATCCGTCAGGATGCCCGCAAGGAAAAGAACTGGGCTTTGGCGGACAAGATCCGCGATGAACTCAAAGAAGCGGGGGTAATCCTCGAAGATACTCCCCAGGGTGTACGGTGGAAAAAAGCATGAAGTTTGACCATTTCAAGATGCTCGTTGAGATGATGTTCCAGCCCGATGGGGACGGGGGCATCCTGCAGCGTTACAACGATGTGGATGTAAAGCAGCTGCACCCGCTGGTCCTGGCCTATGTGGGAGATGCGTACTTCCATCTCTTTATGCGCACGCGCCTGCTCTCTTATGAGCAGGCCAAGGTACAGGCACTCCACTCCTTCAGTGCCCAGATGGTGTCGGCGGTCTGGCAGGCCAAGGCCTATCAGGGCATTGAGGATAAGCTCACCGAAGAAGAGAAGGCCATTTACCGCCGGGGGCGCAATGCCAAAAGCCATGCTCCCCGCAGTGCGTCTGTGGCCGAATATCATGCCAGTACTGGCTTTGAAGCCCTGCTCGGCAGTCTCTATCTTTCCGAGCAGAATGAACGGCTCTACGAGATTGCGGAAATGTCCTTCCAGATCATCTCGCAGGCCATGATGAAGGAAATACGGGAGAAGAATTAACGAATGATCAAGGTAAAATTACTGAATTACACGCCAGATCCAGAACGGGCTGTAGCCATGGCGGCACGGCTCTGCTACTCAGCCAGTGGCGCTGAGGAGCTGGCGGAAAAACTCAGCGATGATAAAGTGAAGGAAATGGTGCGCCGCATGGTGGCCTTAGGCCACGGCTCCACTCTGGAACACGCCAGCTTCACCTTCGGCATTGAAGGCGTCAGCCGGGTGCTGACGCATCAGCTCGTGCGCCACCGCATCGCTTCCTATGACCAGCAGTCCCAGCGCTATGTGGCGGCTCATGGCTTCCAGTACATCACGCCACCGTCCATTGCGGAGAAACCTGAGGCCCTGGCTAAATACGAGGCTTTGCTGGAAGAAATCCGCAAGACTTATGATGAGCTCACGGAAATGGGCGTGCCCAAGGAAGATGCCCGCTATGTGCTGGCCAATGCCACGGAGACGAAAATCCTCGTGACCATGAATGCCCGCAGCCTCATGCACTTCTTCAATCTGCGCTGCTGCAACCGGGCTCAGTGGGAAATCCGTGAGATGGCCTACAAGATGCTGGCCGAGGCCAAGAAAGTAGCGCCGACGCTCTTTTTCAATGCCGGTGCCAGCTGTGTCAACACAGGGCGCTGTCCGGAAGGAGCCATGACCTGCGGCAAACTCAGCGAAATGCTGAAACTGCGGGAGAAGGAATAAGATTATGCGAAACGACAATAAAAAGGAAACAACGCGTGATAAGAGACGCGATAATCAAAAAAACACGCGGAGCGGGATTCGCAAGCATGCTTCCGCTGAGCGTCCCAGCCGGGAAAATCTGACGCGTCAAAAATTGACGAGCCGGGTGTTGGCACAGGAAGTCCGGGAATCCCGGAGTGCGCAGGCAGTGCGGGAACTGCCCGAAGATGTGCTGATTGGCCGCAATGCGGTGACCGAAGCCCTGCGGGCTGGCCGCGGCATCAACAAGATCCTGCTGGCTGATGGTGACCGGGAGGGTCAGGTCAGCGAAATCGTGGCGCTGGCCAAGGAACGGGGCATTGTCCTGCAGTTCGTGGAGCGCGGCAAGATTGAGTCCGTGGCGGGCGGCCTGCGTCATCAGGGTGTGTTGGCTTATGTGGCTCCCGTCGCCTATGCGGAACTCGAAGATATCCTGGCGAAGGCTGAAGCCGCTGGCGAAGAGCCTTTCCTGCTCTTGCTGGACGAATTGGAAGATCCGCATAATCTTGGAGCGCTTTTGCGTACTGCTGATGCTACGGGCGTACATGGCGTGCTGATTCCCAAGCGCCGCAGCGTGCCCCTTACGGCTACTGTGGCCAAGACTTCTGCCGGGGCGGTGGAATACGTGCCGGTAGCCCGTATCGGCAATATTTCCCAGACTTTGAAGGCACTCAAGGAAAAGGGGTTCTGGGTGGCAGGTGCCGACATGGACGGCCAGCAGAATTATTATGAAGCGGATCTGACTGGCCCGCTGGTGCTGGTCGTTGGCAGTGAAGGCAAGGGCATGGGCCGACTGACCAAGGAACAATGTGACTTTATCGTGAAGATGCCGATGGTGGGCAAGATCAATTCCCTCAATGCCTCGGTGGCTGGTTCTATCCTGATGTATGAGTCCATGCGTCAGCGTCTGGCAAAGAAAAGTTGATACATTACAACAAATATGGGTTAAAGGGACTAAAGTCCTACGACCTTCCTTGACTATTACCTTATAATAGGGGTATAATCAAAGCGTACTAGGGGATTGCAAGAATGAAAACTGGGGAAGTTTTCAGTAAAGGGGAACGTGCGATGGAAGCAGAACAGACTACAGAAGATTTATTTGTAGAAGAAATCTACAGTGAATTCGCCAAACTCACGGACGAGGAGATACTGCTGGCCATCAAGGATAGCAACGACAAAGCCGCGTTGGATTATTTGATCAACAAATATCGTAATTTCGTGCGCGCCAAAGCTCGTTCCTATTTCTTGATTGGAGCAGATCGTGAGGACATCATTCAGGAAGGCATGATTGGCTTTTACAAAGCGATACGGGATTTTCGCAATGACAAGCTGTCATCTTTCCGCGCTTTTGCTGAACTGTGTGTGACACGGCAGATCATCACGGCCATCAAGACCGCGACGAGGCAGAAGCATATTCCGCTGAACTCTTATATTTCGCTGAACAAGCCCATCTATGATGAGGATTCGGATAGAACCCTCCTGGATGTCCTTTCCGGAGCCAAGGTCACAGATCCGGAAGAGTTGGTCATCAGTCGGGAAGAGTTTGTGGACATCGAAAAGAAGATGGAGGAGATCCTCTCTGACTTGGAGTGGAAGGTACTCATGAGCTATCTCGATGGCAAGAGCTATCAGGAGATTGCCGAGGATCTGCACCGCCATGTGAAATCCATCGACAACGCTTTGCAGCGCGTGAAGCGGAAGTTGGAGAAGTACATGGAGAAGCGCGGGGATGAGCTCGATGTGACCACCATCTATAGGGGGCTCAGCTCCATTAACCGCCGCTTGCGGGGCATTGATGAAGACGATTATCTGCGTTGAAATCATTTATATGCATTCTAGGACTGACCGGTCGACTTTGACCGGTCAGTTTTTTGCTGTAACAAGAACAAACAATACTGTCTATGACAAACCGCATTGAAGGGTAAAAATATCTATGTTATAATTTTACAGGTAATATCTCCGAGCCAAGTGATCTAAGGCAGGGCGCATTGCTATGATGCTTGGCCGGAACGGGATTCCGTTCCCGGGTGCAGGGAGAAATCCTTGCACCTTCCGTATTTTGAAAAGGAGTGGTAGAAGTGAGAAAAATTTTTGCGCTGATCATGTCGTTGATGGTGCTGCTGGTTGCAGGCTGCGGTGGTGAGCAGGCACAGACAGAGAAAAAAGCCGGGCCGGTGGAACTGCATGTGGCGGCGGCGGCGAGCCTTACGGATGTCATGAAGGAAATGGCGGCCGATTATGAGAAAGGACACCCGGATGTGAAGATTGTCTTCAATTTCGGCAGTTCCGGTGCTTTGCAGCAAGCCATCCAGAATGGCGGCCAGACGGATCTGTTCTTCTCGGCTGCCCAGAAGCAGATGAATGCTCTGGATAAGGATGGGTTGCTGGCTGAGGGTACGCGCAAGGATCTGTTGGTCAATGAAGTCGTACTGATTGTGCCGGCAGAAGGCGGCAAGTCTGTCACGGATTTCAGGCAGCTGACAAGTGGCGATATCCAGCATATTGCTTTGGGGGAGCCCAAGGGCGTTCCCGTAGGCCAGTATTCCGAAGAAGTATTCACCAGACTGGGAATCCTTGATGCAGTCAAGGCTAAGGCAGTCTATGGTTCGGATGTGCGGCAGGTGCTGTCCTGGGTAGAGTCCGGCGATGCGGATTGCGGCTTGGTCTATGCTACTGATGCGGCGGTGTCCAGAAAGGTCAAGGTTGCCGCCAAAGCTCCGGCGGACTCCCATAAGCCCATTGTCTATCCGGCAGCGGTGCTGAAAGAGTCCAAACATCTGGACGCAGCCAAGGACTTCCTGGCTTTCGTGTCCAATGATGCGAATAAGAAGCTCTTTGAAAAATACGGTTTTACCGTGAAATAAGAAATGGATTAAGAGGTGGATCATGGAACTGGCACCACTGATGATTACCCTGCAGACGGCAGGTGTGGCAACGGTGGCGACGTTCTTTATCGGCATTGGCCTGGCTTTGATGGTGGTTCGCATGAACCGCTTTCAGGGGCTGGCTGATGCCGTTATTACGTTGCCCCTGGTTTTGCCGCCCACCGTTGTAGGTTTTTTCCTGCTGCTGCTGTTTGGCAAGCGCAGCACCATCGGCAGCTTCCTGCTGCAATTTGATATCACACTGGTTTTTACATGGAAGGCAGCGGTCATGGCAGCGATTGTCGTATCTTTGCCGCTGATGTACCGCACGGCTCGGGGGGCTTTTGAGCAGATTGACGTAAATATCATCCATGCCGCCCGCACGCTGGGGGTATCGGATTGGCGTATCTTCTGGCATATCCTGCTCCCCAATGCTCGGGCAGGCATCCTGGCGGGGCTGGTGCTGTCCTTTACCCGGGCGTTAGGGGAATTTGGCGCGACCATCATGTTTGCGGGCAATATACCCGGCGTTACGCAGACCATGAGTACGGCCATCTATGCGGCTGTGCAGGCTAATGACTATGATTTGGCAGGGCAGTGGGCGATGATTATCGTGGCGTTCTCCCTTGTATTTGTTGTGATGATGAACTGGTGGATCAATCGGCAGAATAAGGGGGCAGCGTTATGGAACTGAGCGTGGATATCGAAAAGAAGCTGCGCGATTTCACTTTGCGGGCAGATTTTGCGGTCAAAGATGAAGTCTTTGCCCTGCTGGGCGCATCAGGCTGCGGCAAGAGCATGACGCTGAAATGTATCGCCGGTATCGAGACACCGGACAAGGGTAGGATTGTCTTGAATGGCCGGGTGCTCTTCGACAGCGAAGCGGGTATCAATCTGCAGCCTCAGGCACGCAAGGCGGGCTATCTCTTCCAGAATTATGCTCTGTTCCCGAATATGACCATTGCAGAAAACATCGCCTTTGTGGCCAGCGGGGATAACGTTGAAAAGGAGCGCAAGGTGCAGGCGAATCTGGCACGGTTCAAGCTGACAGGATTGGCACAGGCTTATCCGCATGAATTGTCCGGCGGCCAGCAGCAGCGGGCGGCTTTTGCCCGGATACTGGCGGCAGACGCGCAGCTGCTGTTGTTGGATGAACCGTTCTCGGCATTGGACAGTTATCTGAAGTGGCAGCTGGAAATGGAGCTGGGCGATGTGCTGAAGGAATATGATGGTGCCGCTCTGCTGGTATCTCATGACCGGGGAGAGGTCTATCGTCTGGCTGATCGCATCGCCGTGATCAATCGGGGGCAGATGGAGAAGGTGCATAGCAAGCATGGCTTGTTCCAGGACCCTGATACGCTGGCCGCTGCATTGCTGACAGGTTGTAAGAATGTATCTTCAATCAAAAGGATAGCTGCCGACAGGATTTTTGCAGAGGACTGGCAGATGGAGCTGCAGGTGGCGGCTGACATTCCGGCTGCGGCGCAGTTTGCCGGTATTCGGGCACATTATATAGAAGTAAAGACCCAGGTTGGAGAAAATACCGTGCTTGTGGAAGTGGTGAGCGTAGTAGAGGATGTTTTTTCCTATCTAGTCATGGTGCGCAAAAAAGACGCCGGAGCATGTCCCTTGCGCCTGGAGCTGTCCAAGGCGGAATGGCTGCAGTTGGGGAATCCGAAGGAGCTCTATCTCCATTTGCCGAAAGAGAGGATCATGCTGCTGAATCCATGAGAAAAATAAAACGGTATTTTGTTGTTGCGTACCTTGACATATATATAAATAGGTGCTAAACTTAAAAACTACAGGAAATTGAATAGGGATTAGTGTGCGCAAGCGGAAAGGGACTGGAAGCAAGGTGTAAGTTTTGTTTGGCCTTGTTTTTTTTCTTGTTCATCCATTCCGTCTTTTTAGGCGTGCGCTATTGCCCTTCATTTCAGGAAATAATATTCTAGTAAAATCAGGCTAAGGGGTGAAGGATTTGTTATTTAATCCTGTGCCGGTAGGCAAAAGAACCAGGTATAGCTATGCTAAAATCAAGGAAGTCATGGAGATGCCGCATCTGCTGGATATCCAGCGGAACAGCTACCAGTGGTTCCTTGATGAAGGTTTGCAGGACATCTTTAATGACATTTCGCCGATTCAGGACTTTTCGGGCAATCTCGTCCTGTCCTTTGAGAGCTTCTCGCTGGGCGAGCCGAAGTATGAGCTCGACGAGTGCAAAGAGCGTGACGTCACGCTGGCTGCTCCCATTCGCGTAAATGTCCGTCTTATCAACCGCGAGACAGGCGAAATTAAAGAACAAGAAGTGTTCATGGGCGATTTCCCGCTTATGACGGATACCGGTACGTTTATCATCAACGGTGCAGAGCGTGTTATCGTCAGCCAGTTGGTTCGTTCTCCAGGTGCGTATTATGGAGAGGAAATCGATCCGACCGGTAAGCATCTTTATAATGCAACGGTCATTCCGAACCGTGGTGCATGGATCGAACTCGAAACGGATACCAATGATGTGGTTTCTGTCCGTATCGACCGTACCCGTAAGATGCCGGTGACGTACTTCATTCGTGCCCTTGGTTTTGCTACTGATGAAGAGATCATCGACCTCTTTGGCGAAGATCCCCGCATCATGAACACGTTGGAACGCGATGGTGAGGATGTGAAATCCCAGGGTAAGGCTGTAATCGAGATTTACCGCCGTCTGCGTCCGGGTGAACCCGCCAACGAAGACAACGCCCAGCAGCTGCTGGATTCCCTGTTCTTCGATCCGAAACGCTATGATCTGGCTACGGTTGGCCGCTACAAGCTCACCAAGAAGCTGGGCTGGAAGCGCCGTATCCTGGGCAAGGTCCTGGCTGAGCCGATTGTGGATATGGAAACTGGTGAAATCGTCATTCCGGCCAATGAAGTGGTTACGGAAGACATGCTGGATGCAGTGGACGTGGAACGCGAGCGTCAGATCTTCGGTGAAGGGAATATCGTGCAGCTGTACCTCCTGAAAAAGGATGGCAGCCGCATGAAACTCTTGTGCTCGCCGACGCTCGATATCCATGACCGTACGATTACGAAGAACGATATCATCGCTTCCATCAACTATCTGCTGAACCTCATGGATGGCGTAGGCAGCACGGACGATATTGACCATCTGGGCAACCGCCGTGTACGTGCGGTGGGTGAACTGCTGCAGAATCAGTTCCGCATCGGTCTGTCTCGTATGGAACGTGTGGTACGCGAACGCATGACCATTCAGGATGTGGATGTCATCACGCCGCAGGCGCTCATCAACATCCGTCCGGTCGTGGCAGCCATCAAGGAATTCTTTGGTTCCTCCCAGCTGTCCCAGTTCATGGACCAGCACAACCCGCTGTCCGAACTTACGCATAAACGCCGTCTGTCGGCCCTCGGCCCGGGCGGTCTGTCCCGTGAGCGCGCAGGCTTCGAAGTCCGCGACGTACATAACTCCCATTACGGTCGTATGTGCCCGGTTGAGTCTCCTGAAGGTCCGAACATCGGTCTGATCGGTTCTCTGGCAACTTATGCCCGCGTGAACCAGTTCGGCTTCATGGAAACGCCGTACCGTCGTGTGGACAAGGAAACCCACCGCGTGACGGATGAAGTGCGTTACCTCACCGCTGATGAAGAGGATGAGCTCGTAATCGCACAGGCCAACGAACCGCTGGATGAAAACGAATGGTTCGTGAATCCCCGTGTAACGGCACGTTACAACGAGGAGACCGGTCTGCATGCCCGTGAAACCGTTGACTACATGGACGTTAGCCCGCGTCAGGTGTTCTCCATCGCTACGGCTATGATTCCCTTCCTCGAAAACGACGATGCTAACCGTGCCCTGATGGGTGCGAACATGCAGCGTCAGGCTGTACCTCTGCTCCGTACGCAGGCACCGCTGGTTGGTACCGGTATGGAATACAAGGCAGCCTGCGACTCTGGCGTCATGATCCTGGCTAAGCGTGCCGGTGTGGTTGAGAATGTAACGGCTGATTACATTGATGTCCGCACGAAGAATGGTGAGCTTGACCATTATAAATTACAGAAATTCATTCGTTCCAACCAGGGAACCTGTATCAACCAGATTCCTATCGTCTATAAGGGCGATGAAGTGGTGGAAAAACAGCCCATCGCAGATGGCCCCGCTACGGACCACGGCGAACTGGCACTGGGTTACAACATCGTTGTTGCCTACATGCCTTGGGAAGGTTACAACTACGAGGACGCCGTACTGCTGTCTGAAAACCTCGTAAAACGCGACCTCTACACGTCCATCCATATCGAAGAATACGAATGCGATGCCCGTGATACGAAGCTCGGTCCTGAGGAAATCACCCGTGATATCCCCAACGTGGCTGAGGAAGCACTGAAGGATCTGGATGATGAAGGTATCATCCGCATCGGTGCTGATGTACGTCCTGGCGATATTCTCGTCGGTAAGGTTACGCCGAAGGGCGAAACGGAACTGACGGCTGAAGAACGCCTGCTGCGTGCCATCTTCGGTGAGAAGGCCCGCGAAGTCCGCGATACTTCCTTGCGTGTCCCGCATGGTGAACAGGGTAAGATCGTTGACGTCAAGATCTTCTGCCGTGACAACAATGATGAACTGCCGCCTGGCGTAAACCGTCTGGTACGCGTTTACATCGCTCAGAAGCGTAAGATCAGCGTCGGCGATAAGATGGCAGGTCGTCATGGTAACAAGGGTGTCGTTTCCCGCATCATGCGTCAGGAAGATATGCCGTTCCTGCCCGATGGTACGCCGGTTGATATCGTGCTGAACCCGCTGGGCGTGCCGTCCCGAATGAACATCGGTCAGATTCTCGAAGCACATCTGGGTATGGCAGTCAAGGTATTGGGCCAGCAGATCAAAGATGGCGATCCCACTGTGGAAGCTCGTCTGCGTGAAGCAGGTTATGACTTTGACAAGAACGGTATGCCGATTCCGGATGTGGCAGGTCTCCATATTGCTACGCCAGTCTTCGACGGTGCGAGCGACGAGGCAGTGTTTGGTACCATCCGTGCTGCCGGCCTGGCTGATGATGCCAAGACGGTGCTCTATGATGGTCGTACTGGTGAACCGTTTGAAAACCGCGTAACCGTTGGCTGCACGTACTTCCTTAAACTGCATCATCTGGTTGCCGATAAGATTCATGCCCGTTCTACCGGCCCGTACTCTCTCGTTACGCAGCAGCCGCTGGGTGGTAAAGCCCAGTTCGGTGGTCAGCGTTTCGGTGAAATGGAAGTTTGGGCGCTGGAAGCATACGGCGCAGCATATACCCTGCAGGAAATCCTGACGGTCAAGTCCGATGACGTGGTGGGTCGTGTCAAAGCATACGAAGCCATCGTCAAGGGTGAGAACATCCCCGAACCGGGCGTGCCGGAGTCCTTCAAGGTACTCATCAAGGAATTGCAGTCCATCGGCCTTGATATCAAGGTCCTCAACGAGGATGCCAAGGAAATCTCCTTGCAGGATGAGGATGATGAAGACATCAACGAAACGGCCAAGAAACTTGATTTTGACGTGGCTGGTGTTGACCCCACGCAGGAAGGTGCAGCAGCACCGAAGGCAGAGGATGCCTATGATGAAGGAGCACCCTCTGATGATGAGAAGCCGGACGACATCATTGCCGATATCGGCAGCCTTGGTTCTATCGTAGAACCGGGTGCAGAAGATACGGATAATGGTGAGGAATAAGAAGGGAGTGTCATCTCTTTGCTGGATGTAAATAATTTTGATTCGATGCGCATCGGTCTGGCCTCTCCGGACAAAATCCGTGAGTGGTCCTACGGTGAGGTCAAGAAGCCGGAGACCATCAACTATCGTACGCTCAAACCTGAGCGCGATGGTCTGTTCTGCGAGCGTATCTTTGGCCCGACCCGTGACTGGGAATGCCATTGCGGTAAGTATAAGAGAATCCGCTATAAGGGCATTGTCTGCGACCGCTGCGGCGTTGAAGTAACTCGCGCAAAAGTCCGCCGCGAGCGCATGGGACATATCGAACTGGCTGCGCCGGTTTCACATATTTGGTATTTCAAGGGCATTCCGAGCCGCATGGGCCTGATTCTCGACATCAGTCCCCGTGCGCTGGAAAAGGTTCTGTACTTCGCGTACTATATCGTGCTGGATTCCGGGGAAAACACCGATCTCACGAAGAAGAGCCTGCTCTCCGAAAAAGAATACCATGATGCTTTGGAGAAATATGGCAACACCTTCCGGGTTGGTATGGGTGCCGAAGCTATCAAAGAACTCCTCGACGAGCTTGATCTGGAGCGTATGAGCGAAGTCCTCCGGAAGGAAGTCCGCACGGCTTCCGGCCAGAAGAAGATTCGCGCCATCCGCCGTCTGGAAGTTGTGGAAGCATTCCGCAAGTCCGGCAACAAGCCCTCCTGGATGATCATGGATGTAGTTCCGGTCATTCCGCCGGAACTGCGCCCGATGGTACAGCTCGATGGCGGTCGTTTCGCGACGTCCGACCTCAACGATCTCTATCGTCGTGTCATCAACCGTAACAACCGTCTGAAGCGCCTGCTGGATCTCGGTGCGCCGGACATCATCGTCCGCAACGAGAAACGCATGCTGCAGGAAGCAGTGGATGCCCTGATCGATAACGGTCGCCGCGGCCGTCCGGTTACGGGCCCGGGCAACCGTCCGCTGAAATCCCTTTCCGATATGCTGAAAGGTAAGCAGGGCCGTTTCCGTCAGAACCTCTTGGGTAAGCGCGTTGACTATTCCGGCCGTTCCGTTATCGTTGTCGGCCCGGAACTGAAACTCCATCAGTGCGGTCTGCCGAAGGAAATGGCGCTGGAACTCTTCAAGCCCTTCGTCATGAAGAAGCTGGTTGCTTCCGGTTCTGCTCATAACATCAAATCTGCTAAGCGCATGGTAGAGCGTGCGAAACCTGAGGTTTGGGACGTGCTCGAAGGCGTCATCAAAGAGCATCCGGTTCTCCTGAACCGTGCCCCGACGCTGCATCGTCTGGGTATCCAGGCATTCGAGCCGGTACTCACCGAAGGCCGTGCCCTGAAGCTGCATCCGCTGGCTTGTACGGCATACAACGCTGACTTCGACGGTGACCAGATGGCTATCCATCTGCCGCTGTCTTCCGAGGCACAGACGGAAGCCCGCATCCTGATGCTGGCTGCTAACCACATCCTGGCGCCGAAAGATGGTAAGCCCATCATCGTTCCGTCTCAGGATATGGTTCTGGGTTCCTATTACCTGACCAATATCCGTCCGGGTGCGAAGGGCGAAGGCAAAGTCCTCACGGGCATTGCCGAAGCACTGCTGGCTTATCAGCAGCATGACCTCGACCTGCAGGCTGCTATCCAGTGCCGCATCGATGGTTATGGCCTCGTCAAGACTTCCCTGGGCCGCATGATTTTCAATGAGATCCTGCCCGAGGAAATCCGTTACTTCTACAAAGATAAAGAGTCCGACCAGTGGTGCCTGGGCGTGCTCATGAATAAGAAAGAGCTGGGCAAGCTGGTGGCCAAGTGCTACAATGCCTTTGGTGCCACGGAAACGGCTCATGTCATCGATGATGTCAAGAACCTCGGTTACCATTACGCTTGCGTAGCTGGTATGACCGTTGCTATTTCCGACGTTATCGTGCCGCCGAAGAAGAAAACCATCATCGGCGAGACGCAGCAGATCGTCAACAAGGTAGAACGCCGCTACGACCGTGGTCTCATCACGGAAGAGGAGCGTTACCATAAGGTCGTTGACCTCTGGTCCAAGGCTACGGATGACGTGGCTGACGCCATGATGGACAACATGGACGCCTTCAACCCCATCTTCATGATGGCTGACTCCGGTGCCCGTGGTAACAAGCAGCAGATGCGTCAGCTGGCCGGTATGCGCGGTCTCATGGCTGACCCGTCCGGTAAGATCATCGACTTGCCAATCACGGCTAACTTCCGTGAAGGCCTGTCCGTATCCGATTACTTCATTTCTTCCCACGGTGCCCGCAAGGGCTTGGCCGATACGGCACTGCGTACGGCTGACTCCGGTTACCTGACCCGTCGTCTGGTTGACGTGGCACAGGATGTCATCGTCCGTGAAGAAGACTGTGATATTTCCACGCTGAATCTGGTACAGGCTCGCGCACGCTTGTCTGAAT
The DNA here is from genome assembly GCF_900142515.1 of Pseudoselenomonas ruminantium. Classification (GTDB taxonomy): domain Bacteria; phylum Bacillota; class Negativicutes; order Selenomonadales; family Selenomonadaceae; genus Selenomonas_A; species Selenomonas_A ruminantium_D. Next base: position 31,431 of record NZ_FRBC01000002.1, on the reverse strand, counting down.
CCACCTTCGATGCATTGGAAATCCTCAATGACAGCCTGATGGGCCGTCTGCTGGGTGCCGATGTTTATGATCCGGCTACCAAGGAAATTCTCTTTGCCCGTGATACCATTCTCGACGAAGAGAAGCTGGCCATCATCGGCGAAAAGGAAATCCGCGAGATCATGGTCCGTGGTTCCTCGCTGGCTTCCGAGGCTGCTATCAGCAATGCCATGATTACCGAAGCCATCACGCTGGGTGAGCCGGATGAGGCTGCCCGTGCCAAGGCCAAGGATTCTCTGGTGCATGAGATGAGCGGCAAGGAAGTTACCCGCGATGTCGTGGATTCTGCGAACAGCGTGATCATTGCTGCTGGTACGAAGCTTACGGCTGAACTCATCGATACGATCCTGGCATCTGATGCCAAGGAAATCCGCGTACGCAACAACAACGTCCGTGGTATCGAAGTCGAAGCCATCAAGGAAGGCGATGGTATCATCGAATCCTTGGCTGAACGTATCGTGGGCCGCGTGCTGGCTGAAAACATCGATGATCCGGCTACGGGTGAACGCATTGCTTCCATCAACGACAACGTGGATGAAGAGCTGGCTAAGCGTATCGAAAAGGTACGTGACCGTGTATCCATCCGCAGCGTCCTGACCTGTAAGTCTCAGTTCGGCGTCTGCATCAAGTGCTATGGCCGTGACCTGGCTAATCAGGCAGAGGTTGAGATCGGTGAGGCAGTTGGTATCATCGCAGCTCAGTCCATCGGTGAACCGGGTACACAGCTCACCATGCGTACGTTCCACTCCGGCGGCGTTGCCGGTGACGATATCACCCAGGGTCTTCCCCGTGTCGAAGAATTGTTCGAAGCACGTAAGCCGAAGCACCATGCCATCATCGCTGAGATCGAAGGCCGTGCTGAAGTGGAAGATTCCGGTAAGGGCATGCGCAAGGTCACGATCGTTCCGGATGAAGGCGAAGCTCGTGAATATGCAATCCCGTATGGTGCCCGTATGGCTGCCAAGCAGGGTATGCATCTCAAACCGGGTGACAAGCTCACGGAAGGTTCCATCAATCCGCATGATATCCTGCGTGTCTGCGGTCTGCAGGCAACCCAGCGCTATCTGGTATACGAAGTACAGAAAGTGTATAAGTCCCAGGGCGTTGAGATCAACGATAAGCATATCGAAGTTATGGTTCGTCAGATGCTCCATAAGGTCAAGATTGAAGAATCCGGCAGCACGGACTTCCTGCCTGGCGAGTACATCGACATCAACCAGTTCGAGACGGCCAATACCAAGGCTATCGAGGAAAATGGCGAGCCCGCTGTGGCTAAGCCGATCCTGCTCGGTATCACCAAGGCATCCCTGGCTACCGACTCCTTCATGTCTGCTGCTTCCTTCCAGGAAACCACCCGTGTACTCACGGATGCAGCCATCAAGGGCAAGGTTGATCCGCTTATCGGTCTCAAGGAAAATGTTATCATCGGTAAGCTGATTCCAGCTGGTACGGGTATGAGCCGTTACCGCAACCTCAAGATTGTGGATAACGATCCGAAACCGGTAGAAGAAGCTGCTGAAGAAAACGCCGAAACCGATACGGTAGAAGCATAATTCTATAAAGCATAGATAAAAGGAGGGAATGATCCAACAGGATAGTTCCCTCCTTTTTATAATATATTTTAGGAGGCTTTATTATGTCTGAAGCATGTAATCACGATTGTAGTTCCTGCGGTACCACCTGTGGCGAGGACACCCGTCCCAAAGACCTGCACGAAGCACCGCATGAGCTCAGCGATATCCGCCATGTCATCGCCGTGGTCAGCGGTAAGGGCGGCGTGGGCAAGTCCCTGGTGACGGGGCTCTTGTCTGTTGCCATGTCCCGTAAGGGCATGCATGTGGGCATCATGGATGCCGACATCACCGGCCCGTCCATTCCTAAGATGTTTGGCGTCAGCGGTGAAGTGCGGGGGAGTGAAAAGGGAGCGTATCCGGTGACCAGTGCCGGTGGTATCGACATCGTCAGCATGAACCTGCTGCTGGATGATGATACGGACCCCGTGGTATGGCGCGGCCCCATCATCAGCGGTGTGGTCAAGCAGTTCTGGCATGATTTCATCTGGGAAGATGTGGATTACATGTTCGTGGATATGCCTCCTGGAACCGGCGATGTGCCGCTGACGGTCATGCAGTCCATCCAGCTCGATGGTATCATCATCGTCACGAGCCCTCAGGAACTCGTGTCCATGATTGTGGAAAAGGCCGTGAAGATGGCCGAAGCCATGAATGTGCCTATTTTGGGGCTCGTAGAGAATATGAGCTATTTCGAGTGCCCGGATTGTGGCAAACGTCATGAGATCTATGGCAAGAGCCATATCGAAGAGATTGCGGAAGAATACGATCTCGATGTGCTGGGTCGCATTCCCATCCAGCCGCAGCTGGCTGCAGAATGCGATGCCGGGCAGATTGAGACAACGGATGCGGATTACCTCAGTGAAGCGGCAGACAAACTGCTTTCTCTGGACAAATAAATCGCTATGTTAAGATGCCCCGTGACTGGCAGGATATCATTGCCAGTCACGGGGCATTATTGCATATGTCAGTTGGTGGTGGCATCGAGCCGGAATATCATCAGTTTTTCCCGTTTGTCCTTGTATTTTCCTTTGGGGCGGCAGTCGATGGTATCGATCAGTGTCAGATGGGAAACAGAAGCGAGGTATTCCGTGTAAGAGGGGGAGGGGTAGTAGAAGATCAGCAGGATTTCCCGCGGGGATGCCTGACAGGATTTTTGCAGGTTCTCCAACACGGTGCGCAGGATTTCCACGGAAAAGGGATTGAAAAAGAAACAGCGGTCAACTTTTTCGGGGACAACAAAATCCGTGGCATCGGTTTCAAGCAGTGTGACGCGATTGCCGCGGGGGGCCGTTTCCTGATTGCTGCAGGCCCGTTGGTAAAGGCGGGGATTGTATTCGATACCGATGGTGTGACATTTTGTCTGGCTGCTCAGGAAGAAACTGACCCGGCCTTTGCCGCAGCCATAGTCTACCACGGTATTGCTCTTATTGATATAGCCGCTGCCGGCCAGTTGCTCGAGGACACTGTAATCGGTTGGCTCATAGGGATAACGGACCAGGTCGGAGATGGTATCGTCCCTTCCCGTGGTCTTGATATGCAGCAGTTTATCCCATTCGTTTTCCATGTCGGTCATTGATTCAGAGGCTCCTTTGCATGATGATTGTTCCATTTTAGCGTATTGGAGCAGGATTATCAATGGGATAAAGCATCATAAAGCATTGCCGGGTTCGGCATATTTCTGGACGTATTGCCAAAAGGATTCCAAAGCGGAGGCATATACGTTCTTTTTTTGCCGTGCGATCACGATATGTTTATAGATGGGGGCTGTCAGTGGCAATATCCGGATGCCATCTCTGTGAGGATAGGAGGACAGGCTGCTCTCGGATATCAGGGAGAGGCCGACGCCGGCTCGCACGAGGTCGATGCGACGGTGGGAGTGGTTGCAGGTGCTGGCAATCTGTGGGGTGAAGCCGCATTCTTTGCAACTTTCTGTAAATAAATCATAGGAAACATTTTCCCCAGTGGGGAAGATGAATTTTTCATGGGCAGCCTCTGCCAGCGAGAAACTATCCTGATTGGCCAATGGGTGGTTTTCGGGCAGGATGGCCACGAATGGTTCGTGTTCGAGCGTCAGGATATCAAAGTTATACTGATCGATATCATAGGGAGCAGCAAAGATAGCCAGATCCAGCACATCTTCGTTGAGCAGCTTGCAGAGTTCCTTGCTCAGATGATTGACAAGGGAAAGCTTTATTTCATTATGGACGGTATTGAAGTTCGACAGTATCTCGGCTAAAGGGATACGCCCGAGCCCTGTGATCATGCCGATGCGCAGCGTGCTGTTATCCAATGGCTGGTAAGCCTGCATCTTTTTCTCCAGTGTATCGAGAGCATCCAGTACATTGGCTGCATAGCGGGCGAAATCCTGTCCGGCAGCGGTTAGGGCAATGGGATGGGAGACACGGTTGATCAACTTCACGCCCAGATCGCTTTCCAGCTTGGTGATCTGCTGGGATAGGGCGGATTGGGAAACGAATAGCTGTTCAGCCGCCTTGGTGAAGTGGCGGCAGTCAGCCACAGCCATGAAGTATTGGATTTGTTTCAATAACATAAGTATTCCCTCATCATCAATGGATTGTGTTATTTATCATAGCATTTATTTTAACTATGTTCAATTCGTTTTGCTAATAACATTAGAATAACTGCGAATTATACTTTTGCAGGACAAAATGCTATGATAATTACAACAAACATGTTTGTATTCAGGCTGCGGCGGCAGCGAAACAAGGAAAAGGCAGGTGTGTTATGGAGGATCTTAAAGTAACCGAATACTTGAAAGAGTTGGAGTATTTGGTAAATATAGACAGCGTATCCAGTGAACCGGAAGGGGCTGGGCGTATAGCCGCTTTCTTCCGGGAAAAATATGAGCATATGGGCTGGCAGGTAACGGCACATGATTTCCATGCAGAGATAGCTCCGTGTCTGGAAATCGTCAATCACCCTGCGAAACACTATGATGTGTTGATATTGGCTCATATGGACACGGTATTTCCCGTGGGTACAGCCGCCAAACGTCCGTTCCGCGTAGAAGGGGAGCGGGCCTTTGGCCCTGGAGTCATCGACTGCAAGGCAGGGCTTTTGAGTGGCTTCTATGCCTTGCAGCGCTTGCAAAGGGAAGGGGCATTGGAAGGGCATGATGTCTGTGTGTTCCTGAACAGTGACCATGAGGGGATCAGTTCCCGCTACTCGAAGCAGCATTCTGTGGCGCTGGCGAAAAAGAGCCGTTATGTACTGGTTCTGGAAGCTGGCCGGGCCAATGGCAATCTGGTCAACAAGCGCAAGGGCATTGCGCGCTATAAGCTGCATGTCGATGGTGTAAGCGCCCACGCGGGGATTGATTACACGCATGGCTGCAATGCTATCGAGGAACTGGCCCATTGGGTGCTGGCCCTGCAGGGAGCTACGGATCTGGCTCGGGAGACCACAGTCAATGTGGGCAGGGTTTCCGGCGGGACGTCCATCAGTGCCGTGCCTGGTGAAGCCGATGCGGAAATCGATGTACGTTACTATGAAGACTGTGAGATTGAACGCATTGAAAAATTGTTGCAGGATTATGGGCGTTCGCCCCATGTCAAAGGGACAAGAGCCAGCGTGGAGGGCGGCATCACAAGACCGCCCATGCTGCCCACAGCTGCTACCTGTCAGCTCTGCGAAGCCATAGACAGGATTGGCCGGGAAATCGGTGTGGATTTTTCATGGATGGCCAGTGGGGGCGGCTCGGATGGCAGCTTTGCGGCGGCGGCGGGCATTCCGGTTATCGATGGCCTTGGCCCCGTGGGCGGCAAGGCGCATAGTGCCGGAGAGTATCTGGAGATATCCTCGGTTTTGCCCCGTTATGAGCTTTTGTGCCGTATCCTGAAATATGTTGTGACACATTAAAAACCTGTGTATTGATTGGGAGGAAACGGAAATGCTGGCGTTACTTATCGCCCTGATCGTTACAGTGATTGTAGCGTATATGATTTTACATAAGATGAAGGCGCAGACCGTACTCTTTGCTGGCGGTATTGTGCTGATGATCATTGCCGTGCTGATGGGGTATCCCCTGCTCGAAGCAAAAAAATCCACTGGTTTTGTCTGGTTCGATATCTTCAAGTTCATCGAAAACACCATGAGCACGCGGGCAGCGGGAATCGGCTTGCTGATCATGGCGGTGGCAGGCTTTGCCAAATACATGGAGCATATCGGTGCCAGCAGGGTGCTGGTGCATCTGACGGCGCGGCCGTTGAGCCTCGTGAAATCCCCTTACTTGCTGCTGGCTATGAGCTATGTGGTGGGGCAGCTGTTGAATATCGTCATTCCCAGTGCCGCTGGTTTGTGTGTATTGCTGATGGCTACTATGTACCCCGTGCTCGTGAGTCTGGGAGTAAGCCGTCTGTCGGCGGCTGCCGTGATTGCCACGACTCCCTGCCTCGATTTGGGGCCGGCTTCGGGAACTGCGGTATTTGCCGCTAAGACCGCTGGGCTGGACGTGGTAGATTATTTCGTGGGTGAACAGATACCCATTGCCATGGTCACCATTGTGGCGATTGCGGCTGCCCATTTCCTTGTGCAGCGCTGGTTTGACCGCCGTGAGGGCACCGAAGCGGTGCAGATGGACCTGGCAGCGGAGGATACTGCATCGCTTCCTCCGGCAATCTATGCCCTTCTGCCGCTGGTTCCCATTGCTCTCGTGCTGGTCTTCAGCAAGCTGGCCATTGAGTCCATCAAGATGCCTGTAGTTACGGCTATGGTCATTAGTATTGCTGTTGCCATGCTGTTTGAGTTGATACGGACACGCAAAGTGGGAGAAGTCTTCGGCAGTTTGCAGGTGGTTTTTGACGGCATGGGCAAGACTTTTGCCACGGTAGTCACGCTGATTGTTGCCGGTGAAACTTTCGCCTATGGCCTGACCAAGATCGGGGCTATCGACCAGATCATCCAAGGGGCGCAGGGGTCCGGCTTTGGCGCTTTGGGGATTTCCCTCGTAATGACCTTGATCGTGGCTACGGCGGCCGTGATCATGGGGTCGGGCAATGCGCCCTTCTATTCCTTCGGTGCGCTGGTTCCTGATATTGCGACCAAGCTGGGCATGCTGCCTGCAGCCATGATCACCCCTATGCAGATGGCTTCGAGCATTGCCCGCAGTGCTTCCCCGATTACGGCTGCTGTTATCGCCGTTGCTGGTGTGGCGAATGTATCCCCGGTGGATATCGTGAAGCGCACGGCTATTCCCATGTTAGTGGCTTTGCTGGTATCCTTTACGGCAGCCAATATACTATGACATTAACCGCTTGTCTTGGATGAGGAGAGATAGAGATGAAGGCAGGAATAGCAGGAATTACCCTGGGCGTGATCCTTCTGGGCATGAGTGGCGGAGCTATGGCGGCGGAAGCCAATGTGAGCCAGCAGGAGATCGATGAGCTCAAAGCAAGGCTGGCCGTATTGGAGCAGCGCTTTGAGCAGCAGAAAAAAGCTGATGCCGGGGCAAATAAGAAAATAGGCGCCCAAAATGATGATTGGAAGCTGTACGGCGATATCCGGGTGCGGGCTGTACGCAGCGGCGGTGATGACGAATATCATTTTACGGAACGTCTGCGGCTGAATCTGGAAAAGAAGTTTGGACCTAATGCCACCCTGCGGGTGCGGGATATCCTGATGAATGAGAATACCATGGGTGACAGCGGTTCTTATACCTATTGGGATGGTAGCGATCGCCTGACCACCAATGAGAGTAAGGACACCGTCAACAAGATCGACAATGCCTATGTGCAGTTTGATAAGCTGGCGGGCGGCGACCATTACCTGAAAGTAGGCCGTTTCGGCCATGATTTCGGCACGACGGGTTATTGGGCTTCCAAGGGCAGTCTGGGCATGTATGATGGCCTTGAGGTAAAGGCGGGATACAGAGAGTTCAGCCTGGCAGCAGGTTTTGGTGACTGGGGCGGAGCCAAGGCACATACTGCTGACCGCGTCCGCGTGCGGGCCAAGGACAATGTGACCGAAGTGCAGGGCACAGACCCCTTGGGGACGACGGCGAATAAACTAGAAAAGAACTATTTCTTCAAACTGGGCTGGCAGCCATCGGGGAAGACGGCTGTGCAAGCATGGTATATCCATGAAATCCGTGCAAAATACAGCCCACTCGATTACACTGTGGCTGGTCTGGGTTTCAAGCAGAAACTGGGGAAGAATTTCACGCTGGCCGCTGACTATAGCCGCAACTCGGCGGTAAAGGATAACCCGGAGGGCAAGGTGGCAGTGCTGACCTATAAGGGCGCTAATTTCAAGAAGCCGCATAGCTATGGACTTTCCTTCTATTACATAAATGTAGACAAATACAATGTGGCCAGTGCCCTGACCAAGAGTGTGAATATTCCCTGCAATGATAACCGCGGACTGGGCGTAGAGCTCAACTATACCCTGCTCAAGAATGTAAGGGCAGACTTTCTGGCCGAATTCAATATGAAGCAAAAGAGTACCGGCGATAAGCAGAGCGACTACTATCGTTTTCAGGTAGCGGCTCAGTTCTGACACGGATGGACATCGTGATTACGAATGGGAGGAATAGACGATGAAAAAGACACTTACCCCTTGGGGCATTGGGCTGATGTTGTTGGCAATCTTGTTCTGGCTACCGGTGAGCAGCTCGGCACAGCAACTGGCCGTTGGTTCGGGCAGCTTTACCCTGACGGAACAGACCGGTGTGAACGAGACCCCACTGCAGGCCTATTACTATCGTCCAGCGGCCTGGCAGGACGGGCGTCCCATCGTGGTCGTCTTTCATGGCCTGAAGCGCAATGCGCAGGAATATTGCGAGGGCTGGAAGGACTATGCCGAGAAACATGATTTCCTTGTGGTCTGTCCGGAATTCACCGAGAGCAAGTATCCGGGGGTACGCTACTATAATACCGGCAATGTCACGGACAGCGACGACAAGGGAGGCAAAGTGCAGCCTCGCAATGCGTGGGTGTTCCCAGCCATTGACCGTGTCATCAATGCTGCGAAGAAAAGTGTGGGGGCCAAAAAGAGCAGAACCATCATCTTTGCCCATTCGGCAGGGGCTCAGATCATCCACCGCTATGTCCTGCTGAACGGCAGGACGGCGGCTGACCGTATCATCGCCGCCAACTCCGGCTGGTACACGATGCCCAATCAGGAGGATGTCTTTCCCTATGGACTCCGGGAATTGCCCGTCACGGACAAAGAATTGCAGGCGGCATTCCAGATGCCTGTGACCATCCTGTTGGGGGAAAAGGATACCGTTCGCTCCAAGGTGCTGCGCAAGACGCCGGAGGCCGATGCTCAGGGCATGAACCGTCTGGAACGCGGCAAGAAGTTCTATGCGGAAGCGCAGAAGGAGGCCAAACGTCTGGGGACAGCCTTCAACTGGCAGCTGGTTACCGTGCCGGGGGTGGGCCATGACGGTGTAGGCATGGCAGTTGGTGCTGTGCCGCTTATCGAGGAAATGGCACGTTGACATCTTTCAAGCGCAAAGGCGTCGTAGTTTATCCAACTACGGCGTCTTTTTATGTTTGTTTTTTATGGTTATCATGGCAGTTCATAAAAATTTTTCATTTTTGACACGCAAGGTAGCGTGTACACGTAAAACTTTGAAAAATAAGTATTGACAGGGATTTTGGCGGGTGCTAATATATAGAAGTGCCTGATGCGAGCGCATGATTTAGTGATACAGGGGAGTGAAAACAATGACACTGGAAGCACTGAAAAATGCCAATCGGGTGATTGGTATCAAACAGGTTGCCAAAGCTGTCAAGCGAGGAAATGCCCAGGCGGTGTTCATCGCTGAAGATGCTGAGGCAAGGGTAACGGATCCGCTGATGGCCCTCTGTGAAGAACAGCAGGTGCCGGTCGATAAGGCAGCCACGATGCAGGAGCTGGGGACAGCTTGTGGCATTGAAGTGGGCGCGGCGGCAGCGGCGGTTATCGGTCAGTAAGTCTATTTGTTAAAAACCTTGGAGCTTTGCTTCGGGGTTTTAATAAATAATAAATTCTCAATATGAAGGAAGGAGGTGCATGTATGCCTACTATCAATCAGTTAGTTCGTAAGAGCAGAAAGAGCATGCAGGAAAAGTCCAAAGCACCAGCACTTAAGAATTGCCCGCAGAAACGCGGCGTTTGCACTCGTGTTTACACGTCTACGCCGAAAAAGCCGAACTCGGCACTGCGTAAGGTAGCTCGTGTTCGTCTGACGAATAGCATCGAAGTTACCGCATATATCCCGGGCATTGGTCATAATCTTCAGGAGCATAGTGTTGTTCTGATCCGCGGCGGTCGTGTAAAGGACCTGCCAGGTGTTCGTTACCACATCATCCGTGGTTCTCTCGATACTGCCGGCGTGCAGGATCGTGCTCAGGGCCGCTCCAAGTATGGTGCGAAACGCGCTAAGAAGAAATAATACAGCTTCGTAAATGAAGACTATGATAAGGAGGTAAAACAATGCCAAGAAAAGGTGCCGTACCTAAGCGTGATGTACTGCCGGATCCGGTGTACCACAGCAAAACGGTTACGAAATTCATCAATAAAGTAATGCTTTCCGGTAAGAAGAGCGTTGCTGAACGCGTTGTGTATGATGCGTTCGAAACGATCCGTGCTAAAACGGGCAAGGATCCTCTGGAAGTTTTTGAGACGGCTCTGAAGAACGTTATGCCGGTTCTCGAAGTTCGTGCTCGCCGCGTCGGTGGTGCTAACTACCAGGTGCCGGTTGAGGTTCGTCCCGACCGCCGCATGACGCTGGGCATTCGCTGGATCGTCAACTACGCACGTCTCCGTGGCGAAAAGACCATGGATGAACGTCTCTCCGGCGAACTCATGGATGCTGCTAACAACACTGGCGCAGCTATCAAGAAGAAGGAAGATACGCACAAGATGGCCGAGGCCAACAAGGCATTCGCTCATTATCGTTGGTAATCTTTTCTCTGATTTATAAGGAGCGATATTAAAAGTGGCAAGAGAGTATTCCCTTGAAAAAACTCGTAATATCGGTATCATGGCACACATCGATGCCGGTAAGACGACTACTACTGAGCGTATCCTCTTCTACACGGGTGTAAACCACAAGATCGGTGAGGTTCATGATGGTGCTGCTACCATGGACTGGATGGTTCAGGAGCAGGAACGCGGCATCACGATTACGTCTGCTGCAACGACCTGCCACTGGAAAGACCATCGTATCAACATCATTGATACTCCGGGTCACGTGGACTTCACGGTAGAAGTTGAACGTTCCCTGCGCGTGCTCGATGGTACCGTAGCAGTCCTGACTGCCCGCGGCGGCGTTGAGCCCCAGACTGAGACCGTATGGCGTCAGGCTGAGCGTTACAATGTTCCTCGTATGGCTTATGTCAACAAGATGGACATCACGGGCGCAGATTTCTACAATGTTATCAACATGATGCATGAACGTCTCCAGGCCAACGCTGTAGCTATCCAGCTGCCGATCGGTGCTGAAGATACCTTCGAAGGCATCATCGACCTCGTCAAGAACGAAGCCATCGTTTATGAAGACGACCTCGGCAAAGTTGCTGACGAAGTTGCTATTCCTGATGACATGAAGGAAAAAGCTGAAGAGTATCGCGAAAAGCTGCTCGAAGCTCTTTCCGAACTCGATGACGAGTTCATGGAGAAATACCTCGGTGGCGAAGAAATCTCTGAAGAAGAGATCAAGAAAGTCATCCGTAAGGGCACCGTTGAGTGCAAGCTCGTTCCGGTAACCTGCGGTACTTCCTATCGCAACAAGGGCGTTCAGCCCCTGCTCGATGCCATCGTTGATTATATGCCGGCTCCGGTAGATATTCCGCCTATCAAGGGCATCAACCCGGATTCCGGTGAAGAAGACCATCGTCCGTCCAGCGACAGTGAGCCGTTCTCCGCTCTGGCCTTCAAGATCATGACCGACCCCTATGTCGGTAAGCTGGCATTCTTCCGCGTTTACTCCGGTGTGCTCGATGCTGGTTCCTACGTGTTCAACTCCACGAAGGGCAAGAAAGAGCGTATCGGCCGTATCCTGCAGATGCACGCTAACAACCGTAAGGAAATCGAAAAGGTTTACAGCGGTGACATCGCTGCTGCTGTTGGTCTCAAAGACACCACGACTGGTGATACGCTGTGCGACGAAGCACATCCCATCATCCTTGAATCCATGGAATTCCCGGATCCCGTTATCTCCGTTGCTGTTGAACCGGCTACGAAGAACGACCAGGAAAAGATGGGCGTAGCTCTCCAGAAACTGGCTGAAGAAGATCCGACTTTCCGTGTGCGTACCGATCAGGAAACTGGTCAGTGCATCATCTCCGGCATGGGTGAGCTTCACCTCCAGATCATCGTTGACCGTATGCTCCGCGAATTCAAAGTGGACTGCAAGGTTGGCGAACCGCAGGTTGCTTATCGTGAAACGATCCGCAAGACTGTCAAGTCCGAAGGTAAGTTCGTTCGTCAGTCCGGTGGTCACGGTCAGTATGGTCATTGCTGGCTCGAACTCATTCCGCAGGAACCGGGTGAAGGCTTCAGCTTTGAAAATAAAGTTGTCGGTGGTGCAATTCCGAAGGAATTCATCAACCCGATTGAAGCCGGCGTCAAGCAGGCTATGGAAACTGGTGTTGTTGCCGGTTATCCGATGGTGGACATCAAAGCTATCGTTTACGATGGTTCGTTCCACGAAGTTGACTCCTCTGAAGCAGCGTTCAAGGTTGCCGGTTCCATGGCATTCAAGAGCGGCGCAGAGAAAGCCAACCCGGTTCTCCTTGAACCGTACGTTAAAGTCGAAGTCACCGTTCCTGAAGAATACATGGGCGATGTCATCGGCGACCTGAACTCCCGTCGCGGCCGTATCGATGGTATGGAAGCACGCAACGGTGCTCAGGTAATCAACGGGTTCGTGCCCCTTTCCGAAATGTTCGGTTACTCCACGGACCTTCGTTCCAAAACTCAGGGCCGAGGGAACTACAGCATGGAAGTAGCTTACTATGATGAAGTTCCTAAAAATATAGCCGAAAAGGTTATTGCTAAAAACAAAGGCGAATAAGGGAGGAAAAAACACAAATGGCTAAAGAAAAGTTTGAGAGAACTAAACCCCATGTTAACATCGGTACCATTGGTCACGTTGACCATGGTAAGACGACGCTGACGGCTGCAATCACGAAGTGCCTGGCTGAAAAAGGCATGGCAAAATTCGAAGATTACGCTGATATCGATAAGGCTCCGGAAGAGCGTGAACGCGGTATCACCATCAACACGGCTCACGTTGAGTATGAGACGGAAAAACGTCACTATGCACACGTTGACTGCCCGGGCCACGCTGACTATGTAAAGAACATGATCACTGGTGCTGCTCAGATGGATGGTGCTATCCTGGTAGTTTCCGCTGCTGATGGCCCGATGCCGCAGACTCGTGAGCACATCCTGCTCGCTCGTCAGGTAGGCGTTCCTGCAATCGTTGTTTTCCTGAACAAGGTTGACCAGGTTGACGATCCTGAACTGCTCGAACTGGTTGAAATGGAAGTTCGCGAGCTGCTCTCCAGCTACGAATTCCCTGGCGATGACATCCCTGTTGTTGCTGGTTCCGCTCTGAAGGCTCTGGAAGGCGATGCTGATATGCAGGCTAAGATCTATGAGCTGATGGATGCTGTTGATGAATACATCCCGACTCCGACCCGTGACACGGATAAGCCGTTCCTGATGCCGGTCGAGGACGTGTTCACGATCACTGGTCGTGGTACCGTTGCTACGGGCCGTGTAGAACGTGGCGAACTGAAGCTGAACGACACGGTTGAAATCGTTGGTCTCCAGGAAGAACCGAAATCTACGGTTGTAACTGGTATCGAAATGTTCCGTAAGATGCTCGACAGCGCTGTTGCTGGCGATAACATCGGTGCTCTGCTCCGCGGTATCGACCGTAAGGAAATCGAACGCGGTCAGGTTCTGGCTAAGCCGGGTTCCATCAACCCGCACACGAAGTTCAAAGGTCAGGTTTACGTTCTGACTAAGGAAGAAGGCGGCCGTCATACTCCGTTCTTCACGAACTATCGTCCGCAGTTCTACTTCCGTACGACTGACGTTACGGGCGTAGTTACCCTGCCGGCTGGCACGGAAATGGTTATGCCTGGCGATAACATCGAGATGGATGTTGAACTCATCACTCCGATCGCTATCGAAAAAGGTCTGCGTTTCGCTATCCGCGAAGGTGGCCACACTGTTGGTGCAGGCCGCGTAACTGACGTAGAAGCCTAATTTACAGTTATTAAACCTATAGAATAAGAGCGGCGCTCGCGTCGCTCTTATTTAAAGGTTTGAAATAATATGGTACCCCCCAACGCGATGACGTGGCAGATGGCTCGGCGTTGTCCGAGGGAACTGTTACGGAGAAATGTTTGGGCCAAGAGTCCGGACGATAAGGAGGAAAACAAATTGTCTAAGAACCAAAAGATTAGAATCCGGTTGAAGGCTTATGATCACAAAGCCCTCGATCAGAGCGCAGTAAAGATTGTGGATACTGCAAAGAAGACTGGTGCTATGGTATCTGGTCCGATTCCACTGCCGACGGAGAAAAATATCTACACGATTTTGCGTTCCCCGCATGTCAATAAGGATTCCCGCGAGCAGTTCGAAATGAGAACTCATAAGCGTCTTATCGACATCCTGCAGCCGACGAACAAGACGGTTGATGCACTGATGCGTCTCGACCTTCCGGCTGGTGTAGACATCGAAATCAAATTATAATCCGAGGAGGTGGAATGAATGTCTAAAGCAATTTTAGGTAGAAAACTGGGCATGACCCAGATCTTCACGGAAGAGGGCAAGGTTGTCCCCGTTACTGTTGTAGAATCTGGCAACAACATCGTTATCCAGAACAAGACGGTTGAAAACGACGGTTACAACGCTGTTCAGCTTGGCTTCGGTGAAGTTAAAGAACATAAGGTAAACAAACCGATGAAGGGCCATTTCGACAAAGCTGGTGTTAAGCCGGTTAAGTTTATCCGCGAAATGCGTCTTCAGGATCCTTCTGAATACAAAGTCGGTGATTCCATCGGCGTTGACATATTTAGCGAAGGCGAGTTAGTCGATGTTACTGGTACTTCCAAGGGTAAAGGTTTTGCCGGCGGTATCAAGCGTCACAACTTTGCTCGTGGTCCCATGGGCCATGGTTCCAAATCCCATCGTGAACCGGGTTCCACTGGTGCGATGATTTCCGGTCCTGGCGGACGCGTGCTGAAAGGCAAGAAGCTGCCTGGCCGCATGGGTGGACAGCGCGTTACGGTTCAGCGCCTCACGGTTGTCCGTGTAGATGCAGACCGCAACCTGATCCTCATCAAGGGCGCTATTCCGGGCCCGAAGAAGAGCTTCGTTGTGATTAAGAACACCGTTAAACCGGGCAAAAACTAATTGGAAGGAGGATAACCTAAATTATGGCTACAGTAGCAGTTTATGACATCACCAACAAGCAGGTTGGCGATATCGAACTCAATGACAATATCTTCGGCGTAGAGATGAACGCAGGTCTTCTCCATCAGGCCGTTGTTATGCAGCTCGCAGCACAGCGTCTTGGCACGCATGCTACGAAGACGAGAAGCTTCGTCCGCGGTGGCGGTCGCAAGCCTTGGAAGCAGAAGGGCACCGGCCGTGCTCGTGCTGGTTCCACGCGCAGCCCGCTGTGGGTAGGCGGCGGTACGGTATTTGGTCCGCATCCGCGCAAATATGCTTTCAGCATGCCCCGCAAGCAGCGTCGTCTGGCTATCAAGTGCGCTCTCTCCGATAAGGTGAAGAATGGCGAACTGGTAGTTCTCGACAGCCTCGAATTCGAAGCTGCTAAGACGAAGCAGGTTGTTAAGATGATGAGCGATTTCTCCGTAGAGAAGAAGGCTCTCCTTATCACTGCAGATGAAGCAGAAAACGTAGAAAAATCTGCACGCAATATTCCGGGTGTGAAGGCAATCAGCATGATGGGCCTCAATGTTCATGATATCCTGAATCATGACAAGCTGTTCATCACGAAGGATGCCGTTACCCGTATCGAGGAGGTATTCGCATAATGGAAGCACGTGATATCCTGATCCGTCCGCTGATTACGGAAAGAACGACTCAGCTCATGGCTGAAGGCAAATACGTCTTCGTTGTGGCGAAAGCAGCCAACAAGATTGAAATTGCTAAAGCAGTTGCTGAAATCTTCAACGTAAAAGTTGAAAAGGTCAATACGGTTAACGTACTTGGCAAAACGAAGCGCATGGGCCGCAACGTTGGCAAACGCGCTGATTATAAGAAAGCTATCGTGAAACTCGCTGCTGGCGACAGCATTGAGCTTTTCGAAGCGTAAACCCTTGCAAGGAGGAAAATTAAGTGGCAGTAAAGAGTTTTAAACCTTACTCTGCAGGTCGCCGTTTCATGACCGTCGCTTCCTTCGACGAGATTACGGCAAGCAAACCTGAAAAATCCCTGACTGAGCGCCTGGTGAAAAAAGGCGGCCGCAACCAGCAGGGCAAACTGACCGTTCGCCATCAGGGCGGCGGCCACAAGCGTCTGTATCGTGTAATCGACTTCAAGCGCAACAAGGATGGTATCCCCGCTCGCGTAGCTACCATCGAATATGACCCGAATCGCAGCGCACGTATCGCTCTCCTCAACTACGTTGATGGTGAAAAGCGTTACATCCTCGCTCCGAACGGTCTGAAAGTCGGCGACAAAGTCGTGTCCGGCCCGGATTCCGATATCAAGGTTGGTAATGCCCTGCCTTTGAAGAACATCCCCGTTGGTACGACAATCCACAACGTAGAGCTGAAGATCGGCAAGGGTGCCCAGCTGGTTCGTAGTGCTGGTACTTCTGCTCAGCTCATGGCAAAGGAAGGCGATTACGCACTCCTCCGTATGCCGTCTGGCGAACTTCGCAAGGTGCATATCAACTGCCGTGCAACCATCGGTGAAGTTGGCAACCTGGAGCATGAAAACATTACGATTGGTAAGGCTGGCCGTAACCGTTGGATGGGCGTTCGTCCGGAGAACCGCGGTACTGCTATGAACCCGAACGACCATCCGCATGGTGGTGGTGAGGGCCGCAGCCCTGTTGGCCGCAAGAACCCTGTTACGAAGTGGGGCAAATGCGCTATGGGTGCCAAGACTCGTCGCAAGAAAGCTTCCGATCGTCTCATCGTCAGAGGCCGCACGAAATAATGATAGAATCGGGCAGGCAGCTTAACGCCGCCTGACGGAAGGAGGATACACTTTGTCAAGATCGATTAAAAAGGGACCTTTCGTTGCAGAAAGCCTCATGAAGAAAATCACGGCTCTCAACGAAGCTAACGATAAAAAAGTTGTAAAGACCTGGTCCAGAAGCTCCACGATTTTCCCGGACTTCGTAGGTCATACGATTGCTGTTCATGATGGTCGCAAGCATGTTCCCGTTTATGTAACGGAAGACATGGTTGGCCACAAACTCGGTGAGTTCGCTCCCACCCGTACCTTCAAAGGTCATGCTGGTGAAGAGCGCAAGACCGGACTCAAGTAATTTTGCGAAAGGAGAATCCTTGTGGAATCTAAAGCAGTAGCTAAGTTCGTTCGCATCACTCCGCGCAAAGTTCGTGTTGTCCTGGATCTCATCCGTGGCAAGAACGTCGCAGAGGCTTTTGCGATCCTGAAATTCACGCCGAAAGCTGGCGCTGTAGTAGTTGAAAAAGTTCTGCGTTCTGCTGTTGCAAACGCTGAGAACAATTATGATATGGACGTTGACAAGCTCGTCATCAAGACGGCTTTCGCTGATGACGGCCCAACGATGAAACGCATCCATCCGCGTTCCCGTGGGCAGGCCTTCAAGATTTTGAAGCGCACGTCCCATGTAACCATCGTCGTAGACGAGAAGAACTAAGAAGGAGGGAAACGGATTGGGTCAGAAAGTAAATCCGCATGGTATTCGTCTTGGCATCGTCAAGACTTGGGATGCTAAGTGGTATGCAGACAAAGATTTTGCAGATAACCTGCATGAAGATATTAAAATCCGCGATTATCTGAAGCAGAGCCTTCAGGCAGCTGGTGTTTCTCGCATTGAGACGGAGCGTAGCAAGAACCGTCTCAAGATCACGATTCACACGGCTAAACCGGGTATGGTAATCGGTCGCGGTGGTTCCGGTATCGAACAGATCAAAGAAGGTCTGAAGAAGTACACGGAAAAGAAGGTTGACATCAATATCGCTGAAATCAAGCAGCCGGATATGGATGCAACGCTGGTTGCTGAAAACATCGCTCAGCAGCTCGAACGCCGTATTGCTTTCCGCCGCGCTATGAAGCAGGCTGTTGGCCGTACGATGCGTCTTGGCGCCAAGGGTATCAAGGTTGCTCTGAGCGGCCGTCTTGGCGGTGCCGAAATTGCTCGTAAGGAAGCTTATCGTGAAGGCAGCATTCCTCTGCACACGCTTCGCGCTGATATCGACTACGGTACGGCAGAAGCACATACGACTTATGGCCGTATCGGCGTAAAAGTATGGATCTTCAAGGGTGAAGTTCTTCCGGAAAGAAAGCAGCGTCAGGCTGTAGCTGAAGGGAGCGAAGCTTAATGTTATTACCAAAGAGAGTTAAATACCGTAAGCAGTTCCGTGGCCGTATGAAGGGCAAGGCTCATCGCGGCAACACCGTTAGCCATGGTGAATATGGTCTGGTTGCTCTGGAACCTGCTTGGATCACGAACCGTCAGATCGAGGCTGCTCGTATCGCTATGACCCGTTACATCAAACGTGGTGGTCAGGTTTGGATCAAGATTTTCCCGGACAAGCCGGTAACGGCAAAACCGGCCGAAACCCGCATGGGTTCCGGTAAAGGTTCGCCGGAATACTGGGTAGCTGTAGTTAAGCCGGGCCGCGTACTGTTCGAAATGGACGGCGTATCCCGTGAAGTTGCTCAGGAAGCAATGCGTCTTGCTGGCCACAAGCTGCCGATCAAGACGAAGTTCGTTGTTAAAGAAGATGTAAAAGCAGAGGGCGGTGAAGTAAATGAAGGTTAATGAAATCCGTGAAATGAGCGCTGATGAGCTTAACCAGAAACTTACTTCGCTCAAAGAGGAACTGTTCAACCTCCGTTTCCAGCTCGCTACTGGCCAGCTCGAGAACCCGATGCGTATCAAAGAAGTAAAGAAGACGATCGCCCGTATCAAGACGATCCAGCGCGAAGCCGAACTGAAGGCCTAATCGCACACTGATATGCAGAAGGAAGGAGGCTCCCTAATGAGCGAAAGAAACGTACGTAAGATTAAAGTCGGTAAAGTCATTTCCGACAAGATGGATAAAACGGTTGTTGTAGCAGTTGAAGAGCTCGAACAGCACAAGCTCTACAAGAAGCCGGTTAAGAGAACGGTTAAATTCCATGCTCACGATGAGAAGAACGATGCTCACGTAGGCGACAAGGTTTCCCTGATGGAAACTCGCCCGCTGTCCAAGACGAAGCGTTGGAGAGTTGTGGAAGTTATCGAACGCGCTAAATAAGCCAAAATTAAGAAGAAGGAGGTCCAACAATGATCCAACAGCAAACTATCCTGCAGGTTGGCGACAACACCGGTGCAAAAGAAATCATGTGCATCCGTGTTCTTGGTGGTTCTTACCGCAAGTATGCCAACATTGGTGACATTATCGTAGCTGCAGTTAAATCCGCTGCTCCGGGTGGCACGGTGAAGAAGGGCGATGTCGTTAAGGCAGTTGTCGTTCGCAGCGTGAAAGGCCTGCGCCGTGCAGACGGTTCCTATATCCGTTTCGATGAAAACGCCGCAGTTATCATCAAAGAAGACAAGACTCCGAAAGGTACGCGTATCTTCGGACCGGTAGCTAGAGAACTTCGCGATAAAGACTTCATGAAGATCGTTTCCCTGGCTCCTGAAGTACTTTAATTGTGAGGAGGTGCGATTTTGGCATTCGTTAAGATGAACGTTAAGAAGGGCGATACGGTCGTTGTATTGTCCGGCAAAGATAAAGGCAAGCAGGGCAAGGTTATCACTGCTATGCCCAAGCACGGTAAGGTTGTTGTGGAAGGCGTTAACAAAGTTAAGCGTCACACGAAACCCAACCAGAAGGCTCCCCAGGGCGGTATCCTGGTAAAGGAAATGCCCATGCATGCTTGCAAAGTTATGCTGGTTTGCCCGGCATGCTCCAAAGCAACCCGCGTTGCTCATAAAGAAGTCAATGGCAAGATGGTTCGCGCCTGCAAAAAGTGCGGCGAAGTCATCGACCAGACGAAATAATCAGGAAAGGAGGAGCATAAGTGGATAGATTACAGGAAAAATATCAGAACGAAGTTTGCAAAGCTATGACCGAGAAGTTCGGTTACAAGAACGTGATGCAGCTTCCGAAGATCGAAAAGATCATCATCAACATGGGTGTGGGCGAAGCCGTTGGCAACCCTAAGGCTCTGGATTCTGCAGTAGCAGATCTCACGATCATCGCTGGCCAGAAGCCGCTCCTGACCCGTGCAAAGAAATCCCTCGCTGCCTGGAAACTGCGTGAAGGCATGCCCATCGGCTGCAAAGTTACTCTTCGCGGTCAGCGCATGTACCAGTTCCTCGACAAGTTCATGAACGTGGCTCTGCCCCGCGTACGTGACTTCCGCGGTGTAAGCGACAAGGCTTTTGACGGTCGCGGCAACTACGCTATCGGCCTGAAAGAGCAGCTCATCTTCCCGGAGATTGAATACGATAAGATCGACAAGCTCCGCGGTATGAACATTGTTATCGTTACGACGGCACAGACGGATGAAGAAGCCAGAGAGCTCCTGAAACTCATGGGTATGCCGTTCAAAGCATAAGGAGGTAAGGAAACTTGGCTAAGAAAGCTATGGTAGAAAAGTGGAGCAAAGAACCGAAGTTCTCCACTCGCGGTTACAACCGTTGCAAGATTTGCGGCCGTCCGCATGGTTATATGCGTAAGTTCGATATGTGCCGTATCTGCTTCCGTGAGCAGAGCTACAAAGGCGCTATCCCTGGCGTAACTAAAGCCAGCTGGTAAGATTGATTTAAAGTAAAAGGAGGATATCGATTCAATGGCAATGACTGATCCTATTGCAGATATGCTGACTCGTTTGCGCAATGCAAACAACGTATACCACGAAAGTGTTGAAATCCCGGGTTCCAAGATCAAGACGGCTATCGCCGAAGTTCTGAAGGAAGAGGGTTTCATCAAGGACTACACCTTCACTGAAGATGGCAAGCAGGGCATGATCTCTGTTTCCCTCAAATACGGCCCGAACCGTGAGAAGGTTATTTCCGGTATCAAACGTATTTCCAAGCCTGGTCTTCGTCAGTACGCAAAGAAGAGCGAACTTCCCCGCGTTCTGGGCGGCCTCGGCATCGCAATCATCTCCACTTCCAAGGGCATCATGAGCGACAAGCAGGCTCGCAAGGCTGGCCTTGGCGGCGAAGTTGTAGCATACGTTTGGTAATCGAAAAGTAGTCAGGAGGTGTACAGATGTCAAGAATTGGTAATGCACCGATTGAAATCCCGGCTGGCGTAACCGTCACTGTCGGTGAAGACAATTTGGTCAAAGTTAAAGGCCCGAAAGGTGAACTTTCCCGCCAGATTAGCTCGGAAATGAAAATAACCGTCGAAGGCAACGTTCTCACCGTAGCACGTCCTTCCGACGATAAGATGCACAGATCTCTCCATGGTCTTTCCCGTACGCTCATCAACAACATGGTTGTTGGTGTTACGGAAGGCTTCCAGAAGAATCTCGAAATCAATGGTGTCGGCTACCGTGCTCAGCTCAAGGGCAACGCGCTGAACCTGTCCCTTGGTTTCTCCCATCCGGTAGTTGTTGAGCCGCCGCAGGGCATCAAGTTCGAATGCCCCTCTGCGAACGCTATCACGGTTTCTGGTATCGACAAAGAAGTTGTTGGCCAGATCGCCGCTGAAATCCGCAGCTTCCGTGAACCCGAACCGTACAAAGGCAAGGGTATCAAATACGCTGGCGAACATATCCGTCGTAAAGAAGGTAAAGCCGGCGCTAAGGGCAAGAAATAAGGAACTGATTCGAGAAAGGAGTGAATCTCTGTGCTGGTTAAAGCAGATAAAAACAAGGCACGTCAGAAACGTCATCTGCGTGTCCGCAACCATATCGCAGGTACGGCAGCTCGTCCGCGCCTCAACGTATATCGCAGCCTGGCAAACATTTATGCTCAGGTCATTGATGATGAAAAGGGCGTAACGCTCGTTTCCGCAAGCACTCAGGACAAGGGCTTTGAAAACTACGGTGGTAACATCGAAGCGGCTAAAGCTGTTGGTGCTGAAGTTGCTAAGCGTGCTCTCGAAAAGGGCATCAGCGAAGTTGTTTTCGACCGTGGCGGTTATGTATACCATGGCCGTGTAGCTGCTCTGGCTGAAGCTGCTCGCGAAGCAGGTCTGAAGTTCTAAATCATCAATACTGAAGGAGGTAAATGAATGGCTAGAAATATGGACAACGAAACTCCAGAGTTCGAGGAGAAAGTTGTATACATAAATCGAGTTGCGAAAGTCGTCAAGGGCGGCCGTCGTTTCTCGTTCAGTGCTCTCGTTGTTGTTGGCAACAAGAAGGGCAAGGTTGGCGTAGGTCTCGGCAAAGCTGCTGAAGTTCCCGAAGCTATCCGCAAAGGTGTTGAAGATGCAAAGAAGAACCTCATCGAGGTTGCACTCTTCGACGGTCGTACGATTCCCCACGAGATGCTGGGCATCTTCGGTGCTGGTAAGGTTATGCTGAAGCCGGCTGCCAAAGGTACTGGTGTTATCGCTGGCGGCCCGGCTCGTGCCGTACTGGAACTGGCTGGTATCCACGACATTCTGACCAAGTCCCTGGGTTCTTCCAACCCGAACAACATGGTACGCGCTACGATGGAAGGCCTCAAGGCCCTCAAGCGTGCTGAGACGGTTGCTGAACTCCGTGGCAAGACGGTTCAGGAAATCTTAGGTTAAGGAGGGCGCGACAATGGCAAAAATTAAAGTAACTCTTAAAAGAAGCCTGATCGGCCGTCCCGAAACGCAGCGCAAGACTGTTCGTTCTCTTGGCCTGCGCAAGCTCAACTCCGTTGTTGAACTGCCGGACAACCCGGCTATCCGCGGTCAGCTCCACAAAGTAGAGCATCTGATTACCGTAGAAAAAATCGCAGACTAATATAGGACAGGAGGTGCACGCAGATGAAATTACATGAATTACAGCCAGCAGCTGGTTCCCGCAAGGTTCGCAACCGTGTAGGTCGCGGTCTGGGTTCCGGTAACGGCAAGACTTCCGGTAAAGGCATGAAGGGCCAGAACTCCCGCAGCGGCGGCGGCGTTCGCACGGGCTTCGAAGGTGGCCAGATGCCTCTGTACCGTCGTCTCCCGAAGCGCGGTTTCAAGAATATCTGGGCTAAGACCTTCGCTGAAGTGAATGTTGAATCCCTGAACCGTTTCGAAGATGGCACGACGGTTGATCCCGTTGTTCTCGTTGAGTCCGGTATCCTGAAGAACGTTCAGGACGGCATCCGTATTCTCGGCAACGGCGAACTGACGAAGAAGCTGACGGTTCGCGCTAACGGCTTCACGAAGTCCGCTGAAGAGAAGATCACCGCTGCAGGCGGCCAGATCGAGAAAATTGAGGTGAAGTAAGGTGCTTTCAGCCCTTGGCAACGTATGGAAAATTCCGGAGCTTAGGCAGAAAATAACCTTTACTTTGATTATGTTTGCCATCTTCCGGATGGGGACGCATATCCCCGTTCCGGGGGTTGACCCGACAGCGATTGAGCAGTTGTTCGCAAACGGCAACCTCTTTGGTCTGTTAGATCTCTTTTCGGGTGGTGCTTTCAGTAAGTTCTCCATCTTCGCGATGTCCATTACTCCTTACATCAATGCGGCCATCATCATTCAGCTGCTGAATGTAGTGATTCCCACATTGGAGCAATGGTCCAAGGAAGGTCAGGAGGGGCACAAGAAGACCACCCAGGTTACCCGCTACCTTACGGTAGTATTGGCTTTCCTCCAGGCGATTGGCATGTCCATCGGCCTGAAGGCAGCTATCTTGAATCCAAGTCCCGTCAACATCCTGATCATTGCGATCACCTTGACGGCGGGCACGGTGTTTTTGATGTGGCTCGGTGAGCAGATTACGGCCAATGGCGTTGGTAATGGTATTTCCCTTATCATCTTCGCTGGTATCGTAGCGGCTCTGCCGAAGAACATCGGCACCATCTATCATTACGTCCAGGCTGGTACGATCAGCTATTTCTCTGTGTTCATGTTTGCTCTCATCGCCATTGCGATGGTGGTATTCGTGGTACATGTGGAAAATGGCTTCCGCCGTATTCCCATTTCCTATACGAAGCGGGTTGGCGGCCGAGGCAGCTATGGCGGTCATTCCAGCCACATTCCCCTCAAGGTGAATCAGGCGGGCGTAATCCCAATTATCTTTGCGTCATCCGTGCTGATGTTTCCAGTAACCATTGCCCAGTTCATTGATATTCCCTGGGTAAAGACTGTTGCCAGTTATCTGGAGTGGGGTAAACCGTTACAGACTACATTATATGTAGGCATGATAATCTTCTTTACCTACTTCTATACTGCGGTTACTGTAAAGATATCGGATATGGCAGAGAATCTGAAAAAATACGGTGGTTTCATCCCGGGCATCCGTCCGGGACAGCCAACGGCAGATTATTTAGATCATGTCATGACTCGTATCACGCTTGCTGGCTCGATTTTCCTGGCTTTCATTGCCGTACTGCCGAATATGGTAGCAGCCGCTACGAATATTCAGGGTGTATACTTTGGCGGTACAGCCCTGCTGATCGTTGTGGGCGTTGCCCTCCAGACGATGAAGCAGATTGAAGCCATGATTGTCATGCGCCACTACGAAGGGTTCATGAAATAATAAGGAGGCAAACATTATGCATATCCTGTTAATGGGCCCCCCGGGTGCCGGCAAAGGCACGCAGGCGGCTGAACTGGTCAAAGAGTTTGGTATTCCCCACATCTCCACAGGCGATATGTTCCGTGCAGCTGTGAAGGAAGGCACCGAGCTCGGCAAGCAGGCGAAAGCCTGCATGGACGCTGGTAAGCTCGTTCCTGACGAAGTTACTATCGGCATTGTCCGTGAGCGTCTTGCCAAAGATGACTGCAAGAAAGGTTTTATCCTCGATGGTTTCCCCCGTACTGTTGAGCAGGCTGATGCCCTCAAAGGTATTTTGGAAGACCTCGGGCTTAGCCTGACGCGTGTCCTGAACATCAATGTTCCGGCAGCAGACCTCATTGAGCGCGCTGTAGGCCGCCGCATCTGCAAGAAGTGCGGTGCTACGTACCATGTGAAGTTCAATCCGTCCAAGACGGAGGGAACCTGTGATGAGTGCGGCAGCGAACTCTTCCAGCGTGCTGACGATACGGAAGAAACGATGAAAAGCCGTCTTTCTGTATACGAAGATTCCACGCGCCCGCTGATTGATTACTATCAAAAAGCTGGTCTCTATACGGAAGTGGATGGCAGACAGGCGATTGACAAAGTTACCGCAGATCTCGTTGCAGTTCTGAAGGGCTGAGTCAAAACCGTTGGTGTGAAATTCACGCAGCGATAGAAGTTGTTGTAAGGGCGGCAGGAATTGCCGCCTATTACAATGCTATATGGATTAACAACCTGTTGTTGGGCATGGCATTTAACAAGAAATGCAAAAGCTCCTTAGATGACTTTGGCCCAACCAATTTATACATCTATAAGAGGAGAAACACATGTCGAAACAAGATGTTATTGAAGTAGAAGGCAAAGTCCTGGAAGCACTGCCGAACGCAATGTTCCAGGTTGAGCTAGAGAATGGTCATGTTGTACTGGCGCATGTATCCGGCAAGATTCGCATGAACTTCATCCGTATCCTTCCGGGAGACAAAGTCACTATCGAACTCACGCCGTATGACTTAACGCGTGGCCGTATAACCTACCGATTCAAATAAGGTCATCTCCGCTTTTGCTATGTTTGTTATCATTTAAAATTTTTTATAAAAAATTTCATTTTGCCACTAGGCAAGGGAAAGCAAACATGCTATACTAGCAAAATGAGACTGACAATAAGGAAAAGGGGGCACAACGAAAATGAAGGTAAAACCGTCAGTAAAGCGGATTTGTGAAAAATGCAAAGTCATTAAGCGCAAAGGCCGTGTTATGGTCATCTGCGAAAATCCCAAGCATAAACAGAGACAAGGTTAATTAAGAAATAAGGAGGTGCTTTATTAATGGCACGTATTGCCGGTGTAGATTTACCCCGTGACAAAAGAATTGAAATTGCTTTGACGTACATCTTCGGTATTGGTCTGAAGACTTCCAAGGACCTGCTGAAGGAGACTGGTATCAATCCGGATACCCGTACTCGTGATCTCACGGAGGATGAAGTTGTAAAACTTCGTGATGCCATCGATAAGAACGTTCTGGTTGAAGGTGACCTTCGCCGTGAGCGCCAGATGAACATCAAGAGACTCGTTGATATCGGCTGCTACCGTGGTCGTCGCCACCGTCTTGGTCTGCCCGTTCGTGGTCAGAACACCAAGAACAACGCCCGTACCCGTAAAGGCCCGAAAAAGGCCGTAGCAGGCAAGAAGAAATAAAGGAGGGTTAACTGGTGGCAGTTAAGAAAGCAGTCCGCACGAAGAAAAAAGTTCGTAAGAACGTCGAATATGGCGTAGCCCATATCAGTTCTACGTTTAACAATACGATTGTAACGCTTACCGATAAGAGCGGTAATGCACTTTCCTGGGCCAGCGCAGGCGGCCTTGGTTTCCGCGGCTCCCGTAAGAGCACGCCGTTCGCTGCACAGATGGCAGCTGAGACGGCTGCAAAGGCAGCTATGGAACATGGCCTGAAGCAGGTCGAAGTATACGTTAAGGGTCCTGGTGCCGGCCGTGAAGCCGCAATCCGTTCCCTGCAGGCAACTGGCCTCGAAGTAAACATGATCAAAGATGTTACTCCGATTCCGCACAACGGATGCCGTCCGCCGAAGCGTAGAAGAGTTTAATAGGAGGTGCAATAGAAAGTATGGCAATTGATAGAGTACCAGCCCTGAAAAGATGCCGTGCCCTCGGCATTGAACCGGCTGTTATCGGTCGTTCCAAAGAATCCAAGCGTCAGCCGCGCCGCACGAACCGTAAGGTTTCCGAATACGGCATGCAGCTGAAAGAAAAGCAGAAAGCAAAATTCATCTACGGCGTACTGGAAAAGCAGTTCCGTGGATACTACGATAAAGCTAAGAAGATGCAGGGTGTAACGGGTGAAAACCTCCTCGGTCTTCTTGAGCGCCGTCTGGACAACGTTGTTTATCGCCTCGGTCTGGCTAACACCCGCCGTCAGGCTCGTCAGCTCGTTCGTCATGGTCACTTCACGGTTAACGGCCACCGCGTGGACATTCCGTCCGCTCTGGTTTCCGCTAATGATGTGATCGCAGTCAGCGAAAAGAGCCAGTCCAACGCTTTCTTCAAAGAACTGAAGGAAAGCAGCAATGCCCTGTCCGCTCCGGCATGGCTCCAGGCTGATCAGGCTAACCTCACGGGTACGGTAACGCGTTTCCCGAACCGTGAAGAAATCGATGTTCCTGTCAACGAGCAGGCTATCGTCGAGTTGTACTCCAAATAATGAATATTTGTGCCTGTGTGCATAGTGTTCCATTAGTTATTGAGGAGGTTCATTCCAGATGATAGACATCGAGAAACCGAAAATTGAAATTGTGGAAATCAGTGAAGACAACCGTTACGGCAAGTTCGTCTGCGAACCCCTTGAACGTGGTTACGGTACGACTTTCGGCAACAGCCTGCGCCGTATGCTTCTGTCTTCCTTGGAAGGTTCTGCAATTACCTCCATTCGCATTGATGGAGTTCTCCATGAGTTCTCCACCATTCCGGGTGTCCGGGATGACGTAACCAACATCGTTCTGAACCTGAAGCAGCTCTGCCTCAAGATGCAGGGCAACGAGCCCAAGGTTATCCGCATTGACGTGGAAGGCGAAAAGGAAGTTACGGCTGCCGACATCATCTGTGATGCCGACATTGAGATTCTCAATCCGGACCTCCACATTGCAACGGTTGACGCAACCGGCAAGCTCAAGATTGAGATGACCGTTGCTCGTGGCCGTGGCTACATTCCGGCAGAACGCAATAAAAAGCCGGATGACACGATTGGAGTAATTCCCATTGACTCGATTTTCTCCCCGGTACAGCGTGTAAACTACACCGTGCAGGACACGCGTGTGGGTAACGAGACCGACTATGACAAGCTGATTCTTGAAGTATGGACCGATGGTTCCCTGCGTCCGGAAGAAGCTGTCAGCAAAGCAGCCGGTATCCTCGTGATGCACCTGAAGCTGTTCCAGAGCATGGACGGTCTGCCGGAAGAAATCGAAGAGGAAGAAGCAACCTTCCCCGAAGAGGTAGAGGATGATACTTCCAAGGTCCTCGAAATGACCATTGAAGACCTCGACCTCTCGGTACGTTCCTTCAACTGTCTGAAACGCGCCAACATCAACACGGTCGCTGACCTTGCTGAGAAGACGGAAGATGACATGATGAAGGTCCGCAACCTCGGCCGCAAGTCTCTTGAAGAAGTCAAGAAGAAGCTCGAGGAACTCGGTTTAGCACTGAGAGTAAACAACGATTGAAGAGAGGGAAATAAATGAGCTACAGAAAATTAGGACGTAACTCCGCAGCCCGTAAGGCGCTGTTCACTAGCATTCTTACTTCCTTCTTCAGATATGGACGCATTGAAACGACGGAAGCAAAGGCAAAAGAGCTCCGCAAGTTTGCAGAGCAGCTCATCACGCTGGCAAAGCGCGGTGACCTGAGCGCCCGCCGCAAGGCAATCGCATCCCTTGCTGATGAAGATGTAGTAAGAAAGCTGTTCGACGAAATCGCAGCAAAATACGCAGACCGTCAGGGCGGTTACACCCGCATCCTGAAGCTCGGCGTACGCCGCGGCGACGCAGCTCCGATGGTTATCATCGAGCTGGTGTAATTTTAGATTGCAGCAAGCAAGCCCTGACCAAAAGGTCAGGGCTTATTTTGATTGAATGGTAATTATGTTGCATGGAAATTATGATTAGTGTTGTGTATAATTAAATTATTGCTTGACAATCGTCTTTTTCTTTTTTATAATTATTGCAAGAATAATCAGTTAGTATGGGGGCTTTACTTACTTGATGTATAGCTACTATTTATAGAAAGCGCTGAGGTGTTCTATATGGATATAAAGATGCAAGAGATTTTTATTTTGCGATACGGAGCTATATAAAGTATTTACGAATTATGCTACCGCACAAAAATGTCTTGTCGATTTGAATGAAAATAGAATTAAAGAGGTATCCAAGTCTAATAGGTTAAGTCCCGAAGTGGATTTAGATAGAATTATGGAGATTATACAAGGTGAAGGTGGGTGGTATAGTTTACGACAATCACAAGTTCCTGAAAATGAAGAAGACGATGAAAAATTTATAGAACAACATGGTGAAGCGATTTCAGGAACGGAATATTCACTTGAAGAAATACATGATGCCGAATGGATTCATGAATAAGAAGGAGTGGTATAAATGTTATCTATTGTAGAAATGAATGAATACCCAATATATGCAAAAGAGTGTGATCCAGATTATTGGGTTGTATGCGGTCCAGATGTCGGAGGTAATGAATGCGCACCTGAGTATAATGATTGCGCTCCGGATTATGGTGAAGATGGTTGTATGCCAGATTGTAGTCCATCAGAACCTTAATTATTGAAACTATCTCGTAGGAAAGCTCACTAAACATTTAGTGGGCTTTTCTACAAGGCATAAAGAGGTGACAATTTTGTATTATCTTCCGTATGGTGTATATCTAGTAAAAGGTGAAAAGAATTCTGCATTATATGACCTAAATCAATGTAGACTCTATCAGATTAACAATGAGGCTGCATTATTTGTAGAAGAACTGCTTTCTGTGGAAAACAAAGAACTTTCAATAGAGAAAAAGGCATTTAAAAAGAAATTAATAGAGCTTAAATTACTTCAGGAAGTATATACAAAGCCACATTATATAACAGATTTAAAGAAGGATAATGTTATAGATTTCGTTTGGATAGAAATTACGACTTGCTGTAATCTAAAATGTATACATTGCTATGAAAATGCTTCTTGTCATACAGAGGAAATAATGGATTTCGACCTGTATAAACATATAATAGATGAATTGATAAAAAATGATATAAAAAAGATTCAGTTTATAGGTGGGGAACCATTCACTTTAGGCAAGCAAATATTTAAGTATCTTGACTATTGCATCAATAAGTTCGAATATATTGAAATATTTACAAATGGTACGTTGATCAGTACAAAATGGCTATCCTATATAAAGAAGAATAATATTAGATTAGCATTATCTGTATATTCATATAACGAGAAAGTTCATTGTTATGTAACTAGAGATGAAACCTCATGGAGAAAAACTAATGAATTAATAAAACAATTAAGCGAATATGGTATAAAGTATAGAGTAAGAAATGTTATTATGAAAGATGTTTCTATAGGTCAAAAAAATACAGAATTATATAAATTGAGCGAAAAACGTGACATTGTAAGGATAACAGGAAGAGCAAAGCTAAATTTATTGACAGACGAATTAATAAAATGTAAGCTTATTACCCCTCAAAAACTGACAAAAGTTTTAAATGAAAATTTAATTGTTAGATGTATCAGTGGCCATAATTGCTTTTCACGCAGATTGTACTTTTCGTATAATGGTGATGTATTTCCTTGTGTTATGGAACGGCGCTTTAAGCATGGCAGCATAATAAACAAATCCCTAGTAGAGGTTATAGATAATAGAGTACGAAATATAACAAAAGATTTTATAAAAGAATGCAAAAATTGCGAGTTCAGATACTGTTGCTTTGATTGCAGACCAGATTCAAATGGGAATGAAAAATATGATAAACCGTGGTATTGTACTTATAATCCAATTGAGGGTAAATGGGAAAAGGATCTTAATAAATTTATAGAACAATTACGGGAAAATAATTACTTTAAGGAGGTAGAATGATTATGGGACTTTGGAAATTTATCGAAAATGTTTATTGGATGCTCGATAAGCATGGCAGAAGAATACAGGCAAATCAACGGGCATATGAGAAGAGAAATTTATCAAATGAAGAGTTAAAAGATAAAATATTATCTAAAGATACGAATTTTTATCAAAAAGCAGGGGCTAATTCATTGCTAGAAAAGCGTATGAAAACGAAGAAATAAATGATTATCATACCATAGAAATATATATTTATGGAGATGTTTTTGTATGTATGCTGTCAAAAAACAGTAAACGAAAAACCATCCTGTGTATCACATATACGAAAAGAACCTGATCGGCGCAGATCAGGTTCAAATTTTATTTGCAGTTCTTCTGGATTTCGTCACTCCAAGGCAGAAATTTTTCCAGCAATTCAGGATGTATTTTGAAATTCAGATTGGGAAGATTTTCAAATAGGTAGGTCAGATAGCGGAATGGCTCCAAGCCGAGGGTGTGAATAAAAGTCTGTAAAAGGTCTTCTATGATTTCAGCATGGATGTATTTTACGGTTGTAATCTATCAGGGTACATAATGGTCAGTTCGCCCCTTACTTTGCCCCAGTTTCGGATGGGCATGGACCATTTCTTGGCAGCTTCAAACCTTGCCAAATACAACGCCTTTAGCAGGGCCTGTTGGCCGGGGAAAACACTTCTCTGGCTGTTCAGACGGCGGTATGAGGAATTTAGGCTCTCAATGGCATTGGTCGTGTAAAACGCGGTACGGACGTCTGTTGAGAACTTGAATATTGGCGTTATTACATCCCAATTGTCAAACCAACGCTTCAGTGCCGCTGGATAATGGGG
>NZ_FRBC01000019.1 GCF_900142515.1 Pseudoselenomonas ruminantium | reverse complement strand
CTGGAAGATGCGTACTTCTGCTGGCGGGTCATTTAGTGGAGCGGCGAAAAAGTATTCCCACCGCCGCCCCACTGCTTTGTAACGAATTGTGTTCCAGTTCGCACCAACAAACTGCTATTTGTTTAATTGCCTGCTCAGGAAGTCGCGGCCAAAGACTGTCAGCGTGTAGTACAAGCCGATCAGGAATGGGATATATTCGGCAATCAGGCGCCAGCAGACGGCGATGATGCCGACAGTGCCGGCGGGGACGGATTCGCTGAACAGGTATACAAAACCGCCCTCAGCCACACCGGAACCGCCCGGCGTCGGCGTGAAATAGAGCAGCATGTTCAGGAAGATCATGCGGCCCATGATTGTATACCAATCCGCATCCATTACCCCCAGGCCCAGCATCAGGCAGGGCACAATGGCGTAGATGCACAACAGGTTCAGTCCCGATTCCATGAATACCCACAGCATTTTCCAGGGGGCCTGCATCAGCAGGGCAATAGCGCACTTGGTATCCCGGTAAAAGGCGAACAGCTTCCGGCGGCGGTCATTTCGCATATGGCGGGTACTCCAGATCACAAAGTAATCCATATACCCTCTCCGTGCCCCCACTACCATGACGATGATTGCGACAAAAGCTGTCATAGTGATGCCCATCAGCGTATGATTAGAAATTCCCGGCACGATTCCTTCATCATGCCAAAAGATGAACGGCATGCAAAGTGCCAAGAAGCAGATTGACAGCAAGGTCCGAACAATGACCAGCACCGTAGCCTTACCGGTTGGTACCCCTGCATGACGCAAAAACATCAGCTGGGCAACAGCCCCGCCAGTCGCTCCCGGGGTCAGCAAGGCCAGGAAATAGTTGCCAAAAACCACCTGCACAGCCTGATAAAGGGAAATGTTTTCGTTGGATATCCTCACCATATGCATCAGGCGGCTGCCATCGAAAAACAGACCCAAGCCCACAGCAAATATAGCCAGACCAATTGACCACGTTTGAAATTGATTTAAGTTTTTTAGTGTATTTATATCAACAGTAGTGTAGATGACAATGCCGGAAATAACCACCACCAGCATGATCAAGCCAAAAAACCGTTTGTAAAATTTACTCATGTAAACCGTCCCTTGGGATAGTTATAATTCTTCCTCATGCGCCGCATAGGCACTATGATTATGGATGGACTCATAGTTCTCACATTCCACGGAGAACCAACCCAGCCCTTCAATGCCACGTAAAGCCAATACCGTATCCCGCAGGATGTCCTCAACGAATTTGGGATTCTCATAAGCCGCTTCAGTGACAAATTTTTCATCCTCACGTTTCAAAAGCGGATAAATGGGAGAAGATCCCTGCTTTTCTACGAGTCCTGCCAAATCCTCGATGTAGATACAGTCATAGCCTTCCTTGAAGCGCAACTGAATCCGCGCTACAGAACGCTGATTATGGGCACCGTAGCTGGAAATCTCCTTGCTGCACGGACACAGGGAGGTAAAAGGCACCTCTACGCCCAACTGGAATTCCATCGGTGCGTCCTTTTCCTTGCGGCCTGTAAACGAGCAGTCCAGATCCAATACGGAGGTCTTGCCGCTGACTGGAGCCACCTTGTCCACAAAATACTTGAAAGACAACTCTACTTCTGCCGCATGGGCTTCGAGACGCTCCAATGCCTCTGCCAGCATGGCTTCCATCTCTGGCTCAGCCAGTGGCTTCTTGCTCCAGGGCATCAGGATTTCCAGGAAACGGCTCATATGCGTGCCTTTGTACTGGCTGGGCAGCGCTACAGTAAAGCGAACCCGGGCCAGCACCTGCTGATAACTGCCATCCTTCGTCTTGATCAGGAAAGGCAAGTGCGCTTCCTTGATGCCCACTTTCTGAATGGCAATCCCGCGCTGGTCTTGGCGATTCTGTACGTCCTGCATCTTAGTTCCTCGTTTCGTATTCTACCGGGTCTTCTACCCCAGCCTCGGCAAAGCCCTGCAGACGCAGCTTGCAGCTGTCACAGACACCGCAGGCCTTCTCGCCGCCCTTGTAGCAGCTATGGGTGAACTGCAAAGGTGCACCGAGCTTGGAGCCCAGCTGCACGATTTCCTTTTTGGACAGGTCCTGCAGCGGCGTTTCAATCTTGATTTTCGTGCCATTGACGGCTGTCGCCGTAGTAGCATAATCAGCCAATGCCTGGAATCTCTGGATGAATTCCGGACGGCAGTCCGGGTAGCCGGAGTAATCCACGGAATTCACACCGATATAGACATGGGTGGCACCGACTACTTCGGCGTAGCCCATAGCATAGGACAGGAAAATCAGATTGCGGGCCGGTACATAAGTGATAGGCACATCCTGCCGCTCAACATCTCCATCAGGAACATCGATATGGCTGTCCGTCAAAGCTGAACCGCCGATAGCCTCCATATTGGTCTCGATGATCAGATGTTTGGGTACCTTGTAGAAGTCTGCAATCTTTTTCGCGCCTTCAAGCTCAATGCTATGGCGCTGATGATAGTTGAAACTGATAGGATAAACCTCATAACCTGCCTCTTTGGCCACTGCCATACAGGTGCAGCTGTCCAAACCGCCAGAGAGAAGTACCACTGCTTTTTCTTTTGCCATTTTATACACTCCTCAAAAATCAACCA
The DNA here is from genome assembly GCF_900142515.1 of Pseudoselenomonas ruminantium. Taxonomy (GTDB): domain Bacteria; phylum Bacillota; class Negativicutes; order Selenomonadales; family Selenomonadaceae; genus Selenomonas_A; species Selenomonas_A ruminantium_D. The sequence goes on along the minus strand of NZ_FRBC01000019.1, from coordinate 68,221 downwards.
CGGATTGCCTTGATAGCAGCAGCCACGTCATCTGCACCATAAACAGCAGAACCTGCTACAAGCACATTTGCACCAGCTTCCTGCACCAGCTTGCTGGTTTCAGCATTGATGCCGCCATCCACTTCGATATCGCATTCAAAGCCCATATCCTTGATGGTATGGTAGAGCATATGGATTTTCTCGAGCTGGGAGGCGATGAATTTCTGGCCGCCAAAGCCCGGGTTAACCGTCATGATCAGAACCATGTCCACATCAGGCAAAATTTCCTCAATCAGGGAAAGAGGCGTGCCAGGATTCAGGGCAATGCCTGCCTTGCAGCCAGCGGCCTTGATCTGCTGGATGATGCGGTGATGATGACGGGCAGCCTCCCAATGGAAGGTGATGATATCCGCACCAGCTTCGGCAAAGGCCTCAATCTGGTTTTCCGGATGTTCCACCATCAGATGCACATCGAAAATAGCCTTGCTCGTGGGACGCAGGGATTTTACCACCAGCGACCCCAGCGTGATATTAGGCACGAAACTGCCATCCATCACGTCGATATGGACATATTCGGCACCAGCATCGGTGACCTTTTTGACTTCATCTGCCAGATGAGCAAAATCAGCGGACAGAATGGACGGTGCTATCTTAATCATTTATATTCCTTCTTTCGTTTCAATTGTTGCGCTTCCTGAATCTCCTTATAGATGGTCAGATAAGCGTCATAACGTTCCTGCGAGATCTCACCGGCAGCCAGTGCCTCTTTGATGCCACAGTCCGGCTCATGGGTATGGCTGCAGGGAGCAAAGCGGCATTGTCCCAGGTAGGGGCGGAACTCCGGGAAATAATGGGCCAGTTCCTCCAGAGGAATCTCTCCCAGCTCCATAGCACTGAATCCCGGGGTGTCTACGATAAAGCCGCCTTCATAGGGCAGAAGTTCTGCCACGCGGGTAGTGTGCCTGCCACGTTTGATCTTGTCACTGACATGACCAGTCGCCAGTGACAGGGATTCATCCACGACATTCAGCAGGGAGGATTTGCCTACACCAGAGGGGCCGGCAAAGACCGTCGTATCCCCCGCCAGCACCTGCCGCAATTCTTCCATGCCCTGCTTTTCCCTGGCAGATACCCGCAGGACTTTGTAGCCTGCCTTTTCGTACAGGCTCAGGAACCCTGCCATATTTCCTTCATACAAATCGGCCTTGTTGACGCAGATAATGATATTGTGCACCCCCGACCATTCAGCCAACACCAGGAAACGATTCAAAAGCAGCGGATGCAGGTCCGGCTGCGCCGCCGCAAAGGTCAGGATTACCTGTGTGACATTGGCCACAGCAGGACGGCGAAGCAGGCTTTCCCGGGGCAGCTGTTCTTCTACGACCCCGGTGCCATCCGCCAGTCTTCCTATCAGCACTTTGTCGCCGGGCACCACGCCCTGGCTCTTGCGCGTCTTCTTGAACTTGCCCCGCAGTTTGCAACTGACAAGTCCCATGTCGGTCTGAACATAAAAGAAGCTGTTATAGGCCTTGATCACACGGCCTTCTTCTAACTGCATAAGTGGCTCCTCCCTAAATCACATGCAACGCTTAACGGCTCTTAGCCGCTTCATTTGGTTTTGGTGCTGCAGCCGGCTCCTGCTTGGTGTTATCCTTCTTGTCCTTGCTCTTATCATGCTTTTCTTCCTCTACCTTGCCAGCTTCGGCTACAACCAGATGGATGGATTCCCCCTCCAGAGCTTCAGCTCCGCCGCCAGGGCTCTGGCTGATGACCGTGCCAGCCGCTTGTTTGCTGGCTTTCTTCTCTACACTGCCAACCCGGAAGCCTGCACTGGTAAGTGCCTTTTGCGCCGATTCCAGCGGTAAGCCGGTTACATCCGGAACACCGCTGGATTTCTTTTCCTTGCGGCCCTTGCTGATCACCAAATCAACAGTCTCACCTTTTGTTACCCGCGTACCTGCCCGGGGATCCGAAGCAATGACCACGCCAGCTTCTTCCTCATCAGAAGTACGTTCCGAAACGCGGCCCACCTTGAGTCCCATTTTCTCGATCTTAGCGACGGCATCCTCTTTCTTCAGGCCACGTACATCCGGCATCTCGATATTTTCGCCGCCCTTGCTGACCTTGATGGTCACCAAACGTTCTTCCTTGACTTTTGCGCCAGCCTCAGGATTCTGGGAAATCACCATACCTGCGGGAATATCCGCACTGAATTCCTCATCCACCTTGACGCGCAGACGCTTGTCCTCAAGTATCTGTTTGGCTAAAGTCATCTGCTTGCCCGTAACATCGGGAACTTCTACCTCCGCCGTGCTCCAGAACTTACCAAAGCTCATGAATGCACCGACAAAGAATCCCATCATCAGTACCATTACCAGACCAATAATGAATTTCTTGGATTTGAAGATGGATTTTTCCTCATTGCGATCATTGTCGTAAGCAGTCTCCCGATAGCGTTCCTGCCGTGCAGGCCGCACCGGCTCCTGCACGCGGGGCAGGACCTGTGTAGCATAGGGATCGACTGCTGCACCAGCTCCGGCATTGAAGCCCCCCAACATCTGCTGGGCCTGGCTGATGTCCTGTACGAGCTCACTGCTGCTGGGACGCATATTGGCGTCCTTCTGCATGGCCCGCGCCACAATGGCCTCCACCACAGGCGGAATGGACGGCTCCAGCTGCCGCACAGAGCGGGGCTGTTCCTGCAGATGTTTCATCGCAATGCTTACCGGCGTTTCTCCTGTGAAGGGCAGCTGCCCCGTCAGCATTTCATACATGACAACGCCCAAGGCATAGACGTCAGAACGCGGGGTAATCATCGTCCCCTTGGCCTGTTCCGGCGAGAAATAATGCACGGAGCCCACCACATTGCCCGTGTAGGTCATGGTGGATTCCGTCACGGCCCGGGCGATACCGAAATCTGCCACCTTGGCACTGCCATCCGGCATCATCAGGATATTATGAGGCTTGATGTCACAATGCACCAGATTATTGGCATGGGCATGAGCCAGCGCACTGGCAATATCCCGGGCCACATGCAAAGCATCGGCCACGCTCAGATGGCCTTCCTGATTGATGCGATCCTTCAAGGTGCTGCCCGGCACATATTCCATGACAATGTAGTGGTCATCCCCCATCACGCCAACATCGAAGATATTGACAATATTCGGGTGAGACAGCTTGGCAGCCGCCTGCGCCTCCCGATGAAATTTCTGGATGAATTCGGTATCCCGCTTGAATTGTTCATGGAGGATTTTCACCGCCACTGTACGGTCCAGCAGCACGTCTCTGGCCTTATATACATCAGCCATACCACCGCCGCCAATGAGTTCCTGTAATTCGTATCGATTATCCAAGACACGCTGGTTCATTGAATTTCTCCTTCCCCAAGGCTTTTTATCGTAATTAGTTCTGTAGACTCAATATTATCTTGCGGGCAATCGGTGCTGCCACCTTGCCGCCGCCACCGCCATTTTCCACGATGATGGCAAAGGCGATATTGCGGTTGCGCAATTTTGCGGAACCGATAAACCAGGCATGGTCTTCCCCTTGGGGATTCTCTGCCGTACCGGTCTTGCCAGCCACTTCCACACCGCTGACCTGTGCGGCCCGGCCTGTGCCCTTGGTGACCACATCTTCCATATAGCTATGGATTTTCGCGGCCATTTCTCCCGTGGTGACTGTCAGCCATTTTTCTGGCGTGGTACTATGAACCACTATGCCACCGGGGGTAATGACCTCCTGTACCAGATATGGCTTCATCACCGTACCGCCATGCGCAAAAGCCGATGCCAATAGCGCCATATGCATTGGGGTGACCAAAAGCGTGCTCTGGCCGATAGCCGTCTGGGCCTGATCGCCATTTCCCAGCGTGCCAAAATCTGGCAGATGTGATGAAGTCATGACGATTTCTCCGCCGATTGACTGGTCAAAGCCAAAACGGTTAAACGCTTTTTTCAACTTGTCATCGCCCAGGCGTATCCCCAGCGTACCAAAGGTAACATTACAGGATTCCGTCAGTGCCTTGCGCAGATCCACACGATTGTGGACTTCTCCATGGCTCTCGCGAATGCTATGACCACCGCCAACATCTAAAACACCGGGACAGTCGAACATTTCCTGTTCATTCGTAACGCCCTCCGTCAAAGCCGCATCGGCAATCATGGGCTTGATGGTCGACCCCGGCGGATAAAGCCCCTGCACCGTACGATTCAGGAGGGGGCCATCCGCCTGCTGGGACATAGCCTTCCAATTAGCCTCAACATTATTGGGATCATAAGACGGTGAGCTGACCATAGCCAGCACTGCTCCTGTGTCTGCATCGAGCACCACTACCGCGCCCTTGCGCCCAGCCAGGCCATCAAAAGCGGCCTGCTGGGCATCGGCTTCAATGGTGGTTTTCAAATCGTTGCCCCGTTCGGTCTGCAACAGCTGAGACATTGGCCCCAGCCGCGTCATATCTGCGGTCAGCCCTAAAAGTTCCCGATTGGCATGTCCTTCCAACCCGGCACTGCCGATGTTTTCGCCATTATAGCCGGTTACCTGAGCCATCACATTGCCCAAAGGGTAATTGCGCGAACCATCATCATTGGTCTGTGCCAGCACCCGTCCATGGGCATCCAGGATGGTTCCCCGCCGGATATCGGCCTTGGCTGCCGCGCCCCGCATATTCAGCGGATTTTCTGCCAGTTCCGGCCCTTTCCACACCGCCAGATAGCCAATATAGAGCGAAAGCACCGCCACCATCAGGAGCAGGAAAGCACCAACCTGCAATATTTGCCGTTTTAATTTCCAATCAGACATTTTTCTGCTCCTTGGTCAATGATAACAACATGGCCAGCAGGATAAAGCTGGAGACCATGGAACTGCCCCCATAGCTTACAAAGGGCAGAGTAATACCAGTAAGTGGCAGGAATTTCGTCACACCAGCCACGATAATGAACATCTGCAGAAGGATCAGCACACCGCATCCTGCCATCAAAAGAGCTTCTGTCGTGTTCTTGAGCCGCAGGGCACCTTTGATGCCCCGCCAGAACAACAGCGCATAGCAGATGATGAGCATCAGCCCTGCCGTCAGGCCCATCTCCTCCACAATGGCAGAGAAGATGAAGTCCGTGTGCACCTCAGGGATAAAACCAGGATGACCGAAGCCAAAGCCTGTCCCCCAAAGGCCGCCGGTACCGATAGCAAAAAGCGACTGTACCACCTGATAGGCCATGCCGTTGGGATCAGCCCACGGGTCCAGCCAGATGTCAAAGCGCACCCGCACATGACCAAACATGGCATAGCTGGCCGCTGCTGCAATGCCCATAAATGCCAAAGCCAGGAATACATAGGATTTGCTGCCCGTGGCCATGTAGGTCATGAGCACCGCCATGCCGAAGAACAGCAGGGCCGAACCCAAATCCTTCTCCACCACAAACATCAATACCGCCATGCCCCAGATACAGATCAGGGGTGCAATGAAGCGCAAAGGCGGCAAACGTAAGAACAAGATCTTATGTGCTGGCAAGGTCAGTACCTTGCGATGGTCTGACAGATACGAGGCCAGGAAAAACAGCAGTACGATCTTGCCAAATTCCGAAGGCTGCAGGGAAACCGGCCCTAAAACCAGCCAGTTCTTGCTGCCACCGATTTCCGTCCCAAAAACCAGCGGCAAGCCCAGAAGGAACACACAGCCGATTCCTAACAGATAAGGATAATCCAGCATCTGCCGGAACTTGGGCCATAACCGGATGACCAAAAACATCACCAGCATGGCAATGCAGAGCCATTGCAGCTGCCGCAACAGCAAAGCCGGCTTCAGCCGGGCAATCTCCACCAGACCGATGCTCACGAGCATCAGGATAATCGGCAGGATGAAGGTATCCAGCTTGCGGCGGATAACCACCAACTGGATGATGATGGTCAAAAATACCGCCACTGCTAAATAGGGTACATAAGTCAACGGATCTTGCAAAGTGTTATTTGTCACTTTTTGCACAGATCCCTGCATTTTCAGATAAAGGATGGCCATGCCGCAGAGAAAGATTCCCAACGGTGCCGTCAGAAGTCCCCAATTTTTCATGTGAGACTCACCACCACAACGGTCACATTATCCCGGCCCCCGGCATTCAGTGCGGTCTGCACCAGGCTCTGGGCAGGGTCGGCTTCGCCCTGGCGCAGCAAGCGGGCAATCTCTTCATCCGTCATATGCTTCATCAGCCCATCCGTGGCTAACAGGAACATATCGCCCTGTTCCACGGTAAGTTCACCCGTATCCACAACCAGATTTTCCATAGCTCCTACAGCCCTGGTCAACATGTTGCGCTGAGGATGATGTTTTGCTTCCTCCCGGGTTATGCTGCCTTCCCGCACCAAATCTTCCACATAGGAATGATCCTGCGTCAGCTGTTCCAGCTGCTCCTGACCAGCACGCAGGAGATACAGGCGGCTGTCGCCCACATGCGCCCAAAAAGCATGCCTGTCATCCGGTGTGATATGCAGGATGGTCGCTGTAGTCCCCATCCCCTCACAGCTCGGATGATCCCAGACATATTGACGGATTGCCTGATTTGCTTTCAGGATAGCAGACTGCATCACACCCGCATCGAGCTCTCCCTGACCGGATAGTTCCTGCCGCACCGTGTCTACCAGCATCTGGCTGGCCACTTCACCGGCAGCTTCGCCGCCCATGCCGTCGGCAACAACGTAGACGGTATCAAATACGGCGAAGTTATCTTCATTGCCCCTGCGCACTAAACCCACATCGGTGGCTTTATAAACTTGCTGCAACTTATTCACCTCTCGAATTTCAGGGTAACCATGCCAATGCGAATCTCATCATTGGGTTTCAAATAGGCTTTTCCCTCCAGCATCTGGCCATTCACATATGTATGATTCACAGAGCCCAGATCTTCAATCACATATTGGGCACCGTGCAAGAATATCGTGGCATGACGATGGGATACAAAGTTCTCCGGAATGATTACATCATTTTCTGCTCCCCGGCCAATGGTTATCTCATCATGGAAGGCAAACCGCCGTCCACTGAGACTTTCTTCACTGGCCTCCATCACCATCAGCACGGCTTCATTCTGTTTTATCACCGGCCGTTTCTGCTTTTTCATCTCCTGCTTCACTTCACCGAACATCTTTTTCGACAGGCTGACCGTAAAATAGATCAGCCACAGAAGCATTCCATATTCCAGTGCTACCCTTGCCACCTTGATGGCCATTGCTGCACCTTGCATCAAATCACCTCGTATATAAGCACCGTTTCCCCGATCTGGATTTCATCACCGGCACACAGGCACAAGGACTCCACCGGCTCACCGTTCACAAAAGTACCATTGGTGCTCTGCGCATCATAGATCACATGGCGGTGATTTTCGTAGGCGATCCAGGCATGAAGCCGCGATGCCTTCGTATCCGTCAGGATGAATTCATTCTTTTCACGGCGGCCAATGTAAATCTGATTTTCACCGAATTCCAGATAAGCGTCAAGATCTGGCCCCTCCACCACCTTGAGCGAAACGATCTTCCGCTCCTGCGGCAGGTTCAAAGGCTGGCTGCCACCGGGGAAGGCCGGTTTGGTCAGCACCAGCGTATTGGGCTCTTCGCAGGTTGCCTTCTCTTCGCGTTCCTCGGTAATGCGGGCTTTAAGTTCAAAAATGCCCCGCTGTTTTTCCGCATCCACCTGACAAAGGATTGCCAAATTGCCAGGCATCACATAATCCTGCAGGATAACCTGCTTTTCTGCTACTCCATAGAGTTCCTCGATGATCCGTTTGGCACAGAGCCGCTGATAATCCTCCCGGGCGAGGAAAAAGACATATTGATTGGGCACCTGCCGTCCGGCTTTGCCCTTGCCCTGCCGGGCAATTTCCTTTTCCAGTGCCTTGGAAAGCTCCACCGGCTCCAGATCACTGCTGAATTTTTTATTGAAGAATCCCTCGATATGATTTTCCAAAAAGGATTCCCATTTGCCAATACCCATCTATGCTACACCTCCCCCTTTAAAAATTCCTTAAAAAGCCCGCCAATATTTCAATCTTTATCCTGCAGATGCTTATTGCGCAGCTGACCACAGGCGGCCTGAATATCCGTGCCCATTTCCCGACGCACGGTGACATTGACATGATGGCTGGCCAGATACCCTTCGAACCAGTCGATCCGTGCCTTGGAGGGCCGCAATAGATTGCGTTCTACCACTGGATTGATGGGAATCAGATTGACACTGGCCAGCTGGCCATGCAATAAAGAAACCAATTCCTTTGCCTGCTGCTCGCCATCATTGAGCTGGTCAATCAGGATGTATTCATAGGTCACCCGCCGCTTGGTCTTGTCCGCGTAATTCTTCGCCGCCGCCACCACATCCTTCAAGGGATATTTGCGATTGATGGGCATGATTTCCGAACGCAGTTCCTGATTGGGCGCATGCAGTGACACCGACAGGGAAATAGGCATTCCCTCTTCCGCCAGGCTATACATGCCCGGCACAATGCCCGAAGTGGACAGGGTGATATTGCGATAACCCAGCCCCAGCGTATAAGATTCATGCACCAAATGCAGGAATTTCACGACTTCCTCGTAATTCATCAAGGGTTCGCCACTACCCATGATCACCATGGTATCCACCTTGCTGCCGGATTCTTCCCGCAGCATATCGTTGATGACCACCGCCTGCGAGAGGATCTCTCCACAGGTCAGATTACGGGCCATGCCATGCAGGGTCGAAGCGCAGAACGCACACCCCATATTGCAGCCTGCCTGCGTGGACACGCAGATACTGTTGCCGTAAGGCTGACGCATAAGCACCGTCTCAATGGCAATGCCATCAGCAAACTCCAGCAGGAATTTGGTGGTCTTCCCATCCTGCGAATCCAGGCGGGCCTTGATATTCGGGCGGCCAATGGTGAATTGCTCCGCCAGATCGCTCCGCAGGTTCTTGGGCAGATTGGCCATGGCATCAAAATCCGCCGCCCCGCGCTGGTAGAGCCATTCCGCAATCTGCTTGGCCCTGTATTTCGGCACCTTGCAGGGAGCCAGCGCCTCCTGCAAATCCTCTAAGGTCATGCCAAATAAATTCGTCACTATCTCTTATCCTTTCGCCTTGCGCATCCGCGCAATAAAGAATCCATCCGTGCCATCCCGCTGAGGATAGAGCTGCACCATCATGTCCTCCCGTTTATGGGGCAGGAAAGCACCGGTCTGTTCCAAGGTGAACTCCGGATGACGGGCCAAAAAGGCCTCCACCACCTCGTCATTTTCGGAACGGTCAATGGTACAGGTGCTGTAGACCAGCACGCCGCCAGCTTTCAAGGCTTTGGCGGAACTGTCGAGGATTTCCCCCTGCAAAGGCGGCAAGGCAGCGATTTCCTCGGCACTCTTATTCCAGCGGGCATCGGGCTTGCGCCGGAGCACCCCTAAACCGGAACAAGGCGCATCCACCAGCACACGATCGGCCATATCCTCATATTCCTCGCCCACTTCCCTGGCATCCAGCAAGGTCGGCTCGATGATCTCTATACCCAAACGCCGGGCATTCTCCTCGATACGCTCCAACTTATGTTCATAGATATCGCCAGCCACGATGCGGCCTTCGTTTTTCATCAGTGCCGCCATATGAGTGGTCTTGCCACCGGGTGCACTGCAACAATCGATGATGAGCTCCCCGGGCTGCGGGTCAACCACATGGGCTACCAGCATGGAACTTTCGTCCTGTACCTGGCAAAGACCTTCCTGCAAGGGGGCCAGATTATCCAAGGCACCATGGGCCGTCACACGGATGCCCTCCGGCGTCCACTGGCTTTCCTGCACCTCTGCCCCGGCAGCCTGCAAAGCTGCCAGCAAATCTTTCCGGTTTGTCTTGAGCGTATTCGTGCGCACAGACAACACCGGCTGGCCATTATCAAAAGCGCAGAGTTTCTCCGCTTCTTCAAAGCCAAACTGTTTGACCCAGCGCTTGACGAGCCAATATGGATGCTGGCTTTTCAAGGCCAAACCTTCGGTTGCCTTGCCCTTGCCTTCCGGGAAAGCCGACTTCTCCGGTTCCCGCACAGCAGTGCGCAACACGGCATTGACAAATTTCACCGTGCCCGCATGACTGTATTTCTTGGTCAGTTCCACCGCCGTATTGCAGGCCGCAGAATGAGGCACCTTGTCCAGATAAAAGATCTGGTAAAGCCCCAGACGCAGGATTTCCCGTACCATCGGCGGAATCTTCTTCAACGGACGGTTCACATACCGGCGCAGGATCCAGTCCAGCGTATCCCCGGCCTTGACCGCACCATAGACCAGCTCCGTCACAAAACGGCGGTCCTGGTCGGAAAGCTCCGCCTTGCGCAGATGGCGGGCCAATGCCACATTGGCATAGGCCCCTTCCTCATGCACTTCATTCAATATCTTGATCGCGATTTCCCGCGCTTTATCCATTATCTTGCTCCTTGGGAATAATGATTTTCTCCAATTGGGCACGGACTTCCTCCATGTCCACATGGGTGTTATAACAGGGGCCGTTTGGCCGGATATTCAATACCCCCACTGCCGGCAGAGGATAGACATCCTGAATGCCGCTCATCAGGTCACGCTCACAAGCGATGGCCAGTACGGCCTTGGGCCGGGTATTGTAGACAACCTGCCGGGCCAGCGTACCACCTGTAGCCACAAAGAAATGGAACCCCATCTCATCGGCCAGTGTCACCAGCGAACCGATATCACAGCCGCCGCAGCGCTTGCAATTATGCGGGTCACGGGTAATCTTATGGGGACAAGTGGCCAATTGCAGGCAATGAGGCGTCACCACCAGCAGTTTATCCGCCGGTACTCTTATGCCCATGCGATTGAACATCAGATTGCTCGTGACAATGAAAGAACCCTCCAGCTGCCGCTTGCCGATGCCAAAGATTTTCGCCACATAGACCGCTATGGGAAAGAGCAGGTTGATCAGCTCATAGTTTTGCCGTTGCAGGAAAGGCAGATAAGGCCAGCCTTTTACTGCCAATACCATGTTGAGGATTGCCAGCAAGGCCCCCCCGCTGATGAAAGCAAAAAGCCCGCCTACGATCAACGGCAAAGGCTCAGCGATCTCTGCCAGTCCTAACCGGGCAATATACCAGATGCCACCAAGCAGCATCGCGGTCAAAACCGTAGTCAACAGCAGGATGCCAATGAAGAGTCTTTTCTTATGTCTGCCCGACAATTTGAAGTTTTCCATTTTATGTTTCTGGGTAGAATCTGTCATTAAAACCTCCAACAACTCTCCCCCTTGCCTTCCATAACACGCTCAATTGAAGCAAGCACCATCGGCAAAGCCGTGGCCATTCAGGTAATCAGCCGCCCGCATCTTCTTCTTGCCAGGCGCCTGCAACTCCAGGATCTCCAGCAGTTCATCCCCAGCAGCCACAAAGAGGCCGGCTTTCTTGTCGGCTTTCACGATCGTACCAGCAGGTGCCGTTGCCTGCTCACCCGTACGGCGGGTGCGCCAGATCTTATACTTGGCACCATCAAGGCTGGTATAGGCACCGGGCCAGGAATTCAGGCCGCGTACCAGATTATGCACTTCCTGTGCCGTTTTGGACCAGTCGATCTGACCAGTGGTTTTCGTCAGCATCGGGGCATAATTGGATTCCTCCGGCTGCGGCGTGCGCTGCAAAGTACCGTCAGACAACTGTGCCAATGTATCCATCAGCACCTTGGCTCCCATGCCCATGAGCCCGTCATGGACTTCCTCCAAGGTCGTATCCTCGCCAATAGGGAATTCCGCCTTGAGGAGCATATCGCCCGTATCCAGACCTGCATCCATAAACATGGTGGTCACACCGGTCTTTTCCTCACCGTTGATCACACACCACTGCATGGGCGCCGCACCGCGGTAGCGGGGCAGCAGGGAGGCATGGACATTGATGCATCCGTATTCGGGGATATCCAGAATACGCTGGGACAGGATCTGGCCAAATGCCACGACCACCATCAAATCCGGCTTCATTTCTTCCAATTTGGCGGTAAACTCTTCCGTCTTGATCTTCTCCGGCTGATAGACCGGCAGGTCGTGTTCCACTGCCCAGGCCTTGACCGGCGACGGCAGCATCTTCTGGCCGCGCCCTCTGGGTTTATCCGGCTGGGTGATAACGGCAATGACCTCACACTGTTCGTGCAGGGCTGCCAGGCACGGTACGGCAAATTCCGGCGTGCCCATGAAAACTACACGGAATTTCTTCACGACTTATTCCCCCTATGGACGCTGGTCGCAATATCAATGAACAACTGACCTTCGAGATGATCCAGCTCATGCTGGATGCAGCGGGCCAGCAGGCCTGTTGCCGTCAGATGCTGACGCTTGCCCCGTCGGTTGGTGAATTCTACCTTGACCTTGGCAGCGCGCTTGACCTCACCATAGATCTCCGGTACGGACAGGCAACCTTCCGTATCCACTTCTTCGCCTTCCTTGAAGGTAATCACGGGATTTATCAGTTCCAGAAGCCCATGCTCATCCTGGCAGTCAATGACCACGAGGCGGATATTCTGGCCAATCTGCGGTGCGGCCAAGCCAACACCGTCATTCTCATACATGGTCTCGGCCATATCATCCATGAGTTTCTTCAACTTCTTATCGATACGTTCTACGGGTTCCGATACCCGCTTCAGGACGGGATTGCCCGCCTTCAACACTTCTAATAAAGCCATACATACTCCTTACTTCTTATTTAATCTGCCTGCGCCTACGGCAATCTGCAATACCGTCTCCCCGGCTTTCTTCAGGGATTCCAGCGGCAGGTATTCAAAGCGGCCATGGAAGTTGGCGCCGCCCGTGAAGATATTCGGGCAGGGCAGCCCCATGAAGGACAGGCGTGCACCATCCGTGCCACCGCGGATAGGCTGTACATCCGGTTCAATACCGGCAGCTCTCATCGCTTCTTTGGCCAATTCTACCACATACATATTGCCATCTTCAATCTTTTCCAGCATGTTGAAGTACACATCATGATGCTTCACTTCCACGCGGCCTTCGCCATACTTCTGATTGAAGAAAGCTGCCATCTGGTCGAGATAAGCCTTGCGCTGCTCAAACTTCTCCTTATCATGGTCGCGGATCAGCATGCTCATGGTGCAGGTTTCCACATCACCGCTCATCTTATAGACATGGAAGAAGCCCTCGTGGCCTTCCGTATACTCCGGCTTCTCACCAGCCGGCAGCATCTGCTGCCATTCGCAGGCCATGGTCAGGGCGTTGATCATCTTGTCCTTGGCATCACCGGTATGGACACTGACACCATGGAAGGTGATCACAGGGTTGGCCGCATTGAAGTTCTCATACTCCAGGCCGCCCAGCTCACCACCATCAATGGTATAAGCAAAGTCAGCGGCAAATTTTTCCACATCAAAGAGGTCAGCACTACGGCCCGTTTCTTCATCAGGCGTAAAGCCAATACGAATCTTACCATGTTTCACTTCCGGATGCTGTACCAAATATTCCATAGCACTGACAATAGCCGTCACGCCAGCCTTATCATCGGCCCCCAAAAGCGTCGTACCATCGGTGAACATGATGTCCTGCCCTTTATATTTCAGCACTTCTGGAAAAGCCTTCGTAGAGAACACAATGTTCTGTTCCGGATTGAGCACGATATCCTTACCATCATAATCTCTGACGATCTGCGGCTTGATATCCTTGCCGGAAGCCGACGGGCTGGTGTCTACATGCGCGATAAAACCTACCACTGGCGCTTCTTCCATACCATTGGCAGGCAGGGTGGCCATCACATAGCCATGATTATCGAGTTCCACTTCGCTAAGCCCGATTTCCTTCAGCTCCTCGGCCAAGTGCTTTGCCAGCACCAGCTGTCCCGGCGTACTGGGGCAAGCCTTGTCGTTGTCCTCATCAGACTGGGTATCAAAGCTTACATAATCCTTGAACCGTTTCACCAAAATATCCATGCTTAATTCCATGAAAAACACCTCGAAATAAATTTTGTTCTATCATACAACGTTTTATTATAACATAACTGTCTATAGTAAAAAAGACCTTCCTTATGCTTCTGCCATTTGCCCAGAAAAAAAGCCGCCCTGTCAGCAGCTTTTCATCTTATTTATTATTTCTTGTCCTTCGGTTCCAATTCTTTTTTCAATGGCGAACCTTCCATAGAAAGATGTTCCTTGGCATAGGCCTGCAGGTCATCATGGTTTTCCACCACCTCTTCTACATAGGCCTTGATATCTTCCTTCAATGTCTCCGTATCCGCAGCAGACATTTCTCCCAGTTTCTGAAAGGTTTTCTTGTGCTTTGCCGTAAATTCATAATCATCATCATATTTACGGAACAGCAGACGCATCATCTTGCGGCGCAGGAATTTTTCCTTGATGATATTTTCCCGTTCTTCAACCCAAGCTACGGACAGCACCACCAGCAGCAGGATCCCCATATATCCCAGCAGAGGATACATATAAGACACCAGCGTGGTAAAACCACCGAAACTGCAGACATAACCAGCAGCCACAATCCCAATCAACAGACGGCGCTTCTTCTTCATATCATCACCGCCGAACCGGCAGGCGGTAGCGTAATACAGACTGAAGGCTGTATTGAAAATCAAGGCGAAGATAACCAGCGCATAGACGAAAGCAAACGCCGGATGAATATGATTGACGATCATCAACATGGGGATCTCGGCATCTTTGACCGTGTCCAGATGGGCAAATAAGGCCAATGCTGCACAGCTTACGATCAAGCCAATGATGATTCCCCCCAAAGCACCGCCTTTTTCCGCATCACCGATACGAACGACAGAGCCTCCCAATACCAACGCCATCGATACACCATTCATCGCACAAAGCGCGAAATAATTCACCACGGACAGCCATACATTGGGCATTGCAGGCTTTATGGTCGCAGCAGCCATATCCAGAGCCTCAAAATCATAGGACTTGCCCCAGAACGTAACACCAGCTACCACCAGGATCATCACAACGATAACAGGTGTGAACACCCCCAAGACCCGGGTAATCTTATCAAAATCCAAAAACGCAATGACAGCCACCAACACAGAACAAAGGAGCGCTCCCAACCAGCTGGGCAGGCCGAATTGCTGCTGCAGATTGGCTCCGGCACCGGCCACCATCACGAACCCCACCACAAAGCAGGAAATCACCAACGTTATATCAATGATACGGTTGATGATTGGATGAGCAATCTGTTCCAGCACTTCCTGATGATTAGTCGATTGATAATGTGAACCCAGTGTCACGATGATCCGGCCAAAAATCACATTCAGGATTCCCAAAAGCACTACCCCGACCAGCCCCATCTCACCAAAACACAGGAAATATTGCAGCAGATCCTGACCAGAAGAAAGTCCTGCCCCTACCAAAACACCTACATAAGCCATAGCAATAGACAATGCTTCCTTACTTATATGCAATCGATTCATTCAATCGCCTCCTATAATAAAATCAGCATTTATATTAATAAATTATAACACATTTTATATAGTATGACAAATCAGTTTACTAAATTAATATGCCTATTCGGCAAAAAACTACAATATCCTGCATTGAATTTTGCAAAACCAGAAACAGTTTCAAAAAAGATAACAGGACAGGATGAAGCAACGAGAAATGAGGCCTGACCAGTCAATTGACCGGTCAGGCCTCGCTAATTTTGCTGTTCGACGATATCAGCCGATTTTCAGTTTTTCCTGAGCGGATACATGGCGGTCAAAGCCCATATCCGTCTTGGTCATGCCGAGAGCAAAACCTACGAGCTGCTGCAAGTGCAGGATGGGTACCTGAGCCTGGGAATGAACCGCTTCACGGCCTTCCGGCTCGTACATATCCAGCTGCATCTGGCACAGCGGGCACGGGGTGGCAATGGCCATTGCCCCTGCTCGGTCAGCGCTGTCCACGATCTGGCCAGTCACGGTCAGTACATCATGTTCAGCAGCCAGCTGGGCATGGAAACCGCAGCACTTGCGGCTGGCATCGAACCAGACCGGTTCTGCGCCCAGCTTGCGGATCAGGCGTTCCAGATATTCCGGGTGCTTGCCGTCACCATGATTCATGACTTCCTGCGGGCGCAGGATATGGCAGCCATAGTAGCCGGCAATCTTGACGCCGGTAAGGGGATTGACCACCTTGCCATCCAGAAGTTCCGGATGATCATCCAGAATCCAGAGGAAGTGCGTCACCTTGCTGGTGCCTTTGTACTCATAAGGATGGCCAGATTCTTTCAGGACCTTGTTGACCTTTTCCTTGAGCTTGGCATCCTTATCAAGGCGGGCTTTGGCGGTGCGCAGCTGCAGGGTGCAGGTGTTGCAGACCGTCATGATATCCAGCCCCATGTTCTCAGCAATGGAAATATTGCGGGCGTTGACCACCAGCGCGGCAAAATCATTGACGCCCTGGGCATGGGATGCACCGCAGCAAGTCCAGTTGGGGATATCTTCGACTTCAATGCCTAACTTCTCACAGACCTTCTTCAGCGAAGTGTAGGCTTCAGCTGCTGCACCTTCCAGCACGCAGCCCGGAAATAATGCGTACTTCATAATCATTCAGCCTCCTTCGCTGCCGCTTCGGCATTTTTCACAATCTTACGGATGGTTTCGATTTCGGGATTCACTGGATGCTTGTCCAGCGGGTTCATTTTGCCGACACGCATGAGGCGGATAGCCATCGGCGCACGGAGGCCGGCCATGAAGAAGCCTTCAGACTTGATGTTCAGCTTGGATTCATCCAGCGTGCCGGATTCGCTGATATCCTCATAGATGGCTTTGGCATGGCGGGCACCGACATTATCATCGAGACCTTTCTTGAAGGTAGCTTCCTTGAGCTTTTCGATAGCGCCGGCAGGGTCTAACCCTTTCGGGCATTTCGCTGTGCATTCCTGACAGTTGAAGCAGCGCCAGAGACCGGCGTCTACAACTGCCTTCAGGTGTTCCTCAGGACTCTTGTCGCGGCTGTCGGCCACGATCTTTTCTGCTTTGACAAACACGAACGGATCGAGGAAGTCATCCTGGTTCAGGGTGTTCTTGTTGCATTCGGATACACAGGAGCCACAGAGAATACAACCAGCATACTTCTTATACTTGTTGAAGTCCTCCGGCGACTGCTTGCAGCCCTTTTCTTTGGAAAACTCATCCTTCGGATGCACCACGGGTTTGATCTTCTTGATGCGGGCATATTTCGGATCCCAGTCCACGATCAGGTCGCGGATGACCTTGAAGTTGCCCAGCGGCTCAATGGTGAGTTCATTGGTATCATAGCGCTTCACGAGATTTTCCACGAGAATCTCGCAGGCCAGTTCTGCATTGCCGTTTACACGAACGGCGCAGGCACCACAGATACTGGAACGGCAGGAGCACGTAAAGGACAGCGTCGGATCCTGCTTTTCCTTGATTTCAATCAGGGCTTCAAGGACGGTCATGCCGACTTTCATGGTTACGGTGTAGTCCTGTTCCCATTTCTTGCCTTCTACGAAGCGATGGATTCTAAGTTTCACATCCATGATCAATACTTCCTTTCTTTCGGCTGGTATTTCGTGATTACGACATCTTTATACTCGGCACGATATTTGCCCGTATCCTTGTCCTTGAAAATCAAGGTGTGTTTCAGGAAGTTTGCATCATCACGTTTCGGGAAGTCACGACGGGAATGACCACCGCGGCTTTCCTTGCGGGCCAGGGCCCCCTGCACGATGGCATGGGAGATCTGCAGCAGGTTGCCCAGCTCTACATACTGCTCGAAAGCGGTGTTATACACATGAGAATTATCGCCTACATAGCAATGCTCATACTCTTTATCCAATGCTTCCAACTCGGCAGTAGCAGCCAGCAGCTGGCTTTCCTCGCGGAATACACCGGCCTTGTACCACATGGTATTGATCATGGCATCGCGGATTTCCGGCACAGTCTTGTTGCCTTCCTTGCCACGGTTGGTCGCCGTATCGAATCTTTCTTTCCACTTCTCGCAGGCCTTGGCCAGACTGTCCTGATTGCCCTCATACTTGTTGGCCTTGGCAAATTCAGCAGCGCCATCACCAGCCGTATGACCGAAGACCAGCACTTCCGACAGGGAGTTTGCCCCCAGACGGTTCGCACCATGTACGGATACACAGCTGCATTCACCAGCTACATAGATGCCTTTGACACGGCTTTCACCAGTCTTGTAGTCCGCCATTTCGAGGCCGCCCATGGAATAATGGCAAGTCGGGCTGATCAGCACGGGTTCCTTGGTGATATCAACGCCAGCGAAGCGGCGGGACAGATCATAAACCTGACCGAGACGCTCATGGATGCGCTCAGCCGGAATCTTCGTGAAATCAAGGTATACACCAGCATGGATGCCTTCGCCTACACCACGGCCCTGTTCGATTTCCGTGGCAATACCACGGGCTACGATGTCGCGGGTAGCCAGTTCCATCTTTTCCGGTGCGTATTTAGCCATGAAGCGCTCGCCGTCCTTGTTGACCAGCAGAGCACCTTCTGCACGGCTGGACTCGGACAGCAGTACGCCGTTGGCAGCCAGACCCGTGGGATGGAACTGCACCATTTCCGGATCTTTGAACGGAATACCTACATTCATACCAGCTACGATACCATCACCAGTGGAGCTGTACGGATTGGAAGTACGCACCCAGTAAACACGGCCATAGCCGCCGGTGGCGATGATGATAGATTTTGCCGGCACGCCAATCAGGTTGCCGCTGCGCATATCCATGGCGATAACACCGTTGAGTTTATCGCCATCCATGCTGATTTCCAGCATCTGGCATTCGGAAATGAAGTCGATATTGTTTTCCAGGCACTGCTCGAAGAGGGTGTGCACCATCGCATGGCCAGCACGGTCTTCGAAGTAGGAAGCGCGGGGATGGCTGTGACCGCCCATCTTGCGCTGATGGAAAGCACCATCCTTCTGACGGTTATAAGGATAGCCCATATAATCCATCTCATAGATGTTTTCGCCAGCATGTTCAGCGAAATATTCCACCGCATCCTGGTCGCAAAGGTAGTCACCGCCCTTGATGGTATCAAAGACATGAGACTCGACGGTGTCCGTGGGGTCGCTCACACCCGTAACGCCGTTCATACCGCCCTGTGCCATAGTGGATGCGGAACGGGTGGGAACCAGTTTCGTCATCACAGCCACTTTCAGGTCTTTGCGCTCAGCTGCAGCGAGAGCGGCACGCATGCCGGCACCACCACTGCCGATTACCAGAACATCATAGGTTACATCACCCGTCTTCACTTTTTCCGGAATATTCTTACCATCCCAGGCAAAGTACGAGCCTGCTGCCAGTACAACACCGGCCGCTGCCGCTCCTTTGATGAATGTGCGGCGCGAAATTTCCGTTGCCATATTTCTTTTCCCTCCTAAAATAAAATAGGCTTTCTCAATTCATCCCAAACGAGATTAACTAAATCTATTATATATAAATAAATGCTATAAGAAAAATACATACTTCTTATACGCCTTATTAGAAAATCCAATATAAAAGAAGAGGAACCATGACCACATCGTTCCTCTTCCATTGATTGCTGATCTGAAGTTTCTTTAAGCCTGGCAAACCTTGTGCGGATTCAAGATGTTATTGGGATCAAAGACCTTCTTGATTCCTCTCATCAGCACCAGGCTGGCTTCAGGCAATGACTCATTGAGATACGGTTTCTTTACCAGCCCTATGCCATGTTCACCAGAGACCTGCCCCCGCAAATCACGTGCCTTATCATACATACGATTCATGGCAATGCCCAACAGCTCCTGCCATTTTTCATTCGGCAGATCATCCCGCAGGATATAAACATGCAGGTTCCCATCCCCCGCATGACCAAAGGATTTGATCCGGATACCAATTTCCTGCCGCAGCTGATGGACAAACTCCACAAAGTCATTGACCCGATTCCTGGGTACGACTACATCCACCTCATCCATCATGCTGGTAGAAGCCTTGATTGCTTCCAGGAAGGCGCCTCTGGTCTTCCAGACGGGCAGGCTGCGTTCTTCTGTATCCGCAATAAGGATATCGATGGCTCCCTGATCGAGACATATCTGCGCGGTTTCATCATAATAGGAAGCGATTTCCTCCATCGTATTGCCATCGAATTTCAACAGCAGATAAGCATCCGCCTGATTGTCCGGGAATTTCCGCCCCAGATATTCTTCTGCATCCAGAATGACTTCTCTCTCCATAAACTCAATGGCCGTAGGTACGGATTTTGCCTGAATGATCAGCGGTACAGTGCCAATGGCCTGTTCCAGCGTGGGAAAGGGAACCAGCAGGGTTACATTCTTCTTCGGCAACGGCAGGAGCTTCAGAACGGCCTTCGTGACAAATGCCAATGTACCCTCTGAACCAATCACCATATCCTTGAGGTCATAACCGGAACTGTTCTTTACTACCTTGCCGCCAAGCTGCATGATGGTACCATCTGCCAGCACGACTTCCAGTGCACGCACGTAATCACGGGTAACACCATATTTCACAGCCGTCATGCCGCCCGCATTTGTGCTGATATTGCCGCCAATGGTTGCCGACTTTTCGCCTGGATCAGGCGGATAATAAAAGCCCCGTTCTTCCACGAAATTCCGCAGTTCCATCAACAACACGCCCGGTTCCACAGTCAACGTAAGATTTTCTTCATCGAGTTCCAACACATGATTCATCAAGGTCGTATCGATCATAATGCCATGTTCCACGGCTACGGATGCTCCCACCAGTCCCGTGCCAGCCCCGCGGGGCGTCACAGCGATATGATTTTTATTGGCATAAGCCATCAGCTTCGATACTTCTTCTGTAGATATAACCCGGGCCACCAGAGAGGGATAGGAACGCTCACTGGCCAATTCGTCATGACTGTATTCTTCGTTGATTTCCTCACCGAACAACAGACGTTCTCTATCGATAAAACCGGCAATAACCTCTAAATCCTCTTGCTTGATCTGTTTATATTCCATCATGCGATCTTCCTCCCCTGCTGGATATCGGCAATCAGCTGTGGTACAATCTCATACAAATCTCCTACTACGGCATAATTGGCCACCTTGAAAATCGCCGCTTTCGGATCACTGTTAATGGCAAAAATCTCTTCGGAATGCTCCATGCCGGCAACAAACTGGATGGCACCAGAAACACCACAAGTTATAATCAGCTTCGGTCTTACCGTACGCCCGGAAAGACCAATCTGCCGCCGCGGGTCCATCCAGCCCGCTTCAATCAGCGGACGGGTGCAGGCAAAATCACCGCCCAATGCTTCGGACAGCTGATATACCAGTTCCAAATCTTCTTTTTTCTTGATGCCACGGCCAGCCACTACCAGCACATCTGCATGTTCAATGCTCTTTTCCTTAGGCTTCTTGGTAATTCCTAACACCGCAATACGCGATTTCAAGGAAGCATCCGGCAGATCAAAGTGTTCGATCACACCGTGCGTCGTCTCGCTGCGTTGTGGTGCATCCATGATCTTATAACGCACCGTAGCCATCTGCGGCCGCGTGTTCGGCGTCAGGATCTCAGCCATGATATTGCCGCCAAAAGCGGGACGGATCTGTACCAGATCTGAGTTTTCATGGATATCCAGCACCGTGCAATCAGCAGTGAGTCCGGTGTGGAAACGGGCCGCTACACGGGGAGCCAGCTGACGGCCTACCGGCGTTGCACCTACGAGAATAGCCGCAGGCTTCACCTGGTTGATGAAATGCTCAAAGACTTTGGCATACGATTCCATATTGAATTGTCCCAAGGATTCCTTATCGCAGACAAAAACCTTATCCACATCATAATGAAGTATTTCCTCAGCAGCCTTCCCGATGTCATGCCCCATGAAAAGAGCATAAACCTGTTGGTGTATCTTATCCGCCAGTTCCCGGGCCTTGCCCAGGAGTTCATAAGAGACAGGATGCACACGGCCATCTACATGATCGATATAAACGGCAATCCCCTGCCACTTGCTTTTATCGATCTGTACCTTGGGCTCATCTTCCACAAATTCCATGGCTCCATTGCCTTTCTTTACGCAGAGTTTGCATAAACGGCAGGCAGCAGAGATTTCCACTTTACCATTGTTTTCGGTCATGGCACCAAAAGGACAAATTGCCATCAATGCCTTGATATCCTGAATTTTATCCTGATGTACAACTAATTTACCCATTATGAAACCTCCCACGGTGTTATGCAATAAACTTCTGACTCTTCAACAGATCATACATGCGATCAGCTAATTCCTCGCCATTTCCCTGCCAGGTTTCCCGGGCCTTATGTGTTTCCGGCGGGAAAATACGCTGTACCTGTGTAGGTGATCCATTGAGTCCATAATGATGTTCATCTACATCCGCCATGTCATTCAAGGTATACGTTTCAATCTCACGGGCAGCTGTCTCCTTGGACTTTTTGTAGGAAGGCAGACGCGGTTCGCAAATATCCTTCTGCACAGTCAGCAGGCATGGGAAGTTTACTTTCAGGCGTTCCACATCCTCGGACATTTCCATATCAACCAGGATGGCATCACCTTCCACCTTTTCTACCTGTTTCACATTGCATACACAGGGAATCCCCAACTGTTCCGAAACTTCCGGACCAACCTGTGCGGTATCACCATCTGTAGTCTGCAAACCACAGAGAATCAGGTCAAAATCACCAAAGCGCTTGATTCCCTGAGAAAGAGTATAGCTGGTAGCCAACACATCAGCACCACCGAATTTACGGTCCGTAATGAGTGCGCCTTTATCCGCCCCCATTGCAAAGGCTTCATAAAGAATCTTTTTTGCCGGCGGCGGCCCCATCGTCAATACGCTAAGCGTGCCACCATACTGCTCCTTGAGGCGTAAGCCTGTTTCCAAGGCGTAAAGGTCATACGGATTCATTTTCGCATCCGCACCATTACGCTTCAACACACCAGTCACGGGATCAACCTCAACTTTGTTAGAACCTGGAACCTGTTTGATACACACAAGAATATTCATCGCTATTCACCCTCCTTGTCTATATGAATTCGTCATATGATTTTTATTTCCTGCTAAAAATTGAATAAAATTTTCTTTATATTGTGAAATAAAGAACAAACTATAAAGAATGCTCCCGAACAGCTCCTACAATCATAGCCAAACAACAAAAAACCAGCAGGTCTCCCCTGCTGGTTTTCTGCCTATCTATTTCTATATCTCGTTTCAACCCGATTGGCATCGAATCATGATGTACGGAATTTGTTCACGCTTTCCTTCAAGGAATCGGAGAAATTCGAAAGCTCCGTACTGGATGCCGCACATTCTTCAGATACAGCACTGTTGTCGGTAACCACACCCAGGATGTCGCTGGACAAGGAATTGACCGCTTCCATCTTCACCTGCTGGGCAGCACTCTGTTCCTTGAGCTTGCGGAACGCTTCGTCGACCACTTCCGTATTCTTTCCCGTGCTGGACAGAGCTTCCGCGGCGGTATTGACCACCTTGGTCCCCCGGTCGATAGCGGCCAAAGCACGGCTGATGAGCTGCTGGATATTCTGGGTGGAGTCGGCAGACTGCTCGGCAAGCTTGCGGACATTTTCGGCAACCACGGCAAAGCCCCGGCCTGCTTCGCCCGCCCGCGCTGCTTCGATAGAGGCATTCAGGGACAGGAGTGCCGTCTGTCCCGTGATTTCGTCCAGCGTCCCCAGGATAGAGCGGATTTCATTGGAAGCATCGCTGATTTCCTGCATGGCCGTCACCACGTTGTCCATCTGCTCCTGCGTAGCCGCAATGCCATCCTTGGTCTGCATCCGGGCCGCCAGCGCATTGTCCACCAGCGTGTCCACTTTGGCATTTTCCTCGATGGCCTCGCCAATCTTGGTCTGCAGATCCTGCACTGTCTCGTTCTGGCTCATGGCGCCTTCAGCCAGGCTCTGGGAAACCTTGGAAACTTCCCCGGCACTCACCGCCACCATGCTGGCCATCTCGCCCATGCTCTGCATTTCCTGACAGAGCGTCTGGCGGATATGATTGATATTCTGCTGGATAGGCGCATAGTCCCCGATGTATTTCATGTCCGTGGTGCTCACAAGGTCACCGCTGGCCATGGTATCGAGATTCTTTTCAATATCCTGCACATAGCCTAAGATTTCCTGACGCATCTCGTTGAGCAGGTCATAGAGCGCGCCAATCTCATCTTTGCGGGGATAAGCAAGCTTCTGGGACATATGCCCCTTGGCCAGCTGATTCACGCTGCCTTCCAGCGCAGAGAGCGGCTGGACTACCCGCTCCTCGAAAGTCCCCGTCACGCGCTTCAGCACGATAAACACGGCCCCGATAAATGCTGCCAGCAAAAGATAGAGAATCACGGCCATCACATCCACCATGGTCTGGGCTGCATCCACCATGGCATTGGTCTTGCCAAAATACGTCTCGCTGACTTCCAGCAGATGGGCCGGATTCTTCGTCTTTTGATAATCGGCAATGGCGGGCTTGACCTCGCTCTGCCAATAAGCTTCGACCTCATCCCGGCGGCTCGGGAAGCTGCCGAGATGCATGCGGCCCTTCATGTCCGTCAGCAGCCCTTCGACCATGGCCGTGGTCTTAGAGGCATCCGCCCCGGCCAATACCTGCTTCACCACGCGCTGGCTGCCGCCGCGCACCACGCCGGCGTCATTGACGAGAGCTACATAACTCGTGAACAGGAACAGGCTGACCCCCACAATGGCCACAACCCCCACCACCATCACGAAAATCTGCTTGAGCAGTTTCTTGATCAAACCGGCAATCGTCTCTTGCTCATTCACATTAACACTTCCTTCCCTGTAACAACATCCTCAGCATTTCCCACAAAAATTCCCCAGTCCCAATATTCTACCATCCTTCGGGCCACCATGACGTGGCTCTTTTCACCGCCAGAACACCTTCTAATTAAGAATATGATTTCGGAAAAGAAGGAGTTTTTCCTATATATCTGGAAAGACTCGCCCTGCTGGCGGCTCTGAGTGCGGCTGCTTTCCGCTTTAATTCTGCACAAGCCGCCCAAAATCCTGCTATCGGCAAGCCAGAATTCATGCACCTGCTCAAAAAGAAGGCGTATTGAGTCATTTCCACTCAACACGCCTTCTTTGTTTTTACTATCTAATTATCCGCACCATAAATTGCAGTTTGTTGGTGCGAGCTGGAACACAATTCGTTACAAAGCAGTGGGGCGGCGGTGGGAATACTTTTTCGCCGCTCCACTAAATGACCCGCCAGCAGAATTACGCATCTTCCAGCTACCTGCGCCGGGCAGGCCGGCGGCGCTCCTGTCAACGAAGCGTCAAGCATATACTGTTTGCGGGCCAGTCCTCACTTCGTTCGGACAGTCGTTCCGTCGGCGAAAAAGCATCCCCACCTCCACCCACCGTTACGTTTGAGTATATTGCTATGTTCCGACTGTAAGGTGCAAGCACATCGATGTTCTTGTTACAGGAGAACCGAATTCGTGTCAATTGCCAAAATCGTGACGGGGGGCGAACGGGGGAGTGCTTTTTCTGTGGAAGCGACCGTCTGAGCGCAGCGAAGACCGGCCCGACGCAGACAGCAGCTAAAGAGCACGCTGAAAAACGCGCCGCTGGCCTGCCCGGCGCAATCCAGCTAAACAGCTCTAACCTTACAGGGAGGGTCGTTTAGCGGAAACAGAAAAAGCACTCCCCCGTGAACCCCTGCTGCGTATGAACGGGATACCTTCAGCACGAACTAAACTACAAACTGCAATTTTTCCTTTTTATGGTTTCAGTACTTCGTCAAGGTCTTTCTGCCGGATCTTCCCTTCCCTCACCATATCGTCAATCCATTCGCCGTGGTGGGCGCTGGCGTAGTCTACTTTGATGGTGCCGTCCTGCATGCCGTGAACGGAGTCGGGGTTGGCGACAAGGGCCAGGTAGATATGGCCGATGGAGCCGGCAAAGCCGATGCCGGCGCAAAGGCTATGGATGGGTATCATCCAGGCACGGATGCTATTATCGATAAGGCCGTCACCAAACCACAGGAGAGCGCCGGAAACAACCAGGGCAGCCCAGGTGGCCAGCTGCAGGGCGATGTTCATGCGTTCGCCGCCGTTATAGAAGCCCTGCTTGGGAATGCCCTCGGGGTGCTTGCCGATGAGTTCCAGGGGAAACTTGACCAGGAAGGTCACATCCTTGCCGTTGAACTTAAAGACTTCGGAGAACATGCGCCAGATGCCGCCTCTGGCGGTGAACAGGCCGATAACAGGATTCAGCACGAAGAGAACAGCAAAGAAGCGATGCGCATTCTGCAGGGTTTTCGCACCAAACATATCATAGAGGAATCTGAAGGTATCGGCATAGAGCGGCAACGCCGTCAAAAACAGCATAAAGAAGCAGATGGCGTTGATCCAATGCAGATACACGAAGCCTTTCGCATGGCGTTTGACATATTTCTTGTTGACAAGCATCATTTATCCCCCTTTCTGCGCATAGCAGTCAGGGCCGTCAGCCCTAACACGCCTGCGATAGCCCCCACGCTGGCCAGCTGACCTACAGGGCGCACGAAGTCTTTCCAAATGCTGATGGAAGACGGGGTTGCGGGGGTCTCGGGCAGACCGTAGACCGCTGGTTTTTCCGGCAATACATACATCATATGCACGCCGCCCACGCCCTGCGGATTGTAGATGTTGGCATCGGGATGATCTGCCTTGACCATCCGCAAACGCTCTTCAGCTTTTTGCAGCATTTCCTCCCGTGTACCAAAGAGGATGGCATCTGCCGTGCAGGTCTTGGCGCAGGATGGCTGCATGCCCTGCTCGATGCGGTCAAAACACAGGTCGCATTTGGTGGATTTGTTCCGGTCTGCATCAACCTTGGGGATGCCGAAGGGACAGTTGGTCGTGCAGTAGCCGCAGCCCACGCATTTATCCTCGTTGATGACCACTGCGCCCGAAGGCTTTTTCTCGATGGCCTCTTCGGGGCAACCGTTCAGACAGGCAGGGTCGCCGCAGTGCATGCATTGTTTCTTGAAGAAATCCCAATGGAACCTCCCCTTGCTGTCGATGCGTTCCTGCATCTGAATCAGATTCCAGGTATGGGAGGTCAGATCCTTGTGGGACTGATACTGCCCTTCAAAGGACGTGGACATATCGGCGGGCAGGTCATGCCACTGTTTACAGGCCACCATGCAGGCGCGGCAGGCACTGCAGCGCGCCACATCATGGAGCATCGTTATTTCTTGAGCCATAGTTGCTCTCCTCTCGTCTTAACTATTCTCCAGCAAAATGCTGCCTTTTTTCGTAAATCCTGCTTCTTCCCCTAACATATCGAGGTGCAAGGTGGCCCAGTCCGTAAGGTAGACATCTTCCTGCCCTTCCTCGTTATAGGTCTTGAGGTAATTCCTGCAGGCATCGCAAACGTCGATACGCATGGCCGGCAGGCCTTCAGGCTCTAAGATATGCATCTGCGTAAGGTCCTCATTGCCACAATAAGCGCAGCCAATCCGGGCAAAGGGCCATTCCGTATGACAGCCATCGCAGGTCAGGAATCTTGCCCGGCCTTCCTTTTCCTTGCGCAGATGGGCCAGCACGGGCTGACGTCCACAGACGGGACAGGCGTTCTTCGTCCAGCCCGCCTGCTGCCAGAATGCATGGTCTTTCAGCGGTGCGGGAATCAGCGCTTCCAGTATCTGCCAGCCTAAAATGCCCAACAGCGCAGGATTCAGTTCCGGCAGTGCTCCCCCGCCCTGCAGCAGGTGGACAAAAAATGTTTTCCGCGTATCTTTATCCGCCTGCTTCACCCATGTGTTGAAGGCGGCAATGGCTTCCACGAGACGGGCAGGATAGCCGATATTCTCCAGCGTGGGCAGCACTGCTGGCAGGGCTGCAGCAGCCGCCTCAACTATGGGCTGCTGCCACTTTGCCTGCTGCAGGAGCGGTTCTTGCAGTGTCTTTGCCTCTGTTGCCGTAAGTTCCCAATCCAGCGGCTTTACCAACGCTCTTACCCGGGCAGCCATTGTCATATGCAGCAGAGCTGTTTCTGCCAGAAAGGGGTGCTTTTCCAGATGCGCATGTATATTTTTTTCCATTGCGTTCATAACATTCTCCTCATGCCTTGGTGATATTGACCAGACAGGCTTTGAATTCCTGTTCCTGCACATTGGGGTCAAGGGCATCAATGGTCAGATAGTTGGTGGAAGGGCCCTTGGAAAGTCCCTTGAAGCCCCAGCTATAGGGCATCCAGACCATATGTGTCTCCTCGCCGTTGATGGTCAGCGGCTGGGCACGGTCGGTGACCATGGCCTTGACCGTGACTTCGCTGCGGGCCGAGCTGACCTTGACCTTATCACCGATCTTGACGCCTAATTTATCGGCTAACTTGTGGCTCATTTCCACAAACGGTTCTTTGACCAGTTCATTGAGCCACGGGATATTGCGCGTGACCGTACCGGAGCACCAATGCTCGGCAATGCCGGAACTGCAGAGCACATAAGGGAATTCATCCTTCGTACCGATGCGCTGTTTTTCCGGCAGGCGCGGATAGACCACACAGGGGTTGAACTGCGCGCGTGTATCCTCATGCAGGGCATTCTTCGTGGGGCTTTCCACCGGCTCATAGAATTCCGGCAACGGGCCATCCACCGGCGTATAGGAATGGTCACGCGTCATGCCGTCTGGGTTGAGGTCACTGTATTCGGCGGCAAAAAGACGGCCATAGCCTTCACCGGTCATGCGGAAGGGCTTGTTGCCATCCGGCGTGCCCGGTGCGGCGCTGCGATTGCCCACATCAGGCACATCATAGCCATCCCATCGGCCCTTGGCTGCATCCCACCAGACAATCTTATGGTCGGGATCCACAGGCTGGCCGTTCTCATCGCAGGAAGCACGGTTATAGAGCAGATGGATATTATCGGGCCACGTCCAGCCGAAATTCGGATAGATGCCAAGGCCTCCCTCGTCTTCCTGCCCACGACGCTGTGCCTTGTGCTCGCCATCGCCATAGACACCGGCATAGATCCACATGCCGGAACTTGTCGTGCCATCGTCCTTGAGCTGGCCGATACCGGTCACCAGCTTGCCCGTGGTCAGGTCGTAACCATTGATTTCCTTGAGGATATCTTCCACGGTCTGATCATCGGAATAGTTCCAGGTCATACGCTTGATGATTTCATCCTTCGGATCGGTAGAATCCTGGTAAAGCTCGCGAATCTTGCGCCACAGGAGATTGTTGATCTCGTAGTCCGGCTTGGAATCGCCCAAAGGCTTCGGCCCTTCCATGCGCCACTGGATCATGCGCATGGAGTTGGTGATCGTGCCGCGACGTTCCAGATAAGAGCAGGCCGGCAGGAAGATGACCTCGGTCTTTATATCGGCCGGATTATCGCCGGGACGGTTCCAGAATTCCGCCGTTTCGTTGACGAAGATATCCTGCGCAATCACCGTGTCCATCTTGCAGAGGCCATCGTGCACCATGCCGGCGTTGGCATTGGTCACATGGGGGTTCTGGCCGCAGAGATAGAGGCATTTGACCGTACCGCGATAAGCATCCTCGAACAGGCCGTAGATGGAATCGTTATGGCTGCTGTTGCGCACACCAATCAGGTTGAAGCCATAGTCATTTTCCGGAGTGGCATAATCGCCGAACCACGCCTTGAGCATATTCTTGAGCCATTTGGCGCGGAATGTCCCCGAAGCCTTCGTCCATTTTTCCAGCGTATTGGTCTTTTCCGTCGGGAAGGAGAGATAGCCCGGGAAATACTGGAACATGATGCCAAAGTCCGTGGAAGCCTGCACATTGGGCTGGCCGCGCATGGCATCGATGCCACCGCCTGGCACGCCAATATTGCCGCGCAGAAGCTGCAAGATCGTAAAGCAACGGATATTTTCCACGCCCACGGTATGCTGCGTCATGCCCAGCGCATACATCATGACCGTCGGCGAATGCTCACAGAAAATCTGGGCCGCCAGCTCGATATCTTCCTTGCTCATGCCCGTGATGCCGGACACCTTATCGAGCGTATAACGGGAGAAATGCTCCTTCATACGACTCATGACCGTGTTCGGCGCAAAGAGATCATTGGCCTTCTGCGGCTTGCCGTCAGGCCCCAGGGCATAGCCCCAGGTCTCCATGTTGTATTTGTGTTTTTCTGCATCATAGCCGGAGAAAATGCCATCCTCAAACTGATAATCGTCCCGCAAAATGCAATAAGCATTGGTATTGCGGCGGATATAGGATTCATCATACTTCTTGTGCTCAATGATATGGCTGATGATATAGCCCAAAAAAGCAATATCTGTGCCAGGACGCAGCTGGAAGAAGTGGTCGGCAATCTTGGAGGTTCTCGTATAGCGCACATCCACATGCACGATCTTCGCCCCGTTATTCTTGGCCTTCATGACATTCTTGAGGCCCATGGGATGACATTCGGCGATATTAGAACCCTCAATCCAGATGAGCTTGGCATGCTTGAGGTCGCCCCAATGGTTGGTCATGGCACCACGGCCAAAGGCAGCGTTCATGGCCGGCGGCGTCGTGGCATGACAGACGCGCGTCTGGTTGTCGATATAGGTCACGCCGAGAGCGCGGGCCATCTTGATATTCTGATAGCACTCCTCGTTGTTGATCTGGGAACCACCGATGAAGCCCAGAGCGTCTGTGCGGTGCACATCCACCGTCTCGCCGCCAATGACTTCTGTCTGCTTCCAGTTCTCGTCGCGTGCCTTCTTCATGGCCCTAGCCGCCTTATCGATGGCCTCATCCCAGCTGATTTCCTCCCAATGGTCACTGCCCGGTGCACGGTACAACGGTTTGGTCGCACGCTGGTCAGAATTGGGGATCTGTCCATAGCCCAGCCCTTTGGAGCAAAGGGCGCCGCGGTTCACAGGATTGTCGCTGGCTCCTTCGAGGTTGATGAGCTTATCGTCCTTCACATAGCCAATCACCCCACAGCCGCAGGCGCAGAAATGGCAGATGGAGGTAAACTCCCGGGCCCCCTTGAGCCTAAATTCCTTGGCAGCAGCCTTCACGCGGGGCATATCCAGCCCCAAACTTGCCAGGGCCACCCCCACACCGGTAAGCCCCGTGGCTTTCAAGAAGTCGCGTCTGCTTAAATCCATCAAAATTTCCTCCTTCATGGTAATCATTGCTTATTTATCAAAATCATAGGATCTTTATACAGCCTATTATTCGCAAAACTAATCATTGTTACATAGCTATATAAAAATAATTTATGATTTTATGTAAAAAAAGTATCGGAAAAGGATAATTTTTTTAATCTACTCTCTCCGGGTGGGTATAAACTGAAAACCCATCCTTTGTCAGTCTGGCCATCAAAGTAATGCCAAGTTTCTCTGCTAATTCCAGGGAAAGTGTCGTAGGTACAGACTTGGCCAGCACCATCCTGCAGCCCATCCGCCAGAGTTTCAGCACCATTTCCGTGGAACAGCGGCCGCTGAAAACTATGGCCTTATCCAGCAAAGATATCTCATTGCGGATTGCCCAGCCGCAAAGCTTGTCAAAAACATTATGCCGGCCAATATCCTCCCGAAAAACGAGTATCCTGTCGGCAGCGGGATCATAGATCACACCACTGTGTACCCCATTGGTACGCTCGTGCGTAGCTGCCAACTCACCTAAAAGCGTATTGGCTGTCTGCAGCATCTTCATGGCCTTTACACGCAAATCATCCGGCATGACAGGCTTCTGCTGCCAAGCTCGCAATCTGGACAAGCTGTAATAACGAGGGTCAGCCAGGCTATGAACAACCCGTGCCTGCGCTAAATCGGTGGTTTCCAATCGGGCTGTGCCATGAAAGATCCCCCAACGGCTGATGTCAGCTTTCCGTTGCAAAACTCCTTTCTGTGCCAGCCAACCGACAACCAGATCCAGCTGATCTCCTGGCGAGCAAAGGATTTCCGCAACCGACTCACCATTCAGCTCAATCCGCAACACCTGTTCAACAGATGTCGCCTTGCTATCCTCCAGCCATCTCCCCTTTCCTGCTGCATAACGCCGGACAGGCATAAATTCACATTCTTCCCAGCGCGGCTCCATCAGTACCCCTCCCTGTAACATTATTCGCAAGATTGCGCCTATTATCTCATTATTTCTTATTCATATCGATGATTTATGTCACAGGACAAAACAATAATCATCTGACAACGCCATATTAACAAAAATTATTCCCTATGGCAAGATTGCCATTTATGCCTAAAAATGTCTATTATAATCAAAATTTATTCATAAACTTAATGATATTTATACCGTATTTCACTTTTGTTTTGTATCAAAATATCCAGGAGTGATGTTTGTCACATGAAAGAAAATAACAATCCGATAAAATAATAACCATTATATCGTGTTATTAAATTTTGGGGAGGGATGTTAACGTGAGCAATATCTTTCAGAAGTTCAAATATCTTATTCCGAAAGAGCATTCTGGCGATGGACATCAACAACTGAGCGAAGGCGGCCGTGAGTGGGAGAATACCTACCGCGACCGCTGGTCTTTTGACAAGTGTGTGCACTCCACCCACGGTGTGAACTGCACAGGTTCCTGCAGCTGGAATATTTATGTAAAGAATGGTCTGGTGGCCTGGGAAAATCAAATCCACGATTATCCGGAAACAGCGCCGGATATGCCGGATTTTGAACCGCGTGGCTGCCCTCGTGGCGCTTCGTTTTCCTGGTATCTCTACAGTCCCCACCGCATCAAGTATCCATACCTGCGCAGTGAGCTGGCCGAGCTTTGGCGGGAAGCGAAGAAAAATCACAAGACGGTGCTCGAAGCATGGCAAAGTATCGCCAATGATCCGGCCAAGATGAAAAAGTACAAGGAAGTTCGTGGGCTCGGCGGTTTTGTGCGTTCCAGCTGGGAAGAAGCCTCCGAAATCGTAGCGGCTTCCATGATCCATGCTGCCGTAAAATATGGCCCGGACCGAAATTTCGGCTTCTCCGTGATTCCGGCAAAATCCATGCTGTCCTATGCCGGCGGCCTGCGCTTCATGCAGCTGATGGGCGGTGCTGGCCTGTCCTTCTACGACTGGTATGCGGATCTGCCGCCCGCCAGCCCGCAGGTCTGGGGCGATCAGACCGATGTGCCGGAGTCTTCGGACTGGTATAATGCCGGTTATATCATCACCT
Organism: Pseudoselenomonas ruminantium; assembly: GCF_900142515.1. GTDB lineage: Bacteria > Bacillota > Negativicutes > Selenomonadales > Selenomonadaceae > Selenomonas_A > Selenomonas_A ruminantium_D. The sequence goes on along the minus strand of NZ_FRBC01000019.1, from coordinate 35,204 downwards.
GGGGTTCCAACGTGCCCCTGACGCGCACACCGGATGCTCATTTCTTAGTGGAAGCCCGCTACAAGGGAACCAAAGTCGTTTCCATCGCCCCGGACTATGCCGAATCCACGACCGTTGCCGATACATGGATTCCCTTGAAAGTCGGCAGTGATGCGGCGATGGCTATGGCCATGGGGCATGTCATCCTCAATGAATATTATTGGGGCGAACCGGCAGAGTTCTTTGTAGAATACACGCGCAAGTATACGGACTTCCCCTTCCTCGTGCGTCTGGAAGAAAAGGACGGCAAGTATCAGGCAACCCGCTTCCTGAATGGTCAGGATATGGGCCGCAAGGATAAGCATGCCGATTTCAAGCACTATGTGATTGATGAAAAGACAGGCAAGCTTGTCGTGCCTAATGGCACCATGGGTGATCGTTGGGACCGCAAGGAAAAATGGAACCTCAAAGAAGAAAACAGCGATAATGGCAATGCCATTACGCCGCAGCTCTCCGTCCTAGGTTCCATGGATAAAGTAGTGGAAATCCAGCTGCCCTATTTCGGCAATGAACGGGAAAAACGGCTGCTGAGCAGAGCGGTTCCCGCTAAGAGCATCAAAACCGCCAAGGGTGAAGTCCTGGTAACCACCGTCTATGATTTGACGCTGGCCAACTATGCCATCGACCGGGGAATTGGCGGCGAAACAGCTACCTCTTATGAGGATGATGTTCCCTATACGCCGAAATGGCAGGAAAAATACACGGGCGTACCTATGGAAACGGTTATCCATACGGCCAGAGAATTTGCCGATAACAGCCTCAAGACCAAGGGCCGTACCATGGTCATCATGGGCGGCGGCATCAATCACTGGTTCCATGCCGATGTGGTCTACCGCACCATCCTGAACCTGCTCCTCTTTGTCGGCGCCGAAGGCCGCAATGGCGGCGGCTGGGCTCATTATGTCGGTCAGGAGAAGCTGCGTCCGGCAGAAGGCTGGCAGCGCATCATGACAGGCCTTGACTGGAAGAAACCGCCCCGCCTGCAGAACAGCACATCATTCTATTACTTTGCCACCGACCAGTGGCGCAGTGAGGAAGTCGACATAGCTGACCTCACAGCCGCAGGCCAAAAGCCCCGTTACCGCCATGCCGGTGACTACAACGTGCTGGCGGCCCGCATGGGCTGGCTTCCCTCCTACCCCACCTTCAACAAGGGCGGCCAGCAGCTCCATGACGAGGCCAAAGCCGCCGGCATGGATGTGAAAAAGTATATCGTCAACAGCCTCAAGGACAAGAGCCTGCAATTTGCCGTGGAAGATCCGGATAATCCGGCCAACTTCCCACGCAATCTCTTTATCTGGCGCAACAATCTGATTGGTTCATCGGCCAAAGGCCACGAATTCTTCCTGAAGTATCTTTTGGGCACGAAAAACGGCCTGTTCGCCGAAGAAGAATGCCCTCAGCGTCCTGCGGAAATCAAATGGCGCGAAGACGAGGAACTCCATCGGCCGGACGGTGCCGCAAACGGCAAACTGGATCTGCTGATTGACCTCGACTTCCGCATGGCCAGCTCTGCCCTCTATGCCGATGTGGTACTGCCCACGGCCACCTGGTATGAGAAGGATGATTTGTCCTCCACGGATATGCACCCCTTCGTACATCCTTTCCAGGCCGCAGTCGATCCTCTTTGGGAGGCCAAAACCGACTGGGAAATCTTCAAGACCTTAGCGAAAAAGGTTTCGGAAGTGGCTAAGGAAGCCAATGTCAAACCTTACCATGATGTAGTGGCCATGCCTATCCAGCATGACAGCGAAGGCGAAACAGCACAGGCCGAAGGCCGCATCCGCGACTGGAGCAAGGGAGAATGTGACCCCATCCCCGGCAAGACCATGCCGAACCTCATTGAAACGGAACTGGATTTCACCAAGGTCTACGAAAAGTGGATTGCCCTTGGCCCCGGCGTATCGGAAAAGATGGGCAGCCTGACCATGAGTTGGGATTCTTCTGCGGAATACACAGAAATCGGGCAGCGCAATGGCACGATCCAGAACAAGGATTATATCTCCTATGGCATGCCTTCCATTGAAGATGCCAAACAGGCCGCTGATGCGGTATTGGGCCTTTCCACGACCACCAACGGCAAAGTCGCCGTCAAGGCCTGGAAATCCCTGGAAAAGGAAACCGGCCTTGATGACCTCACAAAGCTGGCCAAGGACCGCGAAGATGAACGCTTTACCTTTGAACAGGTTGCCGTGCAGCCAAGGGAAACCATCACCTCCCCGACCTTTACGGGCAGCAATCAGGGCCGGCGCTATACGCCGTTCACCACGAGCGTAGAAGAACTTGTCCCCTTCCGTACCATCACGGGGCGCCAGTCCTTCTTCCTCGACCATGAGATGATCCATGAGATGGGTGAATCCATGGCTACTTATAAGCCTATCCTCGATTATCTGCCCATCAAGAATAAATTGGGCGGCACGAAGGAAATCACCCTGAAGTATCTGACGCCCCATAACAAATGGAGCACCCATTCCATGTACTTTGACAGCCAGCAGCTGCTGACGCTTTTCCGTGGCGGCCAGACCGTCTGGTTCAATGAAAAGGATGCCGCTGAAATCGGCGTCAAGGACAACGACTGGGTGGAACTCTACAACCATAATGGCGTGGTGACGTCAAGAGCCGTGGTCTCCCCGCGCCTGCCCCGCGGCGTGGTCTATATGCACCATGCCCAGGACCGTCATATCAACGTACCGGGCAGCAAGATTTCCGGAACCCGCGGCGGCACACACAATACGCCGACGCGCATCCATATGAAGCCCACCCATATGATCGGGGGCTATGGACAATTAAGCTATGGATTCAATTATTATGGCCCCACAGGCAACCAGCGGGATATGTATGTGGTGGCCCGCAAGCTGGAGGAGGTAGATTGGCTTGAAGATTAAAGCACAGATTTCCATGGTCATGAATCTGGACAAGTGCATTGGCTGTCATACATGCTCCATCACTTGCAAGAATGTCTGGACCAACCGCCCTGGTGCGGAATACATGTACTTCAACAATGTGGAGACAAAACCCGGCATCGGCTACCCCAAGCAATGGGAAAATCAGGAAAAATGGAAAGGCGGCTGGGAACTCAAGAACGGCCATCTGCAGCTTCGTTCTGGCAATAAGGTTGAACGGCTTGCCAAGCTCTTCTACCATCCCGACCAGCCAGAAATGGATGATTATTACGAGCCCTGGACCTATGATTATGAAACCCTGATCACCTCCCAGCGCAAGAATCATCAGCCCATTGCCCGTCCCCGCTCCCTGATTACCCAAAAACGCATGGAAATCAAATGGGGCCCGAACTGGGAAGACGATCTGGCTGCAGGCGAAAGCGCCCGACAGGATTACAATTTCAAGAATATCGCCGAAGATATCACGTTAGAATTCCATGACCTCTTCATGAAGTACCTGCCGCGCACCTGCAATCATTGCCTGAATCCCGCCTGCGTGGCTGCGTGCCCGTCCGGTGCCATCTACAAGCGGGATGAAGACGGCGTGGTTCTGGTCTCTCAGGACGGCTGCCGCGGCTGGCGTCACTGCATTCCGGCCTGCCCCTATAAGAAGGTATATTTCAACTGGAAGACCAATAAGGCCGAGAAGTGCATCTTCTGCTTCCCGCGCCTCGAAAACGGCCTGCCGACCGTCTGTGCCGACACCTGTGTAGGACGCCTGCGCTATATGGGCGTACTGCTCTATGATATGGATAAAGTCAAAGATGCGGCGTCAACGCCGGATAAAGGTGAAATCTATCACAGCATGCTGGATATCATCCAGGACCCCCATGATCCGGAGGTCATCAAGGCGGCGAAAGCAGCTGGCATTCCTGCCAACTGGCTCAAGGCAGCCCAGGAGTCCCCGGTCTATAGGCTAATCAAGGATTGGCAGGTGGCTCTGCCCCTGCATGCAGAATACCGCACCCTGCCCATGGTCTGGTATGTACCGCCGCTCTCCCCTATCACCCGACGGGCGGAAGCGGATGTCTACCTGCCGAACATACAGGAAATGCGTATTCCCCTCTCCTATATTGCCGAGCTCTTTGCCGCAGGCAATGTGACCGTGGTGGAGAACGTATTGCAACGGCTCCTGGATATGCGCATGGTCATGCGCACAAAGGACACCGGCGAAAAACTCACCCGCCAGCTGGAATATGACGTAGAGACCTATGAAGCCATGTACCGCCTGATGGGCATTGCCAAGTATAAAGACCGCTTCAACATCCCTGCGGGCTTGCAGGAACAGGCGGAAGATAAACTGCGGGAACTGCAAGGCTCCTGCGGCTATAACTGTCCAGGGGGGTGCTGATGATGACCCAGGCAACAGAATATCCGAAAACGCTGTCGTTGGTGGCCCATCTCTTTGCCTATCCCCATGATGAGTGGTGGGACAATCTTCCTTACTGCCGTAAGACAGCAGACAGCCTTGCTAACCCACAGAACAGGCAGATCATCCTGGACACTTTGGACTATATCGAAGTCATGGGGCATAAAGAATACGAAGAACTCTATGTCCGCACCTTCGAGTTTTCCAATAACACCAATCTTTATCTGACCATGCATGACCGCACGGACTTCGGCAAGCAGGCCCGGGAAATGCTGGAATTCAAGAATCTCTTTTTGGATAACGGCTATGACCTGAACAAGGAACTGCCCGATTTCCTTCCTGCTCTGCTGGAACTGGCTGCTCATCTGCCTGCTGCAGAGGCATGCAAGGTACTGGCCAGAATGCAGCCTAAGGTTGAACTGCTACGCCAGCGGTTTGTTGAGGCAAGACTTGCCCATACTTTCCTGCTGGATGTAATCTTGACGGAAACAGATGAAATGGAGGGAGCAACCGCATGAATGAATTTTTGTATGGAGTGCTGCCCTATATCGCCCTGACAATTTTCGTGGGCGGCACCATGATGCGCTACACCATCTACGAACGCAACTGGACGACAAAATCCAGTGAATTTCTCTCCAAACGCGACCTGAAATGGGCGAACCCTATTTTCCACATCGGCCTGCTGATGGCCCTTGGCGGCCACTGCGTCGGCATCCTTGTGCCAAAGTTCGTGACCGAGGCAGCAGGCACGGATGAGCATATGTATCATCTTATAAGCCTCGCAGGCGGCCTGCCGGCAGCGGTACTCTTCCTCGGCGGTTTCCTGTGGCTCTGCCAGCGGCGTTTTGCCGGCAATGACCGCATGAAGGTGAATACCAGCGGCATAGACAAGCTGCTTTATCTCGTACTGCTGCTGACTATCGTCTCTGGTACGATTGGTACGGTCAGCAATATTCCCGGCGGCTTTGATTACCGCGAAACCATATCCCCCTGGTTTCGCTCACTGCTTATGCTGCAGCCGGATGTGAGCCTGATGGAAAACGTCCCCCTCGTTTTCCAAGTCCATATGCTGACATGGATGCTGACCGCTATCTTGTTCCCCTTTACCCGGTTGGTACATTGCCTGAGTTTCCCCTTGGAATACCTGCTCAGGAGCAATATCATCTACCGTAAAAAATAATATTCGTTCTTACCAAAAAGAAAGAACCTGTGTTATCCCGCCATCATGGCAAGATAACACAGGTTCTCTTTTTGTGCGAATCACTGCTTCAATTTGAAATGTTTGACCGCTTCAAGCAAACTCTCCGCAATGGAGGATTGCTGCTGACTGATCGTATCGACATCTTTCACGGACTCCGATACATTGCTGACCGAACCGGAAATCTCCACAGAGAGTGCCGCAGTCTCTTCAGCAGAATTGGCAATCTGAAGCATGGCCTTGCTGACCTGCTCCATCGTATCATTGACATTCCGGCTGGTTTCCGCGATTTTCTGCGAAACCGTCCGGAAAACTTCGGCATCAGCTCCATACTGTTCAGCAATGCCGACGAATTCATCATATTGAGGAGCTACCGTATCGTTCAAGAAGCCCAGGATTGCCTTGGCATCATCGGAAAGGCTGGCAAAAGCTTCCTGTACAGAGTGGATATTCTGCTGGATTTCCTCCACCGTATCAGCTGTCTCCTTGGCCAGCTTGCCCACTTCCATAGCCACGACCGTAAAGCCTCGTCCAGACTCACCGGCTCTGGCCGCTTCAATAGAGGCATTCAGGGAGAGCAGATTGATTTGCTCGGCGATACCGGAAATTGCTGCCGCCATCGTGCCGATTTGTTCTACAGTCCTTGCCTTGTCAATCGAGGCAGCAAGGTTAGCGCTGAATTCCTTGGCCAGCTTTTCTGCTGAGCGGCTGGCTTCAACAGAGTTTCTCTCTACCTGTTCTGCTCTGAGACGGACATCCTCCGCCTGCTTGAGCCCATTGGCAGCTTCATTCGACAACAGGTTTACCGCCGAGGCAACATCTTCCACAGAAGCATTGACTTCCTCTGTGGCGGAACTGGCGTTCATCATGGCATCGCTGATGTACGTCATCTTGTGCTGGATCTCATCTATCCCCTTCGTCAGCTTCTCTGCTGATACCTCCAAAGTCCTGCTGGAGGTATTCATATTGCTCGAATGGTCAGAAATAGCATGGAGTACTTTTTTCGTCTGCCGGAACATACGATTGATGGCATCGCCCAGACGGCCGATTTCGTCATTGGATTGGATCACGGCCTCCGAACGGGCATAATTGCCCTCTGCCAAGTCTTCTGCAAACTTCTGGTCTATGCCGATGCGTTCTGCAAAATTGGAAACCGTACGATAAGCCATCAACATAAGCAGGAAAAGTACCAGCACCGCAATTCCCGCCAACATCATAATCAGATGATTGGCATCCGCATACAGCTCAGACCGGGGAATGATAACACCGAAATGCCAGTTAAGATCAGGTACCGTCTGGTAATAGACAAACATTTCTTCGCCATGTTCGTCCTCAAACTGAGTCTTCCCTTCCTGTGAAGAAACCATCTGCTTCATCGCTGCCGCAAAAGAAGCATTTTCATCCTGTATGGCATTGGTCTCGCCATTGAGTTTTTCCTGGCTTACACCGGCAATATAAGTCCCGTCTGGCGCGGTCAGTATTGCGTATCCCTTTCCGCCAATCGTAATCCCACTGACCATCTCTGCAATTGAAGCCAAGGAAATGTCAACTGTCACATTACCGATAAACTTTCCATCTTTACCGCTCGTGTAAAGCGGAGACGTATACGTAACCATCATGACCTTGGCTGATGGATCATAGTACGGCAGTTCCGTCATCGCTGCCTCGCCATGATGTGCTGCTTTACCCATTTTATACCAGTCAGTAGGCAGGTAATCACCGCTTTCGGCCACATAGTCATAGGAAACCTTGAACGTACCATTTTCCCGGAAAATGAATGGGCAGACATATTTCGTATTCGGCGTATGGGCAAAAGGTTCAAACCATACCCCGCCGCCGTTGGCCATCTCTTCATTTTTCAGACCGTCTGCCATCTCCTTAGCCAGTTCCTCCTGGTTTTTCTTCAAACAGTCGGTCTCTATGTTCCCTGCCAAATTCTCGCAAACCATCCTCATGCGCGTTAGCCGTTCATGAATATCCAAGGCGTTTGCCTTGATGGTCTGATACGTGCTCTGCTCCGTCAGATTGGCAATACTGTCATAGCTGCTGTATCCCACCAGGACTGTGAGGACAGTAAGACCAATGATGATTGGAGGAAGCAGGGAAAGACACATCTTGAGTTTTACGCTGTGAAATGTTCCGGTAAATTCATTCGACATAAATCCCACTCCTCGTTGTCTTCAGTTTAAATATTTCTACAAAATATTTCTACGAAAAAGTGAAACTTCCTGCTGTATTTTCATAATTTTATGATTTCATATTTTTATCTATTCAATGTTACATACCTCACGACCACAATTTTCACATTGTATGGCCTCTTTTAGATAATCTATGTCCTTGATGAAAATAAGATGGCCTCTATATTCGATGACATCTGCTTTCTTCAGTTCTCCCAACATGCGATTAAGACTTTCCCGGGCAGTAGCCGAATAATTAGCCAGCTCCTGATTGGTCAAAGGGACAGAAATCAGGATACCGTCATCCATCTCCTTGCCATAGCTGTTTGCCAGCCGGATCAATGTGGAATAGAGTGCCCCCTTCTTGCCATAAAGCAATAGATCCCGAAATTTTGTATGCTGTTTACGCATATGCGCGCTGATGATCTGCAGGATATTCACAGCCAGATGCGGCCGCTTTTCCAAATAATCCTGCAAGGTGGGAAACTCAATCGCATAAACCTCTGCTGCACTTTGCGCAATCGCATTGAAGATATAGGTAGGATTTTCTTCATACAAGGGCAATTCCCCTATTATGCTGCTGCGTGCAGCCAACCTCAGGGAGAGAACCCGCCCGCTGGAAGCATATTTTGTGATAAAGATCTGTCCCGTCCGCACAATATAAAAATACTTTGCCGGATCGCCCTCGCGGAATAGATATTCACCATCATGCAGCATAATCACCTTGCCAGGAATCTCATACAACTGACGAACCAATGTTTCCATGACCTTATTACCTCTCTTATTATCTGTATACTCCCCTTAGCATACTAAAAATTCCCTTCTGTAACTGTGAGAATTGTTACAGGTTCAGTAAGCTTTGTTACTTACATATTGATAATTTTCAATTATACTTAATACAGATCAATAATACTGTGCTAACAAAGGACTGGTGATTAACAAATGTCAACAGCTAAAGACTTCTCTATCTTAAGCGAAAATCCTTCTCGACGAGAGATATTGCAGAACTGGAACCCGGAAAACGCCGATTTTTGGCAGCAATATGGCAAGAAAATTGCCAATCAGAATCTAGCGGTTTCCACCTGGGCTTTGGTATTATCCTTCGTGGTCTGGACACTCTGGGCCACCATTGCAGCCAAGCTCAATACCGTTGGCTTCCACTTCAGTGATGAGCAGATCTTCACCCTGGCAGCTCTTCCCGGACTGGTTGGTGCCACAGGACGTCTCTTCTACACGTATCTGCCGGGAATCTTAGGCGGCAAGACCTCCACCTTCATCACTACAGCCTTGCTGCTGCTGCCAATCATCGGCTTAGGCCATGCACTTCAGGATACCTCCACTTCCTACGATACGTTTGTTTTGCTGGTCGCCTTTATCGGTATTGCCGGAGCGAACTTCTCGGCCTCCATGGCCAATATCGGCTTCTTCTTTCCCAAAGCCAATAAAGGCCTGGCACTAGGCATCAATGCAGGGGTCGGCAACCTGGGCGTATCTCTTATCTATCTGACCGCGCCTCTGCTCCTGGGCTGGAACTTGTCCGCGCTCTTTGGAGATGGTCTCGTAAACAGCAATGGCAGTATGGTCTATCTGCAAAATGTCTGCTATTTCTGGGCGATTCCCACGGTGATCACCCTGGCACTGATCTGGCTGTTTATGGATAATCTGCCCTTGCCAAAGCAGAACCCCAAAAGTATCCTGTCCATCTTCGGGAATAAACACACCTGGCTGATGTGTTGGATCTACACTTGCGGCTTTGGCTCCTTCATTGGTTTTTCAGCCGCACTCGGCCTGCTGGTTGCGAAAGAATTCCCTGAAGTATCTTTTTCCATGGCAGCCTTCCTGGGCCCCTTTATCGGCGCAGGTGTACGTCCTATCGGGGGCTGGCTGGCTGACAAGATGAATAGTGGCTCACGTGTCACCCTGCTTTCTCTCTTTGTCATGTTAGCAGCCAGTCTTGTGACGCTTATGGGCATCCAGGCACATAATTTCGTCATGTTCTTCGCTTCCTTCCTGCTATTATTCCTGACCACAGGATTCATCAATGGAGCCTCTTTCCGCATGATTCCCTATATTTTCAACAATCCATTCCACGCTTCGCTGGTTACAGGCTTTACCGCCGCGATTGCCGCTTATGGGGCCTTCCTCATTCCTAAGATCTTTGGCTGGGCCTACGCCAGCTACCAAAGTGTTGCTCCTGCATTCTATATCTTGATTGCATTCACTGCCATCACCATCCTGATTACCTGGTATTTTTATGACCGCAAGAATTCTGGTCAGCATTGCTGACACTTCCATGAAAAAACAGCCATCCTTTTATAAGGATGGCTGTTTTCATATTCAAGGATTACCAATCACACCATATCATGTTCAATCATGTATTCGGCAATCTGCAGGGCGTTGAGTGCTGCCCCCTTGCGGATCTGGTCACCGCAGATCCACATGTTGAGGCCATTCTCGATGGAATAGTCCTTGCGCAGACGGCCCACAGCTACATCATTCTTGCCGGAGGTTTCCAGCGGCTGCGGATAAAGCTGTTCATCCGGATTGTCCACAACTTCTACGCCCGGGAATGCTTCGAGTGCCTTGCGGGCAGCTTCGAGGCTGACTTCATCAGCGAATTCCACATTGACGGATTCCGCATGGCTGCGGTATACCGGTACGCGGATCGTCGTAGCTGTGATGCGCATATCGTCATCACTCATGATCTTCTTGGTTTCATCGATCATCTTCATTTCCTCTTTGGTATAAAGATTCTCTTTGAAGACGTCGATCTGCGGCAGCAGGTTGAAGGCAATCTGATAATGTTTCTTGAGTGCGGCACCCGGCAGGATATTGGCCGTAACAGGCTTGCCCGCTACGATATCGGCCACCTGCTGTTCAAGTTCTGCCATTGCTTCTTTGCCGCCGCCAGATACTGCCTGATAGGTGGAAACGACCACACGCTTTATCTTGGAAATATCATAGAGCGGCTTCAAGGCCATTACCATGATAATCGTCGAGCAGTTCGGATTGGCAATGATTCCCTTGTGCTGGGCGATGGCTTCCGGGTTGACTTCAGGAACAACCAGAGGAACTTCCGGGTCCATACGGAACGTGCTGGAGTTGTCGATGACCACGGCACCAGCCTTTACAGCTGCCGGCGCAAATTCCTTGCTGGCGCTGCCGCCTGCGAACAGGGCGATATCCACATCCTTGAAGGAATCCACCGTAGCTTCCTCTACCGTGTATTCCTTGCCCATGAACTGGATTTTCTTGCCAGCGCTGCGCTTGGAAGCCAGCATCTTCAAATCAGCAAAGGGGAAATTGCGTTCCTCGATAAGGTTCAGGAATTCCTGACCAACGGCACCCGTTGCCCCCAAGATTGCCACATTATACTTTTTCATTAGCCTTCATCCTTTCGCTGCTTATGCCTTTTTTGTGTTATTTAAAACTCCAGGAGTTTATCCAAACCGACAGTCAAGCCCTTGAGATTGCGAACCTTCTGTGCTGCGAGCACAACACCGGGCATGAAGGATTCCCGGTTCAGGGAATCATGACGGATCGTAAGTGTCTGCCCCAGACCGCCGAAGATGACTTCCTGATGTGCCACATAGCCCGGCAGGCGTACGCTATGGATATGCATGCCCTCGAAGTCTGCGCCACGGGCACCTGCGATCTTTTCCTTTTCCTCCGGATGACCCTGCTTATGTGCCGCCCGCACCTCAGCAATCATCGCTGCCGTCTGCACAGCCGTGCCTGAGGGAGCATCCAGTTTATTGTCATGATGGAGTTCAATGATCTCCACCTCAGGCATGTATTTGGCTGCCTGTTTGGCCATAACCATCATCAGGACCGCACCGATGGCAAAATTCGGCGCAATGAAAGCCGGCGTGCCGTTTTCCTCTGCCAGATTGCGGATTTCTGCCTTCTGTTCTTCGCTAAGCCCTGTCGTGCCTACCACCGGACTGACCTTTGCCTTGAGTGCTGTCATCACATTGCCAAAAACCACATCCGGGCGAGTGAAGTCAATCATGACTTCCGGCTTGAGCCGTTCCAACGCTGCGGTGAGATCCGTTTCCACCGTCACATTGCTTTTCGGCAAACCGACCAATTCGCCACAGTCAGCCCCACCGTGAATATCCACAGCGCCAACCAGCTGCAAATCCTCTGCCTCCTGCACAGCTTTCAATACAGCCTGCCCCATACGGCCACAGGCACCATTCACCAATACTGTTACCAAGATACACGCCTCCTATGCATGTTTAAGCTGAAAATATTGTATACTATGTCTACGTGTTATGTCAAGATGTTCTTGACAAAAATACATCAAATGTCCGTGATATTTTCAAACTGCTCTTTATACTGCAGTGCCAGGATGGGCAGGATGTCCTGCCGTTCCTCGCGGCTCGCCACGGTTTCCTGCGCTGCCTGCCGGGCTTTCAGAAGGATATCCATATCCCCCAGCACATCCGCCACCTTCAAATCAGGCAGGCCATGCTGCATGGAGCCAAAGAACTGCCCCGGGCCCCGCAGTCTTAAATCTTCTTCGGCCAGCTTGAACCCATCACTGGTTTCTGCCATGATCTTGAGCCGTTCCCGGGCGTTTTCCGTCTTCATCTCCGATACGAGGATGCAATAGGACTTATACTGCCCGCGGCCAATGCGTCCCCGCAGCTGATGCAGCTGTGCCAGACCAAAACGTTCCGCATGCTCCACTACCATGATGCTGGCATTAGGGACGTTGACACCCACTTCGATTACCGTAGTGGATACCAAAAGTTTTATCTTGTCCTCGTAGAAGTCCTGCATCACCTGTTCCTTGTCTGCCGCCTTCATCTTGCCATGGACAAGACCGCAGGGCATATCCCGGAAGATTCCGTAGCGCAGTTCATCATAAACTTCCTCCGCTGAGGGTAAATCACTTTCCTCATTCATCTCAATCAGGGGACAGACCACATAGGCCTGCCGTCCGGCCGCGAGTTGCTGATGAACATAATCGTATATGAGTTCCCGCCGGTCCGGCTTCCTGACAAAAGTGCGGATGGGCTGGCGTCCCGGCGGCAGTTGCTGGATCAGGGATACATCCAGATCGCCATAAACAGTCAGGGTCATCGTACGCGGAATCGGCGTCGCTGTCATGACCAATACATCCGGCAGTAAATGTCCCTTCTTCTCCAGCTCCGCCCGCTGGGCAATGCCGAAACGATGCTGCTCGTCGGTCACCACAAGGCCGAGTTTGGCAAATGACACGCCCTCCTGTATCAATGCATGGGTCCCGATTACGATATCAACCTCCTGCGCCACAATCCGCGCATACATTTCCTCTCGCTTCTTTTTCGTGAGTCTCCCCGAAAGAAAGCCGATGCGAATCCCCAACGGTTCCAGTTGGCGGAGGAAACCTTCATAATGCTGGCTGGCCAGGATTTCCGTCGGAGCCATCAATGCACCCTGATAGCCGTTTTCTACCGTTTTGACCAGTGCCAGCATAGCAATGACCGTCTTACCCGAGCCTACATCGCCCTGCACCAGCCGCCGCATAGGCAACGGACTTTCCATATCCCGCTGGATTTCCTGCCAGGTACGCGCCTGGTCATCCGTCAGCCGAAACGGCAAGGCGCCCCTGACCTTGGCAACCAGCTCACTGCTAAGCAGATGCCGGATGCCCTTGCTGTTTTCCCGCGCCTGTCGTTTGAGCAGCAACAGACCGCATTGGATCAGATAGAGTTCTTCAAAGGCCAAGTGCTTCCGGGCCGCCTGCAATGCCGTGAAATCTGCGGGAAAATGCATATCCTGCAGCGCCTGTTGCCGCGTCAGCAATCCATAAGCTCTCATCACCCGCTGGGGAATCAGATCATGGATAGCCAGCTCCTCTTCGAACAATCCGACAATGACCTTGCGGAAGAATTTCTGATTGAGCTTCTCCGTCGCCGGGTAAACCGGCACGATTCCCGTCCGGCTGGCTGGTTCTGCTTCTTCATCCAGGATCTCAAAGCTATGCAGCTGGCTCATGGCAAACTGCCCCCGCCCGCCATAGGCATAGGCAGCTTTGCCGGTCGCAAATACCTTTCTGCCCACTTTCAGCTTGTTTTTCAGATATTTCTGGTTGAACCACGTAACCTGCAGGATCCCAGTGCCGTCACCAATCAAGGCTGTCAATATTGTCATTCCCCTGCGCCCGCCCTGCCGTTCGGAAACATTCGTGATTGTTCCCCCTACGGTAGCGGTTTCTCCGGCTTGCAGATCCGCTATTTTCGTCAGCACACTCTGATCTTCATACGTACGGGGAAAATACGTCAGCAAATCGTACACCGTATGTAATCCCAGTCGCTTGAGCTCCGCTGTTTTTTTCGGGCCCACGCCCTTCACATATTGTATCGAATCCGTCAGTTGCAAATAATCACATCCAAAATTCTTTTCACATAGTATTCCCTTACTATTATAGACGTCTGCCTCTGTCACCGCAAATAAAACAAAGCTGCCCCATAATGAGACAGCTTCGCTTCATTTCCTCAGTTTTCTGTAGCGGCCAGCCTTATCCCAGCCTGACGCAGGGACTGACGGAAAGCATCCACCTCACCCTTAGCTGGTTCAGGTACATCTTGCAACGTATAATCCCAGCCGAGTTCATCCCACTTGGCAATGCCCATGGTATGATAGGGCAAGACTTCCAATTCCACAGTCTGCGGCAAAGCACGCACGATACCAATCAGAGCGGACAGACTATCCTTGCCATCTGTATAGCCAGGAATCAGCACATAGCGTAAAGTCACCGGCTTGCGGGCCGCAATCAGCCGCAGATTCCCCAGGATATCCTGCAATCCTGCCTTGGTCAAAGCCTGATAGCTGCCCTCCGTACTGCCTTTCAGCGAAAACAGTACCCGATCAACGTGCGGCAGCACCTGCATGATGGCCTCTTTGCTGGCCAGACCGCAGGTATCAATGGCCGTATGCAGCCCCCGGGCCTTGGCCCTGCCCAGCAGATCAGCCACGAACTCCGGCTGCAGAAGCGGCTCTCCACCAGAAATGGTGATACCGCCCCCTGAAGAATCGTAGAATTGGCGATAATCCTCCACATCCTGCAATACTTCCTCCGCCGTAATCAACTGCTGTCCTTTCGCCCAGGTGTCAGGATTATGACAAAATGCGCAGCCCATCTGACAGCCGGCCAGAAACAGCACATAACGGATTCCCGGGCCATCCACCGTGCCAAAGCTCAGTTTAGAATGATAAAATCCCTTTACCATCTTACATTGCTTCGTAGAAGGTACGCTGAATCACTTCCAGCTGGTGCGGACGGTCCAGCTTGATGAAGTTCACGGCATAACCGGACACGCGGATGGTCAGCTGCGGATAATTCTCCGGATGCTCCATAGCATCTTCCAATACCGCTCTGTCCAGCACATTGATATTGATATGATGGGCTTCATAGCCGCTGTAACCATCCAACATCGCCGTAAGGTTCTGTACGCGGATTTCCTCTGTCTTGCCCAGAGCCGAGGGAATCATGGAGAACGTATAGGAGATACCATCCCGGCAGTCAGCATAATCCAGATGGGCAATGGACTTCATCGCAGCCAGCGCCCCGCTCTTATCCCGGCCGTGCATGGGGTTCGCCCCCGGAGCCAGCGGCTCACCGAGCTTGCGGCCATCCGGCGTAGTACCGGTCTTCTTGCCATACATGACATTAGACGTGATGGTCAGGATGGACAGGGTGTGTTCCGCACCGCGATATGCCTTATGTTTTCTGAGTTCTGTGATGAACTCATGCGTCAGCTCATGAGCCAGCTCATCTACGCGGGGATCGTTATTGCCGAATTTCGGGAAGTCACCTTCCACTTGGAAATCCGTAGCTACGCCAAATTCATTGCGGATGGGCGTTACCTTGGCATACTTGATAGCCGACAGGGAATCTACAGCACAGGACAAGCCGGCCACGCCAAAGGCCATCAGACGTTCGATCTTGCTGTCATGGAGGGCCATCTGGCCAGCTTCATAAGCATGCAGGTCATGGGAATAATGAATCACATTCATGGTATTCACATAGAGCTTGGCCAGCCATGCCAACACCTGCGAATACTTATGACGGACTTCTGCATAATCCAGCACCTCGCCCGTCGGCAGAGGGATTTCCGGAGCCAGCTGTTCATTGCTCTTCTCATCCTTACCGCCGTTGATGGCCAGCAGCAGGGATTTTGCCAAGTTGGCACGGGCACCGAAGAACTGCATCATCTTGCCCAGCTTCATGGCGGATACGCAACAGGTGATGCCGTAGTCATCGCCATAAGCCGGACGCATCACTTCATCATTCTCATACTGGATAGCGCTGGTCTTGATGGAAATCTCTGCCGCATATTTCTTGAAGCCAGCTGGCAGGCGCTTGGACCAGAGCACCGTGAGGTTCGGTTCCGGAGAGGGACCGAGGTTTTCCAGCGTATGCAGGATACGGAAGGAGTTCTTCGTGACCAATGTACGGCCATCTTCCCCCATGCCGCCCACGGATTCCGTAACCCAGATGGGATCACCAGCAAAGAGCTCATTGTATTCCGGTGTACGCAGCATGCGCACCATACGCAGCTTGATGACCAGCTGATCCATAAGTTCCTGCGCTTCAGCCTCTGTAATGACACCATTTGCCAAATCACGCTCCATATAGATATCCAGGAACGTGGACACGCGGCCGATGGACATAGCTGCACCATTCTGCTCCTTGACCGAAGCCAGATAGCCGAAATACACCCACTGCACGGCTTCTTTTGCATTCTTCGCCGGTACGCTGATATCAAAACCATAGCTGGCAGCCATGTTCTTGAGGTCATTAAGCGCCTTGATCTGCTGGGCAAGCTCGCTGCGGGCACGCATCTTCTCCGCATCCATAGCACCGCTGAACATCTCTTCCTTGTCCAGCTTCTTCTGCTCCAGCAAGCGGTCTACACCATAGAGCGCTACCCGGCGATAGTCGCCGATGATACGGCCGCGGCCATAAGCATCAGGCAGGCCAGTGAGCAGGCCCAAATGACGCGCCTTGCGCATCTCCGGCGTATAGAGCTCAAATACCGCTTCATTATGCGTCTTCACATGTTTCGAATAGATTTCCGTAATCTCATCACTGACCTTATAACCATAGGCAGCTGCGGCCTGCTGTGCCATGCGCAGGCCGCCGTTGACAATCAGACCGCGTTTCAAAGGTGCATCCAGCTGCAAACCAACGATAGTCTCATGTTCCTTATCGATATAACCCGGTGCATGGGAAATGGTGGTGGAAACCGTCTCGGTATCTACATCCAGCACGCCGCCCTTTTTGCGTTCCTCAGCCAGCAGCTGCTTGCATGTTTCCCAAACTTCTGCAGTGTTGTCCGTAGCAGCGGCGAGGAAGTCTGCTCCCCCTTCGTAAGGCGTGTAGTTCTTCTGGATGAAATCACGCACATCAATCTTTGTCTGCCACTTTCCGGGACGGAATCCCTGCCAAATCTCGTTCATTTAAAAAATCCTCCTGTTTTATTACCTGCTACTAATTATACGCATCCCCCTCTTCTCTGTCAATAAGCCCTATTTGTGCGATATCCTATACAAGATATCGCACAAATAGGGCTTTCATGTGCCGTTCATATATTGAATGGTGCAAAAAGTTTCTTGAGATAATTGAATCCTTTCGTGATGGCCTTCAACAGCGGTTCCATTGTCTTGGGCTGACGAACGGCCAGTTGCAGGACCTTATGACGTAGGTTGCGATACTCTGCATCAAAGATGGCAAGCTGTTCCTCCATTTCCACTTCCACAGATACTTCCGGAATATTGGACGGCTGCAATTCACAAGCCCGGCCATGGATCACTACTGCATCTCCCCGAAATGGAATATAAGCCTCTCCCTGATACTCCTTCTGGATACGGCTCTTCAAGAATTCCTGTCCCTGTGCTTCGCCATGGACAATAAAAATCTTCGCTGGTTTAGGCTTTTGGAAATTATCGATCCATTCCATCAGCTGATTGGTATCCGCATGGGCCGAAAAACCATTCAGTACCTGGATCTGGGCTTTTACAGCCACTTCCTCGCCCATAACCCTGACCCTCTTGATTCCTTCTACCAACCTGCGTCCTAAGCTGCCTTCAGCCTGATAGCCTACAAACAAGATGGTAGATTCCGGCCGCCAGAGGTTGTGTTTCAGATGATGCAGGATACGGCCTGCATCAGCCATGCCAGATGCGGAGATGATGATTGCCGAGCCTTCTGAACTATTGAGTGCTCTCGATTCCTCAGGCGTCTTGCAGATCCTGAGCTGCGGGAATTCCGTCAATCTTTCGCCATTATCACCAAACATCTGAAGCGCTTCTTCATCGAAGTCCTGGAAATTCTTCATAAAAATGCGCGTGGCATTGATAGCCAGGGGACTATCCAGGATGATGGGAATATCACCATCCAGCCGCCCTTGTTTCCAAAGATTATGAAAATAATACAACAAGGTTTGCGTACGACCCACTGCAAAGGAGGGGATAATCACATTGCCGCCCCTGTCCATAGTGTCATTGACAATCTCCAACAATTTGGTCTCTTTGTCATAGAGTTTATGCTGCCTGTCACCATAAGTGGATTCTACCACCAAAAAATCTGCTCCATTGATTATGGCAGGATCTTTGATGATAGGCTGCTTGGGCTGGCCCAAATCCCCTGAAAAGACCAGTTTGGTTGTCTTATCTCCCTCTGTAATCTGCAAGTCCACAATGGCTGAACCGATAATGTGCCCCGCATCAAAGAACTTTATTTTCACATTATCCCCCAACATGAATTCCTGTTCATAGGGTACAGAAACAAAATGCTTCAATGCCTCAGCCGCATCTTCCAAGGAATAGATCGGCTCCACCGGTTCTTCGCCCCGCCGCTGGTTTTTGCGATTGAAGGACTCCGCATCAGATTGCTGGATGAATGCAGAATCCGGAAGCATGATCTGTGCTAAATCACAAGTAGCCTGTGTAGCATACACCGTCCCCTTAAAACCATCTTTTACTAATTTGGGAATCAGTCCGCAATGATCTACATGGGCATGTGTCAAAATCACGGCCTCAATCCCCGCCGGATTAAAAGGGAAATTCTCATAATTCAACTCACGGATCCGCTTTGAACCTTGGAACATCCCGCAATCTACCAAAAATTGCCGTTCCTGCGTTTCCAACAGATAGCAGGACCCCGTCACGGTATGAGCTGCGCCTAAAAATTCCAAACGCATAAAAATCCACTCCTTTCGGATTTATATAGTAATAATTCCGTAAAGAAGTGGATTTTTCCTTCTTTTGTCTTCCTCAGATTGCAGAAAACCCTTTCATCCTGCTTTATCCCCATACAAAAGAGAACTTGCGTCCTGGCGTGATGTATTTCAGCATGAACAGTTCACATTCGGACACCCGGCCCACTACATTCACCCGTGTATCGGGGGGCTGGGATTTTTTGATGATCTGCAGTTCGCCCATATAGCGCAGATAATCCTTGTTATCGATGGTGATGGCTCCCCGCCGGCGCTCCTTGTTATTTTCCGGTTCTACCACCGTCCCCTTCAACAGGCCACGGCTCTCCTGCGCACGGATGGCATCCCGGGCTTCGTCTTCCCGGGCCGTAAAGGTGTGCCGCAGAAGTTCCCGCTGCCCTTCGTCTTCGGTCAGGAAGACAGCCTCTACGGCCACCTCATCGGCACGCAATTTACCCAGAGCCTGCAATTCTGATGGCAAGGGCAGACTGTCACTCAGGAATACCGAATCCATCCCCAAGGCCGCCATATGCCGGGCCGCCCTATCCGTCTGCCACAGGCGATGAGCCTCCAACGTGGACAGGCCTTCAAAGAGAGGGCCACGCTGCTTGCCGTGACTGGGCACGAAGGCGCCCACTTTTATTCCTGCCTGCTTGAGCATGGTATTTTTCTTGCACAGGGCCGACTCGCTAAGCCCCGTCCCCCGACGGGGATAGAAATTATGCAGGGCATCGATATGGGAAAAATCCGTCCCAGCCGCCTGTAAATCCGTTAGTATCTCCTCGGTAATAGTACTGGCGTTGAGCTGCAAGCGGATACCCAGCGTATTATGGCTGAGCTCCGCAATCTGCCCGGCTTCATAACCATAGTCAAGCCGCAAGGTAGTAATCCCCAGCTTCTGGAACGCCTCCAGACTGAATTCCGGCATGTCCAGCATATCCAAAGTCCTCGGAGAAATATCGGAAATGATCTCCATATCGTGTTCTCTGGCGGCCTGCAAGATGGTGGCCAGTTCTTTTTTCAGCACATCCGTGTCGGTTTCGGGAATATGCAGGGATGTGAACACTCGGCGAATGCCACAGGCAGCCGCCGTCTCCAACAGCTGCAGATTCTCCGCCAGCGTATTGTCCAGTCCCGGATACAGCGAAATACCATTTTCCATCAGCTTAACCCCCTCTGCCGCAAAGCTGCACCCAAATGGCCCTGAGCCTTGGCCAAAGCTGCCTGACCCGTGGCAAAATCCGTCCCCGTCAGATGGATAAAGATGGCCAATTTGGCATTGCCCTGTGCTTCTGCAAGCGCCGCGATGCTCTCCTCCCGGCTGCAGCCCGTGGCCTCCATCACGATGCGCCGTGCCCGTTCCTCCAATTTCTTGTTGGAGGTTTTGACATCCACCATCAGATTGCCATAGACCTTGCCCAACTTGATCATGGTACCTGTGGACAGCATATTGAGCACCAATTTCTGTGCCGTGCCCGCCTTCATGCGCGTGGAACCTGTAACCACCTCCGCCCCGGTAACAGGCGTCAGCACGATATCGGCAAAGGCACCGATGGCAGGTTCTGGCGAACAGGCCAGAGCAATCGTCGCCGCACCTGTTTCCTGCGCATATTGCAGGCCGCCAATGACATAAGGCGTGCGCCCGGAAGCAGCGATTCCCACCAGTACATCCTCAGCTGAAAAATCCCTTTCCTGCAAATCCTTCTGCGCCAGCTCCGGGCTGTCTTCAGCCCCTTCCTGCGCCTTGAAGATAGCCGGGATTCCCCCAGCTATCAGCCCCTGCACCAGTTCCGGCTCCACACCGTAGGTGGGCGGGCATTCCGAAGCATCGAGAATGCCCAGCCGCCCGGAGGTGCCAGCTCCCATATAAAAGAGCCGCCCGCCCTTGGATAGCCTGTCCGTTATCACGTCCACGGCGCTGGCAATTTCCGGCAGGATTTTTTCCACCGCCAATGCAACCTTCTGATCTTCCTCATTGATAACCTGCAGCATGGCTAACGTGGATAATTCATCGATATGGGTCGTGGCCGGATTGCGTTTTTCTGTACTTAATTTCTGCAAATCTATCATGAAATGATTACGACTCCCTTTCTTCAGCGGGGTCATCGAACCCCAACAGATAGGTGGCGATAAACCCAGCAATATAGGCAATCAGGATTCCCAATAAGTAAATCGGAATGTTATTGGTCGTCCCCGCCAAAGGCAAACCGGAAATCCCCATAGCCGAAGCACCGACCATGAAATGTGCCTGCACAGCACCGCCAAAGGCACCACCGATGCAAGCACCAATGAAAGGACGTCCTAAAGGCAGGGTAACGCCATAAATCAAAGGTTCACCGACACCCATCAGACCAACGGGCAAAGCCGAGGCCACGGTTTTCCGGAGGAATTGATTCTTGCTCTTGACATAGACCGCTACCGCCGCGCCTACCTGACCAGCCCCTGCCATGGCCAGGATTGGCAGCAGGATGGTCACGCCATACTGGGCAATCAAATCCGCATGGATAGGCGTCAGAGCCTGATGTATGCCCATCATCACCAGCGGCAGCCACATCCCAGCCAAGATGAAGCCCACCACAGCACCGCCGGAACCCACTGCTCCCGTGGCCGCCGTTCCGATAGCGGTGGAAATCATGCCGCCTAAAGGCTGCAGGACAAAAATCGCCGCCATGCCAGCTAACAGGAAGGAAAGCAACGGCGTCAGGAACAAGTCAAAAATCGTCGGCACCAAACGATGCAGATGCTTTTCGAGCCAGGCCCCAATAAAGGCCACCAATATCACGGCAATCACGCCGCCCCGGCCAGGAACCAGTTTATCCCCGGCGATGGTAACATTGGCCAGCCCCGGATGGCTGATCAAGGCCGCAAGTGCCCCGCCCAAGATGGGCGTGCCGCCAAAGACCTTGGCCGCATTATAACCCACGAAGAGGTTCATGCCCCAGAACACCGCATTGCCTGCCACTGCCGCCAGCTGCCAGATGGGCGAAGCCGTTACCTCTGGCGAGATTTTCGCCATAACGCCCAAGATGCCAGTGAGCAGACCACAGGCGATAAATCCCGGAATCAGCGGCACAAAGATGCCAGCAATCTTTTTGAGCATCAATTTTGCCGGCGTGGCATTGCGCTGCCGAATCTGCTGATGCAGTTCCTTGCCGTCACCGATTTTCGGTTTAGGGCTGTCCCCCAGCAGTTCATTGACCACAGCTGTTACCTGCGTGGCCGTTCCCGGCCCCAGGATGATATGCAGTTCTTCCTCAGCATCATGGATTCCCATGACCCCCGGCACATTCTTGACAGCCGCTAGCAGTGCCTCGTCCTTCTGCTTCAGCTGCACCCGCAGCCGCGTCATGCAATTATAGGCATGGGTGATATTCTCCCGGCCGCCTAATATCGCAAATAACTTTTTCCCCAACTCGTCATGCTTCATTCATTACACTCCCTAAAACCGCTTGGGCCAGCACTGGCGCAGATAATCCCCCATGCGCTTTTCCTGGCCGTTGTCACTTGGTTGATAGTAATGGGCGCCTTGAATTTCCTTGGGCAAATAAACCTGCTCCGTAAAATGCCCCGGATAGTCATGGGGATAGATATACTCCGTCCCATGACCAAGTTTGGCCGCTCCCTTATAATGCGCATCCCGCAGATGCAGGGGCACCGCTCCACAGTTCCTGCTGCGCACATCCTGCAGAGCCGCATCAATGGCCATATAAGCCGCATTGCTCTTGGGTGCCGAAGCGATATAACTCACTGCCTGCCCCAGAATGATCCGGGCTTCCGGCATGCCCACGAACTGTACGGCATTGGCCGCATTCATAGCCAGCACCAGCGCCATGGGATCGGCATTGCCCACATCCTCCGACGCACAGATGACCACGCGGCGGGCAATGAACTTCACATCTTCCCCGGCAGCGAGCATCCGTGCCAGATAATGCAGTGCCGCATCCGGATCGCTCCCTCGCATGCTCTTGATGAAGGCCGACACCGTATCGTAATGGTTGTCTCCAGTCTTATCATAGCGCTGTACCCGCTGGCCGAGAATCTCCTGCACCATGTCCAGCGTGATTTCTCCGCCTGTAAGCGGCAGCATGGAAGCCGTGCCTTCAAGGATGTTCAGCGCCATGCGGGCATCACCGCCAGCCATCTGTGCCATGGCCAGCATCACCTCATCACTGACGGTTATCGCCTGGGTTCCCAGTCCCCGCTCTTTATCCGTCAATGCCTGCCGCAAGATCTTGACCAACTGCCCATCAGTAAGCTGATAGAGCCGTACAATCCGCACTCTCGAAAGCAGCGCATGATTGACCTCAAAGAACGGATTTTCCGTAGTGGCACCAATCAGGATCAGCCGCCCATCCTCCACATAGGGCAGCAGCACATCCTGCTGGCTCTTGTTGAAACGATGGATTTCGTCGATGAACACAATCGTGCGCTTCTGATAAAACTTCCGGGCCTCATCCGCTTCTTTGACAATCTGCCGGATATCGCCGATGCCTGCGGCCACCGCATTGAGCTTCTTGAACTCACTGCCTGTCATGCCCGCAATCATCTGAGCCAAAGTGGTCTTCCCTGTGCCCGGCGGCCCATAGAAAATCATGGAGGAAATCTGGTCTTTCTCAATCATCTGCCGCAGGAAACGGCCGCCGCCCACTGCCTCCTGCTGACCGATGAACTCCTGGAAATTGCGCGGACGCATCCGCTGGGCCAGGGGTGCAAACCGCTGCCCTGCCCCGCTGGCACTGCCACTGTTGCTGGCCGCTGCGGCCGAAAATAAATCAAGTTCCTCTGCCATCTCAATCACCTGTACCCGTAGAGCCAAAACCGCCCTGACGCTGCGCACCGACACCTGCCGTATCATCATCTATGGTCAGATAAGACAGGAAAATCCCCTGAGCAATCCGGTCACCCTTATGAATCTGGAAATCCGCCTGCCCCAGGTTGGTCAGTGCCACCATGATATGACCTTCATTGTCCGGATTGTCATAATAATCCGCATCGATAATGCCCACACTGTTGCTCAAGATCAACTGATGCTTAACGGCCATGCTGGAACGGATGTTAAGGGTCAAAACCTCGCCAGCCTGCATATAGGCTTTCAGCCCCGTAGCTGCCAGAACCGTCCCGCCAGCCTTGATTGTTATATCTTCCGCTGCCTCTATATCATAGCCAGCACTGGCTGCAGTCTTCCTCTGCGGTAAATGGATATCCTTTTCCCGCCAACTGCTGACAACCTCAAAACCTCGTAATTTCATGCAAAACTCCCTCAAACCATCAATGAAAAAGCCTTCCCCGCTGGGGGGAAGGCCCGTTTTCAACTCAACCTTCTTCTTTTGCCGCAAAATTCACAGGCTTGGCCGGCGTAATGGTAGAAATTGCATGCTTATAAACCATCTGCTGCTTCCCTAAAACGTCGAGAACTACTGTGAAATTATCAAAACCTTTTACTTTGCCTTTAATTTGAAACCCATTGACGAGGTGAATGGTTACTTCAATATTTTCCTTCCGCACCTGATTGAGGAATGTGTCTTGTAAGTTAATCGCTTTTACTGGCATAAATAACCCCTCCATGTGATATACGATTCATTCTGTATCCCCTGTCATTATATCATATCTCACCTTATCTGTCCCGAATAAAGGAATTTCCAAAAAAATTTAAGCAAACTTGTCCATTAGTATTGACAAATCAATAATATGTATGCTATCATAATACCTGTTGTTGCGCTCGTAGTCCAGTGGATAGGACGTTAGCCTCCGGAGCTGAAAGCGTGGGTTCGACTCCCGCCGAGCGCACCATTTATGCGGTTTCCCGTGATTCGTCAAAATCAGTCACGGTTTATAAAATACGATATTTTGTTGAAATTCGATGTGACCTAAATGTGACCTAAGAAGTCAGTGAATTGTAAGGGATTGAGTTTTATACACCTGTGTACTTCATAGTATGCAGGTGTTTTTTATTGTATAAAATAGTTTCCACACTTGTGTGGAACAATGTTCCCACCCAAAGGGGCAAAGTCAATCCCAAAATGGGAATGTGATGCCGTGGGTAAGATTGTTACCTACGGAAAATTTCGCTGCTAAATTTTCAGCAACCAAAAAGGTGTGGCCAAAATTGGCGATACCAAGGGTATTACCAACCTTAATACCGTTAAGGTTCGTAGCGGAATTTTCCGCCGTCAAAAACTTTCAATATACCGTCGTTACGCACGGTCAACCATGCCCCCACCAAAGCTATAAATGTTCCCGCCATTGGTAGAAAAAATCGCACCCATGCCCCTGTGATGTACAGAAATAAGCCCTATACGCCCTGTGACCTCCTGTAAGCCTGTACAAGCCATTTTAGACCACCGTACAACACTTTATATACCCATGCACCTATAACGCCCTTGTAGCCAGTTTATGACGTTCATATTTTACCAGAGCATAACAAAGCCCCCTGCCGTGATTGACAGGGGGTAAATTTGTATGTTCAAAGTTTCAGTAGCAACCAGAATACACCGATTGTAACGCAAATAATATGTATCATTGTCAGCCCTCCTTTTCCTCTTTAATCCATTTATAAAGCAGGGAACGGCTTATCCCGCATTTGTTCGCCAAGGATACCGCCGTTAGTTCCCTTTGCCTATACTGGTTATACAATTCTTTCCAGTTGTCGGGCTTCGGTGTAATGGGCTTACTAAACTTGCCTTGTGCCTTTGCTATTGCTATGCCCTCCGCTTGCCGTTCCTTTATCATGTCACGTTCAAACTGTGCTATGCCCTGCATGAATGTAACCATCAGTCGCCCTTGCGGTGTCGAAGTATCAAAGTTTTCCTTAAGACTTACCACGGTCACGCCCTTTTCTTCCAGTTCGTGAACCAGGTTCAATAAGTCCCTTGTGTTCCTAGCAAGCCTTGAATAGGACTCAATGTATACCTTGTCCCCTTCTCGTACATAATCAATCATTGCAGCCAGTTGAGGGCGTTGTCTGTCTTTGCCGCTTATGTGTTCCTCAAAGACTTTATCAAGGTGTATTCCTTTTTCGCAAAAGTCTGCGAACTGTCTGCCTGTGTTTTGTTCGGCGGTTGATACTCGTACATAACCGATGTTTGCCATTGCCATGACCTCCTTTTCTTTGACCTTATAATACCACATGTGTATTTTGAAGTCAATAACATCGTGAAACATTTGTATATTTATTTTGTTTTTGACTTTGATAAACATAGTTGAGGCCATGTCAAAATATGTATTTTCAAGTATACTTCAATGCACAGTCTTTCGCTGCTGAAAATTTGTATACTCCTGATACCAACAATCTTTGTACCAGAGCCGCCTGCGAAACTTCTTTACCGTACAAAAAATAAGCCCTATACGCCCTGTGACCGCCTGTGAGCCTGTGTAAGCCTTTTTTGCTACCGTGCTATACCTTGTATATACCCTGCCTTGCATAAGTACGTTACAGGGCGTTACGGGGGCGTTGTTGTACCATGTGTGTATCAATAGTCCTGCCCCAGTAATGACAAGGGATAACGATTGATAACCGCAACTAAAATATGGTGTTTCCGTGGTATCGTGCCATAGGGAAAACAAGAAACAATGTACTGACCTGTGGAGAAGATTGTTCCCCACGGAACTTTTCACGGATTCCCCAAAAGTCCACCGTCAGACCTGACCACTACATTGTAGTCATCAGCTTTTCAAAGATACCAAAACGGTACTTTTACTCATTTTTGAGTGTATCTTAGTTATAGCCTTGTGGGGGACATGAGCCCAATTTTGGGCACATCATAGTAATACATAGATAACCAAAGCACCAGCCAGGGAGGGAAAAGAAAAAGGTTTCACACGGTTATATGCGCCCCAGCGCAACGAGCGAAGCGAGGGGGAGGGGGACTAACATTGTTAGTCGCTTGGTTTCCGTTGGTCTGTACGGTTTTTCTATGAAATTCAATGAAGGGTAAACATTGTTATACCATAGCCCCTACCGTGTGATACTAACGCCCAACCAAGGAAAAGCAATGCCCCTGCCCCCTTCACGGGGTACACCTACCGGTGTTTTGTTGCCTATCGGCAAGTATTTTTCTTTGTATTATCCTGTGATACTCCATAGAATAACCATAGTAATCCCTATACCCACCGATGTACAAGTTTTATGTTCGGGTTTGCCCTCCATAAAATAAGATAGACAAAGTAATAAAAAATAACCGTCTTTCCTTACTTGCACAAGGGATTCGACGGTTTTTCTGGGTTGACTCAAAAGAAACTTTTCCTTAAAAATGTTTACATATAAGAAACTATTTACTTTCCCCATAGGAAACTTTTATCCTTTGCAACCCTAATATTAAACTTTTTCTTTGAATATGGGCATATTTTTCATGTCCTCTATGGTAAGTTCTGCTTTGGTGGTGGCTATAGCAGGGTTCAAATAATAACATTGCTTACCATTAGTCTGTCCTTTTGCTATAACGCCTATATTTTCTAATTCTGAATATATTTTACTAATGCGACTTTTGCTCACGCCCAATGTTTCAGCTATATAGCATTGAGGCACCGGCTTACTGTTATTGCGGAACATTATTGCATTATTCCCGCGCAGATTATTATTTTGAATTAGTAGTAACAGAACTTTGCAGGCTCCCGGCGATAATGCTTTTATAATGTCCTTAGGTGCAGTGTACTTTGTGAATTTAGTCATACGGTTAAACCTCCTAATTGACCCTAGAAGGGCTTTTTCTACTTTGCCCTATACCATGTATACCCTTATGGGTACACAACGCTTACAGGCGATTCTGAACGTTCATTTTTTCATAGATAGACCAAAGCCCCCACCAGAAGCAGGGGCGAGCGGTATTATCCATATATTTTTTCGGTAATACCCATGCACATTAAAATATTAGCCTTAAAAGTTTCCTCGTCAATAAAATTACCTCTCTTTGCTAAGCACACCAGTTTATCAAGCGCTTCCGTGAGATAATCAAATTCATATCTAGGAATACTTACCTTCTCATTCATTTCTTCAAATGAAGAATATTCCATCCTATCAGGAAAAAGAATTCCTAACTTAGCTACTTCGGGCAACTCTTTTTCTAATGCTTTTAATGTTATCGGTGTTTCTTTTGTAAAATTGCGTGTTACAAAATCATAAATTTTTCCCATGTGTCATTTCTCCTTTACATAGTCACCGCTATATCGTTCAACCTGTGACCAATGAAGCGCAAGGGCAGAGCGAAGTCCTCCCGGTCACTAAGGCTACCCATGATACCCGTCATAGATTCCACGGCGGCTTTTTCGTCACTCTCATTCATCTGTATAGCTATGGTGTTTAGGCAATCCATAAGCCATACTAATCGTCCACCTTGCTTGCCTTTGTATCCCTCCACGGCTATACAGTCAGCAACCAGGGATACCACTTCTAGTTCTTCTTTGTCAATACCTTCAGTCCTTTTAAAATCATATTCCGCCAACCGACAATTATTATAATATCATTACATGCCAACAAAATCAATATCTGACAATAAGTATTTTACATAAATCTTTTATCGTGATATAATCAAAAACAGAAAGGGGGCCTTGATATGAGCCTAAAGGATAACTTGAAGAAGTGTAGGGAATCGACAGGGTACACGGCAAAGCAATTTGCTACCCTTGCGGGGATTCCATACCAGACCTATGTAAACTATGAAACCAAAGGCACATGGACAAGTGAAGAAAATTTATACAAAATAGCTGAAACCCTTAATGTTTCCTTTGATGTACTCTTAGGAAGAAAAATAGATTGGTTCAAATACTATGTAAAGAAATTCAATGTTGACGGTATAGGAACTATCAAAGAGGGTAAACACGGTAAGGTTTTAGTAACCCTTAATATTCTTGATTCCCCGCCATTTGCCCCGGCGGTTATTATGACCAGAGAAGAATTTGTCGAACTTTGCAAGGGGGCAGAAAAAGAGCCAAGGAATTTTCACAACGACATAAAACCGCCATTTATTAACCTGTATGCCCGTGGGTGCTATGAACGTAACCAAAGCCCTGTTCTTATGCCCCCAGAGATTCCAGAATTTGAGGAAGTAGAGTATAACCCAAATGAGGATATAGACTATGAAGCGTTTGAGGTTCAACCAAAGTAACAGGCGTGTAAAACTCAATCCCTTACTATGTGAAGGGAAGGAAAAACAATGCAAACA
Source organism: Pseudoselenomonas ruminantium (assembly GCF_900142515.1). GTDB lineage: Bacteria > Bacillota > Negativicutes > Selenomonadales > Selenomonadaceae > Selenomonas_A > Selenomonas_A ruminantium_D. The sequence continues at coordinate 6,109 of NZ_FRBC01000019.1, read as the reverse complement.
GATTACAAATACATTACATACAGGGAAGAAAAAAGGCTCTATGCGGTTAGAATGACGGTAAACGGGGAAAAGGTGTATAAATCTTTTGTCAGCCTTGAAACCGCCATAAGCTACCGCAATATGTTGCTTGTAAAGAGAACAAGGAGCAGGGTAACGGAACATTTTGACCATGTGCCACGCCTTAATGAAGCCGTTGAGATATTCATAGAACGGCGGTACAGAGCCAAGGTTAAGCCCTCTACCCTCTATAACTTCCAAGTGTTTGCACGAAAAATAGGCGGTATATTGGGCAATGTACAGATTGACCATATAGACCACCAGTTATGGCAAGATGTTTTATTGTCGGTACAGGAACAACGGCAGAATAGCAAGGAACACATACGGGCAGGGATACGGCGGTTTCGTGCCATGTATGCCTATTTCGTAGAACAGGGGGCAATAGAAGAAAATCCCCTGTTATATCACATAGACCTGCATAAGACACCTATAAGCAAGCGCAGGGCGTTTACACAGGCAGAGAAAAGGAAATTCCTTGCAGCGGCAAAAAGCTATTCTCAAAAATGGTACTTCTTGTTTTTCATGTATTTTCAAACCGGATGCCGTAGGGGCGAACTTGTAGCCCTAAAATGGGAGGACGTGGATTTTCTCAACCAGCGTATAAGCATTAACAAAGCCATCTGCCGGGGGGATGACAACGGCCTGTATACGGAATTTGTAGGGGAAACGAAAACGCCCGAGAGTGTTCGCCTTATTCCTATATCTGACCAAGCAATAAAGGTACTAAAGGAAAACTTCGATAAATACAAGCCCTTACCGAGCAGCTATGTATTTAAGCCCAAAGTATATTCAAAGCTGCCGTGGGTGTCCCTATCAAGTGTCAACAATGCTTTTGCCATTATTCGACGATTAGCTAACATTGACGAAAAATTGACCTTGCATTGTGTTCGTCATACGTTCGCCACGGAACTAATCGCCGGGGGCGTTGATATACCAACGGTACAAAGATTAGGCGGATGGAGCACTCCAAAGACATTGCTATACGTCTATGCACATAGCACCGATGAGGCCGCTACTAAGGCCATGCAAAAGGTAATTTTTTCGATGTGACCTAGATGTGACCTGTGATTTTGTCATAAGTCAGACGGTGTATAAGCATTGCTAATCCATACATAGGGCTTATGACAACTTATCATTATCGGTAAATTGCAATCAAAGCTGCCCACATTGCTTGACACCAAAGAATGAACCGTGTATAGCATAGGTAGACTGTGAACGGAGCTGTAGTCCAGTGGATAGGACGTTAGCCTCCGGAGCTGAAAGCGTGGGTTCGACTCCCGCCGAGCGCACCATTTTTGTATCTTCCCGTGATTCGTCAAAGTCAGTCACGGTTTATAAAATGCGATATTTAGTAAAAAGCAGGTTGACCAAAAGTTGACTTAGGAATGAGAAACACCCTCTTGACGGAGGGTGTTTTTGTTTCTTTCACACATATGATCCATGCTACCTTATCTCACACTGCAAAAAGAAATGATCTTCTTCTATAACAAAAAAGAGGCTGATTCCAGCCTCTTTTTTTCATGCATTAATTCAATCAACCCAGGATAACCAAGGATTCATGAGCTTTTACGCTCTGGCCAGCAGCCACATTGAAGCTCTTGACGACGCCGTCAGCATCTGCTGCGATTTCATTCTGCATCTTCATAGCTTCGAGAATCAGCAGCGTTTCGCCAGCTTTGACAGCCTGACCTTCGCTAGCTACGAGCTTCACAATCTTGCCCGGCATCGGAGCATCGATGGAATGCTCACCAGCGCCAGCGGCTACAGCAGCCTTCTTCGGAGCTGCCGGTGCAGCCGGTGCTGCAGGAGCCGGTGCTGCTTTCGGTGCAGCCGGAGCAGCTTTCGGAGCTGCAACAGCGGATTTCACTTCTTCGACTTCTACTTCATAAGCCGTACCATTAACCGTGATATTGAACTTTTTCATTCGTTATTCCCCCATAGTAGATTTGTCGCGATAACAAGCATCAGAACGGGCGAGCCAGGCCGCCGCGGGCAGACAGAGCCCAGACATCACTGCGCTTGATGCGTACAGCAATGACCTTGTTACCCATCATCATCTGGACAGCAGCGGTAATAGCTGCTACCACTTCTGGCGAAGCGCCATTTGCTTCAGTTTTCATGGTAAAAGACCTCCGAAAAATTACAGCTTAGAGCGGAATGCACCCGTGTTTCTTAGCCGGGCCAACTTCACGCTTGCTGGCAAGAGCATTCAGGGCCGTAATGATGTAAGGACGCGTTTCCTTCGGCTCAATGACCATATCAACATAACCGCGTTCAGCAGCTACATACGGCGTAGCGAAGTTGTCCACATATTCTGCCGTCTTGGCATCCTTGTCCGGATCCTTGCGGAAGATGATGTTGGCTGCACCAGCCGGACCCATAACTGCGATTTCGGACGTCGGCCAAGCCATAACCTGGTCAGCGCCGAGTTCACGGCAGCACATAGCGATATAGGAACCGCCATACGCTTTACGCGTGATGACCGTAACCTTAGGTACAGTAGCCTCACTGTATGCGTAAAGCATCTTAGCACCGTGACGGATGATGCCATTGTATTCCTGATCGACGCCCGGCAGGAAGCCCGGTACATCAACGAGGTTGACAAGAGGAATATTGAACGCATCACAGAAGCGGATGAAACGTGCAGATTTATCCGATGCATCAACATCAAGACAGCCAGCCATCACACTCGGCTGATTGGCGATGATACCAACGCTGCGGCCATCGAAACGGGCAAAGCAGCAGATGATGTTCGTGGCAAAGTGCTCATGCACTTCATAGAATTCACCATTATCAACGATAGAACGGATAACGTCCTTCATATCATACGGCGCATTCGGATTGTCCGGAATAACCGTGTTCAGGCTTTCATCCTGACGGTCCGGATCGTCACCGGTTTCCACAACCGGTGCATCCTCCATGTTATTGGAGGGCAGGAAGGACAGCAGGTAACGAATCTGCTGGATGCAGTCGTCTTCATCTTCAGCTGCGAAATGTGCTACACCACTGCGAGTGTTGTGCGTCATTGCGCCGCCGAGAGCTTCTGCCGTCACTTCTTCAGCCGTAACGGATTTGATAACCGCCGGACCGGTGATAAACATTTGGCTGGTGTTCTTGACCATGTAAATGAAGTCCGTGATTGCTGGGCTATATACAGCACCGCCTGCGCATGGCCCCATGATAACGGAAATCTGCGGAATTACACCGGAAGCCGCCGTGTTGCGGAAGAAAATACCACCATAACCGGACAGGGCATCTACAGCTTCCTGAATACGCGCACCGCCGGAATCATTGATGCCGATGCAGGGAGCACCCATCTTCATGGCCAAATCCATTACCTTCCAAATCTTATGGGCATGCTTTTCACCCAGGGAGCCACCCTCAACCGTGAAATCCTGAGCATAAGCATAAACCAGACGGCCGTCAACCGTGCCGTAACCGGTTACTACGCCTTCGCCCGGGAGCTCTTTCTTTTCCTGGCCGAAGTTGGTGCAACGATGTTTCATGAACATATCCAGTTCCACAAAGGTGCCCTCATCAAAGAGCTTGGCGATACGCTCACGCGCCGTCTGCTTACCTTTGGCATGCTGCTTCTCAATGCGGGCCGCACCGCCGCCCTGCATGATATGTTCTTTCTTAGCATGCATTAAATCGATTTTCTCTTGAACAGTAGCCATTGTATACCTCCTATGACGGTTTTTTACACTACCGTGTCACAAAGTATATTATAGTCTATGTCGACTATAAAATCCAGCTATTTTAGGTTAAATATTTTTTATTTAGCCTTTTTTCCTTACGATATCCAACAAAATCAACCGAAAAATCCACAAAATTCTTACTGGAACATGTAAAAAAAGGCAACGAGCATAAAAAACTGTGAAAAAGTTTCCTGCCGGTTGCTTTCTCACAGTTTCGCGCGACGTTTATTTTATTTTTCGCCAATCATCCGGACTTCCGGCTGCAGTTCTACGCCATGGGCATCTTTGACGCGCTTCTGCACTTCATGGATGAGGTTTACCACATCAGCTGCCGTAGCGCCGCCTTTGTTTACCACGAAACCAGCATGTTTGGTGGATACCTGGGCACCACCTACGGTTAACCCCTTCAATCCTGTCTGATCAATAAGCGTCCCAGCAAAGTAGCCTTCAGGACGTTTGAAGGTGCTGCCAGCACTGGGCATCTCCAAAGGCTGCTTGCTTTCCCGCCGGTTGGTATAATCAGCAATGCCGGCCCGGATTTCCGCCTCATTGCCGGGGGTGAGTTCCAGTTCTACTTCCACAATCGCCTCACCATTGCTCTGGAAAATGCTGTGACGATAACCCAGTTCCAGCTCATTCAGCGTGTAGGTCTTGATCTCACCCTCGCGGGTAACAGCGTGGACAAGCTTGACCACGCTCTTGGTCTCACCGCCATAGGCGCCGGCATTCATGAATACTGCTCCGCCAATGCTTCCCGGAATGCCGCAGGCAAATTCCATGCCGGCAAGGCTGTGCTGGGCAGCGGCCTCAGCTACATCCTTCAGCAAAGCACCGGCCCCTGCTGTCATTTTCGTGCCTTCCACCTTGATGTCCGCAATGGTATCGGCAAAATTCACCACTACCCCACGGATGCCCTTGTCCCGCACGAGCATATTGGAACCATTGCCCACGAAAGTCAGAGGCAGTTCATATTTCTTGACCAACTGGAGAATCTTCTGCGTTTCCTCCAGACTGGCCGGTTTCAGCAGGCAGTCAGCAGGGCCGCCAATCTTAAAGGTGGTATGCTCGCTCATGGGAGCGTCCAGCATGATTTGTTCCGGCTGGAGGAATTCACGGCATGCCGCCAGGAATTTTTCGTTTATCATGATTGCTTTCTCTTCCTATCTTCTTTGCTTTGATGTTCTTACTTTTTCCACATGCGCAGGCCCGGGCCGGTTTCTGCCAGCTGGCCAAAATCCAACTGCCGCAGGGCTTCATAGGCCACCACTGCCACGGCATTGGACAGGTTCAGTGAACGGGCATCCTCAATCATGGGAATGCGCACGCAGGAATCCCAATGCTCATTCAATATTTCCTCGGGGATTCCTGCCGACTCCTTGCCAAAGACCAGCATATCCTCAGAAGTATACTGGACTTCTGTATGGGCATGAGGCGCTTTCGTGGAACAGTAGTAGAAATTATGGTCCGGATACTTTTCCAACACTTCGGCAAAATTCTCATGGTAATGAACCTTGACCAGATGCCAGTAGTCCAAGCCAGCTCGTTTCAAATGCTTGTCATCCGTCGAAAAGCCCAAGGGCTTGACCAGATGGAGTTCAATGCCGGTAGCGGCACAAAGTCGGGCAATATTGCCCGTATTGCCGGGGATTTCCGGCTCTATCAATACAATATGCAATCTCGTACACCTCGAATTTTTTTCAACGCCCCTATTATAGCGAATTATAACCAAAAGGGCAATAAAACTCTGCAAATCCCACAAAAAAAAGCGAATCCATTGCTAACGCACCTCACTCCCCATGGACGCTGGTTGACCTATCGGATACGCATTATGGGATAAAAGCAAAAACAGGCAGCTTGACTTGTCAACATTTGACAAGTCAAACTGCCCATTTGAATTATTTTCTCTCAGCCTTATTCGTGGATGGTCAGAAAACCTTTCCCACCATAAACCACATACGCTGCTTGCTGTCGGCATCCTGAGAGTCCTTTGCCAATAATTATATTGGTATAATTCTCCAGCCAGAGGGAAAATCCTCTATATTTATATATCGAATTTTTCCGCCGCTGCGTGAACGTACCCCCGCCTATAGAGGCGGGAGCTTCCTGCTTCAACGAGAACAGCACTGCATACTCCGAAGAGTTGCGGCGACTTATACTCTCTCCACAGGCGTAGATTCCCGTGCGACCCACGGTATTTTATGAGTTACGTCAGGCAGATATTCGCCTAGCTTCTTCTCGAATGTTTATTGCGGCGTTCTTGTCACGGTTATGGTGACTACCACACTTAGGGCAATCCCACTCCCGCACTGATAAGTCTCTGGTTTCATTATTTTGGTAGCCGCAAACATGGCACA
>NZ_FRBC01000011.1 GCF_900142515.1 Pseudoselenomonas ruminantium | reverse complement strand
TGAATACAAAGCAAAAGAACGAGGTATAGCGGTCATCCTGACGGAAGAAAGCTATACGAGCGGTACATCATTCCTGGATGAAGAAGTCCCGGCAAAGGAAAACTATGACAAGACACGCAGGATACATCGCGGACTATTCCGGGCAAACGATGGCAGGCTCATAAATGCCGATGTCAATGGAGCTTTCCAGATAATGAGAAAAGTATTCCCGAATGTTTCGGCTGACGGGATAGAGGGCGTAGTGCTGCGTCCAGTTGTGGTAGTTGCTGCGTAGACCGCTTGCTTGGTTGAGGACTCGTCCGATACTCGGCTTGTCGAGAGCGGTTAACGAACAACAAAGTTTATAAAAATATTTAACATTATTTGTTAAGCTTGTTTATAAATACAGCATGGATGCTTTGCAGGAGGAGGAGTCTATGGATTTAAAGCATATCCATCATGTGGCCATCATTGGCAGTGATTATGAGCGGAGCAGGCATTTTTATGTGGATATCCTGGGATTCGCGGTAATTCGGGAACATTACCGTGAGGAGCAGCAGGATTGGAAGATTGACCTGCGTTTAGAAGGGGCTGAACTGGAGCTCTTTATCAAAGCGGACTGTCCGGCCCGCCCCGGCTGGCCGGGAAAAGAGGCTTACGGGCTCAGGCATCTGGCCTTGCGGGTGGATTCCGTAGAGGATACGGTGCGGGAATTGAATGATAAGGGCGTGGCCACGGAACCCATCAGGAGAGATACCTTTACGGGAGAGAAGATGACGTTCTTCCACGACCCTGATGGACTGCCTATAGAAATACACGAATGAAACGGAGAAAAATACATGGAAAAAAATAGCCCTATCTACCGAGATTATGTGGAGATCCTGAAACGGGAACTTGTACCGGCCATGGGCTGCACGGAACCTATTGCCATCGCCTATTGTGCCGCCAAGGCCAGGGCAGTGCTGGGGTGTCTGCCGGATAAGGTCATAGTAGCGGCCAGCGGCAATATCATCAAGAATGTCAAGAGCGTCATCGTCCCCAACACCGGCGGGCGCAAGGGCATTGAAGCGGCGGCGGCTATTGGCATTGTCGCTGGGGACGAGGAGGCCGGCCTTGAGGTCATTGCCCGTGCCAAAGAGGAAGACAAGGCAAAGCTGGCGGACTATCTGAGCCGGACGGCCATCAATGTGGAGCTGGCCCTGACGGAGAATGTTCTCGATATCCATGTGCAGGTCAGCAATGGGGAAGATACTGCCGAAGTACATATCGTCAACGAACATACTAATATCGTTCGGATTGTCCGCAACGGCGAAATCCTGCTGGCGAAGGAAATCGTAAATGTTGTGGATGATGGCAAGCCGGATTATGAATTCCTGACAATCAAAGATATCTACGATTTTGCCATGACTTGCGACCTGAATGATGTGCGGGAAATCCTCGACCGGCAGATCGCCTATAATACCGCCATTGCTGCCGAAGGGCTCAAAAACGATTACGGCGCCAATATCGGCAAGACCCTGCTCAAAGCCTATGGCCATGACGTGCGTATCCGCGCTCGGGCAAAAGCGGCTGCTGGTTCTGATGCCCGCATGGGGGGGTGCGAACTGCCGGTGGTCATCAATTCCGGTAGTGGCAATCAGGGCATGACGGTATCTTTGCCTGTCATTGAATACGCCGGGGAAGTGGGAGCTGATCGTGAAACACTTTACCGCGCCTTGCTGCTGTCCAATCTCGTCACGCTGCATGAAAAGGAGGGCATTGGCCGTCTGTCTGCTTATTGCGGTGCCATCAGTGCTGGTGTAGGTGCGGGCGCAGGCATAGCCTTTCTCTGCGGCGGGGATTACAAGATGATCGTTCACACTATCGTCAATGCATTGGCCATCACCTCCGGTATTGTCTGTGACGGGGCCAAGGCATCTTGTGCCGCTAAGATTGCCGCCGCTGTGGATGCAGGCATACTGGGCTTTGAGATGTATCGCAATGGCCAGCAGTTCTATGATGGCGAAGGGCTGGTCAGGAAGGGCGTGGAAAACACCATTCGCAATATCAGCCGTCTGGGGCGCATTGGCATGAAGGAAACAGATAAGGAAATCATCAGCATGATGATTGGAAAATGATTCCGCGTCTGGAGACAGAGGCAGTCCATAAAAATAACCCCCCGGGGAGCTTACGCATAGAGAGAATTTTCGTTACAATGAGTCTGTGATCATAATCATTTTAACGAGGAGGTATCATCTATGCACATTCCTGAAAATTATCTCAGTCCGTCCACCTGTGCCGTGCTGGGCGCTGCCATGCTGCCGGTCTGGCTGATGGCGGTGAAGAAGGTGCGGCAGGAAGTGCCGCCGGAAAAAATGCCCCTGCTGGGCATCGGGGCAGCCCTGTCCTTCCTGAGCATGATGTTCAATATTCCCCTGCCTGGGGGGACTACGGGGCATGCCGTCGGCGGCACCCTGCTGGCGGTGCTCTTCGGTCCCTGGTCAGCCTGTCTGGCCGTGAGTCTGGCTCTCTTTGTGCAAGCGCTGTTCTTTGGGGACGGAGGCATCCTTGCCTTTGGGGCCAACTGCTTCAATATGGCCTTTGCCATGCCTTTTGCCGGTTATGCGATTTACAAAGGGGTTCTGCGGGCCTTCCCGCAGCGGCAGCTGCTGGCTGCAGGCCTGGGCTCTTATGTGGGCATAAACCTGGCGGCGTTCTTTGCTGCCATTGAGTTTGGCATCCAGCCCCTGCTCTTCATGGATGGAGCCGGCCATGCCCTCTATGCGCCTTATCCGCTCTGGGTGTCCATTCCGGCCATGATGATTGGCCATCTGACTATCTTTGGTCTGGCAGAAGTCATCTTCACGACAGCAGTGCTGGGGTATCTGCAGAAAGCTGCGCCGCAGCTGGCCCAGGGCAAGGCTGAGAAAGCCAGCCCGGCGGTCTATGGGCTGCTGGCTTTGCTGATATGCGGCACGCCACTAGGGCTGCTGGCTACGGGAACCGCCTGGGGGGAATGGGATGCTGAGGAACTGGCAGAACAGGATTACCTGGGTTCGGCATTGGGCTATGTTCCGTCTGGCATGGAAGATGGCTTTTCTTTTGCGGCCCTGTTCCCGGATTATGCCATCGAGGGCATGCCGGAAATCTTTGGCTATATTCTTTCGGCCGTTATCGGCACGGCCCTGCTGGTGCTGCTGTTCAAGCTCGTCGCCAGCTTCATCGGGCACAAGACCAATTATGATGCGCCGGCTCATGAGAGCTGATATCTTGCGTGGGCGGCGTTGTTTGTGAGGCGATAAGATTGAATCTTCCCCTTTGGGCAAGAAATGAAGAAACATATACGCCGTCACGGGACCGGGATTATTTCATCTCCCGGTCTCTTTTGCGTGTCCTGACGGTGGTTTTGGCCTTGCGCCGACAGGGCAGGAGCAGGAGCTTCCTGACCGCACCGGGGATGCTGGCCTTTCTGGCGGTATTCCTCCTGCTGACGGTAATGGCTCGTACCCTGACCTTCCTCTCCTGCCAGCTGGCTCTGGAGCTCGTCATCCTCTGCCTGTTGCCGGGTAAAAGTGTGGGCAGGATTTTGGGCAGTGCTCTGCTGGCTGCGCTGTTTTCGGCCCTGTTGGTGTCTCCGGCGCTGCTGCTGGGCAGCGGGCTGCAGGTATTCCTGCTGCCAGCCAAAAGCCTGCTGACAGTTATGGCCGTGGGCATTGTCACGGAACTTCTGCCTTGGCATGAATTGACCGGAGCCCTGCGTTTTTTCCGCCTGCCGCAGGAACTGGTGTTTATCCTGGATACGACTCTGCGCAATATCCTGTTGCTGGGGCAGATGGCAGAACATCTGCTGACGGCACTGAAACTACGCTCGGTGGGGTACAACCGGCATAAGGCCAGGGCATTATCGGGCGTGCTCGGGGTGCTTTTCCTGCATGCCCAGCATCTGTCGATGCAGATGTATGAGGCCATGGTGTGCCGAGGCTTCACGGGGGAATATCCTCCAATGCAAAAGCTCCCGTCCTGGGGCGGGAGCCTGCTCTTATTGTTCGTACTCAGTGGTTTGGGCCTGTTGTTTGCCTGTCTGGAAGGCGGCATCCTCGGGCGTGTTTAGGGAGGATTGGGATGAAACAGATAGAATGCCATGATGTCTGCTATGCCTATGATGGCGAACCGGTGCTGCGTCATGTTGACCTGGCGGTGGCACAGGGGGAGGCGGTGGCCCTGACGGGGCCCAATGGTGCCGGCAAATCCACCCTGTTGCGTCTGCTGAATGGCTTGATTTTCCCGGAACGAGGCAGTTATTTTTTTGAAGGCTGGGAGATCACGAAAAAACTGATGGCGGAGCATAAGTATTCCAAGTATTTCCATCAGCGCCTGGGCTATGTCTGGCAGAATCCCGACGTGCAGCTCTTCTGCAGCAGCGTGGCGGAAGAATTGGCCTTTGGTCCTGCACAGATGGGACTTTCGGCGGCAGAAATCGATGAGCGTGTACAGGATGCCCTGGAGCTTTTCGGCCTGACGCGGCTGCGGGATCGGGCGCCGTACACCCTGTCCGGAGGTGAAAAGAAAAAAGCCGCCCTGGCATCCATCCTTACCATGAACCCGCAGGTATGGACTTTGGATGAACCCTTGGCGGCTCTCGATGAAAAGACGCAGGACTGGCTGGTGGAGTTCCTGCAGGCCTTGAAGGCTGCAGGCAAGACACTTATCTTTTCCACGCATGAAGACCGGCTGCTGAAGCAGTTAGCGGACAGGCAGCTGGTCTTGAACAGTCAGCATGAAATAAGTCTGTATGGATCAGAATCCTAAGCTGTCGTTGACAAGGATTACCTGAATGCGTCCTTTGTGCAGGGAATAGCGGGTAATCAAAAACTGGCAGCAGATGGTGTCGGGACTTTTGCAGTCAAAGCAGGCACCTGTTTTGGCGCAGGGCGTGCTGAGCCCGAAGCGCTGGGCATTGATGGGAGCCGCCACGTTGCGGGCCCGCTTCATGGCGCCGTCCAGATCGTCGCAGACTTTGTTGAGCCCCACGATGAAGAGTACTTTTTTCGGTCCCTGGGCAATGGCGGACACCCGGTTGGCGTTGCCGTCAATATTGACTAATATGCCATCTTGCGTCATGGCATTGGTGCTGGATAGAAATACGTCAGCATCATAGGCCATCAGCATGGCCTGGCGCTTGTCTTCCACTTTGTCCCGGTCGATGAAGTTGTAGTCACCTTTGACCAGAGCATCCGTCAAACCGATTTCATGGACGCTCATGGCACCGCCCATGGTTACGGTACTGCCCTGGGGAATGAGTTCCAAAGCCAGTTTCAGGGCTTCTTCCTTGTCCTTGGCATAGAAACCTTCCATATTGCGGGACTGCAGGCCTTTGATAACCGTCTGGGCCAGCAGCTCATTGCGCTTGCGGATATTTTCGTTCATTTAGCTCTCCTCCTGTTAGTGGTTAATAAACACATACATTTTAATTTCGCCATATTTTATGGTATTTCCTGCTTTGGGAAGGAAATCTTTGGGGGTTGTTGACAGGTCAGGTTATTTGCTTTAGCATGAAAACAGTTGTTTTACAAGGGGGACTTATTTCATGCAAATGCGGGGCAATATCTTGTTGTTGATTACAGCGTTCATCTGGGGCACGGCTTTCGTGGCCCAGCAGGTGGGCATGGAGGAGCTGGGGCCTTTTACTTATGCGGCTGCCCGCTTCTTTTTGGGAACGTTGTTTTTGACAGGGCTTTGGCTGCTGGGCAGAAAGCGGCGTGCGTTCCGGAAGCAGAGAGGAATATATCATTCCGGTTGGAAGATGGGACTGGTGGCAGGGGTGATGCTCTTTGTGGCCAGCTCGCTGCAGCAATATGCCCTGCAGTTTACCACCGTGGGAAAGACTTCCTTCATCACGGCACTCTATATTGTGCTGGTGCCGTTAGGGGCAGCTCTTTTCCGCCTGGCTAAGGTGTATCTGGTCAATTGGCTGGGCGCGGTATTGGCGTTGGGCGGGCTTTATCTATTGACCATTCAGGGGACGGTTACCCTCAACCTGGGAGATATATTGGTGGCCATCAGTGCTCTGGGCTGGACGTCACAGATTCTTTACATTGACCGCTTTGCTCCCCATGTGGATGTGCTGGAGCTTTCCCTGAGTCAGACTATCTGCTGTTTTGCTGCCAGTCTTTTAATGGCGCTGGGCACGGAAACGATGGCACTAGCGCCCGTCATCCATTCCTGGGTGTCGATTGCCTACGCTGGCGTGCTTTCAACCGGCGTAGCCTTCACCCTGCAGATTGTTGGACAGAAATACGCCGCTCCCAGTGAAGCGGCGGTAATCATGAGTTTTGAAGCGGTGTTCGGCGCTTTGGCCAGTTTCGTGATCTTGGGCGAACAGATGAGCACCGCCCAAATCTGTGGCTGCCTGCTGATGTTTTCCGGGGTTATTGTCAGCCAGCTGCGCACAATCATGCAGAAGAAAAATGTCCCGGCAAAATGAGCAGGGACATTTATTTCTATTGTGAGACAGCTGATGATGCTACCTGGCGGTAGAGGTTCATGATGTCTGCGTGGTTCTGCTGGATGTAATCCATAGCCTGCTGTTGCTGGTGGGGGGTAGCATCTTCTGCCAGATAGTCTTTGACTGCCTGTTCCTGGTCCTTGGCTTTTTGGTTGAGACTGCGGCAGCCGATGGTCAGGGCGGTGGACTTGAGCGCATGGATATTGATGCGGTAATTTTTCCAGTTGGCGGCAGCCAGATCATTATCCAGCTGGGCAATCTTGTCGGTGGACTGGTCATGGAACATGGTCAGCACTTTGTCGTAGATTGCCTGCATATTGTTGCAGTAGGTCAGTCCAATCTTGTGGTCAATCAGGGGAGGGGCTGGTGGTGTGTCCGCTGTGCTGGCTGGTTCTTTTGCTTCGACAGGTGCCGGCGCAGGGGATGAGGTCAGCAATGGCTGCAGGATAAGCTCCGGTGGCAGGTAGCGGTGCAGCATGGCGGTGAGGTCGTCACCGGTCATGGGTTTGCTCAGATAATTGTCAAAGCCCTCGCTGAGAAATTTTTCCCGGGAACCGGAGATCGCCGTCGCCGTCAGGGCAATAAAGCGGGTTGAACCGACATTGGGCAGCTGCTTTGCCTTATGCAGGGTTTCCACGCCATCCATGCCGGGCATCATGTAGTCCAGCAGCACCACATGGAAGCGTTGTTTTTGCAGGGCTTCCAGGGCTTCGTCGCCACTGTGGGCGATGACCGTCTGCACCTGGGTTTCCTTGAGCAGGCTGCCTGCTACAAAGCAATTCATGTCGTTGTCATCGACGATGAGCACTTGCGCATCCGGTGCGATAAAACCGGCCTGATGGCGAAGGTTGGTGTCAAGGTCCGGCTGGGCGTTGAGACTGAAAACGCCTACGGGGTCAAAGGAGTGAATCTCCTGCGGCAGCTTGATGGTAAATACACTGCCTTCTCCGTAAGTGCTGTCCACCTTGATGCTGCCCTTCATCATATTGAGCAGACGATGGGTGATGGCCAGTCCCAGGCCGGTTCCCTCAATCTGACAGTTGCGCTTGATGTCGAGTCGTTCAAATACATGGAACAGCCGTTCTTTATCCTCTTCGCGAATACCGATGCCGGTATCGGTGACAGCAGCCTGCAGATAGAGGGTGCTGTCCTTACGCTGGCCACTGATGTCCAGTGTAATTGAGCCTGAGGGTGTGTATTTGATGGCATTATTCAACAGATTGATGAGAATCTGCCGCAGGCGTCCCGTATCACCGTACAGGCCGTTGGGCAGATAAGGGTCAACGTGGATCTTGAAGGTCAGGTTTTTGGCCTGGGCGCGTACCCCAACCAAGGCACAGACTTCACGCAGTACCTGAGTCAGCTGATAGTCCGTAGGCACGATTTCCATGTGGCCGGATTCGATTTTGGAAAAATCCAGGATTTCATTGATAATGGTCAATAATGCCGCGGTGGCGGATTTGATGTTGCTGGCGTATTGCCGGACTTCTCCGGGCAGTTCCTGCCGCAGGATCATCTCGTTCATGCCGCTGATGGCATTCAGCGGGGTGCGGATTTCGTGACTCATATTGGCGAGAAACTGGCTTTTGGCCTGATTGGCAGTATCAGCGGCCAGTCTGGCCTGGCGCAGTTCCTCAGTTTCTGCTACACTGGTCTGGGCCATGAGCAGATAGATGCTCAGGCAGGCAAAGAGGACCAGCATCAGGGTGAATAGGAAGACCACGCGCTGGTAGATGCTGATGATCTGGCCGGCCACTGCAGACCAGGGCATATAGCCAATCAGGGAGAAATCGGTCTGGGGCAGATCGGCGCCGAAGACGAAAAATTTTCCCTCAGCGCCTTCGGTATAAACAGCGGCGGCCTTGTTCCGTTCCAAACGATGATGGACTTCCTGCATACCTTTCTGAATGGTATCATCGGCCCAGAATTTGGTATCTTCCGTGGTATAGTTTTCATAGGGAACGGCCAGTGTGCCATCATGGTATTGGATGATGACATGGGTGAAGGCATCGTAGTCAGAAAGGGCAAACAACTGGGGCAGCATGCTGATGGGATAGATCTGATAAAGCACATAGCGGACGTTGTCGCCATAGATGACCGGGGTGGCCAGCAATATGCCAATGTCAGGATTGTAGTCGATGACGGTATTGCCATGGAAGGCCAGCTGCAGGCGGGGGAACGAGGTGCTGGAAACAGAACGGCCCAGGGTATGGTGCTGGAAGTCAATGAGGCCGGCCTGTCCCTGAGGATTCTGCTGGGCAAGCATCTTCAGCATGTCCTCTTTGTCCTCCTCGTGTTCGGACAGATGCTTGGAGGCAGTCTGAAGTGGCGTCAGGAAGCGGCGGAAGCGTTCGCCGGCCAGCAGGGAAAGGTCCTCGGTCTGGCGGGCGACAGAATGTTCAGCAGCTTTGTTGAGCATATCCACAATCCGCTGCTGGATGAAGATTCCGGAAAGAAAGATCAAGAATAGCATCGTCAGGATGGTCAACAGCATTTTTTTGCGGTTATTCAAGAATCTCCACCCCCTTTACCAGCCAGTCCATATGCTGGAGCAGGCGGTCATCCCGGATGGATTCATCCGGCCGGCAGCGAAGTTTTCCCTGGCGGTCATAGATTTCCCCGGCAAAGACAAAGCGACCGCCCAGCATCTTTTCCTTTATTTGGGCCAGTCGTGCTTTTTCTTCCTCCGTGACAGCAGCAGAAAAATCACATAGTTCCACGAATCCTGCTTCCATGCCTACCCATTGTTTGTCCATGTAGTTGAGTTCCCCCTTGAGATAACGGCGGATGATGTCTTCATAGTAGCGGTCCCAGTTGCAGACCACGGAGGTTAGGACATGGTCAGAGCGCCAGCCATGCTTGCCTAAGTCCTCATAGTAACCAATATAGTCAATGCCCAGTTCCTCAGCCACATCTGCGGCAGCTGGTTCGTCCTGATGATAGGTGAGGACGTCAGCACCGGCTTCTTTGATGAGACGGCGGGCTTCCCACGCTTCCTTTTCCTCATCCTGCCAGTTGCCTGTCCACATGACGACAACCCGGGCTGCGGGATTGGTTTGCTGCACGCCGAGGGTGAAGGCGTTGATGCCACGGTTGACCTCGGAGTTTTTCATAGCGGCTACATAGCCGATGACATTGCTCTTAGTGTGCATGCCGGCCAGGGCGCCGGCCAGATACCGCCCCTGATACATGCGGATGAAATAGGAGGTCATGTTGCGGGCATGGCATTCAGCTGAGTTGGTGCCGAAGGCAATGTGGGGGTATTGGCGGACAAGTTTTTGCGCTTCCTGGGAATAGGAATAACTGGCCAGGAATATCATCCCCGCACCTTCGCTGACCAGTTCATTGACGGCCTTTGTGCAGGCGCCGTCACCGATGATGCGTTCTTTGGTGAGAAGCTCGATACCCATGGAATTGCAGGCCTTATGGATACCGCGGTATTGGGGGGCGTTCCAGCCCTCCTCGTCAATGCCGCCCAACAGCACGATGCCGGCTTTGGGATGCGGCTGATCAAAGGTGCTGCTGGAGAAGATCCAACAGGCGGCGGCCAGCACGATCAGGATGAAGCTGACGATGAGCCGCGTGGCCCATTGGGACAAGCTATGTTGTTGCCAAAAGTTCATACCACTAAACCGCCTTTCTGCCAAACAGTGAAGACTTCATGACCAAACAAGGTCAGAATTGGAATTTATTCAGGGAATTCTGCAGATTCTGAGCCAGTTTCGCCAAGGACTGGCTGGCCGTGGCGATTTCATCAGCGGCCGTGGATTGTTCATCAGAAGCAGTGGCTACATTTTCCATTTCGCCGGAAACCTTGCCGCTGTTGGAGGAAATCTGCTCGGATTTCTGCTTGATATTGCTGGCTTCGGCCGACACGCCCTGCATATCCTGCGTCATATTGCGGATGCGGATGGCTACATCCCCGGAGGCAACACGGATCTGCTCAAAGGTTTCCCGCAGTTCCTCCGCATAAATTTTCCTCCAATCAGACAACGTTTCAGACAAACACAGGCATGCATTCCATGATTAGTTTTCGCCATATGGATTTATTATTCCTGCCCCATCATGACGAATATCCGAACCGTATGGCCTGATGTCAGGCTAAAGGGCAAATACAAAAAAGGCTCTGGAAAATTTCCTGCAGAGCCTTTGGAGGCATGTTTATTCTTCTCGCAGGTGGTAATGAACATCCTCATCGATCATCTGCAGCATGATGTCAGTGAAGAGGGGATCCAACTGCGTTTCGCGGGCATTGAGTATTTCCTGCCGGACCACAGCCTGGGGCAGAACGTCCCGATAACTGCGTTTGGAGGTCATGGCATCGTAGGCATCCGCCACGGCGATGATGCGGACCTTTTCGGGAATGGCAGTGCCGGCGAGTCCGTCCGGATAACCTGTACCGTCATAGCGTTCGTGATGGCTGCGGGCGGCAGTCAAAAGTTCGGGCATCTCCTTGACGTGGGCGAGGATATCGCTGCCGATATTGGTATGTTGACACATGGCAGCATATTCCTCATCCGTGAGTTTTGTGTTTTTGTTGATCAGGCTGGAAGGGATGCCAATCTTGCCGATGTCGTGAAGCTGTGCCATATAGTAGACGGCGCGCTGGTATTCTTCGGACTTACCCGCCCGACGGGCAATTTCCCGGGCGTAATCCGCTACGCGGTGGGAATGGCCGTGGGTGTATTTGTCTTTGGCATCGATGGTATCGGCAAGTGTCTCTATCATTTCCTGGAATAGACGCTGGGTGGAGGCTAGCCGTTCCTGGGCAATGGCTGTCTGCCGGTCGATTTCCTGCTGCATGTGATGTTGCAGGGCCTTGAGTTCCAAGGTCCGCTCGATGCGGCGCAGGATCAAAGTGGGGATGAAAGGCTTGTGGACAAAATCAAAGGCACCGGCCTGAATGCCCTGCACCTCGGTTTCCTGATCCAGATCACCGGTCAGCATGATGACCGGTATGGCACAGGTTTTTTCATTCTGCTGTAAAGCTGCCAGCACTTCAAAGCCATCCATTTCCGGCATATTGATGTCGAGGAGTATGAGATCGGCAGGCTGCTCTGCGAGCAGGGCGAGTGCTTCAGGGCCGTTGGACATGGCAACGAAGTCATAATCGGTGCTGAGGATGGCTTCCAGAGTCATCCGGTTGATGGAATCGTCATCCACGGCTATTATGCGGCGTCGTTTGAACGGTGGAATATTCATGATGAGGCTGCTCCTCTTTCTTTTAAAGTTAATCTGAATTTAATAAAAACTTAACTTATTTCTAATTTTATCCTAAGACTTGATTTTTAGCAATGTTTTTACAAAAGTAGCCGAAATATATCGTAAGTGGTAAAATAGATAACAGAGAAACTATTGCGAATTTTAGTCAGGTATCATTATGATATTACTTTTTGAAAGTGAGGTCCGGGAATGGAGTATCTATTGGCATTAACGCTGGTTTTTCTGCAGTTCAGTGGCGTTTGGCTTCGTTATCTTCCGTTTGCCCAAATCGCTTCAGTTGTGCAGCAGCACAAATTGCAGCAGCTGACAGTTGGCTGGGGAATCATGGCTTTCTTTATCTATGCTGCAGTTATGGCGATGTATGATGGGGAGGTACTGCGGTTCAAGCTGCTGGTGGCCTTTGGCTGGGTGCCGTTTTTCCTGATTGCTTATTACTGCATTCCCCGTGGATTCGTGCAGCATTTGTTTGTGCTGAGCATGCAAAGCCTGTTCTCCATATTGCTGCATACCATCAGCGGCTTTGTGGTCAGCGCGGTCCTGCCGGTTGATTATGGTGAACGCATGCATATGCTGATGATCATCAGCTGTTATCTCGTCCTTTTCCTGCTGCTGCTCCCCTTGGAACGGCAGATATTCAGCAATCTGATTCCGGTCCAGCGTTTCTTTCAATACCGGCATTTGGGACTCTATATCGCCCTGATGCCGCTGGTGGTATTGTTTGCCTACGCACTGCCCATGCTGGATGGCCAGCTTTACCATAGTGTGCCTGAGCGTGTCGGCCGTTTGGCACTGCCAATCGCTTTCTTTCTGATTTTCCGGCTGGTGCTCACCTCTGCCTATCATATGTCTGAACATACGGCCGAAGTCAATCGCAACAATCTCTTGGCACAACAGCTGTATTCCCTGCGGGAGTATACACGTCTGACAGAAGAACGGCGGCAGACCTTGCGTGTCCTGAATCATGATATGCGCCATTACAACCAGTTGCTCAGCACCTTGTTGGACAGTGGGCGCATCAGTGAGGCCAAACAGCTGGTGGCTAAGCAGTCAGCGGAAAGCGAACAGGCAATGATACGGGAATTCTGCACCAATGACCTTGTCAATGCAACTTTGTCGATCTATCACTATCATCTGGGCAATCTGGAAATCCCTTTGCAGCAGAAGGTAAATTTGCCCAAGGAGATGGTGGGCATGGATACAGATGTGGCTATTGTCCTGTCCAATCTGTTGGAAAATGCCCTGCATGCCAGCATGAATCAGCCTGTCATGGATCGTGCCGTCAAGGTTTCAGCACAGTGCACAGATGGGCAATTTTCCCTGTCGGTGGCCAATCGTTTTCAAGGGGCTTTAACACTGGATAGCGATGGTTTTCCCTATAGTGACGAGTCCAATCATGGCACGGGGATGATTGCTTTGCGTTCCTTTATCCGCAAGTACGGTGCCCAATGTGATTTCCGCCAGCAGGATGGCTGGGTTACGGTAGGGCTGAAGTGGCAGGGGGAGGATTAGAAATTAAGAAGGGGTGTTGCCTAAGTGAATTCTCATTTGGGCAACACCCCTTCTATTATAGTGTACCTGCATGTGTGTATCCTGAACGGTCAGGTGTTTTTCAGTGTTTCATATGTATCTGTATGCAGGAATTCTCGTTCTATTACTTGACCATCCTGTTTCCAAAGGCGGTAAACGGAAGGGTGCTGGGAACTTCCTTCTGTGATGAGTGCAATGCTTTTTCCATTAAGATCCGAACGGGTGCCTAGAACGTAAATGGTAAGAGCATTACCTGTGTTAGAGACAGTAAGATAGACTGGATGAGGAAGAGGATTGCGGAATACAAAATCTATCAGCCCGTCTGCGACAGTGGCATCGCGGCCGGCAGGTACATAGCTGGAAGCAGCGAAATGACCTGTGCGTTCGATAGGGGTGAGCCCTGCCAACAGGACTGCATTATACAAAGTTGAACTTACCTGGCAGACACCACCGCCTACATCAATCGCATGTTCACCGTAGATGATGACACCAGCATTTTTGTATCCGGCATCCCGGGTACGGGGGCCGACAATGCTGTTGAAGGACAAGGTGGAGCCGCTGCGGATCAATGCTCCCTGCAGGTGACTGGCGGCCAGACCGATGTTATCTCCGCGATCACCTGGATAAAAACGTGTGGTATAGGAACCTAGAATGCCATCCATAGCGGCCAGGTCTGCATCTTGAATGAATGGTGGCTGTTTTTCAGGTGTAAGCTCTTTTTTTACGGTGATGTTCAATGATTTGAATTCAGGAGCCAGTTCTGCGGCAATAGGATCGATATCAAGCGTCAAGCCTGTGACGGCAGCAGTTTTTTTGATGCTGCCATCTGCCTGTAAAGTGGCAACACCGTTTACAGGCGGTGTATCAATGGCATTTTTTATCTGTAGCAGCTGGTTGGTGAGGAGCTGCTCGTCATAACTGGCGTCCATGGTGATTGTCTGGCCAAAAATAGCACAGCGCATCTGGCTGATCAGATTTTGCAGGGGAGTGCCTTCTCGGCCGATACGATAGGCAGCTTCGACGGCTTCATCCACGTTGCCGTGAAGATTGATATCTGCCGGGTCAATGTGAAACGTACGTTCTTCGTAGTTCAGCACGGCTGCTTTTCGTTGTAATTTACTGTTGGCCGTGTCAGAAAAAAACTTGCGGGCCTCATTTTTGTTCATGCCGGCGATGGTCGTGCCGTAGGCTTGAACGCCCATGATGATCTTGTCTTGATTAACGACGGATACAGAAATACTGCCAGCGATTGCAATAGTAAGAACCGTGCCCAGGGCAGTAAGAGTGACAATTTTTCCTAGCGTAGTGGTAGAAATATTCATAATAAAGAGACACTCCTTACGAAAAATTCAACTGCTCTTTCATTATACTTTTTTTTAGACCACAGTGCAATTTTCTTTTTGTGAGGAAAGCCTTGAAAGAATACATGATTTTTAGTAACATGAAGAAAAGAAGTTATCTCGCTTGTAGTAGATAGGAGTTTTTTGTGACTAAGGCAGTATTTTTTGACATTGACGGTACACTGATCAATATTCATCATAAAAAAACAAGCATGTCTCCAAGTGTAAAGAAGGCAATTCGCGAATTGAGGGCTGCGGGACATCGTACTTTCATTGCATCGGGCAGGCCTTGGGCGTATCTTAGTGATGAACTGGTCCAGGAGGGACTCTTTGATGGCTTTGTTTTGCTGAACGGAGCGATAGTCGTAATCGATGGGGAGATTATTTTCCGTCAGGATATGCCGGCAGATAAGATCCAGGCCATGGTCGCTTTGGCTGAGCAGAATGGCATCGAGTACATTTTGGAGAGTTATCCGCAGGTTTACTTACGGCCTGAATTTAAAGGGCTGGAAAATGTCTATCGCAATATCAATATTCATGTAGATCGTTTTGTAAGAGATTTTTCCTTAGAGGACATCGTGGCAGGAAAAGTGGAATTACTCTGTGATACTCCTGGGGCTGGCGGTGTATTTGAAAAATTGCTGTCCTGGCCGGGCGTGACTGGGCTTATAGATCCTACGCTGCGGAAGTACATGGAACTTTACGCCGCTGATGTGTCCAAGGCTACGGGCATTGAGCGGGCACTGGCCTATCTGAACATTCCGGTGGAGTCAAGCTATGCCTTTGGTGATGGCTTGAATGATCTGGAAATGATGAGCACTGTGGGGCATGCTTTGGTAATGGGAAATGCCGGACCGGAATTGAAAGCTCTGGCTGATCATGTATTGCCTACGGTAGATGAAGATGGTGTAGCAGAGGGGATTTACCGCTATATCCTGAAACGAATTTGAGGTGATTGGAATGAAAGGAAAATGGAAATTCCTGCTCGTGATGGTTTTGTCTGTATGTCTTCTGCTGACAGGTTGTGGTGGTAAGACGACAGATCAGGCCAGTGGCGGACAAAATGGCTCCATGACAGCTGAAGCTGTAAAGAATCTGACCGTGAAGATGCTTAATGTGGGGCAGGGCGATGCGATCTTGATAGAAACCCCTGAGCAGACGGTGCTCATTGATACCAGTGATCTGGATGAGCAGGAAAAGCTGCGCAATGAGCTGAAAAAGGCTGGTGTCAAGCGCATTGACAAGTTGATCCTCACGCATCCGCATGCGGACCATATTGGTGGTGTAGAGGGTGTCGTGTTGCAGGACTACGAAGTAGGTGAGGTTTTTGACAACGGAATGCCTTCCAAGTCAAAGGTCTATACACGTTACATGAAGCTGCTCAAACAGAAAAACATTAAGCGTCATGGTTTAGTGGCTGGTGATGAACTTGATTTTGGCGGCGGTGTGAAGTTTAAGGTCTATGCACCGGATAAGGCCGCAGTGGACAAGGGCAGCAAGACGACGGAACATCATGATCCAAACAATGAATCTGTGGTAGGCAGGCTTATCTTTGGCAACTTTTCTATGATGTTTACCGGAGATGCGGAGAAGGTCGAAGAAGAACCTATTGTGAAAGCCTATGGGAATGAGTTGAAGAGTGCGGTTCTCAAGGCAGGCCATCATGGCAGCAAGACTTCTTCTTCGGCGGAGTTCCTGCGGGCGGTAAATCCCGAAGCTGTGATGATTTCCTGTGGTGCCGGCAATGATTATGGGCATCCTCATGCGCAGACCATGAAAAAGTATCACTCAATGAAGCTGAAGATTTATGAGACTGATAAAAATGGTACCATTACATTAACAACAGATGGCAAGGGTTATAATATTGTGACGGAAATGGGGGACGTACAGTGATTTCTGCTTATATTGACCGATATGAAGGCGAATTGGCGGTACTGCTCTTAGGAGAAACCATGAAAAAGGTGAATTTTCCCCGGGAGTTTCTGCCTGCTGAAGTGGGGGAAGGCGATTATATTACGCTGGACATTGCCTTGGATAAAGAGGCTAATGAGCAGGCAGAGGCAGAGGCCCTGGAGCTTCTACGCGATTGATTTAGGAGGCAAGTTTGATGAATAACGTATTCCGCTGGGTAAGTTTAGTGGGCGTTTTGGTGGCTTTTTTTGTTGGTATATGGACACCTGGTGTAGTAGAAGCAGCTCGTGATAATCATAGCCATAAATTGAATTACTTTCAGACTAGTAAGGTAAAGATAGCGGGAAGGAACGCCTTGCGGATTGAGATCGGCATGACAGGGGATGAACCGGCGTATACTGTCAAGGAACTCCCTTATTTGCGCCAGCAGCTGGTTATAACCTTACCGCAAACTAAGCGTGGCAAGGTGAAGAATTTCATTGCCATGAAAAATGGTCTGGCAAATCAGGTCAGTATTGCTGAAGTAGGCAGGGATACACAAATCACGATTGATTGCACGCAGCCTGTAATCAAGGATAATTATAAAATATCGACTCTCCCCCGGGAAAAGCGGTTGAATAAGCCGGCTCGTATCGTGATAGAACTTATGGAACCCTATAAGGAGGCACCGCCTGCTGCTGCCGGATTGAACGGCAAGACAATCGTAGTGGATGCCGGGCATGGTGGCAGTGACAGTGGGGCTGTGGGACCTAATGGTGTAATGGAAAAAAACGTTACGTTGGCGGTGGCGAAAAAGGTGCAGAATATCCTGACCCAATCGGGTGCCAATGTACTTATGACCCGTACCACAGATGTAGATGTTTTTGCGCCTAATGCTACAGCTAAGCAAGAATTGCAGGCGCGTTGTGATGTGGCAAATCGGGACAGTCGTGCGGCGCTGTTCCTGTCTATCCATTGTAATGCATTTTCCAGTCCGGCAGCACATGGGATGGAAACCTATTATAATGCAGGCTCTGCTAAAGGCCAGAGATTTGCCACGTTGCTGAATGAGGAGCTGGCGAAAGCTGGAGGGCTGTTCAATCGCGGAGTCAAGACGGCTAATTATTATGTCTTGCGTCATACCACGATGCCTGCTTCATTGATTGAGCTGGGTTTTGTGACCAATTATAATGAAGAACAGCTTTTACGTAGCGATGCCTATCAGAATAAGATAGCTGCTGCGATTGTGCAGGGCATTGCACGTTATTTTAAATGAGGTGATATCATGAAGAAAATACGCGCTATTCTGTTGGCTTTGCTGGCAGTGACCGTGCTATGCGCAGCTGGCTGCAGTGAAGATAAGAAATTATCTTCAGATACAGGAGACAGTCCGGCTGTTACTGCTGAAAAGGGAAAGTTACCAAATTCGCTGCCTGAAAATGAGAAAGACAAAAAAAGCGAGAAATTAACGGTCAAAGTTTATTATCCTGACGAACAGGGTCTGAAGCTTCAGTCTGTGACGAAGACTGTGAAAGTTGGCGGTTCAGATAAATATACAGCTGCGCTGAAGGCCTTGTTGGATGGAACGAAAGAAAAAGGACTGGCAACTATCGTACCCAAGCAGGCAAAAATCAAAAGTGTAAAGGTGCAAGGCGATACGGCTTTTGTAGATTTTGATGATAATCTGGTCAAGAAATTTATTGGCGGTTCCACAGGTGAGGAAATGCTGGTGGGATCTATTGTCAACACGCTGACGGAATTCAGTGAGATCAAGAAAGTACAGCTCTTGGTGGAAGGAAAAAAGATTGAATCGATTTCCGGACATCTGGATTTGACAAAACCTGTAGAACGGATGGAAAATTTAATAAAATAAGCAATTGATTTTTTGACTTTTTTATAGAAGAACGCGGATAAACCCTTGTGTTTATTCGCGTTCTGTGGTATTATAGCGTAAGTATGGCATGCTTGCGGTTAAATGCGCAAAATCTTGTCCATGCTTTGATTTAGACAATACAGGAGGTCGTTTCAGACAATGAAAGTTACGGTTGAAAATGGTGAAAACCAGCAGGTTACTCTGACGGTTGAGGTTGAAGCTGCGGAAGTTTCCAAAGCAGTGGAAAAGGCTGTAAAGCGTCTCAGCAACCGTGTAAATATTCCGGGTTTCCGCAAGGGCAAGGCTCCGCGCAAGATCATCGAGCGCAACGTGGGTATGGATGCCATCATGCAGGAAGCTTTCGACATCGTCGGCCCCAAGGCATTTGCTGATGCTCTCGAAGAACAGAAGATTGAGCCGGTAAGCCGTCCGCAGATCGACATCGAAACCCTCGAAGATGGCAAGGATCTCGTATTCAAGGCTACGGTTACTCCGCGTCCGGAAGTCAAGCTGGGTGACTACAAGGGCCTGAAGGTTGAGAAGAACGTGGAAGCTGTTACCGACGAAGATGTGGAAAAGCAGCTCAAGACGTTCCAGGATCGTCAGGGCAAGATGGTTGACGCTCCGGAAGGTGCTGAAGTCAAAGACGGCGACTTCACGACGCTCGATTTCGAAGGTTTCGTAGACGGCGAAGCATTCGAAGGCGGCAAGGGCCAGGATTACCCGCTGCAGATTGGTTCCGGCAGCTTCATCCCGGGTTTCGAGGATCAGCTCATCGGTGCTAAGATCGGCGAAGAGAAGGAAGTCAACGTTACTTTCCCGGAAGAATACCATGCAAAGGAACTGGCTGGCAAGGCTGCTATGTTCAAGTGCACGATCCGCAGCATCAAGCAGAAAGAACTGCCGGCTATGGACGATGAACTGGCTAAGAAAGTCAGCAAGTTCGAAACGCTTGAAGAACTCAAGGCTGATATCCGCAAGAACCTGGAAGAAAACGCTGAGCGCAAGGCTGAAAACGACCAGAAGAGCGCTGCCATCGAAATGGCAACCAACAACATCACCGTTGATATTCCGGCAGTCATGATTGACAACCGTGTGGAAGGCATGATCCGTGAAATGGCTATGCGTCTCGAACAGCAGGGCATGAGCTTTGATGCTTACCTCCAGTACGCTGGCACGGACATCAACAAGATTCGCGAAGACTATCGTGAAACGGCTGAGAAGAACGTTCGTACGGATCTCATGCTGGAAGAAGTTGCTAAAGCTGAAGACATCAAGGTTGAGGCAAAAGACCTCGACGCTGAAGTTGCTGGCATGGCTGCCGCTTATGGTGCTACGCCGCAGCAGGTTCAGAAAATCATCAAGGAACAGGGACGCGTTGGCGATCTGGCTGCAACGGTACTGCGCAAGAAGACGGCTCAGTTCATCATCGACAGCATTGCCTAATCTTTCCCTGTATATGGGGGTATTCCAATGAATTATGTACCTATGGTAGTAGAGCAGTCTAACCGTGGTGAGCGGGCATACGATATCTATTCCCGCCTGCTCAAAGACCGGATTATCTTCCTGGGCGGTCAGATTGACGATAGTGTAGCCAATGTAGTCGTGGCGCAGATGCTCTTTTTGGAATCGGAAGATCCAGACAAGGATATCTACCTCTACATCAACAGCCCCGGTGGCGTTGTCACTGCTGGCTTGGCTATCTATGATACCATGCAGTATATCAAGCCGGACGTGTCCACCATCTGTATCGGACAGGCGGCCAGCATGGGGGCTGTGCTCCTGACGGCTGGTGCCAAGGGCAAGCGCTTTGCGCTGCCCAATGCCCGGGTAATGATTCATCAGCCTCTGGGGGGTGCCCAGGGGCAGTCCACGGACATTCAGATTCAGGCCCGTGAGATTCAGCGCATCCGTGAAACCATCAATGACATTTTTGTTTCCTCTACGGGAAAGACCGCGGAAGAAATCAATAATGACACGGAACGCGATAACTTCATGACCGCAGCCGAGGCCAAGGCTTATGGCATCGTGGATGAAGTGATTACCCGTCCCAAGAAGACGAAGAAAAACGACGCTAAAGATTGAGGGGTGGTGTCATGTTGAAGTTTGGGGATGAAAAAGGTCAGCTCAAATGCTCTTTTTGCGGCAAGACGCAGGAGCAGGTAAGAAAGCTGGTTGCAGGTCCCGGCGTCTATATCTGTGATGAATGCATTGAGCTCTGCAATGAGATCATTGAAGAAGAGTTCAGTGAGGAAGCAGAGGTAGAACTGAAGGACGTCCCAAAACCGAAGGACATCCGCGCGATCTTAGACCAGTATGTAATCGGACAGGATGACGCCAAGAAGAGCCTTGCTGTGGCTGTTTACAACCACTACAAGCGCATCAATATGGGGGCCACCAAAAGCGATGATGTGGAACTGCAGAAGTCCAATATCTTGATGGTTGGTCCCACAGGCAGTGGCAAGACATTGCTGGCGCAGACTCTGGCAAAGATAATCAATGTTCCTTTTGCCATTGCTGATGCCACAGCACTTACTGAAGCCGGGTATGTGGGTGAGGATGTGGAGAATATCCTTCTTAAACTCATTCAGGCTGCTGATTATGATGTGGAGAGGGCTGAACGGGGAATTGTTTATATTGATGAAATCGACAAGATTGCCCGTAAGTCGGAGAATCCATCCATTACCCGCGATGTATCTGGCGAAGGTGTGCAGCAGGCACTGCTGAAGATCCTGGAAGGTACAGTAGCTTCTGTTCCTCCGCAGGGAGGGCGTAAGCATCCGCATCAGGAACTTATTCAGATTGATACGACTAATATCCTCTTTATTTGTGGTGGTGCTTTTGATGGCATTGAGAAAGTTATCGAAAGCCGTGTTGGCCAGAAACAAATGGGATTTGGTGCGAATATCAAGTCCAAGAAGCAACAGCGTAATGTAGGGGAAATCCTGAAGAAGCTGTTACCAGAGGATTTGTTGAAGCATGGGCTCATCCCCGAGTTTATCGGTCGCGTACCAGTGGTAGTGACATTAGACTCTCTGGATGAAGATGCTTTGGTCAGTATCCTGACTCAACCGAAGAATGCCTTGGTCAAGCAGTATGCCAAGCTTTTGGAGCTGGATGGCGTGAAGCTTTCCTTTGAAGATGAGGCCCTGCGCATGATCGCCAAAGAGGCGTTGAAGCGCAAGACCGGTGCCCGTGGCTTGCGGTCGATCATCGAAAGCATCATGTGTAACGTGATGTATGACATTCCTTCCATTGAAGGTGTCACGGCTTGCCATGTGACCAAAGAGACGGTGAATAATAAAAAAGATCCTGTTTTGACCATCGACAAGAAGGCGCAAAATAGTGAAGCATCTGCCTGACTTATGGCAGGCGTAAGGCGAGGCGTTGCTGCGGCAGCGCCTTGTTTATATATTATTATTTTAGGAAAAAGGAGGGAGTCAAATGGCTGAATTGCGTACATTGCCATTGCTGCCCTTGCGGGGCATGGTTGTATTCCCTTATATGATGATTCATATCGATGTGGGCCGGAATCGCTCCATGGCAGCTATTGAGGAGGCTATGGTGGAGAACCGGGAGGTCATGCTCACGACTCAGACCGATGCGGAAGCCGAGGAATTCACCTTCGAGGAGCTCTATCCCGTAGGTGTGGTGGCTGAAATCCGCCAGGTCATCAAACTGCCCGGTGATACAGTCCGGGTATTGGTAGAAGGCAAGCGCCGGGCCCTGATTCATGAATTCCATGAACAGGATAATTTCGATGCTGTTGCGGTGGAAGAATTCACCGATAAGATCGACACGTCCATGAATATGGAAGCGCTGAATCGCGCTGTCGTGCATCAGTTTGAAGAATGGGTGCGCCTGTCCAAGAAAATTCCGCCCGAAACCTTGGTTTCCGTGGCAATCATTGACGATGCCGGCAGATTGGCCGACCTTATCGCCAGTCATCTTAATCTCAAGGTGGAAACCCGTCAGGAGCTGCTGGCGGCCATTGATGTCAAGGAGCGTTTGGAAAAACTCTATGGTGTGCTGACCCGTGAGATGGAAATCCTGCAGATGGAGCACAAGATTGGCAAGCAGGTGCGCAAGCAGATGGACAAGATCCAGAAGGATTACTATCTGCGGGAGCAGATCAAGGCCATCCGCCAGGAATTGGGTGACAGCAACAAGAGTGAGATTGATGAGGCACGCAAGAAGCTCAGCGAGGGAAATTATCCGGAGTTTGTGCAGAAGGCTGTGGAAAAGGAATTGAACCGGTTGGAAAGCTTCAGCAATATGCACGCTGAAGCCGGTGTCATCCGCAATTACATTGACTGCCTGCTGGAACTTCCCTGGAATGAGGAATCGGAAGATACTGTGGATATTGCTGCCGCCAAAAAGGTCCTGGATGAAGACCATTATGGACTGACCAAAGTGAAAGACAGGATCCTCGATTATCTGGCGGTGCATAAGCTGGCCAAGGATAAGAGCGCACCGATTCTCTGCCTTGTCGGGCCTCCCGGCGTGGGCAAGACCTCGCTGGCAACATCGGTAGCCCGTGCCACGGGCAGGGAGTTTGTAAGAGCTTCTTTAGGTGGTGTCCGGGATGAAGCGGAGATTCGTGGTCATCGCCGCACCTATGTGGGCGCTATGCCAGGGCGCATTATCGACGGCCTGCGCAAGGTAGGCAAGAAGAATCCTGTGTTCCTGCTCGATGAAATCGACAAGCTCTCCGGTGACTACCATGGTGATCCGTCGGCAGCTCTGCTTGAGGTTCTTGACCCGGCGCAGAATTCTACGTTCAGCGATCACTTTGTAGATCTGCCGTTCGACCTTTCCAAGGTATTCTGGATTGTCACGGCCAACAATCTGGGCAATATTCCCCGTCCCCTGCGGGATAGGATGGAAATCATCCAGTTGTCCAGCTATACCGAAGTGGAAAAGCTAGAGATTGCCAAGCGTTATCTGGTGGCGCGTCAGCGCACCCAGAATGGCCTGAAGGCCAAGGACATCAGTTTCGGTACCGGAGTACTGCAGAAAATCATCAGTGATTATACCCGGGAGTCTGGTGTCCGCGAGCTGGAACGGGAAATCGGCAGCGTCTGCCGCAAAGCCGCCCGCAAGATTGTGGAAGGTGAGGAAGCACCCGTCAAGGTCACGAAGAAAAATCTCACGGACTTTTTGGGCAAGGTGAAATTCCAGGATACCAAGGCCAACAAGAAGCCGCAGGTGGGTGTCGTTACTGGCATGGCCTGGACGGAAGTCGGTGGCACCATCCTGCCGACCGAAGTCACCGTGCTCAAGGGGAAGGGCAAGCTTATCCTGACCGGTCAGATCGGTGACGTGATGCAGGAATCGGCGCAGGCCGGCCTGACTTATGTGCGCAGCCGTTCGGACAAACTGAAACTTGCGGATGATTTCTACGAAAAAGAGGATATCCATATCCATTTGCCAGAGGGCGCTATTCCCAAGGATGGCCCATCGGCAGGCATCACCATGGCTACGGCCATGATTTCAGCTCTGACCGGCAAAAAGGTCAGGAGCGATGTGGCCATGACTGGAGAAATCACCCTGCGCGGCCATGTGCTGCCCATTGGCGGCCTCAAGGAAAAAGTGCTGGCCGCCTATCGGGAAGGTATGAAGACCATCGTCCTGCCGAAGGACAACGAAAAGGATATCGACGATATTCCCGAAGTTGTGCGGGAGAAGCTGGAATTCAAGCCTGTGGAATCCATGGATGAAGTATTGAAGATTGCGTTGCTGAAGTAAAATATGTAAAGCTGCCCCCTTTAGGGGGAAGTGGTGCGGGGCACCAGGGGGGAACTCTTGATAAGCTGGATGAATGCACTTATCCCTTCTGGTTGCTGTGTGGCCATCTCCCCTTGAAGGGGGTGGCATATTTTTGCAAGGAGATGAGAACATGAAAGACAGAGTCATTATAACCCAAGGAACCTATGTGGCTTCCGCCGTGAAAAAAGACCAGTACCCTGAAGGGAATCTGCCGGAAATCGTCTTTATTGGTCGTTCCAATGTGGGCAAGTCCTCCCTGATAAACTCCCTGACAAGAGTCAATAATCTGGCAAGAGTATCCTCACAGCCCGGCAAGACGCAGACCATCAACTTCTTTGAGGTGGGCGTGAAGATTGAGGAAGCCGAGGAGCGCAAGGCCTTTTACCTCGTTGACCTGCCTGGTTACGGCTATGCCAAGACGGGCAAGGAAAAACGCAAGATCTGGTCGAAGTTTATCGAAGAATACCTCTTGCATTCCCCACGGCTTTCCTTTGTCTGCCAGCTTATCGACAGCCGTCATGAGCCGATGGCATCTGACGTGGAAATGTTCAACTGGCTCGTGGACAACGGCCTGCCCGTACTGATCATTGCCACCAAGGTGGATAAGATCGGCAAGAATGAGCGCGCGAAGAATATCGCCGCCATCAAGCGTAAGCTGGGCATCAAGGAAATTTCCGTGCTGCCGTACTCTTCCTTAAAAAATGAAGGCCGTTCAGATTTACTTGACGTTATCGGGGATAGTCTGCTAGAATAATAGTAGAAAATATGAATCGGATTCATATTGCGCAAAATCAATGGGAATTGCGAAAGAATCTCGATGACGGAATAGGGGAGAGGGATTATGATGATGGCTTTGACGGATTTCGATAAATCCTTGTTGAATTTGCTGCAGGGGAGCCTGCCTGTATGCAGCCGTCCTTTTGCCAAGCTGGCAGAAGAGCTGGGGACCGATGAGCAGACGGTGCTGACGAGGGTTCAGGAGTTGAAAAAAGAAGGCTATCTGCGGCGTATCGGCACCTTCTTTGACTCCAATAATCTGGGCTACAAGGGCACATTGGTGGCGCTCAAGGTTGAGCCCTCCAAGATGCAGACTGTAGCTGAGGCCATCAATCACTATCCAGGTGCCACCCATAACTATGAGCGGGAGGGCCGCTACAATCTGTGGTTCACCCTGCTGACGCCGAATCTGGAAACAGAGGCGAAGATTCTCAGCGAAGTCCAGTCCTTGAATGGTGTGGAAGATATGCTGAATCTCAAGGCCAACAAGAAATACAAGATCAACGTGCAGTTTAAATTGCATTAAGGGGGCAGGACAGATGGCAGCAGAAGTTTTGAAAGAAATCAGTGAATTAGACAAGCGTATTGTCCGTGCCCTGCAGGGCGATTTCCCTTTGGTGGCTGAACCCTACAAGACACTGGCTGAACAGGTGGGAATAAGCGAAGAGCTTTTCCTGGAGAGGGTGAAGGCCATGCGGGACAGCAAGAAGATCCGCAAGATGGGCGCTGTGCTGCGTCACCGGGAGGTGGGCTTTACCTCTAATGTGCTGGTGGCCTGGGAAGTTCCTGCTGACCGTCTGGACGAGATTGCCAGACAGATGGCGGCCTGTCCGTCTGTATCCCATTGCTATGACCGCAATACAGCTCAGGATTGGCCGTATAATCTTTATACGATGGTGCATGGACATAGTCGGGAAGAGTGTGAACAGGTGGTAAAAGACTTGGGAAAGGCCAGCCATGTCAATAATCATGTCATGCTCTATTCTAAGCATGAGTGGAAGAAAACGGCCATGAAATATTTTTGCGAATAAGGGATTAATTGTACCCCGCCGCCTTTCTTGCTGGTTGACAGAAAAGGGCAGGCGGGGTACAATGTTAAAGTTATATTATATGAATTTTGCAAAGGGGCGTTTAACATGGCAGATAAAAAGGTCATGCTGACCGAAGATGGTTACAATAAACTCGTAGAAAAACTCAATTATTTGAAAAGCGTACGGCGCATAGAGATTGCAGAACGTTTGAAAGCTGCAATTGCTCTGGGTGACTTGTCCGAGAACTCCGAGTATGATGATGCAAAGAATGAGCAGGCATTCCTCGAAGGTGAGATTGCTGATCTGGAAGCCAAGATCCGTAACTCCGATATCATCAAAGCTGGCAGCGGTGATGTGGTACAGATGGGTTCCAAGGTTTCAGTAGTTGACCTGGAATTTGCTGAAGATGGTCCGGAAACGTTCATGATTGTAGGTTCGACTGAAGCAGATCCGGATGAAGGGAAGATTTCCAACGAGTCCCCGCTGGGACAGGCACTGCTGGGCCAGAAGCGCGGTGCTGTCGTTGACGTACACGCTCCGGCAGGTGTGATCAAGTACGAAATCAAGGATATTTTAAAGTAAGATAATATAGATAGGAGAATTTGCGTAAATGGCAGAAAATAAGCAGAATCAGCAGGCTCCTGTGGAAGACCTGAATGAGATGATGAAGGTTCGCCGCGAAAAGCTGGCAGCCTTCCAGGAGATGGGCGTGGCTCCCTTTGGCCATCGTTTTGATGTGACGGCTTATGCAGCGGATATCAAAAAAGAATATGACCATCTGGAAGGGGATGAAGAAGGCCCTGAAGTATTCATCGCCGGCCGCCTCATGGCTATCCGCGGCCATGGCAAGGCATCTTTCTGCACGCTGAATGACCGCACGGGCAACATTCAGGTGTACTTCAAGATTGACGTATTGGGCGAAGAGAAATACAAAGGCCAGTTCCGCCGCCTTGATATCGGTGATATCATCGGCATCCGCGGTGTGGTTTTCAAGACGCATCGCGGCGAAGTCACGGTGCGCGTAGAGGATTTCGACCTGCTCTCCAAGTCCCTGCGTCCGCTGCCGGAAAAATTCCATGGTCTGCAGGACGTGGATATTCGCTACCGTCAGCGCTATCTCGACCTCATCGTGAACCAGGATGTGCGTGAGACCTTCCGCCGCCGCACGAAGACCATCAACTCCATCCGCGAATACCTCGATGAGCGCGGCTATCTGGAAGTGGAGACGCCGGTTTTGTCCACCATTGCTGGTGGTGCAGCTGCCCGTCCGTTCATCACGCATCACAATACGCTGGACATCGATCTGTACCTGCGCATCGCTACGGAACTGAACCTCAAACGCTTGATCGTAGGCGGCCTTGACCGCGTGTATGAAATCGGCCGCATCTTCCGCAACGAAGGCATGGACGTGCGCCATAACCCGGAATTCACTTCCATCGAGTTCTATCAGGCTTTCGCTGATT
Source organism: Pseudoselenomonas ruminantium (assembly GCF_900142515.1). Classification (GTDB taxonomy): domain Bacteria; phylum Bacillota; class Negativicutes; order Selenomonadales; family Selenomonadaceae; genus Selenomonas_A; species Selenomonas_A ruminantium_D. The sequence goes on along the minus strand of NZ_FRBC01000011.1, from coordinate 65,280 downwards.
ACACGGACATGATGGACCTGACGGAAGGCATCGTGGTCAACGCTGCGCAGAAGGTACTGGGTACCTCTGTCATCAACTATCAGGGTGTGGAAATCGACCTGTCCAAGGTCAAGCGCATCAGCATGAATGATGCCGTCAAGGAAGCTACGGGCAAGGATTTCATGGCCTGTGAAACGGTGGAAGAAGCCCGCAAACTGGCTGATGAAATCGGTGTTCCCTACGAGGAGCGTCATGGTATTGGCGGTATCCTGAATCAGGCTTTCGAAGAAAAAGTTGAAGAAACCTTGATGCAGCCGACCTTCATCACGGGGCATCCCACGGAAATCTCTCCGCTGGCTAAGCGTAACGCTGACGATCCGCGCATTACGGACCGCTTCGAGTTCTTCATCTATGGCCGTGAGCTGGCTAATGGCTTTACCGAGCTCAATGACCCTATCGACCAGAAGGGCCGCTTCGAGGATCAGCTCAAGCAGCGTGAAGCTGGTGATGATGAAGCACATGGCATGGACGAAGATTTCGTCATGGCACTTGAATACGGCTTACCGCCAACGGGGGGCGTAGGCATCGGCATCGACCGTCTGGTCATGTTCCTGACGGATGCTGCTTCTATCCGCGACGTGCTTCTGTTCCCAACCATGAAGCCGCTGGCTGAACAGAATTAATAGAGAACAAAAATCCATGAACTTTCCTGAATGGGCTGGTTCATGGATTTTTTTTACAAATTCAAGAAAAATAAATTTTAACTATGGAAAAATTTATATGAATAGGTTATAATACTGCCTGTGAGTTATTTCACAGTTTTTATTGCATAAGAAGGAACAGGTGCAAACCGGCGCACATCCGGTTGCTGAAAAGAGAAGCTGGTAGAAGCCAGCGCGGTCCCGCCACTGTAAGGGGAGTGAATCTGCATAGTTAAGTCACTGAAGGTCTTAGCCTTTGGGAAGGCGCAGAGGAACGATGAACCGAGCCAGGAGAACTGCCTGTTTGACAATCACCGTAGCAGCTATTGGGATGCTGCTGAACCTGCGAGCGATGGGAAGGGGATTTCGTCATTTGTGATGAGAGCATCTTTTTGCGCTGCGGCGGGAAAGGTGCTTTTTCTTATGCAGCAGGTTTTAGGGAGGTTTTTGTTTATGAAAAATTGGCAGAAAATGTTAGCAGCAACGATTGCCTGTGGGGCAGCTTTTTCCGCAAGCTACGTACCGGCGGAAGCGGCTTATCAGCTGAATGAAGAGGTCAAGGCTCCAACCAAGGCGCTGAAACAGGCTGCGGAAATCGGTGTGCTCAAGAATGAGAATCCGGCTATGGCAAATCAGGCTGACAAGGATGCTATCGTGGTCATGACCTTTGGTACGACTTTCAAGGATACCCGGGAAAAGACCATTGACGCTACGGTGAAGGAAATTCAGGCTAAGCATCCGAATACGAAGGTAGTTACGGCTTATACCTCCCACATCATCATCAATCGTGTGAAGAAGAATGAAGGCATCACCTATCCGACTCCGGAAGAAGCTTTGGATCAGCTGAAAAAAGAAGGCTATACCCGCGTAGCGCTGGCATCCCTGGATGTTATTCCGGGCATGGAATACAACTACGATATCGGTGTATACCATAACTACAAAGATCAGTTCAAGAAAATGACGCTGGGTACGTCCCTGATGTACTGGCAGGGCCAGGAAGAACAGGCTGATGATGTGACGGAGACCATCAAGGCACTGTCCACTCAGTTCCCGAAACAGGGCAAGGATGATGCTATCCTGATCATGGCTCATGGTACGCCGCAGGTTTCCAATGCTTATTATTCCGTGATCCAGGCCAAGATTGATGAAATGGGTTTGAAGAATGTCTATATCTATACGGTAGAAGGCTGGCCAAACCTTGAAACGGTTATGCCGAAACTCAAAAAGAACGGTATCAAGCATGTAACGCTCATGCCCATGATGATGGTTGCTGGTGATCATGCTAACAATGATATGGCCGGTAAGGAAGAAGATTCTCATAAATCCATTTTGGAAAAGGCTGGTTACAAGGTTGATGCCTATATTCATGGCATCGGCGAAAACAAGGCCATCCGTGATCTCTATGTAAAGCGGGCTGAAGATGCCTGGAATGCATTAGAAAAATAAAATTTAATCATATTCATCAACATGACACACTAAAGCCGTCTGTCCTCCCTGTCAGAAAGGGGCAGGCGGCTTCCTCAATATTTGACAGAGAATAGTCAGCATAGTATGATAAGCTAAGATAACTTTTATGGAGGTTTGGATATATGAGTGGAATATTTTATGGTATCGGTGTAGGCCCTGGAGATCCGGAACTGTTGACGGTGAAGGCAATCAAAGCCATTGAGCAGGTGGATGTGCTGATTGCACCGAAGACGGAAAAGAAGGACGGCAGCGTGGCTCTGTCTGTAGCGAAGCCTTATCTGAAAAAAGACGTGGAAATCGTCTATCAGGTGTTCCCTATGGTCAAGGGATTCGCAGAAAACAGCACGGATGCTTGGGAAGCCAATAAGCAGGAGATCCTGGGACTCCTGAATGAAGGCAAGAATGTGGCGTTCCTGACCATCGGCGATCCCATGTTCTACAGTACCTATATCTATGTGTTCCGACTGTTGGAAACTGCCGGCGTAGAAATCAGGACCATTCCGGGGATTCCTGCCTTTGCGGCTATTGGCAGCCAGTTGGGGTATCCTATCGTAGAAGGGGACGATGTGCTTTCAATCATCCCGGCCACGGCTAGTCCTGAAAAGGTAGAAAAGGCCATGCAGGCTGCTGACAATGTGGTGCTGATGAAAGTTTACAAGAACTTCGAAGAAGTTGCGAATATGCTCGATGCGAATGAAATGGCAGAACAGGCTGTACTGGTCAGCCGTGCAGGTCTCGATGACGAAAAGATCATCTATGATGTATTGGCGCATAAGAAGGATAAACTCAACTACCTCTCTACGATTTTGACCCGTAAGAACTGATTAGGGGATGATGTTATGAAGCGTCGAATAGGTTTTTTCCTGATGCTTTTTTTTACAGTGGCTTTGCTGGCGGCAGGTTGTGGAAGCAACCATGCGGTCAGCAGGTTTGATGCTCAGAAAAGTTTTGTCACGGTGACGGATGATCTGGGACGTACAGTGGAACTCAATGAGAAGCCTGCTCGTATTGTCGTGACTTCGGCATCATTCCTGGAACCTTTGGAAGCCGTAGGCGGTGCGGAACTCGTGGTGGGACGCCCGGATTCTCAAACGAAGATGCCTGATTATGCCAAGGACCTGCCGAGTGTAGGCAAGGTCTATCAGATCGATACGGAAAAAATCATGGCTTGCCAGCCCAATCTGGTTATCATCAACAAAGGCATGAATGAAAAGTTGGTGGATACGTTGGAGGCCAATGGCATCAAGACCTTAGTGCTGGATATGAAGAGCTATGAAGATGTCAAGCGGGAAGTGGAAATACTGGCGCAGATCACCGGTGATCCGGATAAAGGCCAGCAGCTGGCAGCTGCTATGGATGAAAAGATTGCTGCTGTAAAAAACAAGATCCCGGCCGATAAACGGCGGACAGCAATCATCCATAGCACGAGTCAGGGGCTGACCGTGCAGTTGGATGGCAGCATTGCTGGTTCCATTGCCAAAATGCTGGGATGGGAAAATGTGGCCAGTGGTATGGAGCCTTTGGCTAAGAATCCCGATGCAGCGCCTTATAGCTTAGAGACATTGGTGGAAAAGAATCCTGAGGTTCTCTTTATCACTAGTATGGGAAAGATGGAGTCCATTAAGTCTGGTATGGATAAAACCTTACAGAGTCCTGCCTGGCAATCAGTTGCTGCTGTACGGAATGGAAACGTTTATTATCTGCCACAGGAACTCTTTTTGCTGAGTCCTGGCATCCATTATCCGGAAGCTGTAGCGCATATGGCTGCATGTCTTTATCCTGAGGTTTTTTATGATGCAGATGGAAAGTAAATCATCGGCAAAACGGCGGACGCTGCTAATGGTAGCGTTGGCCGCTTTTGCTTGTTTTGGAATTATATCAAGCCTGGCTAAAGGTTCTGTGGATATTCCCTGGACTGAAGCGATAGAAGTGTTTGGAGGCGATGCCTCGGGGGCCTATGGGCAGATCCTCTATAATATCCGTCTTCCGCGCACGATAGTGGCTTTACTGGTGGGCATGAACCTGGCTTTATCCGGAGCCATATTACAGGCGGTAATGCGCAATCCACTGGCTGATCCACATATCATCGGGGTATCATCTGGAGCAGGGATTTGTGGCATCATGGTCATGCTGGTTTTTCCCGCCTATGCTTATCTGATTACACCTGCCGCCTTTTTGGGGGCGATGGGAGCAGCTGTTCTCATCTATATTTTGGCCTGGAAGAATGGCATCAGTCCATTGCGTATCGTATTGGCTGGGGTAGCGGTATCTGCTTTCTTTGGTGCTGGCATATCGGCCTTGTTGATATTTTATAGTGATCGGGTACATAGTGCCCTGATGTGGATGGTGGGTGGCCTTTCTGCCCGCAGCTGGCCACAGGTGGAAATACTATGGCCTTATACCTTGGCAGGCACCCTTTTGGCTTTGGGCGGTGCCCGGCATTTGAATATCTTGCAATTAGGAGATGAGTTAGCCAAGGGGTTGGGGCTCAGAGTGGGGATGACGCGTATTTTGTTGTCTGCAATTGCAGCCCTGCTGGCAGCCAGTGCTGTTTCGGTGGTGGGGCTTTTGGGCTTTGTAGGGCTTATTGTCCCCCATACTGCAAGACTGCTTATTGGCTCGGATTATCGTTGGCTGCTTCCCGCTACAGCTTTGCTGGGGGCGGGAACGGTAACACTTTGTGATACGGTAGCCAGATTGGCTTTTGCACCCGTGGAATTACCTGTGGGCATTATCATGGCCGTTATCGGTGCTCCCTTTTTTCTTTTCTTGCTGAGGAGGGAGTTATGATGTCTATTGAAACGCGTGATTTGCAGTTTGCTGTCAATGGGCGGTGTATCTTGCAGGATATAACCCTGCGCTTTCCCGTTGCCAGGCGCACAGCGATTATTGGTCCTAATGGTGCGGGGAAATCCACTTTGCTGAAATCATTGGCAGCACTCAATACGGATTTTCAGGGGCAGGTTCTGCTGGATGGTAAGGATATTCGGAAGTTCTCGCGAAAGGCGCTGGCTCGTAAGCTGGCTATTTTGCCTCAAGGAACGATGGCACCTGCAGATATCAGTGTGCAAGATCTGGTGGAATATGGCCGGTTTCCCTATCGGAGTATGTTTAGCCGCGATCAGCAGCAGGATTTGCTGGCTGTAAGACAGGCCATGGATGCAGCCTGGGTAACTGATTTTGCGCAGAGACGGGTGGCAGATCTGTCTGGCGGTGAGCGTCAGCGGGTTTTTTTAGCCATGGTGCTGGCACAGCAGCCGGAGATTTTATTGCTGGATGAGCCGACTACCTATTTGGATATTGCCAATCAATTACAGGTTATGGATATCGTGAGTGAACTTCATCATAAGAAAAAGATCACTGTGATTATGGTACTCCATGATATCAATCATGCGCTGCAATATGCGGATGAAGTTGTCATTATGCAAAACGGCAGGATTCGGGCACAAGGCGATCCGCATACAATCCTGACAGTGGAGTGCTTGCGGGAGGTATTCAACGTGCATGCGGATGTGTTTCACAATGATGCTGGACGAAAAATACTTTTTCCGTTATCCAAGTGTTGATGGAATGCGTAAGGTCTGGTTTTGCTAAGCAGGAAATTTTCTGTCAATGACGAATTAATTTCACTGAGATGAGTTATCGTAGTGACAGGAAATGAGGCGCGGTTATGAAAATATCACAGAGCCTGTATAAAATAAGAGGTGGATTCACGCCCTTGCAGTTTAATCGGGCCGCGTTTATGGTTTTGTCGGCAGAGGATGTTTTGCGGCAGTATGAAACGCCGGAAATAACTTTTCGCAATGTAGTGGATCTTTCGAATGAGGAGATTGACGAACTTTTGGCTAAAGTTATGGAGGCAGAATTACGCCGGGGATTTAAATCGGATGCATCTTTGCCTTTGCGGTTGTCAGTCTTTCATACCAGCATGAATGAATATGCAGTCATCGTTACGGCACGGCCAGAGTTATTGACACGAATGGATGTGCGTAATATTTTCCGGCAGGTGATGAAGCTGCCGCTGCAGTCTGGCAGGACTGCTTCTGTAGCTGATCCGCAAATGAAAAATGCAGCTGAGGCGATTCGCGCCTATTGGCAAAAGTTATTTCAGCACCTTCCTGCTAAGCCACGTCTGCCTTATGCTCTCCAAAGGGAAATCAACCGTAATAACAGCAGTGAAATAGCAATCTATCCCATACGCATTGGTGGCAGTATTTTGTCTGATATCAGAGAAAAGGCAAAATCCAATCGGGTCATGATGATGGCAATCCTGCAGAGTGCATGGGCATTACAGTTACAGGTGGAAAATGATTGCCGGGATACGGTACTTTGCCTGCAGACAACCAATCGTTCCGCAACGGAGGGGGTTCAGCAGAGCTTATTGCCAGTGCGTCACATCAATACAGATCAGCAGGTAGTGCAGGATATTGTGGGGAAGGCCTTCCAGCAGTTTATCATCTCTCAGCCATATGCGGCTATAGGACGGGAAAGCTTGCAGCAAATCATGGATCAGCAGGGTGAGGACTACTTTGACAATATCTTGAATTTCTGTGGTTTTTTGACTGAGGAAGAAAAAACGTATACGGCAGTGAAAGGTCGTGCTGATGGCACTTTGGTGCAGGAAAATATTTTGGACAGCAGCGGCGTCCGGCTGGGGCTGCGATTTTGTTTAGGAGAAAACCAGCTGAATGTGTCGTTTGTGTATGGTTGTGGAACTTTTGGCCTTCTGCAGGTCAGCAAGATTGCCCAGGAATATGAGCTGGTATTACAGCAGATGCTGACGGACTGGTATTCAACTTATGGGAATTTTTGCAGTCATTTATATGAGCGGTTGCAGAATCTTCGTTTGGAACAGGCCGAAACGCCTGATTCCCGCATAATTTTGCAGGATGCTTTATCGAAATTGCATTTGCTGCAGGAATGCGACAAGGGCATTATCCAATTGTTTGTTGATGATGCCAAGCTTACGACTTATTTCGAAGGCGATCGCTTGTTGGAGAAAGATTGGGAAGGGCAATTGGCTTTTGTGGTCAAGGGAAAGTTGGCGCGTAGTATCGAGCAGGGGGATGGCTGGTTCAGGCCGTTGGACATTGCCAGAGAAAATACCTGGCTTAATGAAACGATATTGTTATCAGACAAGAAGACGAATCTGTCAGCAGAAGTGCTGACAGAGCGGGCCGTGGTTATGACAATTCCCTTACTGGCTCTGAACAAGCATCTGTTGCAATCGCCTGTTTTAGTAAATAATATCATTCGCCATTGCATCCGGCAGATGGAAAAATATCAACGTCTGTGGATACAGGCATAATGAGGAGAGAATTTTTTGATGGAACAATATAAATCGGTTTGTCCCTATGATTGTCCAGATTGCTGTGGCCTATTGGTCACGGTGGATAAGGGAAAGACGATTGAGGTGGCGGGAGATCCGTCACATGCATTTACCCGGGGGACGTTGTGCCCCAAAATGGCTCATTATGAGCGTACGGTCCATTCGTCTCGGCGCTTGCTTACACCTTTGAAGCGGGTGGGAGAAAAGGGAAAGGGGGATTTTGTGCCAATCAGCTGGCAGGAGGCGATTGATGAGATAGCTGCCCATTGGCGGGAAATCATTGGCAGCTATGGTGCAGAGGCCATCTTGCCCTATTCCTATGCCGGTACCATGGGAACGATACAATACAGTGCGGGTCATGCCTTATTCTATGCGTTGGGAGCTTCGAGCCTGGATCGTACCATCTGTGCACCAGCCAAGGCTCACGGCTATCGTTCGCTGATGGGGGGCACTTTGCCAACAGCGCCGCAGGAGGCCCAGCAGAGCGATTACATTATCCTTTGGAGCATCAGCATGCTGGCGACGGATATCCATTTCAAGCATGATGTGGACATTGCCCGCAAACGGGGGGCAAGAATTGTCTGCGTGGATACTTATGCAACGAAGACCGCGCAGTATGCCGATGAATTCATCTGTGTGAAGCCAGGTTCAGACGGTGCACTGGCGCTGGGAATGCTGCATGTTCTGGCACGGGAAAACTTGGTGGATGAAGAATTCATTGCCCGCTATGTGCAGGGCTGGCAGGAACTGAAAGTGGAAGTCCTGCCTGCCTATCCGCCGGAAAAAGCAGCAGAACTTACAGGCCTGTCTGCTGGGCAGATTGAAGATTTTGCCCGGTCATTCGCTGCAGCCAGGGCACCGTTTATCCGTCTGGGCAGCGGCCAGTCCCGTTATGGCAACGGTGCGATGACATCCCGGTTGATTACCTGTCTGCCAGCAGTAGTGGGAGCTTATGCCAAAGCAGGCGGTGGCATGCTGACTTCATCTTCAGGCAGTCATGCTTTTGATAAGGATATCATCCGCCGCCCAGATATGGAAAAGAACGGCATCCGTCATATCAATATGATCAAGCTGGGGGATGTGCTGACGGATAATACCTTGCAGCCGCCCGTCAAGAGTCTGTTTGTCTATTCCTCTAATCCGGCCTGCACAGCGCCGGATCAGAACAAAGTGTTGGCAGGACTCAGACGGGAAGACTTGTTTACCGTGGTGCATGAGCGTTTTATGACGGATACGGCGCTTTATGCTGATATCGTGCTGCCGGCTACCACTTCGCTGGAGCATGAGGATATCTACTATTCCTATGGTCAGTATGTGGTCCAGCGCGGAAAGCAGATCATACCGCCCGTTGGGGAAAGTCGGTCCAATTGGCAGGTGGCACAGTTATTGGCTGAGGCTATGGGAGTGGATGACGAATTTTTCCGCCAGAGTGAGACGGAGCTGGTGGAAAAGTTCATCGCCAGCACAGATAAGGCCTGGCCGCTGCCTGTGGACAAGGAAAAATTAGCCGAAGGAGAACCGGTGGAATTGCCTATGCCTGAGGCTTACAAGCTGAACTTCAAGACGCCTTCGGGGAAGATTGAGATCTTCAATCCGGCGCTGGAACGGCAGCTGCCGGATTATCTGCCGCCTCATCTGGCAGAGGATAAGGAAGAGTTTATCTTGATAAACAGTCCCGATCCCCGGATATTGGATAGTTCCTTCAACGAACGCGAAGAATTGACCAAAGGCAATATCATGGTATTGATGATGAACCCTGCAGATGGGCAGCGGCAGCATCTTCAGGATGGCGACGCAGTCATGGCAGAAAATACGCAGGGGCGGGCGGAGTTTACCGTCAGATTGTCCGAACGGGTACAAGTGGGGACTGTGGTCAGTGAGGGCGTCTGGTGGCGGGAACATACGGCCGCTGGCAACACCAATCTGCTGACGCATCAGCGGACAACGGATAAGGCGGAAGGCAGTACGTTCTATGATGTCAGAGTAAATCTAAGAAAAAAAGTCCAATAAAAAAATACAATAAATTGCTTACAAGGGTTGCATTTAAGTAACAAGCAGGCTATAATGTTAACAAAGCAGACGAGAGCTGCTCAAGGACAAACGAATACATTGCCTTTTTAAAATGCGTACTGCGATGCGCATAAGGGGACCCTGTCATATAGCTAGTAGTATAACTATAACCTGAAGTAAAGCGGGAGCTTTCTTATGCATACGCATAGGAAGCTCCTTTTTTTGATACTGGATTATCGATATGCGGGCAAATTTTGCAAAGACAATGGATTTCTCCCCTTGAAAGTTTATGCAACTTTAATGTATAATTATTATTGTCAACCTGTTAAGGAGTGAATGACTTGGAGAAAAACAATGTATCCCTGCGGGGAAAGAATGTTTTGGGCCTGGAGGATTTCAGCCCGGAAGAGATTCGCTTGGTGCTCGAAACCGCCAAGGAAATGAAGAACATCATTCATCGGGATATCAAGAAGGTTCCCACCCTGCGCGGCAAATCCATTGTCACCCTGTTCTACGAACCCAGCACCCGTACCCGTACATCCTTTGAGCTGGCGGGCAAATACCTCGGAGCTGATGTGGTCAACATCACGGCAGGTTCCAGCAGCATCGTCAAAGGCGAAAGCCTCAGAGATACGCTCTACACCATTGAGGCGATGGGCGTGGATGCCATCGTCATGCGCCATAAGGCAGAAGGTGCGGCTGAATATGCTTCCCGCGTAGTCAGCCCCGTAATCCTCAACGCTGGTGACGGCGCTCACGCTCATCCTTCACAGGGGCTCTTGAACCTCTTCACGATTCAGGAGCATAAAGGTCATCTGGAAGGCCTGAAGGTGGCCATTATCGGCGACGTGCTCCACAGCCGTGTAGCCCGCTCCGATATCTACGGCATGCGCAAGATGGGCATGGAAGTTCATATCGCCGGCCCCAAGACGCTGCTGCCCCGCTTCCTCTACGAAGAACCGGGCATCGTGGTGCATGAACGCATCGAAGACGCCATCGCCAATGCTGATGTCATCGAAGTGCTGCGCATCCAGCTGGAGCGCATGAAGGGCGGCCTGTTCCCGACGACGAGAGAATATGCCCGCATCTTCGGCCTCAACGATACGCGGCTGAAGCTGGCCAAGGATGATGTGCTGATCCTGCATCCGGGCCCCATGAACAAGGGCTGGGAAATCTCGCCCTTCACGGCTTATGGCAAGAATTCGGCCATTCAGGAAGAAGTACAGAATGGTGTGGCCGTGCGCATGGCGCTCTTTACCTTGGTGCTGACGGGAGGAAAACAGGCATGAAAATTTTGCTCAAAGGCGGACGCGTAATCAATCCGGAAAATAAATTCGATGAAGTGGCAGATGTACTGGTGGAAGATGGCAAGGTGGTCAAGATTGCAGCAGGCATCGAGGAAACGGCTGACAAAGTGCTGGATGTCAGCGGCAAGGTGGTAACTCCTGGCCTTATCGACCTCCACGTTCATCTGCGGGAACCGGGCCAGGAAGCCAAGGAAGACTTTGCTTCCGGTACCCAGGCGGCGGCAGCAGGCGGTTTTACCACCATCTGCACCATGCCCAACACCAAGCCGGCTGTGGATTCGGCAGCACTGGTGCGCAGCCTGAAGATGCGCGCTCAGGAAGTCGGTGTCGTCAATGTGGAAATCATCGGCGCCGTTACCAAGAATCAAGAAGGCAAGGAACTGGCGGAGATGGGGGATATGCTGGAAGCCGGGGCAGTGGCCTTCTCCGATGATGGTCATTTCGACCCCAGTGCCAAGGTCATGCTCAATGCCTTTGACTACCTCCACACCTTTGATAAGGTCATCATCAACCATGAGGAGGAGCCTACGCTGATTGAAGACGGCGTGATGAACGAAGGTCATCGCAGCGCCATGCTGGGCCTCAAGGGCCGTCCTACGGTTGCCGAGGACATCGCTGTGGCCCGGGACATCATGCTGGCTGAGTACGCTGGTTCCAAAGTCCATATCGCGCATATCAGTTCCGCCCGGGCGGTGGATATCGTGCGTCAGGCCAAGAAACGGGGCGTCAAGGTAACGGCAGAGGCCACGCCTCAGCATCTGACCATGACGGAAGAATGTGTCAACCTCTTTGACACCTCCACGAAAATCAATCCGCCCCTGCGGGCACAGAAAGACTGTGACGCGATTCTGGAAGGGCTGAAGGACGGCACCATCGATGCCATCGTCACGGATCACAGCCCACATGCGCAGGAAGAGAAGGACAGGGAGTATATCTATGCACCGAGTGGTTTCCCAGGCCTAGAAACTTCCTTGGGCGTTATGCTGACGGATTTGTATCATACGCAGAAACTGGATCTGCCGATGATTGTTTCCAAGATGAGCTATGAACCGGCTCAGGTTTTCGGTCTGGATGCAGGCAAGTTGAGCGTTGGTGCACAGGCAGATATCACGGTAATCGACCCGGAACTTGAGTGGACGGTTGACGAAAAAGAATTCTACACCAAGGGCAGCCACAGTCCCTTTGTGGGCCGCAAGCTCAAAGGCAAGGCAGTGCTGACCATGGTTAAGGGTAAAGTAGTTATGCAGGAAGGCAAAATCCTGGACTAACAGATATGAGGTGTTTTCATGAAGGGTAAATTAATCCTCGAAGACGGCAGCGTTTTTACGGGGCAGTTATTGAATGACAGCCGGGCCACCGGCGAAGTGGTGTTCAACACCAGCATGACGGGGTATCAGGAAAGCCTGACGGACCCCAGCTATTGCCGCCAGATTCTGACGCTGACCTATCCCATGGTAGGCAACTACGGCATTGCGGAGATTTTCATGCAGTCCCGCAAGGCTTTCGTGGGTGGTTTCGTAATCGGTGAGCTTTGCGAGCTGGGCAGCAACTGGCATTATGAAGAGAGTCTGGCGGAGTTCCTGACCAAACAGGATATTCCCTGCCTTTATGATGTGGATACCCGGGCCGTAACGCGCAAGATCCGCAACGCCGGTACCATGAAGGGGATTATCGTACCCGAGGATGCCAGCCAGGAAGAAATCGACAAGCTCATGGCTGTGCCTATCAAGAAGGAAGTGGTTATGGAAGTGACCACACCGGAAGCTTATACTATAGAGGCAGAAAAAGAAGATGCGCCGCTGGTGGTGGCCATGGACTTCGGCGTGAAGCAGAACATCCTGACTTCCCTCCATGACATCGGCTGCAAGCTGCAGGTAGTGCCGGCAGACACGAAGGCAGAAGATATTCTGGCCATGAATCCTGATGGCATTTTCCTTTCCAACGGTCCTGGTGATCCTGCCGATGTGCCGGAAATCGTGGCGGAAATCCAGAAGCTGATCGGCAAGAAACCCATCTTCGGTATCTGCCTGGGGCATCAGCTGCTGGCCAGAGCTTTGGGGGCTAAGACCTACAAGCTGAAGTTCGGCCATCGCGGCTCCAATCAGCCCGTCAAAGACCTGCGCACGGGCAAGGTGCAGATTTCTTCCCAGAACCACGGCTATGCGGTGGAGGAGGAGTCCTTGAAGGATCTGCCGCTGGAAGTCACGCATATCAATGTCAACGATGGCACGGTAGAGGGCATGCGTCACACGGAACTGCCCCTGTTCTCCGTGCAGTATCATCCGGAAGCCTCCCCGGGCCCGGACGACAACCTTTATTTATTCGATGAATTTTGGACCATGTTGAAGGGAGAATAAGATGCCAAAAAAGGAAAATCTCAAAAAAGTAATGGTAATTGGCTCGGGACCCATCATCATCGGTCAGGCAGCGGAATTTGACTACGCTGGTTCCCAGGCTTGCCGGGCACTCAAAGAAGAAGGTTTGGAAGTTGTTCTTGTAAACTCCAATCCGGCAACTATTATGACCGATACGCATATTGCCGACCGGGTGTATATTGAGCCGCTGACGCCGGAATTCTTGGAAGAAATCATTGCGAAGGAAAAACCGGATGGTCTGCTCGCAACTCTCGGTGGTCAGGCTGGTTTGAACCTGGCCGTACAGCTGGCTGAGCGCGGTGTGCTCGAAAAGTACGGTGTAGAGCTTTTGGGAACGCCACTGTCTGCTATCAAGCAGGCTGAGGATCGTGAACTCTTCAAGGAAACCATGGAAAAGCTCGGAGAACCCATTCCGGAAAGTACCATTGTGGAAGATGTGCCCAGTGCCGTGGCATTTGCTACGGAAATCGGCTATCCGGTGATCGTGCGTCCGGCTTACACTATGGGGGGGACCGGCGGCGGTATTGCCGAGAACGAAGAGGAACTCATCGACATCGTCATCAAGGGCCTCAACTACTCCCTGATTGGCCAGGTGCTCATCGAGCGCAGTGTGGCCGGCTGGAAGGAAATCGAGTACGAAGTCATGCGGGACGGCAATGACAACTGCATCACCGTCTGCAACATGGAAAACTTCGATCCGGTGGGCGTGCATACTGGTGATTCCATTGTCGTGGCACCATCCCAGACGCTCACGGATCATGAATATCAGATGCTCCGCAGCGCATCCTTGCGTATTATCCGCGAGCTGGGCATCGAGGGCGGCTGCAACGCCCAGTATGCGCTGGATCCCAACAGCAACCGCTATTATGTAATCGAAGTAAATCCCCGTGTGAGCCGCTCTTCGGCCTTGGCTTCCAAGGCTACGGGTTATCCTATTGCCAAGGTTTCCGCCAAGATTGCCATCGGTTACACGCTGGATGAAATCACCAACGCCGTTACCCAGAAGACCAAGGCCTGCTTCGAGCCTTCTCTGGACTACTGCGTGGTAAAATTCCCCCGCTGGCCCTTTGACAAGTTCGTCTATGCGGACAAGACGCTGGGAACCCAGATGAAGGCCACTGGCGAGGTCATGAGCATTGACCGCCACTTCGAAGGCGCCATCCTCAAGGCTGTGCGCTCACTGGAAATCGGCGTGCACCGTCTCTCCATGCCCAAGATGGCAGAGTGGGATGATGCCCGGGTGAAGAAGAATCTGTCCCGGGTCAATGACGAGCGCATCTTCGTGATTGCCGAAGCCCTGCGCCGGGGCATTGCCACGGTGGATGAAATCCACAACATTACCAAGGTGGATAAGTGGTTCATCAACAAACTCAACAATATCGCTCAGGTGGAAAACCAGCTGGCAAGTGATGCCTTGACGCCGAGCCTGATGCTGGCGGCCAAGAATGTGGGCCTGGCAGATGTATCCATTGCGGAAATCACTGGCAAGACGGCGGATGAAATCCGTACCACCCGCAAGAGCATGGGCGTTCTGCCTTGCTACAAGATGGTAGATACCTGCGCCGCTGAGTTTGAAGCAGCTACGCCGTACTACTATTCTACCTTCAAGGGACAGCAGGACGAGGTGGTTGTATCCAACAAACGCAAGGTCATCGTGCTGGGTTCCGGCCCCATCCGCATCGGTCAGGGCGTGGAATTTGACTACTGCTCTGTGCACTCGGTCTGGGCATTGAAGGAAATGGGCATTGAGGCCATCATCATCAACAACAACCCGGAAACCGTATCCACGGACTTCGATATTTCCGACAGACTCTACTTCGAGCCCTTGACCACGGAAGATGTGCTGAACATCATCGACAAGGAAAAGCCCGAAGGGGTTATCGTCCAGTTCGGCGGCCAGACCGCCATCAACCTGGCAGTTTCCCTGCAGAAGGCTGGCGTCAAGGTCTTCGGTACATCTGTTGATGATATCGATAGGGCAGAGGACCGTGAGCGCTTCGATGAAGTGCTGACCCAAACGCAGATTCCCCGTCCGCAGGGCATCAGCGTGACGAATCTCGAAGATGCCATCAGCGGGGCCGAGCGCATCGGCTATCCCGTCATGGTTCGTCCCTCCTACGTGCTGGGCGGCCGGGCCATGGAAATCGTCTACAACGAAGCGGAACTGCGTGACTACATGAGCCGAGCCGTCAAGGTTACCCCGGACCACCCGGTACTGGTGGACCGCTACATGCAGGGCACGGAAGTGGAAGTTGATGCCATCTCCGACGGTATCGATGTACTGATTCCTGGTATCATGGAACATGTGGAGCGGGCTGGCGTCCACTCTGGCGACAGTATCGCCGTGTATCCGGCTCAGACTCTGCCCTCCAAGGTGCTCTACACGATTATCGACTACACGAAGCGCTTGGCGGTGGCCCTGCATGTCAAAGGCCTGTTGAACATCCAGTTCGTAGTAGTCAATGATGAAGTATTCATTATCGAGGTGAACCCCCGCTCCAGCCGTACGGTGCCCTTCCTGTCCAAGGTAACGGATGTGAAGATGGTCAATCTGGCCACCCGCATCGCGCTGGGGGCATCCCTCAAGGAAGTCAGCGACCGTACTGGCCTTGTACCGCCGAAACCCTATGTGGCCGTTAAGGCACCGGTATTCTCCTTCGCCAAGATGACGGATGTGGATATCGCCCTCGGACCCGAAATGAAATCCACCGGCGAGGTCATGGGCATTGACTATCACTATGCAAGAGCCCTCTACAAGGCCATTGTGGGTTCCGGCATCAACGTGCCCACCAAGGGATGCGTCCTCTTCACGGTAGCCGATAAGGACAAAGAAGAGATGAAACAGCTGGCGAAGGCTTTCTCGGAACTGGACTTCAACATCGCTGCCACGGAAGGTACGGCAAAGGCCATCAAGTCCATGGGCATCGATGTGGAAGTAGTAGGCAAGGTGCATGAGCGCAGCTCCGACATCATCGAGAAAATCAAGACCGGCAAGATTCATATGGTCATCAATACCTTGACGCAGGGCAAGCATTCCCTGAAGGATGGTTTCAAGATTCGCCGGGCTACGGTAGAGCATGGCATTGCCTGCCTGACCTCTCTCGATACTGCCTGGGAAGTGATGCGGGTGCTGTCCTTCATGCGGGAGCGCCGTCTCGTGTACTCGCTGGCCATCCAGGATTATGTAGGTGGAGGTGACGACCTTGCCTAAGGCTTTGGTGGATGCCGAGGTTATCTTGAACCGGGAATTGGTGAGCGGGGTGTACTACCTGGAGGTAGAAGCCCCCAAAATTGCCCGGGAGGCAGAGCCGGGGCAGTTCGTGCAGCTGCAGATTCCCGACGGCGCCTTTACCCTGCGCCGTCCAGTGGGCATCGCCGCCCGCAATCTGCAGACAGGCACCGTGGCCTTTATCTACCGGACGGTGGGGAAGGGCACAGCGGCCTTGGCAAAGGTCAAGGCCGGGACGGTCATCAACGTATTGGGACCCTTGGGCCATGGCTTTGCCATGACGGCCAAACGCCCCTTGCTGGTGGGCGGCGGCATGGGCCTTTCCCCGCTGTTGTTCTACGCCTCCGCTATGGGGGGCAAGGCCGATATCCTGATGGGCGGCCGCTGTAAGCAGGAACTTTTCTGGGAGGAGCTTTATTCTCCTCTGGTGCAGGATGTCTTCTGCACTACCGATGACGGTTCCTATGGCCAGAAGGGCTTTACCACCATGGCTTTGCCGGAAATCCTGGCCAAGGGGGGGTATGACCTCGTTGTGGCCTGCGGCCCGGAAATCATGATGCAGGGCATCGCCAAGATTGCCCATAAGCAGGGAATTCCCTGCCAGGTTTCCTTGGAAAAGCGCATGGGCTGCGGCCTCGGGGCCTGCCTGTCCTGTTCCATCGATACCACGGATGGGAAGCGCAAGAAGGTCTGCAAGGATGGCCCGGTATTCTATGCCCAGGAGGTGTTTGACCTGTCATGAGCAGGAACATAAATATGCAGGACAAGCGTCTGTTTACGAGTATTGCCGGTATTCCCATGAATACACCGGTACTGACGGCGTCGGGCACCTTCGGCTTTGGCGAGGAATTTGCCGAATTCGTTGACTTGTCAAGACTTGGCGGTGTCATGGTCAAAGGCACCACCCTGAAGCCCCGCCGGGGCAACGAAGGCATCCGCATCACGGAAACGCCTGGCGGCATGCTCAACTGCATCGGTCTGGAAAATCCCGGCGTGGAGGTTTTCTTGCAGGAAACTTTGCCCCGCCTCGCGAAATACAATATGAATGTAATCGTGAATATCTCGGGCAGCACTGCGGAAGAATACGGTGTTCTGGCTGAAATGCTGGATGTGCCGGAGGTGGCGGCCATCGAACTCAATGTCTCCTGTCCCAACGTCAAGGAGGGGGGCATTGTCTTCGGTACCGACCCTAAGGCTGCGGCTGCGGTGGTCAAGGAGGCCAAGGCTCATACGAAGAAGCCGGTTATCCTGAAGCTTTCGCCTAACGTCACGGACATTGTCACCATGGCCAAAGCCGTAGAGGCCGCAGGAGCTGATATGATTTCGCTCATTAACACTCTGCTGGGCATGGAAATCAATATCCGCACGAAAAAGCCGACACTCGGCAACATCACCGGCGGCCTGTCCGGCCCCTGTGTGAAGCCCGTGGCCTTGCGCATGGTCTATCAGGTGGCAAAAGCCGTCAAGGTTCCGCTTATTGGCATGGGGGGCATCAGCTCCGCCGAGGATGCCATTGAGTTCCTGCTGGCGGGAGCCAGCGCAGTGGCGGTAGGTACGGCTAACTTCAGTGATCCCGCTGTAACCATGAAAATCTGCGATGGCATCAACGATTATCTGGCCCAGCAGCATATCGAGTCAGTCCGGGATATTATCGGTGCAGCACTTTAATTCAGATTTTTACAGTAGATACAGGAGGCCCAGGTTATGGCAGATGAACGCTTGATAGCAGCTCTTGATTTCCACATGATGGAAGATGTGAAGCGGCTGGTAACATCATTAGGAGACAGTGTGTCCTATTATAAGGTCGGCATGGAGCTCTTTTACAGTGTGGGCGCTCAGGTGGTAACCTGGCTCAAAGAGCAGGGAAAAGATGTTTTCCTTGATCTCAAACTTCACGATATACCCAATACGGCGGCGGGCGGTATCTGCTCGCTGATGCGGCTGGGAGCGACCATGCTCAATGTGCATGCCAGCGGCGGCTATACCATGATGAAGACCACCGTGGACAGGATGCATGTGGAAGCTGAGAAGCTGGGGATTGCGTGTCCAAAACTCATTGCGGTTACAGTGCTGACCAGCATCAATCAGGAAGATTGGGAAGGCCTCGGACAGGCCATGCAGATCAAGGGAGCTGTTGTGCGCTATGCCAAGCTGGCCAAGAAAGCCGGCTTGGATGGTGTAGTGGCTTCTGCGCAGGAAGCTGCCCTTATAAGGGAAGCCTGTGGCGATGATTTTCTGATTGTCACGCCGGGAATCCGGCCTGCGGGCAGTGATGTCAACGATCAAAGCCGTATCGCGACACCGGCAAGTGCCCTCAAAGATGGGTCCACCCATCTGGTGATTGGCCGTCCTATCTATGCCTCGGCTGATCCGAAGGCTGCCGCTTTGAAGATTATTGAAGAAATGGAGAAAGTAAAATAAAGATGACGGAACAGGAAGTAAAAGAATTACTGATTGAAACGGGTGCAATCATGGATGGTCATTTCCTTCTGACCTCCGGCCTGCACAGCCCCCATTATGTGGAAAAGTTCAATGTGCTTCAGCAGCCGAAATACACAGAAAAACTCTGCCAGGCCATGGCCGAGAAATTCAAGGATGCGAATATCGAGACAGTCGTCGGTCCTATGACCGGTGGTATCCTGCTGGCCCATGAAACGGGCAAGGCACTGGGCACCCGGGCTATCTTCACCGAACGCGTAGATGGCAAGATGACCTTCCGCCGTGGCTTCAGCCTCCATGAAGGGGAGCGTTGCCTGATTGTGGAAGACATCGTGACTACGGGCGGCTCCATCAAGGAAGTCATCGAAGTGGTCAAGGCTCACGGCGGCATTCCCGTAGCGGTCAGCATGCTCGTTGACCGCAGTGGCGGCAAGGCCAGCTTCGGCGATGTTCCCTGCACGGCTTTGCTGCACATGGATGTGGAAACCTACAAGCCTGAAGAATGCCCGCTGTGCAAACAGGGGATTCCCATGACAAAACGTGGGAGTACAGGAAAGGCAAAGGTATAACTTTTCATACATGAAAGAAGCTGTGGATGAAATGCTTTCGCATTTCGTCCACAGCTTCTTTTGGGATTGATATTATTTTGACGGGTAGACGCCAATGGTTATTTTGTTAAGGATGGGGATGTGTTCACCTATCTTTCGGCAGATAACAGCTGCTGCAATAGAGAATATGAGTGTGGCGGCATAAAAGCTGATTGCCACTGGGGCGGTTATAAGATGCCCCGTGTTTTGCAGCCACAGGCCGATGTAGGTGATGAAAAGGGGATGTGATAGGTAGGCGAAATATGAGTGCTTACCTAGAAGGTGTAACAACGGACTGAGGACGGCAGGGTACTTTTGGTACGTAAAAATGGCAAAGAAGAAGAAGCTGGCGGCTACCGTATATAAAATTCCCCATGGGCAGAGCTGATGAGCGGTGTTGATCGCTTCCAATGCGGTGTAACCGCTCAGAAAGATCTTCTCATAGTAGTAAGTCATCAAACCACCCAACGTGAAGAAAAAGCAGGCGGTCAATCCGTGGAGGTGCTTTTTCATAAAATCCATAAATTGGGCCGTGTGGCTGGCGAGATATCCGCCCAGCAGAAAAATAAAGAAGTAATGCAATACCCAATAATTAAGGCGATACATGAGGAACGGTTTTAAGATATCATCATCTGGTAAACTGTATACATAAAGATTAAACGAGGTGCTGAAGCTGGACCAGTAGTCAAAAGCAATCTGCAGAGCCAGCATCATGCAGAGACGAGGTATGGTCAAATGGCGGACCAGCTTGATCCACAAGGGCATCAGCAAGTAGAACCACAGAAGGATTACCATAAAGTAGAGTTGATATTTAGCATTACCAAAGAATAGTATGGACAGCAAGTGCATAGGGTCAGGGAAGCCTACACCGTAGAGAAGGCCGTCATGGAACAGATAGAGCAGGGACCAGGCTAGATAAGGAATCAACACGGTTTTTAATCGTCTCTGGGTAAATTTCCCAAAATCAAAAGGTGCATGGAGATCCAGATTGTAAAACAGTCCGAAGGCGGAGATGAAAAAGAAAATCGGAACACTGAAACGGGTAAATGTTTCAAAGAGAGCTACCAAATGGATATTAGCGGCAGGATTCATAATATATTGAGAACCGATATGGATGCCGATAACCCCCATCATGGAAATGCCACGGATGTATTCGATAGCAGCAAGTCTTGGCTTGCGGGGCGTGGTGGCTGTTTGCATAAAAAACACCTCGATAAAAAATTAGTACTTACCTATGATAGCAAAAAAAAACTTATAGTGCCATAGTTGTTAACATGAAAAAAGGATTTTTCTATTGCGCTAACGAATTATTTAGCTGACAGTTCGATGGATTGTCTGTCAGCAAAGGGGGCTTTGAACAGTTTTGGCAGAATGGGCGCTTATTTTTGCCGATGAGGGCAGGCCCTGTGGTTCCTTGGCAAGAGAAGATCTGGATGCTACTGAAGGAAAAAACATGCTTGCATTATGGAAGTATATGAGATGGCAGCAGGAAATTTCCTTCATAGAGCGAATTTTACTGATAAGGTAGTATTTGTAACTTGGAAGGAGTAATTTATTATGGAAATTAAAAAAGAGCAAAATGGTGCATCTCTGACGTTGGCCTTAACGGGACGATTGGATGCTGTTTCTGCGCCAGATTTAGATAAGGTCGTGCAAAATGAGCTGGGGGGCATTACAGAGCTGACTTTTGATTTTACTGAATTGGTATATGTGGCTTCTGCTGGGTTGCGCGTTTTGTTATTGGCGCAGAAGCGAATGAAAAAACAAGGTATGATGAAACTGATTCATGTTAGTCCGGATGTTAAGGATGTCTTGGAGATGACGGGCTTTATTGATTTCCTGACCATTGAAGAATGATGTCGAAAAATGACAATAGGGGATTGAATGGGTATGGAAACGACAAAAATCATGATCAACAGCAATGGAAAAGGCATGGAAACGGCCTTGGATGAGGTAGAATATTTCAGCCGGGAAATGGGATTTGATGAGCGCAGTGTCCGGCGCACTCGTCTGTTGGCTGAGGAAACCATGAGCATGGTACGGGCTGTTGTTGAAGAGTTTGTAGCTAAGTTCTGGATGGAAAGTCAGGATGATTGTAACTGTATTTTGCATTTGCTAGCGACGTCGCCTATGAATTATCAAAAGAAGCAGGAGTTGATTGCAACATCATCCAGGCAGCGGAATGAGGCATCTGTAGGTATTATGGGGAAGATTCAGGATTTTATTGAAGATAGTATCTATAGTATGGAAAATGATAGTCAGGTGTTGGCAGGGAATCCTGAGATTATGAGCCTCGGAGGAGTGACGTTGGCTATAGATGGCTATATGTGGACTCTGGATAAATACCGTGAAGATTTGGGACAGGCTGCTGATGGGGAAGATGCGGATATAGAAGCTGCTTTGGATGAATTGGAAAAATCGATTGTAGCCAATATCGCCGATGATATTCGTGTGTATGTAAAGGGAAATAACATTGAGATGATAATCCGAAAAAATTTTCCTTCAAGCTGCTGAGAGAAAGACCTTGCCCCAGGCAAGGTCTTTCTTGTATAATTGTTCCGTAAACATTCATGCGGAGGTGCAACATGAATAAACGAAGAATTGTAATTGGTGGACTGATGGGAATCTTACTGGCCATTGGCGGAGCTGTGATGCTCTTGAATGGTGGAGTGTCTCCGGCAGGTCAGCAGATTACAGAAACTACTGTAGCTAGCAGGAATGAGGATACTTCCAAGATAAATAAGCTTCCCCAGCCAATAGAGGAAAAAAAAGTAGTAAGACAGGCGGTTAAACCGATACAGGACGTTTTTGTCTATAGCTTCGAAGGCGAAAAGGTTTTTATTGTTGCAGGATCCGTTACAGTGGATAAAAAAGCTCATAAATGGCAAGTCAGGATAAAAAATGTAAATTCTCAGGGTGAATCGTATGGTGAACAAGTCGTTTCCTTCAAGCAGGATGGGGCACAGATACTTACCAAAAATGCTGATGGACAGTGGCGTGATATCGATGAAATGGATCGTTCGCTCTTTAAGAAGGTGATTGATATTTCTGGGGCTTTTTGAGAGATGTTGAAGTTTTTTTGAAAAAATGTAATTTTACTGTTGACAAGCAGGTAGGTTATCCGTATAATAATATATGTCGCTGAACGACAGCGGCAAAAAAGTAAAGACGGCCCGGTAGTTTAGTTGGTTAGAATGCCGCCCTGTCACGGCGGAGGTCAGGGGTTCAAGTCCCCTTCGGGTCGCCACTTGCGGAAATAGCTCAGTTGGTAGAGCACCACCTTGCCAAGGTGGGGGTCGCGAGTTCGAGTCTCGTTTTCCGCTCCATTTTATGGCGACATAGCCAAGTGGTAAGGCCGAGGACTGCAAATCCTCTATCCTCAGTTCGATTCTGAGTGTCGCCTCCATAATGAAAGCAAGCCTTCTCCTGCTCGATGGGAGAAGGCTTTTCTGTATTGAAGTCAGTGGCTAAATATTGTAAAATATAAATTATGTTATATTCGGGGAGGCTCAAATCATGGCAATGGAAGATAAAGACTTGATTGAAGAAAAAATTGGCAGCGAAGATATTTTTGATGGCACGCTCCTGCATGTGAAACGGGATACAGTCAAATTGCCAAGCGGCAGTGAAGCCACACGGGAGTGGATCAAGCATCCTGGTGCTTCGGCTGTGATTCCTTTGACGGAAGATGGTCAGGTGATCCTGGTAAAACAGTATCGCTATCCTATTGGCCGCATCACGCTGGAAATTCCGGCGGGCAAGCTCGATGCACCGGATGAAGATCCGCTTTATTGTGCAACCCGGGAACTGTCAGAGGAAACCGGTTATGAAGCGGATTGCATCACGAAATTGACAACGGTTGCCACAACGGTTGGCTTTTCTAATGAATATATCCATATCTATGCCGCTGAAGGCTTGAAGGCTGGCAAGCAGCATACGGATGAGGATGAGTTTATCAATGTGGTGAAGATGCCGCTGGAGAAGGCCGTGGAATTGGTGCTGAATGGTGAGATTTATGATGCTAAATCGGTAACGGCCATTTTGATGCTGGAACGCAGCCGGAGGGAGAAATAAATGTTTGATTTCAATCCAATGATGATTATTGCAGGTCTGCCAGGCCTGATTATCGCTATGGTGATTCATGAGTATGCCCATGCTCAGGTGGCAGTCTGGTTAGGCGATTTCACACCGCGGCTCATGGGGCGGCTGACGCTGAACCCCAAAGCGCATATCGATCCGATCGGTATGCTGATGCTGTTTCTCGTGCATTTTGGTTGGGCTAAGCCTGTGCAGATCAATCCTCGTAACTTTAAAAATCCCCAGCGGGATGATATTTTGGTATCGCTGGCTGGTCCTATGGCGAATTTCGTCACGGCTTTTCTGGCCTTGGTGGTACTGGTGGTGTTTGATCGCATGGGCGGCGATATGACGGCTGGTGTCTATATGGTTTTCCGGTTGATCATCGAGTATAATATCGGCTTTGGTATCTTCAATCTGATTCCATTGCCGCCGCTGGATGGTTCACATGTGCTCATGCAGCTGCTGCCGCGGGATATGGCCTATAAACTGGCCGGTTTGGAGCGTTATAGTTTCCTTATCCTGATCGTATTATTGATGACACCGGTGCTCAGCATGATCTTGATTCCCTGCCGCAATCTGATTTGGCAGATTTTCCGTTTGCTATTGAGCCCCTTTATCTGATTTATTGATGGAAGATTATAAGATTAAACTTGATGCTTTTGAAGGCCCCATGGACCTTTTGATGCATCTGATTGAGAAGAACAAGATTGATATCTATGATATCCCCATTGCGGAGCTGACACGGCAGTATTTGGATTACCTGGATAGATTCCGGGAGTTCAATATGGAGATTGCCAGCTCCTTTCTGGTGATGGCGGCGACATTATTGCAAATAAAATCCCGCATGATGCTCCCGAAAGCCCCGAAGGAAGAGGGAGAACCGGAGGAAGATCCCCGCTTTGAACTGGTTCAGCGAATTCTGGAATACCGCAAGTTCAAGCAGGTGAGCCAGGTATTAGGGGATATGGCTGGCGTGCAAGAACGTTTTGTGGCCCGCGAGCCCATGGATCTGCCGGTACATCATCTGCCGCCGGGGAATCTGTCGCTGGATTTGTTGGTGGATGCTTTCCGCACGGTATTGTCCGTGAAGGAGGAGCTCACCATCCCGAAGGCGTTGGTGGAACCGGAGGAATACAGCATAAAGGGCAAGATGGAAGACATCATCCTGCTTTTAGGGCGCAGTCGGGGCAAACTGTTGTTTTCAGAGGCATTCCAGTCAGGAACGCGCAGTGAACTGATTGTGACTTTTCTGGCGCTGCTGGAACTGATGAAACTCCGGACGGTTACAGTCAGGCAGCAGCGTTCTTTTGCGGAAATCTATATCTGTGTCCGGGAGGAGGAAGTTCATGCCTGAGAAAGAACGGGCAGAAATATCAGCAACAGGACTGGTGGAGGCGGTGCTGTTTGCGGCAGGCAATCCCATGAGCGTGAAGGAAATCGCCCATATCATGGAGCTGGGCGTGATAGAAACCCAGAATATATTGACCCGCCTGCAGGCAGAACTGGATGAACGGCATAGCGGTCTCACCCTGCGGCAGGTAGCGGGGGGCTATCAACTTGCCACCCGGCCCGAGGCTTATATGACGGTGGAACGGCTCAGCCAGGTCGTGGACCGGAAGATTTCGGCACCGACTATGGAAACCCTGTCCATTGTGGCCTTCAAACAGCCAATCACGAAGGCGGAGATTGAAAATATCCGTGGTGTACGCGTGGAGCGTGCCCTGCAGAAACTATTGGAATTAGAGCTTATTGCCGAAGTGGGCCGCAAGCCTGTATTGGGGCGGCCGATACTTTATGGTACGACGGATACCTTCCTGCGTTGCTTTGGGATAAACACCCTGGCAGATCTGCCGGAGCTGCCCAGTACAGAAGAGGCTGTGGCAGCGCTGGACAATGATCAGATGGAACTCTTTCAGGAGATGCAGCATTTGCAGGAAGCGGAGAAACAAGATACGGAGGAAATGGAATGATTGAATTACTAGCCCCGGCGGGCAGCCGTGAAGCGCTGATTGCCGCTGTGGAAAGCGGGGCCAATGCGGTCTATATGGCCGGCACGCAGTTTGGCGCCCGTGCTTATGCCAATAATTTTGATGAGGATGGCCTGCGTGAGGCCATCCGTTTTGCGCATTTGCGGGATGTGCTGATCAATGTCACCGTCAATACCATTGTCGATGACGAAGAAATCCCGGCACTTAAAGAGTATCTCCTGTTTTTGCGGGATGCAGGCGCGGATGCAGTCCTGGTACAGGACTTGGGCGTAGCCCGCATTGCCCGGGAGATTGTGCCCGATATGCCGCTGCATGCCAGTACCCAGATGACCGTGCACAGTCTGGAAGGTGTACTGGCCCTGCAGGAAATGGGCTTTACCCGCGTGGTGCTGTCCCGAGAACTGTCCTTGAGAGAGATTGCTCATATCTGTGCGAACTGTGATGTAGAAATCGAAGTATTCATGCATGGTGCCCTTTGTGTCTGCTATTCGGGGCAGTGCCTTATGAGCAGCATGATCGGCGGTCGCAGCGGCAACCGGGGGCGTTGTGCCCAGCCCTGCCGTCTGCCCTATACATTGGTGGATGAAAATGGTCATGATGTGCTGGGGGATAAGGCAGGTAATTATCTGCTCTCGCCCCGCGACCTCAATACCATTGATGTGATTCCTGACCTGATCAAGGCCGGCGTGGCTTCTTTGAAAATCGAGGGCCGTATGAAGCGTCCGGAATATGTGGCAACAGTTGTGGGAACATATCGGGCGGCAATTGACCTGTATCTGGCTGGTCAGGATTATACGATTGACCAGTCAGCCCGTGACAATCTGGCGCAGATTTTCAACCGTGACTTTACCACGGCTTATCTCGTGAATCGTCCCGGCAAAAAGATGATGAGTGACCGCCGCCCCAATAACCGGGGCCTGCTGATTGGCCGGGTTACCGCCTATGACTGGGATAAGCGGCTCGTGACGGTGAAACTTTCCGGTAAATTGGCGTTGGGCGATCAGGTCGATTTCTGGGTGAAGGTTGGTGGCCGGGTGACGGCGACCATCAGCGAGATGTCAGATGTCAAAGGGAAGCCGCTGACTTTGGCGGACAGCGGTGATACGGTACGTTTTGCCATTCCCACAGCTGTCCGTGACCATGACCGGGTATTCAAGGTCTATGATGCTCAGTTGATGGAAAGGGCCAAGGAAAAATATGCCAGCGGTGCGCCTGTGCGGCGTATTCCCATTACGGCTGAAGTCAGGGCGGCGATTGGCGAGCCTTTGACTGTCATCCTGCGGGATAATGCCGGGCATATTGGGCAGGGCAAGACGGACTTCATCGGTGAAGCAGCGAAGAAACGCCCCTTGTCGGAAGAGGTTATCCACAAGCAGGTTGACCGTTTGGGAACCAGTGTTTATGAACTCATGGAACTGCAGACGGAAATCAGCGGTGAAGTCATGGTCCCCATGAGTGAGATCAATGAAGCCCGGCGGCAGGCCGTGGAAATGTTGGATGCTCAGCGACTGGCCCATTATCCGCTGCGGGTGGAAAATCCGCAGCCCTTCAAGGCAGAAACTGCGGTGCAGGCTCTCGCGATGCCCCGTTTGATGGTGGCCGTGGACAATCTGGAAAAGATGCGTGCAGCCATTGCCGGCGGTGCGGATGGCATCATCTTTGGCGGCGAATCCTACGAGCATGAAGCCTTGACCGTAATGGATTATGAGAAGGCTTGGCATCTGGCGCAAAAAGCGCGGGTACGCATTGACTTCAATCTGCCGCGCATCATGCGGGATGATTTCCAGCCTTTCTTTGAAAAGATCCTCATAGCGGCGAAGAAATTCCCACCTGCAGCCATTCATGTCCATAATATTGCACAGCTGCATCTGGTCAAGCGCCTGACAGATTTTGCAATCCATGCGGATTACAGCCTGATTTCTTATAACAAGAGCACACTGGCGTTCCTCAGGGATTATGGTGTGATGTCGGCTACGCTGTCACCGGAACTCAAATGGCAACAGATGGAAGCGCTGGCAAAGGAAAGCGACATACCTTTGAGCACCATCGTGCATGGCCGGTTGGAATTGATGGTTTCGGAATACTGCGTGACGGGCAGCTTCTTAGGCAATGCAGGCGAAGGCTCCTGCAGCCATCCCTGCACCAGCGGCAGATTTGCACTGAAGGACCGCAAGGAGGCACTGTTCCCCCTGCGCATGGATCAGTTCTGCCATATGCATGTGCTGAACAGCAAGACGCTGTCCATGCTGCCTCATGCCATGAAGTTCAAGGGCGCAGGTATCGGGACTCTGCAGATTGAGGCCAAGGCCATGGAGTGCCGGGAGATTGAGTCAATCGTGAAGGCTTATGTTCAGGCGATGAAATGGCCTGCTGCTATTGATGAGGTACAGGAAGCTATCCTGAAACAGCAGGAGGGTACGGATATCACTCGTGGCCATTTTTTCCGCGGTGTGATGTAACCTTTATAGAGAAAGGAATGACCCCCTGTGAAGGGGGTCATTCCTTTGCAAAATAGATTCGTTGTATTTCTGCGATGGTGGCGCTGATATTCGTGGGGCGCACATGAACACCATACCCTACGAACAGTGGGGGTGTAGCAAAGCGGGGCATGATTTTACAATAGACCTGACTTTGCAGATGGTAGAAAAAAATATTGTAACTTTCTACCCTTCCATTGTGGAAACGATGGGTCAGATAATGTGTACCAATCTGTAGAAAACGCGACATGGTTGCAATAGTGAGTTCGTCTTCGATCATTCCTGGTGGTGGTATGATATTCAGCTCCCAAAAGCCAATACGGGGAATGGTGGAGATATTGAATTCTACGCCATTTTCCCGCGTGATAGTCTCGCCGGTAAATTCTTCTATATGAATCGACAGAGGAGTCTCCAGTTTAGGAAAAGCAATGATCTGCATGTGGGGATGGCGTATGGTGCCTCCGGATAGGGGACCGTAGTTTTTGAAAAAGGCAACATCATCATACTGGCCGGATGTCAGCATTTTCTGCCAATGGTAAAGGCCAAAACGGAGCAGTCTTTGCATATGAGACGGAGAATATGTTGGAATATCGCTGTTGCAAACATCATTTTCAATTAGGACATATTGTTTGGTGCCAGACAGGACATTGTATTTATTGCGCAAGAGAATGATGGGGCCATCGGCAGCGATAATGTCTGTTAGATCCTCAGGATGACAGAACGGACAATAATTATCAGGATGGCGTATCGTCTCAGGCTTTTGTCTGCCAATCTGCATATCAAAATCGATGATATTATAGGGTATTGTCATGATAGTTCCTCCGTGAAGCTGATGTTAAATCCTAGTTTAGCACAGAGATTTTAGAAAAACAATGAGTGATGAAGCAGATGAAAAAAATTGCAAAACTTTAAGAATCGTTTCGTGATTTTAGCAGGATATTCTTGCCTGGTTGTCGTATAAAAAACATAGATGTAGTAAGGTGTATAGGAAGTACATAAAGGAGATGAGGGAATGGGCGGATTGTTAGACCGGTTCAATGTCAAGCAGAAGATAATGATATCAGTATCGGTACTCTTTATCTTTGTTATGGCAGTGCTGGGATTTGTGCTGGATAGGATCATAACCAACAGCCAGATGGCCAATTTTGAGGAAGAGGCGGATTTGCAATCCACACAGGTGGATAATGCGATGGATCTTTTCCTTAATGGCTTGCGGGATGGCCTGGTGAATATGGCCAATGACCCGACGCTCAGAGCGGGCGGCGATATTACCCGCTATATGGATGAGGCTGTAACGGCTACGGCAGCTTCTGATGGCAATATTGCCATGGATCCGCAGGCAAAAGGCGGTTTTGAGCTGGCAGCTTATCAGGTTTTCCAGCGCTTCGGTGAATCACATAAGGCCGCAGTATCGGTAATCAGTTATGGTACCACGGATGGCGGCTATCTGCAGTATCCGGCTGTGAAGCGCAAGAAGGGCTATGATTCCCGTCAGCGTGACTGGTTCAAGGAAAGCATGGCCGATGTGAATAAGGTTCGCATCACCAAGCCGTTCAAGACTTCCAAGGGAACGCCAACCGTTGGTATCTTTGCCACGGTCAAGAGCATGACTGGCCAGCCTTTGGGTGTTTTGGGACTCAATATCGATTTACCGGTAGTTACGGATATGATTTCTGAGATCAAGATAGGTGAGACCGGTTATATCATGATGCTTGATGCGGATGGTGTGATCATTGCTGACCCCAAGCATCCGGATAAGGATTTCAAGAAACTGCCGGATGCAGAATTGGGCGATCTGTCCAATCTGGATACGACCAAAAGCCTCAAAGGCTTGCGGGAAGTGGAACTGGATGGCACGAAGAAAATGGTCAATACCTACGTTTCGGAAAAGACCGGTTATCGTTATCTGATCATTGTTGACCGTGCGCAGCTCATGGAAAATGTCAATCATATGCGCATGATACTGGGCGGCGTATTGGTAGTGGCTCTGATCCTGATCTTTATCGCTACTTATGCGATTTCCAATCTTATCGTATCGCCTTTGCGTGGGCTGCAGGATTCGGCAGAACGTCTGGCCGATGGCGATTTGCGCGACAGTGATCTGTCTGTGGAATCGGATGATGAGATTGGCAGTCTGGCACAATCTTTCCATAAGATGACCCGGGAACTTACTACACTTCTGAAACAGATCAAGGGCAGTGCCGACGAAGTATCGAATGCTTCCGGTCAGATGTCCAGCGGTGTGGAGCAGGTGGCAGAGACCATCACCCATGTGGCTGAACAGGTTGGTGATATCGCGGAAGCCACGAGCCATCAGAGTGATACCATCAACAATGTGGTGGGCAATATCCGGCAGATGGCTGAGCATGTCAATGGCATCGCGGATAAGTCTGCAAACATCAGCAAGACTTCTGGTATGGCCGGTGAGGCGGCTAAAGAAGGCGTGGCCGCTATTGAAGCAGCGGTTGACCAGATGAAGGTTGCCCATAAGACGGTGGTGGAATCGGCGAAGAATGTCGATGAACTGGGCAAGAGTTCTGAGCAGATTGGTGAAATCATCAGCACGATCCAGAGCATTGCCGAGCAGACGAACCTGCTGGCCCTCAATGCAGCTATCGAAGCAGCCCGGGCTGGTGAACAGGGACGTGGTTTCTCCGTAGTAGCAGATGAAGTCCGCAAACTGGCAGAACAGTCCTCCGAAGCCGCTACGGAAATCGCACAGATGATCAGCGGTGTACAGCAGGTGACCAAGCGTGCGGTGGAATCCATGAACGTAGGTACCGAGCAGGTCAGCACCAGCGGCCGTACGGTTGTCGAAGCCGGGGAAAAATTCCGTCAGATCGCTTCCCATATCGAGGAAGTGGATAATCTGGTCAAGGATGCGGCCCATAGCGCTTCAAGGGTAGCGGAAGACAGCGTAAGCGTACTGCGGGATGCTGAAGATGTGGATGAGACTACCAAGCAGATTACCCAGAATATTGCATCCATCTCGGCAGCAACCGAAGAACAGTCCGCTTCGATGGAAGAATTGGCAGCGTCCAGTCACAGATTGGCTAATATGGCAGAGGAACTTCAGAAGGAAAGTGCGAGATTCAAGTTCTGAGTTTCCTGGAGTATAGAAAAAGTGCAGTGAATCAGATTCACTGCACTTTTTCGTATGTGATGGATCAGTCTTTGTCTACGCCCCAAGCATGAATGCCATGCTCGTCGGGCAGGATTGCCGGGTCAAAGACCGGCTCGAGGCCTTGTTTTTTCTGTTCCAGGTAACTGGTGAAAGTCACATGCACATATTTATATAAGCGGGAAATCGCATAGAGATTGGTCAGGGCCAGAAGTCCCATAAAGAGGTCGGCTAGATTCCAGACCAAAGAAAGTTCAGCCATGCTGCCGAAAACGACCATGAAGATAACCAAAGCACGGAAGATAAAAAGCGCCGTTTTGCTTTTTGCTTCAAAAAAGGCAATGTTGATTTCACCATAGTAATAATTGCCGACGATGGAGCTGAAAGCGAACATGAGAATCATAAAGGAAACTGCTGCTGGAGCAGAGGCGCCGAATATGCTGCTGAGTGATGCCTGAGCCAGAGCGATACCGGTAAGGTCACCGCCAATCGTATACTGGCCTGTCAGGAGTACAATAAAGGCTGTGGCTGTGCATACAAGCCAGGTATCTACATAAACACCGAAAGCCTGGATGAGTCCCTGCTTCACGGGGTGACTGACATCAGCAGTGGCCGCTGCATTCGGGACGGAACCTTCACCGGCTTCGTTAGAGAAAAGGCCGCGTTTGACGCCTGTAAGAAGTACAGAACCAAGTCCGCCGCCTACGGCAGCTTGTGGGTTGAAGGCATCATGGAAAATAAGGGCAAACATGTCCGGAACTTTGTCGATATTGATCACTGTGATGAGGAGAGCTACAAGGATGTAAAGACCGGCCATGATCGGTACGAGGAATTCTGTGACCTGAGCGATACGCTGAACGCCTCCGCAGATGACCAAACCGGTGAAGAAAGCCAGCACACCAGCCGTAACGTATTGGGGAATGGCAAAGGCCGTGGCAGCAGATAACGCAATGGTATTGGCCTGCACAGAATTGTAGATCAGGCCAAAAGTCACTGCCAGCAACACTGCAAAGAGCTTGGCCACGCCAGACTGATGCAGAGCGTTTTTGATGTAATAAGCCGGACCGCCATGGAATGAGCCGTCAGGACGCTGAATCTTGTAGATCTGTGCCAGAGTGCTTTCCACAAAACCCGTGGCGCTGCCGATAAAGGCGATGATCCACATCCAGAATATTGCACCGGGACCGCCGGTTACGATGGCGATGGCTACGCCAGCGATATTGCCGACACCGACGCGGGAGGCAGTGCTGACACAGAATGCCTGAAAGGAACTGATAGCACGGCCGTCCGTCTTCTTGCCCACGCCTTCCGTCAGGAGCTTGATCATTTCTGGTAACATACTCAACTGCACGCATCTTGTGGACAGTGTGAAATAGATACCACACCCAATCAGGATGACAATCAGCACGTAAGACCATAATACGGTGTTGATGCTATCCACTATAGAATTTAACAATACCATAAAAAACCCTCTTTCTGTAAAATAATAAACGCCTTTTGCAATCAACCAACCAAAAATATACAGCAAAGCTGTAAATCTTGCTGGGGGCAAAAGGCGTCGTTGCCTGAATTATGATGTTCTCAACATAGGACATTATAACGAAATGCTCTGCGATTTGTCAAGAATTTGAGCGACAATAAAAATATTGCAATTCTGAATCTTTATGCTATACTGAAGATAGACAGATGTACCAAATGGTACCTTGCCTGTTGAGGAAAGGGATTTCGTCGAGTTTCAAAGGAGGATTGGAAATGGTCAACAGCATCACGAATCAGCAGCTCTTATCCTATCAAAAGAGTTTTTCAGCGAGAAAGAACGAGGAAAATGGCAAGCTGAGACAAAAGGAAGAAAAAGATCCACTGGCGCAGTATGGGGCGGATACAAAAGTAGAACTCTCAGATGAGGCAAGGGCGGCCTATGCCAATCAGGTTAAAGGTGTGAAGGCCTTTGCAGAAGAAAGCAATAGCGGTACAGAGAAGAAAGCACCAGAATTATCCAGTCGGGCCCAGGACTTACTGGGGAAATTACAGGAGAAGTATGGTGACAAATATGATTTTTTCGTCGTAGATGATGAAGAAGCCTTGCAAAATTTCCAGGGGCAGGGCAGCAAAGGCTATTCTGTGGTATTCACCAAGGATGAATTGGAACATATGGCCAATGATGAAGAATATGCTCAAAAGGTTATGGACACCGTTGATTCTATTGTGGATAAAGCGAAGGAAATGGAAGAAAAAGGTGAATTGGGGGAAGGGGTAAGACTCAAAAGTGTGATGATATCTGTAGAGGATGATGGCAATATGCGGCTTTTTGCCCAAATCGAAAAAATGGGCGAGGAACAGCAGGAACGCTTGGAAAAGGCCAAGGAAAAACATGCTGAAGAAAAACAGGTTGCTGAGGACAAAGCAGACGAAAAAGGTAGTTCACAAATAAAATCTGCGATAGTAGAGGCGTTCAATGCAGAAGAGCTGTGGGCGAAGATTCAGGAAATTGATTGGACTAAAATAAATGACAAGCAGGAAAAAGACGAATAAATTTACAGGATCAGGACAGGTCGATTTGGAAAGCAACGTCTGCTGGGGCGTTGCTTTTTGTCTGTGTGGATTTTCATGAATAAATATGGTAGGAATTTAAGCAGAAATATGGTATCATATAAGCTAGTGAAACATATCAGGGGGGATTCTCATGGTAAGTGAAGAAACTATGATGTTCAAAATGGGCGGCGAGGAAAACAAGGCCGAGACGATTATCCGTCAGGCTACTGCTGCCATGGTGGAGAAAGGCTATAATCCCGTCAATCAGCTGGTAGGGTATCTGCTTTCCGGTGATCCGGCTTATGTAACCAGCTACAAGGAAGCCCGGAGCCTTATCCGCAAGCTGGAACGCGATGAATTGTTGGAGGAACTGGTACGTTCCTATTTGGAGAAGCTTAAATGAAACGTTATATGTCGCTGGATATTGGCGACCGCACGGTAGGTATTGCCGTAAGTGATTTATTGGGGCTCACCGCCCAGGGCGTAGAAACCATCCGCCGGGGAGAACTGGAAGCAGATCTCAATCGTCTGGATGAACTGATCGCCCAGTACGAAGTGGATGAGCTCGTGTCCGGCTATCCCAAGAATATGAATGGTACGGAGGGCGAGCGCTGCCAGATCGTCAAGGATTTCATGGCAGAAGTCAGCAAGCGTCATCCGGATCTGCCCGTACATTTCTGGGATGAACGGCTATCGACGGTAGCGGCAACCCGCTCCCTGATTGAGGCAGATGTGTCCCGCAAGAAGCGGCGCAAGGTCATTGACAAGATGGCAGCGGTATTTATCCTGCAAGGCTGGCTTGACAGTCTTCATTGAGATAGGATAAAATAAATTATTGAAAAAAATGTAAGAGGTGAAGAAAATGGCACATAAAGAAGATATGCAGGATGAAGAAGGCGTAGTTGTTGTCATGACCGATGAGGAAGGCAACGAATACTATTACGAGGAAGAGATGATCATCCCCGTAGGCGAAGAGAGATATGCCCTGCTGATTGGCATCCACAACGAGGAAGATGGTCATGATCATTGCGGTTGTGGCTGTGGCTGCGAAGATGAAGAAGAGGATGTCATCATCGCGAAGATCGTCAAGGGCGCCGATGGCGAAGACGAGTATGTGGAGCCCACCGATGAGGAATTCGAGGCGGTACAGAAAGCCTACGATGCTCTGGTTGAAGAATCGGAACAAGAGTAAATAGGTAGAAGCTGCCATTCAGTTTACGGATGGCAGTTTTTTGTTTTGCCAAAAAATATGATGGGGAGATGTTGGTGTGGGGGATTTGCTTTCCAAGATCGGGGAGTTCAAGGACAAACTGGGAAAATGGCTGAATGGTGAAGATGTAACATTGGGCAATATTCAGGATGGGCTGAAAAGCAGCCAGTCATGGCTGGAATCCTTGACATGGAAACATTGGGCGGCGGCAGCAGCCGCTTTCATAGTGGCGATTGCACTGCTGACGGCTTTGTTTTTAGGCATGGATGATAAGGCTGTACCGAAGAATCTGGATCCAAACCAGACGATTTTCGTATCAGTAAAGAAGGGCATGAGCGCCAGCGATATCGGCGATGAACTTGTCAAGCATGGCGTCATCACCAACAAACGGACATTTTGGCTGAAGGTCAAGAAAAGCGATGCTGCGGACAAATTCAAGTCCGGGACCTATGCCTTCAAGCCAAATACGCCTCCGGAAGAAATCATTGCCAAATTGGTAGCCGGGGAAACGACGCAGGTGAAGTTCACGATTCCCGAGGGGTTTGGTGTAAAGGAAATCGCCAAGCGGCTCAGTGATGAAGGCCTGGTGGATGAAGATGAATTCCTGCGCAAGGCCAGGGATTATGCGCCTTACAGTTATATCAAGCGAGATAAGGATATCCGCTATGCCTGCGAAGGGTTTCTGTTCCCGGATACCTATGTGCTGCATGAAGAACCGTCTGTGGATGGCATCATGAAGATGATGGCCGAAGATCTGGATACCCGTCTGACGCCGAAAATGCGGCAGCGGGCAGCGGAGCTGGATCTGTCCATCCATGAGCTGATTACCATGGCTTCGCTGGTGGAAAAAGAGGCAATGTATGCTGAGGATCGGCCTATTATCGCGCAGGTGTTCTTCAAACGGCTCAAGCTCGGCATGCCCCTGCAGACCGATACTACGATACAGTATCTTCTCGATGAGCCCAAGGAAGATGTGAGCATCAAGGATACGAAGATTGAGTCTCCCTATAATACCTATCAGATAAAGGGACTGCCTCCGGGACCGGTGGCCAGCCCCGGCATGGCGGCCATCGAGGCCGTGCTTTATCCGGCTGATACGGATTATCTCTATTTCGTGGCGGATCGTCAGGGTCATAATCATTATTCAAATACCTATGTTGAACATCAGCAGATTGTAGAACAGGTGCGATAATATTGGAAACTTTATTACGGGAGATGGAGGCTTTTGCTGGCCTTCATCATGTCCCCATCATCAATGAACGCGGGCGGCAGGCATTCCTGCAAGTGGTGCGGGAAGCCCGGCCGCATCGTGTATTGGAAATCGGTACGGCTATTGGCTATTCCAGCCTGCTGATGGCCATGAATGGCGCAGAAGATATTGAAATCACGACATTGGAGCTGAGTGACGAACGGATAAGGACGGCACAAGGCTATATTGACCGGTCAGCTTATGCTGGCCGGATTCGCATTATCGGCGGTGATGCAGCGGAAAATCTGACAAAACTGCAGCTGACCGGTCAAAAATTTGACTTCGTCTTCATTGACGCGGCCAAGGGGCAATATGTGGATTATTTCCACAAAATACAGCCCATGCTGGCTGATAAGGTCACGATACTGGCGGACAATGTCTTGTTCCGTGGCTATGTCAAGGGTGATGTGCCTACACCACGCCGCTTCAAGACTATTGTGAAGCGGTTGCGGGAATATATCGGGCTGGTCAGCCAGCCTCCCTTTGTAACGGAAATATTGGAAAACGGCGATGGACTCGCCGTAACGAGGAGAGTTTTATAAATGCTTAAGAAACCTGAACTCCTTGCGCCGGCAGGGAATTTGGAAAAGATGAAGATGGCGGTGCTTTACGGCGCTGATGCGGTTTATCTGGGCGGCAAAGCCTTTGGCCTGAGGGCCTTTGGTGGCAATTTCACCTATGAGGAACTGAAGGAAGCGGTAGGTTTTGCCCATGCCCGCGGGAAGAAAGTCTATGTGACGGTCAATATCTTCCCGCATAACAGTGATATCGAAAAATTGCCGGAATATCTGCGCTATCTGCAGGAAATTCAGGTAGATGCCTTGTTGGTGGCGGATTTGGGCGTGTTTTCCCTGTGCCGCAAGTTGATTCCCGATATGGAACTGCATATCAGCACGCAGGCTAACAATACCAATTGGGCAACGGTCAATGCCTGGAAGGAAATGGGGGCTAAGCGCGTGGTGCTGGCTCGTGAGATGAGCCTCAACGAAATCCGGGAAATCCGGGAAAAATGTGATATAGACCTGGAAATGTTCATGCATGGTGCCATGTGTATTTCCTACTCGGGGCGCTGCCTGCTGTCCAATTATTTCACAGGCCGTGATTCCAACCGTGGCAGCTGTGCCCAGTCCTGCCGCTGGAAATATGCGCTGGTGGAGGAAACCAGGCCAGGCAAGTATTTTCCCATCGAGGAAGACGAGCGGGGCACTTATATCATGAATTCCAAGGATATGTGCCTGATGCCCCATATCCGGGATGTCATTGAAAGCGGTGTGGACAGTCTCAAGATTGAGGGCCGCATGAAGAGCGTCCACTATGCCGCCAGCGTGACCAAGGCTTATCGTCTGGCTATTGACAGCTACTTTGCTGATCCGGAGAATTTTGAAGTCAGGCAGGAATGGATGGATGAGCTGGAGAAGGTTTCCCATCGGGCATATACGACAGGTTTCTACTATCATCAGCCGGATGCTGATGACCAGATCTACGGCAAGACATCCTATGACCAGACCTCAGATTTTGTGGGGTTGGTGCGCTCCTATGATGCCGCTACAGGCTATGCTGTGGTGGAACAGCGCAATAATATGAAATTGGGGCAGGAACTCGAAGTGTTCCAGCCGACAGGGCCGCTTTACCGACAGAAAATTACCTCGATGATCGACAATGAGACCAATGAGGAGATCTCTGTGGCACCCCATCCCCAGCAGATTATCCGCATGAAGATGGAACAGCCGGTGGAACCCTATACGATTTTGCGGCGTGATATTGTAAATAAATAGACTTTGTTTACAAATGTTAATAAAAATAGTACAATATAACCTGTAATTTGTAATATCGCAACTTGAAGGAGGTAATTATCATGGCAGATTTGGTTCGTTATTTCGGCACGGCCACGGGAACGGTACAGGGTGTGGGCTTCCGCATGTTTGTGCAGCAGAATGCTTCGGAACTTGGCATCACGGGCTGGGTGAAGAATATGGACGATGGCACGGTGACCATGGAAGTGCAGGGCACCCAGGAGGCTGTTGACCGGCTGGAAGAGGTTATCCGTCAAGGCAATTACTTCATCAAGGTGCAGAGCTTCGGGCTGGAAGTCCGGGATGTTATCGCCATGGAACGGCGTTTTGATATTCGCTATTGAGGAGGCTGTTCATGCATAAGGTTTTGGTTTTAAATGGTCCGAATCTCAATCTGCTGGGAACCCGGGAGCCGGAGATTTACGGCAGCACTACGCTCAAAGACATCGAGGAGATGCTGCAGAAGCGGGGGGCTGAAGCGGGTATCGAGGTGGACTGCTTCCAGTCCAATCATGAAGGGGTGCTGGTGGATAAGATTCAGGCGGCCCGCGGTGTGTATGATTACATCATCTTCAATGCGGCAGCTTTCACTCACTACAGCATTGCCTTGCGGGATGCCATTGCCGCGGTGGAGGTACCTTTGATTGAGGTGCATATCTCCAATATCCACAAACGTGAGGAGTTCCGGCATGATTCCGTGCTGGCGCCCGTGGCTGTCGGACAGATATGCGGATTAGGGGTTGAGAGCTATTTGGCAGCTCTTGAGGCCATTATCTACAAGTTAAAGAGTTGATGTACTTTTCTTTGCCACAAAGAAAGGTATCAAAAGAAATTGTGGCCTGAAATCCCGTCCGGGGATTTACGGTCACTGGCGCCCATCCTTGGGCGCCAGGATTTTTTCGTTAAAGTAGGAGATGAAGCATTTTTATGCAGAAAAATCGTTTGGAAGCTTTACGGGCTTTGCTTAGTGAGAAAGATTTGGATGCGGTAATCATCACGAAATATGTGAACCTGCATTATTTCAGTGGGTTCCGTGGTGATGATACTACCCTGGTTATCGGCAAGAATGATGCGATGCTGATTACGGACAGCCGTTATACGGAGCAGGCGGGGCAGCAGGCGCCGCTCTTTGAGATCGTGGA
The DNA here is from genome assembly GCF_900142515.1 of Pseudoselenomonas ruminantium. GTDB lineage: Bacteria > Bacillota > Negativicutes > Selenomonadales > Selenomonadaceae > Selenomonas_A > Selenomonas_A ruminantium_D. Next base: position 26,265 of record NZ_FRBC01000011.1, on the reverse strand, counting down.
GCAGAAGGATGGATTGCTCTCCAAGACGGCGGAGTGCGTGAAGAAGATCGGCGCCAAGAAAGTCGGTTTTGAAGGCAATGACCTTATCTATGATTATTTCACCAGATTGGGTGAGCTGCTGGATGGCTGCGAGTTCAAGACGCCGCTGAAGCTGGATACTTTGCGCCAGATCAAAGATGAGGAAGAAATCGCTAATATCCGCAAGGCTTGTGCGATTGTGGACATTGCCTTTGCGGATATGCTCACCTATATCCGTCCGGGCATGACGGAGGTACAGGCAGCAGCACATCTGGAGAACTGCATGCGGGAAAATGGTTCGGAAGGACCGTCTTTCACAACCATCATGGCTTCCGGTGTGCGTGGCAGCCTGCCGCATGGTATCGCTACGGACAAGGTCATCAATGAGGGCGAGTTCCTGACCATGGACTTTGGCGCCTTCTATGGTGGCTATGCTTCAGATATCACCCGCACCATCTGCATTGGCAAGGCTGATGAGAAGCAGCGCAGGATTTATAAGGCTGTGCTGGAATCCCAGCTGCTGGGCCTGAATAAAATCAAGCCGGGTGTGTCCGGCAAGTCCGTTCATGAAGCCGTGCGGGCTAATCTGGCCAAGTATGACCTGGCGCAGTATTTCGGCCATGGTCTCGGCCATAGCTTAGGTCTGGAAATCCATGAAGAACCGCGCCTGTCGCCGAAGAGCACCTGCGAGGCATTGCAGCCGGGGATGCTGGTGACGGATGAACCGGGCGTATATCTGCCGGGCTGGGGCGGCTTGCGTATCGAAGATACCGTGCTGGTAACGGAAACGGGCTGTGAACCTTTGACCAAGGCGCCGAAAGAATTGATTGAGATCAGAGTACGTTGATAGCGGGGGTTTTTATGAGGTTTGCTAAGTTTTTCGTTGCGTTTGCAGCAATGGTGGTCTTGTGCATGCCCATGGCCTTGGCAGCAGAGGCACCTGTTTTATCGGTGGATGGACGTGGCAGTGCTGCTATAACTCCTGATCAGGCTGTTATAACGGTAGGAGTGACTACTCACGCACGTAATGCCAATCAGGCACAGGCAGAAAATGCGCAAAAATCGGCAGCAATAACCCAGGCTTTGCAAAGGATGGGAGTAGCTGCTAATGATATTAAGAGCCAGAATTTTTCCTTTGCTCCTGATTACCATATGGATGAAAAAAGACGTAATGAAATCAGTGGCTATACGGCCAATCACTCCCTGCAGGTTAATGTCCGGGATGTGGCCAAGATTGGAAAAATCATTGATGCAGCGTTGAATGCTGGTGCAAATGAGGTCACTTCTTTGCGTTTTTCTGTCAGCAATCAGAATAAAGTTCGTCAGGAAGCCTTAGAACAGGCGATTGCTGATGCCCGCAATAAGGCAGATATCATCGCCCGTGGTTTGGGCCGGCAGATTGTGGGCATCAAGTCGGTATCAGAAAGTACCGGCTATATCGAAGCGCGTTCTTATAGTGGCAATATGATGATGGCTGCGAAGGCTGCTGATACCAATATAGAGCCAGGGACGATTTCTCTGGATGCTTCAGTACATATTGATTTTCTTTTATCAGACCATTGATTTCCATAGTTATATGATAATGGGCACAGCTACGCAATAGTAGCTGTGCCCATTATGTTTTACAGGGATTCGTGGATCTCTGTGAAATAGATAACGGTAACGGTATCTTCCATCAGGATACGGCGTTTGTAGATTTTCTCAAAATCCGCCACCAGTTCCTCTTGGGAGTTTATTTCCGGATTTTGATGACCTAAATCATTGGACGTCAGGGTCCCCATGGTCTTAACCCGTACCTTGTCGAGATAAGCCGGATAGAGTTTGAGCTTTGGCTCACCTTTTACGCCGGTGGTAATCCAGACAACAGAGCCTTCGGGATACAGCTGGCTGACATCTCCTAAGCGTACCGTACAATTCTTGGTGCGCTCCATCAGCATTTTCTTATGCTTGGCAGCTTGAAAATTCAAGGCCATCATAAAGCAACATCTCCTATCTGTTTATGTATAATAATTACTTGTTTTTTATTATAGCATGGATTGTTATCTTTTGACAGCTTTTACTTGTAAAGTTGTATAGCAGGAGTTTTTTTTCTTTTTAGCGAATATACGAAATAAAGGAGTGTCGCACCTTCATTTTCAATCATCTTTGTGCCGTCAGCGACAGCGGTGGAATGGAGTTTAATATGGATGGACAGCGTCTGCGGGACTTTTTAGCTGAGAAGCCCAAACAGTGTAAGGTATTAGTGGCGGGAGATATCATGCTGGATAAGTATTACTACGGTGAAGTGACCCGTATATCCGGTGAAGCTCCCGTTCCCATCACGCGGGTGAAATCATCATCGGAAAAACTGGGGGGCGGCGCCAATATTGCATATAGTTTGGCTGTATTAGGGTGCCAGGTCAGCATCACCGGTTTTGTAGGTAAGGATACACATTGTGAAAGTCTGGTGGAAAAGTTTCAGCATTACGGTATTGATGCCACTGGACTTATCTATACGAGTCGGCCGACTACGACAAAAGTGCGTGTCATGAGCGACAACCAGCAGATGTTCCGCGTGGATTTTGAGGCAGATCAGGCCATTGACTTGCAGGATATGGCGCGCTTCGAACAGTATATTGGTGAAAAACTCAGTGAGAGTTTGGACTGTGTCATTATTTCGGACCATGCCAATGGCGCTTGCACTGATGCATCCTGCAATTGGATCATTGAGAAATGCCACAATCATGGTGTGCCGGTGGTAGTGGATATGAGTACCTCTTCCTGGGTGAATTATCGGAATGCGGATTACATCGTATCGAATTTAAAGCGTATCAATCAGCAGCTCCTGCAACCGATTGAAAATGAAGATGCCGCAGTGGAGAAGGCATGTCACTATCTGATGCGTAAATTCCATATCAAGAATATCATCGCCACCCGTTCGCAGAAGGGCATGGCTTTGGTGCAGGAAAATGAGACGATACATATTCCAACCAAAGCGCAGGAACTTTTTGATGTATTGGGGGCTACTGATGCGGTAACGGCTGTGTTTGGCCTGACTTTGGCGGGCGGTTTGCCGCCAGCTTTGGGCGCATACCTTGCTAATCTGGCAGCCAGCCGGGTTGTGGCCAGGTTGGGAACCTATGCCGTTACGCGTGAGGAACTTGAGAGCTTGCTGATACAGTGATATAATATTGCAGGATAATAAATTGCAAAACAGGAGTGATTTTGTGAAGATCAATGACCATATTCATGGATTTAAAGTAATAAATTGCAGCGAAAGCAAGGAAACAAGTTCTATTGCCTGGACATTTGAACACGAAAAAAGCGGGGCCCGTCTCTTTTTTTTGCAGAATGATGATGATAATAAAGTATTTTCCATCAGCTTTCGCACACCGCCATTTGATGACACAGGCGTTGCGCATATTGTGGAGCATTCGACTCTTTGCGGCAGCCGCAAGTATCCGTTGAAAGAACCGTTTGTGGAGCTGGTGAAGGGATCTTTGAATACCTTCCTCAATGCCATGACTTATCCGGATAAGACCATGTATCCTGTGGCTAGCCGCAATGATAAGGACTTTCAGAATCTGATGGATGTATACCTTGATGCGGTGTTCTACCCTGCTATGCTGGAGAATCCGCAGATCCTGATGCAGGAAGGATGGCATTATGAAATTGAAAAAGCTGATGATCCTTTGATTTATAGCGGTGTTGTCTATAATGAAATGAAGGGGGCGCTGTCCTCTCCGGATGATTTATTGGAAAATCACATTATGGCAACTCTTTATCCGGATACTACATATGGGTATGAATCTGGTGGAGATCCGGAAGCTATTCCCCAGCTGACTTATGAGATGTTCAAGGATTTTCATCAGCGCTATTATCATCCCAGCAACAGCTATATCTATCTTTATGGTGATATGGATATTGAGGAAAAGCTGGCCTATTTGGATCAGGAATACCTGTCAGATTTTGAAAGAATCTCCTTGGATTCGCACATTGAAAGACAGGAAAAGTTTACCAGTTTGCAGCGCAAGGAGCTGCAATATCCTGTGAGTTCGGATGAAGAGACTGCGGACAAGACGTTCCTTTCTCTTAACTGGGTGACAGGCGAATCGCTGAACCCTGTAGACATGATGGGATTGGAAATCCTGGAACATGCATTGCTGCGGACGCCGGCGGCACCTTTGCGCAAAGCCTTGTTGGATGCCCAGTTGGGCAAGGATGTGGATTCTTCTTTTGAAGATGACATATTACAGCCGTTCTTCAGCATTATCATCAACAATTCTGAATCTGAAAAGGCAGATGAGTTTTATCGCATTGTGCTGGAAACATTGCAGAGATTGGCTGATGAGGGAATTGATCGTACCCTTTTGGAAGCATCCATCAATCTGCTGGAATTCCGCTTGCGGGAGTCGGATTTCGGCTCTGCGCCCAAGGGGCTTATTTATGGCATCCGTATCATGAAGACCTGGCTCTATGATGGCTTACCGGAGACAGTATTGGGGTATGAAAGCACACTGAAGGCCATGAAGGAAGGTCTGGATAACGGCTATTTTGAAGATCTGATCCGCCGGTACTTCCTAGCCAACAAGCATGCTGCCTTGATTACGATGGCACCTTCCTCGAAAATGGCAGCAGAGCGGGAGGCAAAACAGACTGAGATCCTGGCCGCTCATAAAGCTGAACTGAGCAAGGAAGAAATAGCTCAGCTGATTGAGGAAAACAAAGCATTGAAAGCGCGGCAGCAGAGTGAGGATACGGAAGAAGCACTAAGGACGATTCCGCTGCTGAAGCTTAGTGATATCCGCCGCAAGGCCTATGAATTGCCTTTAGAGGAAAAAGATCTGGATGGCACGAAAATCTTGTTCAGTGATGTTGAAACCAGTGGCATTACCTATGTCAGTATGCTCTTTGATGCCCAGGTCGTGCCGCAGGAAGATCTCCCGTATGCATTTTTGTTGAGTGAGTTGCTCGGCAATGTGGATACGGAAGTGAGCACTTATGCAGAGCTGGCTAATCGCAAGAATCTGCATACTGGTGGCATCACCTATGATATGGTTACTTATACGAAAAAGAATGAGCCGGATTCCAGCGTACCGAAGTTTAAAGTCAAGGCTAAGGTCTTGCGGGAAAAGATGCCACAGTTGCTGGAGTTGCTGCAGGAAATCCTCATGACCAGCCGGTTCCAGGATGAAAAGCGGATGCGGGAGCTTTTGGAACAGGAGCAGGCAACTATCGAATTGAATCTGCAGCGTTCTGCGCATCAGGTCGTCAGTGCTCGTCTGGCCGGTTATCTGACGCCGGCAGGGCGTTATGCAGATGAGGGAGGATTGGCTTTTTATCCTTTCATTAAAGGCGTGTTGGCGGATTTCCCCGGTAATTTGCCGGCTATCAGCGCAAAACTCAGCGAGCTGGCACGGAAAATCTTTAACCGCCGCAATTTGATTGTCAGTGTGACAGATAATGCTGCAGCTTATGATGGTTTTGCTGCAGATTTCAGCCGCTTCCAGCAGGGATTAGGGACTGAAACCTACCCCGCTCAGGAATATCATTGGGATTTGCGTGCTTTGAACGAGGGGCTTACCTCATCCAGCCGGGTGCAGTATGTAGGCAAAGGAGCCAACTTCCTGAAACTTGGTTATGGTTTTACAGGAACCATGCATGTATTAGAAACCATTTTGCGTTATGATTATTTCTGGACCAAAATCCGCGTGCAAGGTGGGGCTTATGGTGCGTTTACCAGTTTCAATCGTAATGGTATGATGTATTTTGGCTCCTATCGCGATCCAAACCTTACGGAGACATTGGCTGTATTTGATGGTACCGCTGATTACATTGCTGGATTTGCTGCTTCAGAACGGGAAATGGATAAGTATATCATTGGCACCATGAGTGGTATTGATACGCCGCTTACGCCACAGATGAAAGGCAGCGCGGCGGCCACTTGCTGGCTCAGGGGGATTACAGAAGCAGATCGCCAACAGGCTAGGGATGAAATCCTGGATACGCGTCAGGCGGATGTCCAAAAATTGGCTGCAATGGTGAAAGATTGCATGGCTGAAAATGTTCTGTGTGTATTTGGAGGACAGGAAAAGATCAATGCGCATAAAGAGATATTCGGTGAAGTACGTCCGGCGCTTTGATGGAACGTGTTCATCGGCAGATACCGCATCTGGGTCACGGTATGTTTGAAAGGAAAAAACTGGTAAATTTTTCCTGAAAATAAATGCATAAATTTCCAGAACGTGTTATACTAAAGAGGCTTTCCAAAAGGAGAGCCTTTTATTTTTGACTTTTTATGTTTTATCGAGGGAGATTTTATTTTGAAATTCTGGCAAAAGCTTGTAGCAGTCTTTATCGGAGTCTGTATGTTGGCTGTGCAGCTGCCGGTATCAGCAGGTGAAAGTGATGCCCCGGATATCACGGCAGAAGCAGCTATTATCATCGAAACCTCTACTGGGCGGGTTATTTGGGAAAAGAATGCAGATGAACGTCTTTATCCTGCTAGTATGACCAAGATGATGACGGGAATACTGGCACTGGAGCAGCTGAATATGCGTTCGGAGATCATGATGTCGCGTGAGGCCGCCTATACGGAATCTTCGTCGTTGGGGGTGTTGGCTGGTGAGCGCATCCGGACGGATGAACTGCTCAATGGTATGTTGCTGGAATCGGATAATGGTGCGGCAGTGGCACTTGGAGAGGCCATGGCTGGCAGTGTTACGGCTTTTGCTGGAGTCATGAATGGTAAAGCCGCTGAATTGGATATGAAGGATACGCATTTTGTCAATCCAAATGGGCTGACGGAAAAGGGGCATTATTCTACCGCACGGGATATGGCGAAACTGGCACGATATGCGATGGAGAACAAGGCTTTTCGTGAGATTGTTTGTCAACCGCAGCGCACGATTCATTGGACATCTCCCCATACGAAAATCTTCCATGCACATAATACCAATAAACTGCTGGAAAAATATGAGGGCATGACGGGAATCAAAACTGGTTGGACACAGGCAGCCGGCGGATGTCTGGCTGTAGGGGCAAAACGTGATGGTGTGGAATTGATCGTGGTGCTGATGAAGACCCCCACACCGGATGATCGCTTCAGTGATGCAAAGAAATTGCTGGACTATGGTTTTGAACATGTAAGAATGGTCAAGGGCATTTCCCAGGAGAAAGGGTACCGAAAGGTTTGGGTGACCAATGGACAGCAGGCTTCCACTAAGCTCTATCCTGCCCGGGATATTAATTATCCTTTGATAAATGGTGAGGATAAGAGCAAGTATTCGATACGGTATGAAGTGCCTAAGATTGTGGAAGCGCCTTTGAAGGCCGGAACACCGGTGGGAAAAATCGTGGTCAGCTACAATGGCAAGGACGTAGAGCATGTAGACATGCTGGCGGATGATGTAAGCAGTGGTTTCAGCATTGGCTCCTGGCTGGTTAAGATGTTTTCCTGGGCTATAAGATTAGTATGATAAGAAAAAACAAGCTCTTCGGGGATTTTGAACCCCCCGGGGGGCTTAATTTTTTTCTTTGAAGATAGTAAACTATGGAGAGAGAAATGGGAAAGGCTTGAGGAGTTTTATTATGAGAACCAGTATGATACAGCAAGAAAATTTTGTTTATGATCAGGATGCAGCATTGAATCATCTGATTGAGACCTATTGGGACGAACGCAGCAGTGACTTCAGCAGGCTGCGGCTGAAGGAATTGGCCGGCCCTTGTGCTGCGGCCTGGCGCGGTTATCTGGCTGAAAAGCTGAACACAGCAGAGTCCCTGAAGATTCTGGATGTGGGAACGGGCGCGGGCTTCTTTGCTATTCTGTTGGGAAGTTTGGGACACCGGGTTACGGGGATTGATATGTCTGCAGATATGTTGCATCAGGCTAAACAGAATGTGTTGGCAGCAGGGTATCGGGCAGAATTCCATAAGATGAATGCACAGGAGTTGGATTTTGCTGATGACGTTTTCGATGTGGTCATCAGCCGCAATCTGACCTGGACGCTGCCGGATGCCACGCAGGCTTATCGTGAGTGGCGGCGCGTGCTGAAACCAGGCGGCAGGCTCTTGAATTTTGATTCGGATTATGGGCTGATGACCTTCTCACGCAAGGATGATCAGGCGGATGTCCATGCCAATATCCGTCAGGAATTGGTGACGGAATGCAATGATATAAAAGATGAGCTGCGTATCAGCAGCCATCGCCGTCCTGGCTGGGATGAAGAGTTCCTGCGCAGTCTGGGCATGCAGGTGACGATTGAAGCAGATATTGCGTCACGGGTTCGCGTAGATGCGGCCATGAAATTCGATGCACTTCCTTTATTCAGTATCGTAGCGAGCAAATAACACATATACGAATGACCGCCTCTCAGGGTTCAGAGAGGCGGTCCTTTGCATCATCGTATTTATTCGTTGGCGGTTTCTGTGATCTCTGCGGGCGGATTCTGGGTAATCATGATTTTATCAATGCGTGCTCCATCCATATCCACGACTTCGAAGGTGAAATCCTGCCAATCGATGCGTTCCCCGGCTTTGGGGATATAACCGAAGTAGGAGGTCAGGAAACCGCCCATGGTCTGGTAATGGTCATGATCTTCGTCAGGCAGTTCCTCAATGGAGAAGCGCTCTTTGAAGTCATCGATATCGTAGAGACCGTCCACGAGCCAGCTGTTTTCATCCCGGGGGGTGAGCTGGGCCGTGTCCTCTTCATGGGCCGCGAAGGATTCACCGGCAATCTCCTGCAGGATATCATCCATGGTCAAAAAACCAATCACGCCGCCGTATTCATCCAGTACCATGGCTTCATGGATGCCTGTGGAATGGAACTGTTTGAGCACTCGGAAAGTTTCCATGGAACGGGGGATGAAGAGGGGCTTGCGGATATACTGGGAAAGATCCAGCACCTCATGGGCCAAAGTGGCATTGAGTAGATCCTTGGCGTAGAGCACACCGCAGAAATCATCGAGACTGTCCCGGCCTACGGGGAAAATATCCTGCGGCGTTTCCCGAATCAGCCGCATGTTTTCCCAGAGGGAGTCAGACAGATCCAGCCAGAGCATCTGGGTACGGGGCGTCATCAGAGCATAGGCGGTCTGGTCACTCAGATGGAAAATCCGGTCCACCATGGCCTGCTCTGTTTTTTCAAAGGTGCCATCTTCGGTGCCCTGTTCAATCAGATCCTTGACTTCATCCTCGGTAACAGTATCGGCAGATGAAGGGTTGATGCCGAAAATCAGCAGGATCATATTGGCTGAACCGGACAGCAGGGAAACGAAAGGCCGATTGATCTGGGCCAGTGTCCGCATGATGCCATGATATTTCAGGAGCATCTTTTCCGGATTGTGCAGGGCTGTTTTCTTGGGCAGGAATTCTCCCAGCAACAGGGAGATATAGGTAATCAGCAGGATACTGATTACCAGTGCCAAAGAATCCGCCTGCGGAAGGGGCAGCAATGCTGCAATCATAGGCGCAAGCAATACACCTGTGCAGACACCAATCAGGATACTGCTCATGGTGATGCCGATCTGGGACAGCGACAACATGCGGTCGGACTGCTCCAGGAGCTCCAGTGCTTTTCCTGCGGCGACATCGCCATCCTCCTGTATTTTTTCCAGTTTGCTCTTATGGCTTTCGGTAAGGGCAGTTTCCATCAGTGAGAAGAAACCCAGGGTGAAGAGAAAAATAAACATTAAGGCCAGTAATAGGCCCGCGTCAGAACTATCCAACGTAAAGTCACATCCTTAAAACTATAGTATTAGATAATATTTTAGCATAGCCAGAGAGAAAAACCAATCATAAAGTTATTTCTTCGTGATATTTGCTAAATTTCGCAAAAATCGTTATAATAGAGAATAATAAGGAATGAATCATGGTTTTCCAAAATGAACCAGGAGGCGGTATTTATGAGCACTATCCTTTCCTACAAGGGGAAAACACCTGTTATGGGCAAAGATGTCTTCATGGCACCATCGGCTACGGTGGTGGGTGATGTGGAAATCGGTGAAGGCACGAGCTTGTGGTTCAACGCCGTGGTGCGTGGTGATTTCCAGAAACTCACCATTGGCAAAAACTGTAACATTCAGGATAATTGCACCATCCATGTGATGGCAGATGAGCCTACGGAAATCGGTGATAATGTCATTATCGGTCATAATGCTGTGGTGCATGCAAAGAAAATCGGCAGTAATTGCCTGATTGGCATGGGTTCTATTATCCTTGGTTATACGGAAATCGGAGATAATGTGGTGATCGGTGCGGGTACGCAGCTGACGCAGCACAAGAAGATACCATCCAATTCTTTGGTTTATGGCAATCCGGCCCAGATCATCCGGGCCCTGCGAGAAGATGAAATCGAGGCTCTGCAGGTTTCGGCGGATAATTACCGGCAGGTAGCGGAAATCTACCAGATGGAACTGGACAAACTCAATAATAAATAAGCAAGGGGTTAAGATTAGACATGGAAAAAACATTGGTACTCATCAAACCGGACGCATTTGCCCTGCATTACAGTGGTGATATCATCAAGCGGTATGAGGCAGAAGGCTTCCGCATTGTGGCCATGAAGATGCTCAAGATGGATGAAAGACTGGCTTCTATCCATTATGCTGAACATATCGGTCGTCCGTATTATGGCGATCTGGTCGGCTTTATGACATCGGCACCGCTGATTGCCTTGGTGCTTGAAGGCGAGAATGCCATCGCCCGCATCCGCGAGCTGCATGGCAAGACCAATCCGGCAGAAGCTGCCGAGGGCACGATTCGCAAGCTCTACGCTACTAACGGCCGCCGCAATGCGGTACACGCATCCGACAGTCCGGAAAGTGCCGAAAGGGAAATCCATATTTTCTTCAATGAAACGGAAATCCTCGATGGCGAGTATCATGTGATGGAATGATTGGCAAGAATGGGGTCCGCAGATGCGATTTATCTGCGGACTTCTTTTACTTTCTGCCCATAAACTTGTATTTTCGTTTGAAATTTCCCCGTCAGTTGTGATATCATTAACAGTAACGGAATAAAGGGGGAGTGCGATTTTGCTGGTACTCACGCGGAAAGCACAGGAAGAAATCATGATCGGCGATAATATTGTGGTAAGTATCGTCAAGGTCAGCGGAGGAAAAATCAAATTAGGCATCACCGCACCGCCAGAGATTTCCATAAAACGCGAAGAAGATCCACAGAAATTTGAACGGCAGGCACGGGCGCGCGCAATACAAGAAGTGCATAGTGCGGCCATCAAAGTTGCTGGTCAGAATTTTAGCAAGCAAGCGGCGCAAACCGCTGTAATATGAGGAGGAATTTTTCTTTATGAAAAGCGCAAAACCTATCTACACCATTGGTCATCGCAACCCGGATACAGACTCGATCTGCTCCGCCATCGGTTATGCTCATCTGAAGCAGGCTTTGGGAGAGAATGTTGTTCCTGCCAGAGCTGGCAAAGTCAATGCTGAAACCAAGTATGCTCTGGAGCATTTCCAGGTAGAGCAGCCGCTGCTGCTGGCAGACCTGTATCCCCGGGTGAAAGATGTGATGCTGGATTCGCAGATCGTAGTGCGTCAGCATGATACGTTGCGCCGTCTGGGTGAGGTTATGCGCGAACATGACCTGCGTTCCGTGCCGGTTACGGACAGTAAGGGGGTCATGGTCGGCATTGTGACGGTTTCGGATCTGGCTAAGCGTTATTTCCAGGAACTGGGTATGCAGAATCTGGCCGATATGCGTGTGCGCTATCGTGATGTGATTGCCGCTACCGACAGCAAGGTGCTGGTTTCCGGTGAAGAAGGCGACTTCATCAAGGGCAATGTGCGCATTGCTGCTGGCTCCATCAGCATGATTCAGAACATCATCAGCGAAAATGATGTGGTGCTCGTGGGTGACCGCCATGATGAAACCCTTATCGATATCGTGAATCAGGGGATTTCCTGCCTGATCGTGACGGGCAATGGCCGTGTTTCTGCTGATGTTATCGAAGCTGCGGAAGCTAAGGGCATGTTCGTCCTGTCCACGCCGTATGATACGTATACGGTAGCCCGTCTGATCAATCAGTGCGTGCCCATCCGCCGCATCATGCATGAGAATCCGGTTTGCTTCAAACCGCTGGATATGCTCTCCGATATCAAGGGGACCATGGATGAGACCAACTACCGCAACTATCCGGTGGTGGAAAATGGCAAGCTCGTGGGTATCGTGAGTCGTGACAACCTCATGGTTCCGGAGCGTGAGCAGGTTATCCTTGTGGACCACAATGAACGCGGTCAGGCTGTAGAGGGTATTGAAGAAGCCAAGATCGTAGAGATTGTAGACCATCATCGTCTCGGCGGTATCCAGACCAGTGAGCCGATTTTCACGCATGCTGAGCCCGTTGGCTGCACGGCAACTATCGTGGCTAATATGCACTGGCAGAAGGATGTCGATATCCCCGCGTCCATCGCAGGCCTGCTGCTGTCGGCAATCATCTCTGATACGGTGCTCTTCAAATCCCCGACCTGCACGGATTACGACAAGAAGACGGCCTATCGTCTGGCTGAAATCGCAGGCGTGGACATCAACGAATATGGCATGGAAATGCTCAAGGCTGGTTCTGGCATTGGCGATATGACGCCGGCTGAGATTGCCAAGAATGACCTCAAGGAATTCCAGATTGGCGATTACCGCATCATTGTGAGCCAGATTTCCGTAATGGATACCAAGGAGGTCATGGATCTGGAGCCGCAGCTGATTGAGGCCATGCAGAAAATCTGCGACCATGACGGCTTTGATATGAGCCTCGTGATGGTTACGGATATCCTCGAAGAGGCAACTTACCTGCTCTTCACAGGTTCCCCGAAGACGCTGATTGGTGAAGCCTTCAAGAAGGATGCCAGCGGCACCCATGTATATCTGTCCGGCGTCATGAGCCGCAAGAAGCAGATCATTCCGCCTCTTTCCGAAGCGGTTAAATGCATCAGCAAATAATTTGCAGTGTGATAAGATAAGCACCGCCCCTCACAGTAGTTTGGGGCGGGCTTTCTGTCTTATGTAAGGACAGGGAAAAAGAGAATCAAAGAATTTTGGAGGTTATTTTGGATATTTTTGCAGGACTGAATCCCGCCCAGAAACAGGCGGTTGAGCATACGGATGGACCACTTCTCATTATGGCTGGCGCAGGTTCCGGCAAGACCAAGGTGTTGACATGCAAGATTGCCAATCTGCTGGCGCAGGGCGTGTCTCCCTGGAGCATTCTGGCCATTACCTTCACCAATAAGGCTGCAACCGAGATGCGGGAACGCGTTGACCGCATGATTGGCGAGGGAGCCAAAGATGTGTGGCTTTCTACCTTCCATTCTTTCTGTGCCAAATTCCTGCGACGGGAAGTCGAAGCCACGGGGATGTACAAGCGTAATTTCGTCATCTATGACAGCAGCGACAGCCAGGTAGTCATCAAGGAATGCCTGAAGGAACTGAACCTGGATCCCAAGCAGTATGCGCCTGGTGCTGTGCAGAACGCTATTTCTAATGGCAAGAACCAGCTTATGGGCCCCAAGGCTTTTGAACGGGATGCCGATAATTTCTTTCAGAAGAAAGTGGCAGAAATCTACGCTCTGTACGCTAAGAAGCTGCGGGCCAACAATGCTATGGACTTTGATGATCTGTTGATGGTATCTGTGCTGCTGCTGGAAGAACACGAAGAAATCCGCGTCAAGTATCAGAACCGTTTCAAGTATATACTGGTGGATGAGTATCAGGATACCAATGGTGCGCAATACCAGCTGACGAAAATCCTTGCAGCTAAGCATCACAATCTCTGCGTCGTAGGTGATGCCGACCAGTCCATCTATGGTTGGCGTGGCGCGGACATTCGCAATATCATGGACTTTGAGCAGGATTATCCCGAAGCTCGTACCATCAAGCTCGAACAGAACTATCGTTCCACCAAGAACATCCTGGCAGCGGCCAATGCGGTGATTGAGCACAATATCAACCGCAAGAAGAAAGACCTCTGGACGGAAAATGCCACGGGTGAGAAGCTGACTATTTATGAAGCTCGGGATGAACGGGATGAAGCTCAGTTTATCGCGACTACTGTGTCTAAGCAGAAGACTTTGTTCAATGCGTCCTATGGCGATATGGCCATCCTCTACCGCACGAATGCGCAGTCCCGTGTCATCGAGGAAATGTTCATGCGCAAAGGCATCCCTTATACCATGGTGGGCGGACTGAAATTCTATGACCGCAAGGAAATCAAGGATATCCTTGCGTATCTACGGGTAATCTATAATCCGCTGGATACGGTAAGCCTGCTGCGCATCATCAATGTGCCCAAGCGGGGGATTGGCGCCAGCACCATTGCCAAGCTCACGGAATATGCAGAATTCAACGGTCTGACGCTTTTTGATGTGATGTCCAATCTCGATGCGGTGGAAGGGCTGACGACCAGAGCCAAGAGACCGTTGGAGCTCTTTGCAGCCTTCATCTTTCAGTTCATGGGCTATCAGAGCAATCTGCGTCTGGATGATTTGATTGAAAAAGTGTTGGAAGAATCCGGTTACCTCAAGGAATTGCAGGATGAGAAGAAGCCGGAGAACGAAAGTCGTATCGAGAATCTCAAGGAATTCATCGGTGTGGCCAGGGATTTCCAGAAGACGGAGGCCAATCCCACGCTGGAAAACTTCCTGTCTACGTTGTCTCTGGTATCGGATATTGACAATGCCGAACTGGAAGATGACCGCATCACGTTGATGACGCTGCATTCTGCCAAGGGACTGGAATTCCCCACGGTATTCATGGTTGGTATGGAAGAGGGCCTGTTCCCGCATTCCCGCACCTTGATGGATGAAAATGAGATTGAGGAGGAGCGCCGTACGTGCTATGTGGGCATCACCCGCGCCCAGCGCAAGCTCTATCTGACCTGTGCCCAGCAGCGCACGATTTACGGAAAGACCAGTGCCTCCACGCCGTCGCGGTTCCTGGATGAGATTCCTGAGGAATATACGGAGCGACTGGTGCCCCGTGTCAATGCCTATGGTTTTGCCAATGCCAACCACTATGGTGCCCAGCAGCGCAGTGGTACCATGACGTTCCGCCCCGCTGCCAGTCAGATGGGCAACGGCGCGAATTTCTCCGACAAAGCGAAGTCGGCTCTGGAAGTCATGAATTCCCTGCAGAAGCGCAATATCAATGTCCAGCCCAAGACCGGCGTGATCCGTCCCGATACATCCGTGCAGTGGAAAGTCGGGGATAAGGCCCAGCATGGCAAATGGGGAGTAGGCACCGTGGTTTCTGTCAAGGGTGAGGGCGAAGAAGTCGAACTCAAGATTGCATTTCCGGGACAGGGAGTTAAGGGGCTTATGCAGAAGTATGCTCCGATTAGCAAGGTATAACTTGCATTAGAAGACGTCGGGCGAAGGAAAAGGATTTTCCTTCGCTTGGACGGCTGGTCAAACGCTATGGAAAGTTCATTGAGACCTTGTTTTCGTGTATAATCATCAACTTATTGATAATACAGTATTGGTAGATCATCATGATATATAAAAATGGACGCATGGTTAATGGGATGGGTATGGATTTATTATATGTATATTTATAAAGGATGAGAAACGTGAATAAACAAGAATATAATGCATTGATTGCTAAAATAGATTATCATATGGATCTTTATTATAATCAAGATAGAACAGAAATAAGTGATTATGATTATGATAAATTGATGTCTCAATTGAAGAAAATAGAAAAAGAACATCCAGAATGGATTACTGCTGATTCACCAACGCAAAAAATAGGCGGGGTCCCTAAACGTGAGGCTGGCATAAAAGTAACACATGATGTCCCCATGCTTTCTATAGAGGATGTTTTTACCAAGGATGACGTTGTAAAATGGGTAGATAAAATTCATAATACGATTCCGGATTGTTTGTTTTCAGTGGAAACAAAGATTGATGGGTTAAGCATGACATTAAGATATGAAAAAGATTCTAATGGGAAGCTTAAACTGGTATTGGCTGAAACAAGAGGGGATGGATTCATTGGTGAAGATGTGACTGCCAATGCAATGGTCATTCCTGATGTAAAAAAAATCATAGATTTACCATATGATTCAATTCAGTTGCGCGGTGAAGTATATATGGCTCATGAAGATTTTGAGGCATTTAATCAGCAACAAGAAGCTTTGGGTAAGAAAATGGCGGCAAATCCTCGTAATTTAGCAGCAGGTACATTGCGCCAATTGGATACTTCCATAACGAAAGAGCGCAGATTGAAAATGTTTATATTTAATGTTCAAGTTGGGCCAAATGAACTGACGGATAGTCATGTTGCTGGTTTAGATCTGTTATCAAAACATGGCGTACCGGTTGTATATCATCGTCTTTGCAAAACGAGTGAAGAAATCATAGAAGCGATAGATGCTATTGGTGGAATGAGAGAAGATTTACCCTATGACATTGATGGCGCTGTGGTTAAGATTGATAATATGTCCCTGCGAGAGCAATTTCCTTCAAGCAGCAAATATGCAAGTGGCCATATCGCATATAAGTATCCGCCTGAAGAAAAGATTGTTGAGATTGATAATATAATCGTAGATGTTGGCCGGACGGGGAAACTGACTTTTACAGCGGAGTTTCATGATCCAGAAACATTGAAGCCTGTAAAATTGTGTGGGACGAATGTATCTAAAGCAACCTTACATAATCAGGACTATATTGCGGATATGCATATTGGGATCGGTGGAAGATATAAACTTTTCAAAAGTGGTGAAATTATTCCTAAATTAAATGGATGTGTCAGAGAACCGCGTGAGGTTTATAGTGCACCTGCAACATGTCCTAAATGTGGTCACGCCTTGATAAGAGAAGAGGATAGTGCAGATATTCGTTGTTTGAATACATCTTGCCCAGCTCAGATAAGTAGGACTTTAAGTTATTTTACATCGATAAATGCAATGAATATTATTGGCTTAGGTGAAAAGAATATAGACGGATTAATCGATAGTGGATATATTCATTCATTTGTGGATCTTTATAAATTGCATGATTTCAGAGATGAATTGATTGAGAAAAAGGTAATAGGCAAAGAAAAAAATACGGATAAAGTCCTTGCTGCTATAGAGGCATCTAAAACCAATAATCCAGTACAGTTGTTGACAGGACTGGGCATAAGGAATGTAGGAAGGAATACAGCAAAAGCTTTATTGGATCACTATGATTCGATTACAGATCTTTTATCGGTGTCGATTGATGAGCTGACGAATATTAACGATATTGGAGAAACAACCGCACAATATATCTATGATTTCTTTCATGATGCAGAGAATGTGGCCCTGGTTCAAGAATTAAAAGAGTGTGGCCTTAATATGGATGTGGAACACGATTTTGGTATGATGAATAAATTGGATGGATTGAAATTTGTGGTTACAGGAACCCTGCCAACTCTGGATCGTAAAGAAGCTATAGCGCTGATAGAAAAAAATGGTGGAAAATGTGTCGGCTCAGTGAGTCGAAAGACGGATTTCTTGTTGGCAGGGGAAAATGCTGGCAGCAAATTAGATAAGGCTGTTTCCTTGAATATCAGAATCATAGACGAGGGTGAGCTGTTCCGGATGATAAAATAGGATTTCGTGGATGTGACGCCGGAAGTAGATAAGTAATCTGTCTTGACACGTGCATTTTTAGCTGATATATTATGGAATTGATTGTTCAATATCATTGTGTTGGTTGGAGGAAGCAAGACCTGATGGAATTTATCGAACGTGTGAAAAAGATAAACAATGCCTGGGAACCAGAACTTTGTCGTCACTCTGTGGATAGGGATGAACGGGTGTGTATGGACATATATCATACAGGAGCTTTGGTGCCAGAACGGCATAAGATGACAATGGAACGGGCCACTGAATATATCAGCGGCATGGCTGCCGTCATGGATATCAAGAGCATGCTCCGGGATATTGATCATATTACCATCCGCAGCCTCAAGGATAGTCGTATGATTTACCGCCTGACTACGCGTTTTGGATATGCCGAGGAAGAGTTCAAGGCGGTGTGAGTGCTTTTTTCATAGTAGCATTGACAATAAAGAAAATTTATGTTAATATACATATTGTAAACGAAAGACCAATAGAATATAGGTTGGGTCAGGTGTCTTAGACTTAATAGGGAAGTCGGTAAAAGCCGGCGCGGTCCCGCCACTGTAACAGGGAGTTTGTCTGCATAGTTACGTCACTGGAGATTTTTCTTTGGGAAGGCGCAGATAAATGTTGATCTGGAGCCAGGAGAACTGCCTGATTAACAATCGCCGTTTGACCTGCGAGTGATGGGGATGGAGATTTATCGGTACTGAAAAGTTCTTGGAGCCTGAGTTAGTGTGGGTATTTTTGAGTAGCGTAAATAAGCTCTTCCCTGCGCGGGAGGAGCTATTATTTTGCCTATTTTGCTTTTGTCGAAAAGTTTTTCCTGTTAGGGGACTAACAGGAAGAAATGCTCATACATTTCATTCAGTTCTATGGATTGGCTGTGCTTGTCACAGCGGCTCCGATAAGCTTATCGGAGCTTATTTTTTTCCATTTACATAGTATATTTTCTACGAGGGGAGTCTTTGGACACCATGGAAGCACTTTGTATCGGATTAGCACTTTTAGGGCTTATGTATTTTGCCTACCGTGGATGGTCGATCATTTTGATTGCACCGTTTTTTGCAGGGCTGGCAGCATTAGCCAGCATGTTTGATATCCTGCCTGTCTATAGTGAGCTTTACATGACCAGATTGGCAGAATATGTGAAAACGTATTATCCTGTTTTTCTTTTTGGCGCAGTTTTCGCTAAGCTGATGGAAAAAGGGGGCTTAGCCTCTGCCATAGCAGGCAAGATTGTGGATGTCCTAGGGGAGAAAAGGGCAATTTTGGCAGTATTGATGGGATGTGGTGCTCTAACGTATGGCGGCCTGTCTGTATTTGTTGTTGCTTTTGTTATGTATCCCTTTGGTGCGGTGGTGTTTAAGAAAGCGGATATTCCCAAAAGGCTTTTGCCCGCTGCCTTATGGGTGGGGATTTTCTCGTTTGCTATGGTATCTCTTCCTGGAACTCCGCAAATTCAGAATATTATTCCGTCATCTTATTTTCAGACAAGTACTTGGGCTGCTCCAGGAATTGGCCTTTTTGCTTCACTTTTATTCCTGCTGATAGGCTGGGGCTGGATTGGCCGCCGGGCAAAACTGTTACAGGGCAGAGGTGAAGGATATGGCGATCATGGCAGTGATGGCCGCAAGAAGCGCAACCCCAAAATCAATATCCCTTGGTATTGGGCGATGGTACCACTTTTGATGGTCATTGTTATCAATGTGATTCTGTCTAATCCTTTCGGATGGGAATGGGGCTTTCACTGGAATGAAGAGAGTCTGACAGCCTTTGTCCCGTTGAAGCTGACGTTATTGGCCTCTCATGTGGGAAAAGTATCAGCTATATGGTCCATCAGTGTTGCGCTGATTCTCAGTAGCATTGTAGCAGCGTATATTGGCCGTCACCGTTTGAAGGTAACGGATGGGATCCTGCCAACGGTGAATTATGCGGCATTGTCTTCGGGTTCGGCTGCTCTGAATGTGGCATCTGGTTATGCTTTTGGCTGTGTCATCACGGCTATGCCGGGATTTGCCCCTGTGACGGAATGGCTGGTGGGGATTGCTGCCAGCTTTGGGCCGCTGCTTTCGGCAGTCATTACCACCAATATCATGTGCGGCATTACTGGATCGGCTTCTGGCGGTCTGACGATAGCTCTGTCTGCACTGGGGGATCAATGGGCAGCGATGGCCATTGCTGCTGGGATTCCCTTGGAAGTCTTGCATCGTATTGTAGCAGTGGCCTCTGTGGGTATCGATCCAGTACCGCATTGTGGTGCTTTGGTAACGTTATTGGCAATTTGTGGGCTCACACATAATGAATCTTATTTTGATATTGCCGTTATCATGGGTATGAAGTTTTTGGTGCCGTTTTTGTGCATTTTATTTTATATGTTGACAGGAATCTGTTGATTACATACGATTACAGCAACTATTTTCTAACGTTCCCCTTTTACAGAAGTGATTCTTTGTGATAAAATGGGAACGTTAGATTTTTAAATTACGGCAGAGTTTTCATTCTGCTGCAAAAATATACCTAATGGGGGTAGATTTGTTTGAAGTATATGAGTGGTAATGAACTGCGCGAAGCATATTTGCAGTTCTTTGCAGAAAAGAAAGGGCATTTACGCCTGCCCAGTTTCTCCTTGATTCCGCAGGATGATCCCACCCTGCTCTTGATTGGCGCAGGTATGGCACCGCTGAAGCCGTTCTTCACGGGCAAGATGAAGCCGCCCCGTACTCGCGTGACCACGAGCCAGCGCTGCGTGCGTACCGGTGATATCGAAAATGTCGGCCGCACCGCCCGCCACCAGACCTTCTTTGAAATGCTGGGCAACTTCTCCTTTGGCGATTACTTCAAGGGCGAAGCTATTCCCTGGGCTTGGGAGTTCCTGACGGAAGTGGTGGAATTGCCGAAGGAAAAACTCTGGGTTACGGTTTATCCTGATGATGACGAAGCCATCGAAATCTGGAAATCCCAGCCGGGCTTCCCGCAGGATCATATCGTCAAGATGGAAGACAATTTCTGGGAAATCGGCCCTGGCCCCTGCGGTCCGGACTCCGAAATCTACATCGACCTGGGTGAGGAACGCGGCTGCGGCAGCCCGGATTGCGCTGTAGGCTGTGACTGCGACCGTTATCTGGAAATCTGGAACCTCGTGTTCACGCAGTACGACAAGCAGGAAGATGGTTCCTACAAGAACCTGGCCCATAAGAACATCGATACGGGCTGCGGTCTGGAGCGTCTTGCTTCCGTTGTGCAGGAAAAGAAGACCAACTTCGAGACGGATCTGCTGTTCCCAATCATCGAATACGCTGCTGGCGTTGCTGGCGTGACTTATGGCGAAGATGCTGAAAAGGATATCTCCCTGAAGGTTATCGCTGACCATGCCCGCTCCATGGCCATCATGATCATGGATGGCATCCTGCCCTCCAACGAAGGCCGCGGCTATGTGCTGCGCCGTATCCTGCGCCGTGCCATCCGTCATGGCCGCATGCTGGGCATCAAGGACAAGTTCCTCGAAGGTGCTGTCAACGCTGCCGTGGAAATCTATCGCGGTGCCAAGGACTTTGAAGAACTCGTCAACAAGGCTGATTATATCAAGAAGGTCATCAGCCTCGAAGAAGACCGTTTTGCTGCTACCCTCAATCAGGGTATGGAACTTCTGGGCGCTGAGATCGAAAAGGTCAAGGCTGCCGGCAAGACTGCTCTGGATGGTGAAGTTACGTTCCGTCTCTATGATACTTTCGGTTTCCCGTGGGAACTCACGGAAGAAATCCTTCATGAAAACGGTTTGGAGCTGGATAAGGAAGGCTTCGACAAGGCTATGGATGAGCAGCGCACCCGCGCCCGCAATGCCCGTGCCGAAAACACCCGCGTGGCTGTACCTGACCTGTCTTCCATCGATGTCAGCAAGCTGACTGTGGACGAAAAGGCTACGGTTGCCAAAGTTGTCGCAATCTGGCAGGATGGCAAGCTGGTGGATGAAATCACCGACGGCCAGGAAGCAGGCGTTATCCTTACGACTACGCCGTTCTATGCAGAAGGTGGCGGACAGGTCGGTGACGAGGGTATCCTGACTTCCGAGTTGGGACATATCAGCGTCAGCAACGCCAAGAAGCTGCCGGATGGCACGGTTTACCATGTGGCCTATGTGGAAGAAGGTCAGCTCAAGGTTGGCGATGAAGTACAGATTGCTGTCAACAAGGCACAAAAACTGGCTTCCGCCCGCAACCATACGGCTACTCATCTGCTGCAGGCTGCCCTCAAGAGGGTGGTCGGCGACCAGATCAGCCAGGCTGGTTCCTCTGTTACGCCGGAACGCCTGCGCTTCGACTTCACCAACTTTGAACCGGTGACGGCTCAGCAGCTGGCCGATGTGGAAGAACTGGTAAACAATGAGATCCTCAAGGGCCAGGATGTGGAAATTTCCCATATGAGCCTCGAAGAAGCCAAAGAAGCCGGTGCCATGGCTCTGTTCTCCGAAAAATACGGGGATGTGGTGCGCGTGGTCAAGGTTCCCGAGTTCTCCATGGAACTCTGCGGTGGCTCTCATGTGGCTAACGTTGGCCAGATCGGCATGTTCAAGATTGTCAGTGAAAGCGGTGTAGCTTCCGGCGTGCGCCGTATCGAGGCCATCACAGGCAAGGCTGCTCTTGACTATGCAAACGGCAAGATGGCTGTTCTCGCCGAGGCAGCTGCCAAACTCAAGACCAAGGAAGAGGATGTACCGGCTCAGATTGAGAAGGTACAGGGCGAAATGAAGGCCATGCAGAAGCAGCTGGACGAAGTGGCTGCTATGCGTGACAAGGCTGATGCGGCAAAACTCATCGCTGGTCTGCAGGAAGTGAACGGTGTCAATGTTGTCTGCGGTAAGACCAATGCCGGCAGCATGGACGAGCTCCGTGAAGTGGCCGATATGACCAGCTCCAAGCTGGATACTCCGAGTGTTGTGGTATTGGCCTGCGCTAATGCTGGAAAGGTGAACCTGGTGGTCAAGGCTACGAAGGAAGCCAATGCCAAGGGCATCCATGCCGGCAAAATCATCAAGGAAGCTGCAGCTGTTGTTGGCGGTGGCGGCGGCGGCCGTCCCGACATGGCTCAGGCTGGCGGCAAGAATGCCGAAGCACTGCCGCAGGCATTTGATAAGGCTGTGGAAGTCATTAAAGCTCAGTTGAGCTGAGATAAAAATTGAAGAGCTGCCCCCTTCAGGGGGAAGTGGTGCATAGCACCGAAGGGGGTAACTCTCGAACAGACTGGGATACAGAACTGTGAAAGAGTTACCCCCTCTGTCCTAACGGATACTTCATACCTGAAGGGGGCGTCTATGAAGTCAGGTGATATTTTGGAAGTAGATATTACAGAGAAAGCCAAGAATTTCATCCGTTTTGGTCTGCTGGGCCTGATAGCCTTAGCAGCCCTGGCTGGCGGCGGGTTGTATTTCTATCAGCACAGCCAGCGCAGCTTTACGGTCAGTGATGCGTTGGTGGCCGGCAATGAGTCTGTCATCAGTGCCAAGGGTGAAGGCAAGATTACAGAAGTGCTGGTGCAGGATGGCGATTATGTGGAAGAAGGCGCTGTGATTGCCCGCGTGGAATCGAAGATCACGCCGGAGGATATTGCCCAATTGGAGCAGAATGTCCAGCTGGCCCAGCAAAGTTATGCTCAGCTGCAAAAGGGAACCACGGTAGCACAGCCGCAAGTTCCGTCAGTTGCAGCAGTTGACAGCGGTGCCCAACAGCGGGCTGCTGATGCCTATGCCCGAATGCAGCGGATGAACGAGTTGTTCAATATGGGAGCTATCAGTGCAGCAAAGCGGGATGAAGCAGCTGCAGCTTATGCCGCCGCCAAGGCTGCGGCCAGTTCGGCACCTGCTACAGCTCCTGCTCCTGCCCAGACCACGGTGATTCCCACCAACCCGGAAGTGTTGAAGCAGGCTGAGCTGCAGGTCAAGCAGGCTGAGGCTGCGCTTGCCAATGCCAAGAGTGACCAGCAGGTCAAGGAGATTGTGGCCACTGCTGCCGGCGTGGTGAGCCTGGCAGATGGTATTGCTGTTGACAGTGAGTTGAAAATCGATCAGGAAGTGGCCAGGATCCAGGCCAGCAGCGATGCCTGGCTTGAAGCCCAGCTGACTGAAAGCCAGGCGGCTAAAGTACGTCTGGGCGAGTTTGTCAATTATGAAATTGACGGTCATAAACTTCAGGGAACGGTACAGGAGATTACGACACCAGAGCCTGAAGAGTCCGATTCTGACCAGTCTGATTCCTTGACGACGGTCAAGATATCATTGCCTGCAGATCCGTCTTTTGTCATCAAATCGGGCATGCAGGGGAAAATAACGTTTCCACTGAGTGATTGAAGCAAGTGATGGAAAACACGCAAGCGAGCGGCAGTTCCTTGATGGGGACTGCCGCTCGTTTGGTGCATTCAGCAATTATTTTTGGGGGCTTGACAGGAATAATGGATTTTTTGACAAATTATATAAAAAAGTGTCAGCTTTAAAAACTGACGGATAAGGGGAGTGGGGATTATGGAGAGAATGGGATTTTGGGCGAAAAATGATTTATCTGTGTTATTCCTGTTGTCCATTTTCATGAATGGCTTCGAGACGGGCGGCTATCAGGCGTCGCTGCTTTATGTGGGGCAGGAGTTTGACCTGTCGATTGGTCAGCAGGGATTGCTGGCTGCGGTAGAGCTTTTTGCGACCATGATCGCACCATTGCTCCTCGGCGCTTTGGCCGATAAGATTGGCAAGCAGATCATGCTGGTGATATTCACAGCTTGCCGGGTAATATCGGCGGGGGTTATCCTGCTGGCTACCAATTCTTTGATTTTTGCTGTAGGCATCTTTATTCTTGGCTTTGCCTGCAGCATCGTACAGTATGTAGCCATTGCCGGGATGCAGGATGCCTATCCGCTTACGCGCAATCGCCGTATGGGCTATATTACTGCTATGTTTGCGCTGGGGGCTGTCATTGCGCCGCTGGTTGTCGGCTTTTCGCTGGAAACGCCTTGGGGCTGGAGGGCTTTCTTTGCCTTGAGTGCACTTATCTTTCTTGCCCTTACGGTTGGTCTGGCCAAAACGAGCTTTGCCCCCCGTGAAGAGGCATCGCCTGCTGAACTGGCCAAGGCTGAAGGCGGTATATATTACAAGGGCACAGCCTTGCTGTGCATCATCATGTTCATCTATGTAGGCGTGGAAAATGGTCTGTGCTTTTTCCTGAACAGTTTCATGCAGGATACCATGAACTCTTCACGCGGCTATCTGGCCTTATCGCTTTTCTGGCTGGCCATGATCCCGTCGCGTTTCCTCTGTGGTTTTCTGGCGGATTATCGCAGCCGCCTTATTTATATCGCACCTTTGGGTGCAGCTTTGACGCTGGCACTCTTGGCCGTGCTGACACAGGAATGGTTGGCTTTCGTCGTGGTGTTTGTATGTGGCTTTTTCTGTGGCGGTGTTTATCCCAATGTGCTGACTTATGTAGCGGATTTCGCCGGCGGACGTACGGCTACGGTTACAGCGGCCATCACAGTGGCAACGGGGGTGGGGGCAACAGTCATATCCGCATCCTTCGGCTACCTGCATGAGCATGTTGGCTTTTCCGGAGCTTTTTTGGTTCTGGCAGCACTTCTGGGGGTAGATATTTTCGTAGCAGCGATGGTGCCACGTTTGCGGCGCGAACAAATAAAATGCTAAAGAAACAGCAAAAGCTCTGAGAGACGCAAAATCCCTCAGAGTTTTTTAATCATGCTGGCCAATAAACTTTTCCATCCAAATCATATTGTACCAGCGGCCAAACTTGCGGCCACACTTATGAAAGGTACCCACTTTGGTAAAACCTAAATGGGCGTGGAAGTTTTCGCTGTTGTGGGTAAGGTATTCATCTTCTGTGAGGGGATCGCCTATGCAGGCGTAGAGATTGATTATCCCCATAGAAGATAGTGCTTTTTCAAGAGCTGTATAGAGTTTGCGGCCTGTTCCCTGGCCGCATTCGTTGGGGGAGAGATAAATGGTAAGTTCAACGGAATGGTCGTAGGCTGCGCGATCTTTGAATGTACTTGCATAGGCATAACCAACAATATGTTCATCTCTGATCGCTGCCAGATAAGGATACTTGGTAAGTGTTTTGGTGATTCGGGCCTGAAATTCAGATAGGGAAGGAACGTCAATTTCAAAGGTAATGGCGGTCTTTTCTACGTAGTAGCTGTAGATAGCCAGGATATCAGCGGCATCTTCTGGCGTGGCAGGACGGATCGTTATGTTTTTCATGATAAAAACCTCGTAATAGATGTGGTATGATTATATTTTTTAACCTAGTACGCCAGAAGTCCTCCACCTCTTAGGTGGGGGATGAAGGCGGGTCTGGCGAATTTACGTAAGTAATTGAGCCATACGATACTTTGTGACTTTTTTGTGATAAAATATTGGTAGGAAGGCGGTGATTATAGTGAATAAGGCATACCGATACAGGCTCTACCCAACAACTGAACAGAAGATTATGTTTGCCAAGACCTTCGGCTGTGCCAGATTCATCTATAACAAAATGCTTGGAGACCGCCTTGACCATTACAAGGAAACTGGCAAGAAGCTGAACAATACCCCTGCACAGTACAAGGAAGAATTCCCATGGCTGAAAGAGGTTGACAGCCTTGCTCTTGCCAATGCCCAGATGAACCTGAACAAG
>NZ_FRBC01000010.1 GCF_900142515.1 Pseudoselenomonas ruminantium | reverse complement strand
TTTAAAAGAGAAAATTCGGAAAATATTCTTTAAGAACCGACAATGCTATGGATATCGTCGTATTTATGGACTCCTTCGCCGTGAGGGAATTATCCTTTCCGAAAAGGTAATTCGGCGAATTATGTCCGAAGAAGGATTGAGAGTACCTGTTAAATCGCATAAAAAGTACTCTTCGTATCAAGGTGAAATAACCTCTTCTGTTGAAAATCTGATAAAAAGCAGAGTCAGGAATGTATTAGTTGTTTTGTGGATTGTCATCATGTTGGCTGTTGTTATAGATATGAATTCTAATTGGGAGTTACTTAAATGGATTTAGATTATATTTTAATCAAGCTTTAATGAAAATGTAATCCTGCTCTAATTGAAAGAGAGTATCATTTGTAATAGGTAGAGAAAAAACAATGGGGGCACTGTGCCATGGAGATTTTCTTTGGTACGATGCCTCTTTTTGTCGGGCTTCGGGATAGAGGGCTTGAAGAGAAAGGAGCGGCTGTGTTAGAGCAGGTTTGGTTTGAGTTGCGTCCGGACGAGGATATCGTAAATCCCATAATGCCAATGGGGATTCCAATGCAGGAATATTCGCAGGTGATGACAGCAGGGGATTTTGCAAGGCTTCGGGATCGTGTCGGCTTCTATGAGCCGAAAATTGGGCTGGAGGTTTGCGATTATATGGGAAAGAAGGGGTTTTGGTAAAAGCTGATGATAAGATTACCCTGCAGGTGGGGGCTTCCAATATTCATATGGATGCAAATGAGATTGGCATGGGAGCGGATACCGTTGCAATCGGAGGTGATGAGGAATGAAGATTACGCATCAATGCTTGCGGGTAAAGAAACACTATCGGCAAAGGATAAAGGGGAACTAGAGGCATCGAAACATCTTTTGGAAGATAAAGTTGAAGCAACTTTTGAAGCGGGAAAAGCAAAGCTTTCGGCCGAAAAAAGCAAAGGTAAATATGGAGCAAGTATTAGCGTTCGTGATAAACAGGATTAGAGGAGTGGTAGTTAATATGAGGAGAATATGGAAAAAACTTTTGGTCGTCGCATTGGTATTTTTTACTGGTACTGTAAGTGGTTGTACTGGAAACTCGGAATTACATGGTGGAAATTATGATAATAAGGATTGCTGGAAAACTATAACTATAACACAAAATAGTGGGCGGAAATTATCCTTGGATCTTCCGTTTGAGTTGAATGATAATGGTGATTTTGAGTCAGATGATATTGTTCGAAATGCGGAATGGCACAGATATGAAAATGATAATATATTTGTTAGTGTAGATCATTGCAGATTTTTTGATGCGAAAAGCAAGATTAACTTCAACCTGCAGACGTTTATGGCTGATTTTGTTAATTATGAAAAGATGCATCCGGCTTTACAAAAAATAGAAACCAGAATAATAAATGGGAAAGAAATGACATATGCTGAAATCCAGGCAGAAGACAATGGTCGGCGTAAGATTGAATGTTTGGGGATGGATTCGGGAAAAGAATCATGGACAATTGTATATGTTTATAGAAATGATGATACTGCTATGCAGAAACTGGTAGAAAAATCGATGGCAACAGTTTCATTGCAGTGAGGGAGAGAGTATGGAAGCATTATCATTGGGTGATATACGAGCGGAAGCATTTTACATTGAATGATTATTATAAAAAACGGTATTTCCCGCTGGAAGAGGAATTGTTATTAGAGATAAATCGATATTGCATTGAGCAGCAGGCAGAACTGCAAGCGGGATTTTGGAGATGTTTATCCTTTGTTTTTCGAAATGTGTTCGTTTGTAAAGGTAACGTTTACGGATTGTGACTGGCCGGGCGTGGAGGCCTGGGATTGTACATTCCAACAAATACGGACCGTAAACTGCCGATTTGACGATGAATTATGGGCAGAGATGAAATGAGGAGGCCACTGATGACGGATTTATCCATTTATGATGAAGATTATGAGTTTACTTTTCGTGGCAGGGAATATCGTTTCTGTGAGCGATTGTTTTATGATGATCGATTCTCGTTAAGATTGCCGGTATCCTTTGAGCTTATGCCAGATTCTGTGCGAGAAATCTATCAGCCGGGGAGTCAGCCAGGGCAGCTGCTGCTGACGGATGAGGCTGGACAGTTTTCATTCAGCATGATGAAGGCAGAAGATACTTTGGATGAAGAGATTATGGCCAGACAGATGGAACTGTGTCAGTTTATTTTACCCAAGATGGCAGCAGGGGTATATGTTTATGAAGCAGATATCATAGAAGGCCGCTATCAGCAGTTAGCATATTTTGAGTATATCCATGATGCTTTGTTGGAACGCATGTATAATTGCATGTTCCTGACAGGTGTCAGCGGGCATATGGTCTGGGGGACGATTTCCTTTTCGTATGGCAATCGGAAGTTGAAATCTTTGGCCAAGGAAATCGCTTGTTCCTGCCATGATCTCAGTATAGTTGAATGATCTGATCAAATCTGCGAGGGGTTGTTTCTATGATGCGTTTTTATTTTATTGCTGCTGTTTTGATGGGGTGTTTATGGCTGCTGAGTGAGAATGGGGCATTGCAGGATATCGATTGCTTTTGGAAAACAAGCAGTTTCATTGCTTCGGAAAAGCAGGAACTGCGGATTGAGCTGCCGGTGCGCCTGGAACCGCTGTCCGAGTCCGATGAAGGCTATACGGTATGTCAGGCTGACTGTGACGATATGTTCGTGGATCTGCATAGCGAGAGCTTGTATCTGCAGGAAGACCGGGACAGATATATGCAGGAAGGGCCGCAGAAACGTGTCCTGAAGATAATGGGGAATTATGATGTAGAGAATGTGGGCATGACGCATCAGGAGACTGCCGTCATCAATCATATTCCGCTGCGAAAATTTCATTTTACCGGCCAGCAGAACGGACAGGATGTGGAAATTGAGGTGGTGACGATTGCCCGGAAGAATCTGGGCTGGATTTTCACCTTTATCTATGATGCCGGTGATAAAGAAGCGGAACGGCAGGTACAGAAGGGAATTGCCAGCCTGCAATATGCGGAGCGGGCAAAATGAAATTTTTTTCAAAAAGTGCTTGACGAAGCCGGATGATGGTGTTAATATATTACATGTCCTTGAGAACAAGGCGCATGACTCACTAGCTCAACTGGCAGAGCAACTGACTCTTAATCAGTAGGTTCACGGTTCGATTCCGTGGTGGGTCACCATTTGAAATCACAAGCTCTTAGGCTTTGCCTGGGAGCTTTTCTTGTATGCTCTTGCAGGAAAGGTTCATCTAATGAAGGAAGATACCATTGCAAAAATAAAAGAGGAGACGGCTGGCTGGGAATATATGAAAAACCTGCCCGAGGAGTGGCACGGTTTCAAGCTTCACCGGGAAACGGTCATTGGCAAGAATAAGTATGACCTCTATGCTTATGTCAATGAGGATTGGCATAAAAGAGCCATCGTTTACTTTCATGAGGAAACCCGTGAGTACAAGGTGCGGCTGAAGATTGGCCTGATTGAATTTGCCCGGATTGAGTTTATCACGGGCAAGCTTTCCGTGTTTGAGGAATTGCTGAATAGTCAGTTTGAACAACTCCTGATGGATATGGCCGAGTTCAATCCGGCCACCCTCAGCAGCATCGTGGTGGACAAGAATCTGCCGGATTGGCAGTATGGCAGGGAACTGCCGGTAGAAAATGAGGGTTTCGAGCTCTTTATCAAGCCGGCTGAACCGGTGAAAATCAATAATGGCTCGTATATTGTCATTGATTATGTGAATTTTGCACTCGAGAGCAGTTTTACGGTTTACTATAATATCTACCGGGATGAGTTTTTTGCCGAGGCCCGAATCTGGAATATCCCCGATGTAAATTACGATTTTGACTCGAATGACCTGCGGGAGCTGGAGGAGAAACTGCGCACCCGCATGCCGGCCCGCTTGCAGCAGGTAAGGCAATGGGCGGAAGAACAGAAGGATGAGGTACACTATGATAGTAATTGATAAAGCAATCTTGCATATTTTGGATTTCAACTCCGGCATGACGGTGTATTCGGATGAAGAACTCACGGTACAGGACAGCATTGAGACATTCCTGCACAAGCATATCGAAAAAGCCTGGAGCAGTCAGGATGCCAAGCCGGGAACGTTCTATGATGACAGTCATTGTGCTCAGCTGGTCAAGGAATATCTGAGCGGGGAAATGAGCTTTGTGCCCTTTTCCAAGGAATTGGCCAAGAAATTGGAGGATGCTTTTGTCCATGCGGAAGAGATGGCGTCCAGTGATGTGATTGTGGCAGATGTGCGCATTGACGACCGGCGGCAGATTGTGATTTTCAAGGCGAGCAGCCATATCGGCTACACCCATCAGGTGAATCAGACGGATGCGGGTATCAAGAATGAAATCATCAACCATTATTCCATCATGCCCAACCTGTCCCAGAAGATGGAGGAGTTTGCCTTTATCGACGCCGAGACGAAGGAAGTTTCGGTCACGGCGAAAAAGTACACAATCGATGGCAACAGCATCCTGGTGTTCCCGGAAATCCTGCTCGAATGCAGCCTGACACCTTCGCCGAAGGAAGCAATCAAGAACCTCAGTAAGACGGCGGCCAAGGTGGCCGAAGCCTATGGGCAGGACAAGGTGGCCACGGAAGCGGCGGTCAAGAGCTATGTGACAGAAAATATGCAGACGACCGACGAACTGGATCTGGTCGAGGCGGGCAAGGAAATCTTCAAGGAGAATCCTTCCATGCAGGCGGATTTTGACAATGCCATCAAGGAAGCTGGCTTCACGGAACCTGTGAAGATGGATCAGGAAGCGACCATCAAGAAGATGTGCAAGCATAAGCTCAAGACGGATACGGGCATCGAACTGACGATTCCCTCCGAGTACTTCGACAATACGGAGTTCATGGAGTTCCATAACAATGAGGATGGGACGCTCTCCATCATGCTCAAACATATCGGCAATATCGTGAACCGCGGCTGACAGGAGCGAAACTATGCAAGTAAATGGCGATTTAGCCAATATCAAAACCTATGTGCTGGAGAAATTGAAGGCTCTCTATGAGCTAAAGGTGCCGATTGGGCAGATTTCCACCAGAGAATTGAATGAAGAGATGCTCGCCATCACCGAGGATACGGACCGGGAAGCTGCGGTGTATCTGAACCGTCAGGGAAAGGTTGTACAGGTGTCCTTAGGGGATACGGCGACGGTGGACCTGCCGGAATTCAAGCAGAAAACGCGCTCGGATCTGCGCCTGTCGGGTATCCGCTGCATCCATACCCATCCGAGCGGGGATGTGCGGCTTAGTGCGCCTGATTTGTCATCCTTGCGCCGTCTGCGCTTTGACTGCATGGCGGCCATTGGCCGCAGGGACGGCAAGATTATCGGCTGCCTGGCCTTCTTTGCCGGGGAGATGAGCGAGGACGGCACGCAGCTGCTGACGCAGTACGGTCCGGCAGAGGACAAGGTGCTCGCGCAGATCAACCTGAACATGCTGGTGACCGTGGTCAACAAGAAACTGGCGGCCCAGAGCACGAAGTCCACGGAAGACGAGGTAGAACGGGCAATATTGGCCGGCGTGGAGCGTCCTGGCAGCAGCTGGCCCATCGAAGAATCCATGGCAGAACTGGAACGGCTGGCCGATACCGCCGGGGCAAAAGTAGTGGCTGCGTTCACCCAGCGCAAGGAAAAGCCCGATGCGGCGTTCTTCCTGGGCAAGGGCAAGGTCAATGACCTGGCCATGGAGATTCAGAACCTCGAAGCAACGCTGTTGATTCTCGATGATGAACTCACGCCATCCCAGCAGCATAATTTAGAACGCATGCTCGGTGTCAAGGTCATTGACCGCACGGCGCTGATTCTCGATATCTTCGCCCAGAGAGCCCACTCCCGCGAAGGCAAGCTGCAGGTGGAGCTTGCGCAGCTGCGCTACAATCTGCCACGTCTCAGCGGTCAGGGGCTGGCGCTTTCCCGTCTGGGCGGTGGCATCGGTACCCGTGGGCCCGGTGAAACGAAGCTCGAAGTGGACCGGCGGCGCATCTACAGCAAGATACACGACATCGAAGAGCAGATTGAGGGCATGAAGAAAAGCCGCACCCTGCACCGCAAGCGACGTAAGGAATCGCAGATTCCGTTGGTGGCGCTGGTGGGCTATACCAATGCGGGGAAATCCACGCTGCTGAATAAGCTGACCGGTTCGGAGGTCTTTGCTGAGGATAAGCTCTTTGCCACGCTGGACCCGACCACCCGGCACTTGCAGTTGCCGGAAAAGCAGGATATACTTTTAACAGACACGGTTGGCTTCATCCAGAAGCTGCCCCATACGCTGGTCAAGGCTTTCCGGGCCACGCTGGAAGAAGTGCAGGAGGCAGATCTGCTGCTGCATGTGGTGGATTGCAGCAATGAGAATCTCGAAGCCCAGATTGAAGCGGTGGTTTCGGTGCTCAAGGAATTAGAGGCGGATAACAAGCCCGTGCTCTATGTCTTCAACAAGGCGGATCAGCTGGATAATCCCCATATCCGGGAGCAGTTGCTGCGCGGCCGTGACGGTGTCTTTATCTCGGCCATGACCGGGGAGAATCTCGATGCCTTGCAGCGGCGCATCGAGGGCTTTTTCCAGGAAAGCCAGGTGCGCATGACGCTGTTGATTCCCTATGCTGAGGGAGCGGCAGTCACGAAGCTGCATAAGCTCAATGCCGTGGTGGAGACGGCTTATGAGGAGGCGGGCACGAAAGTAGAAGTGCGTCTGCCTCTGTCGGAAAAAGATAATTTCGTACAATATGAACTAAAGGAGTAATCGTTTTGGCTTTTTCTCAAAAAATCGTTGACTTGAAACAGGAAGTGCTGGCGCAGTCCCGCGAGCTCTTTGCCCGTGTGGACGGCATTGCCGAGGAAAACACGCTGAAGGTTTTGGATGCCATGCGCGAGTGCAAGGTATCCGATGCCCATTTCAACACGACTTCCGGTTATGCCTATGATGATATCGGCCGGGGCAAGCTCGAAGAACTCTATGCCAAGATCTTTGGCGCGGAGCGGGCCTTGGTGCGCACGCAGTTCGTGTCTGGCACCCATGCTTTGGCGACGGTGCTGTTCGGCATCCTGCGCCCTGGTGACGAGCTGGTATCCCTGACGGGCAAGCCCTACGACACCATGCAGACGGTTATTGGCTATGACAATCCGAGCCCCGGTTCGCTCAAGGAATTCGGTGTGCTCTATAATGAATTGCCCATGATTGACGGCAAGGTCGATATGGCAGGCATCCAGAACGTCATCACTTCCAAAACCAAGATGGTGGAGATTCAGCGTTCCCGCGGCTATAGCATGCGCAATCCGCTGTCCATCGAGGATATCGAGGCCATCTGCGCGGAAGTTCACCGTATCAAGCCGGACTGCATCTGCTTTGTGGATAACTGTTACGGCGAATTCGTGGATACGCTGGAACCTACGCAGGTAGGCGCTGACATCATGGCTGGTTCCCTCATCAAGAATCCTGGTGGCGGTATTGCACCTACTGGTGGTTATATCGCTGGCCGCAATGATTTGGTGGAACTGTCTTCCTACCGTCTGACGGCACCGGGCATGGGCGACGAGCTGGGCGCCAGCCTTTCCAACAACCGCCTGCTGTTCCAGGGCCTGTTCCTGGCACCGCATGTGGTGGCTCAGGCCATCAAGGGCGCTATCTTTGCCGCCGGCATGTTTGCCCGCTTAGGTTACAAGACTTTGCCGCTGCCCACGGATGTGCGCGGCGATATCATCCAGGCCATCGAACTCGGCACGGCAGAAAAGCTCATCGCTTTCTGCGGTGGTATTCAGAAGTATTCTCCGGTAGATTCCTATGCAGCACCGGAGCCTTGGGATATGCCGGGTTATGCGGACCAGATCATCATGGCGGCAGGTACTTTTGTGCAGGGGGCATCCATTGAGTTCAGCGCCGATGGTCCTATGCGGGCACCTTACAACGTTTACCTGCAGGGCGGTCTGACCTTTGAACATGCTGTCATCGGCATCATGGGAGCGGCGCAGGCCATTGAGGACTTGGACAAGTAAAACGCAAGATCGCTTCCCTTTACAAAAAGTATGATTATAGGGTATGATATAGAAGCAGGGACGGCTATGCCGCCCTGCTTTTATGCAGATGGTACTTTTAAGACTATGAAATCTTAGCGAGTCGAGCCTGCAAGGCGCAGGATCGGTTAGATTTCGTGTAAAGGCTTAGTTTAGAATAGAGGCAGATATGTTAATCGAATTCAAGAATAACCGGCGCTTGGCCGCCATCGATATTTTTCGGGGATTGACAATAGCGATTATGCTGCTGGTCAATTCTCTGCCCAATTTTGAACAGGCTTATCCGCTGTTGCTGCATGCTCCCTGGGCGGGGCTGACGATTGCGGATTTAGCCTTTCCGGGCTTTGTCTTCATCATGGGTGTGTCAGCCTCTCTGTGGTTTGGCAAACATCGGGAGGACAGTTTTGGGGAGAAATTCAGCATGATTCTGAAGCGCTCGGCTCTGCTGTTCCTGATCGGGCTTGTCCTGAACCAGTTTCCCCTGCTCTTGCAGCATTGGTTTTCCCCCGAGGCAGGTGGTTCTCTGATGCGTGATATTATGGAGCATGGCCGCATTATGGGG
Source organism: Pseudoselenomonas ruminantium (assembly GCF_900142515.1). Classification (GTDB taxonomy): domain Bacteria; phylum Bacillota; class Negativicutes; order Selenomonadales; family Selenomonadaceae; genus Selenomonas_A; species Selenomonas_A ruminantium_D. The sequence continues at coordinate 86,643 of NZ_FRBC01000010.1, read as the reverse complement.
GTGCTTCAGCGGTTGGGACTGGTGTATTTCTTTGGCATGGTCATTACCTGGTGGCTACGCAGTGAAAAGCATATTGCCATCATGGCGTTGTTGCTGCTGGCCCTGTCATCGACTTGTTTTCATCTCTATGACACCACCAATCCCTTCAGTCCTGACAATAACATCAGCATGCTGATCGACGGGATTTTCCCAGGGGCGGCGCACTGTTATCTGGGAAAGTCTTTTGACCCGGAGGGACTTTATGGCACGATTGCGGCTACGGCTTCCTTCCTATGGGGGATGCTGGCTGGGCGGCAGCTGACCATGGAAAGTGCGCCGATATTTGAACGGGTGCTGATGCTGCTGGTCAGCGGTACGTTGTTGCTGATATTGGGCGGTGCCTGGAGCTATATGGACATCATCAGCAAACAGCTGTGGACGGCACCGTACGTGCTCTTTACCAGCGGTGGTTTCATGTGGGGGCTGGGCTTGTTGCAGATGGCGTTGAGCCTGTTCCCGGACTTTATGGAATGGCTTTTTACGCCCTGCAGGCTTTTCGGAACGAATCCGCTGTTTTTCTTTATTGTACCGGATAGGGTGTTGTTGCTGCTTTGGTATGTAAAGGTACAGGATACCGCCATCTATCCCTGGCTTTGGGAACATACCCTGTTGGGCGTGCTGGGGGCCCCGCTGAGCATTCTGGCGGTGGCGCTGATTTGGGTGCTGCTCTGGCTGCCCGTGGCTAGTTTCTTCCATAAGCGACAGATCATCTTCAAACTTTAAGGAGGCATTAACATGAGAATCGTACAAGGCAAATGGAAATACCTGCTGGGGCTGGTGGTTTTGCTGGCCGTTTCCCTTGGCGGCAATCTGCCGGCTTCCAGTGCTCCAGCCATCCCTCTGCGAGGAATCGTGGAGGGGTTCTATGGCACGCCCTGGTCTCAGGGTGACCGGCTGGATATGCTGAAGTTCTGCCATGAGCATAAGCTCAATGCCTATATCTATGCGCCCAAGGACGATCCTTACCATCGGGCCAAATGGCGGGAACCCTATCCTACTGATAAGCTGGTGGAGATGCAGGCCCTTATAGCTGAAGCGAAAAAACAGCAGGTAAAGTTTATCTTTGCCATTTCGCCGGGGCTGGATATCCATTTTGACGGCCCGCAGGGAGAAGCAGATAAGGTTGCCATGGAACAGAAACTCACGGCCATGTACGAGCTGGGCGTGCGGGATTTTGCCATCTTCTATGACGATATCAAGAACAAAGACGCCAAGGGACAGGCCGAGTTCCTGAATTGGCTCAATGCGAACTTCATCGCCAAACATAAAGATGTATCACCCTTGATTACGGTGCCCACGGAATATTTTCGGCTCGATATGGAAGCCGATGGACAGGTAAAAGAGTACACGCGCGATTTTGCCAGTACGCTGGACAAGGATATCCTCGTGCTCTACACGGGGGAAAAAGTGGTGCCTGATGGACTGACCGATGAGGATTATGCCAGGGCCAACGAACTCTATGGACGTCAGTTGGGCATCTGGTGGAACTATCCCGTCAGCGATTACCTGGAAAGCAAGCTGGCCTTGGGGCCCATCGAGAAGATGCCGGTAAAATCCGCTATTCCCGCTATCTTCTATAATCCTATGAAACATGCAGAGCTTTCGAAGATCTCGCTGGCCACTGGCGCTGATTATGCCCTGAATCCGGCGAAATACGATGCGGTCAGATCCTGGCAGAAAGCCATCAAGGCGCAATACGGCAAGCTGGCACCGGATATGGAGGCTTTTGCCGAACATAGCCAGCATATGGTGGTGAGTTGGGCGGTGATTGGGCCGGAGGACGGTCTGGCCACGCGGCAGCTGATGGATGCTTATTGGCAGGGGGCGGACAAGGCAGCCGGGAAAAAATTGCTGGCAGAACTGGAAAAGCTGGAGCAGTCTGTCGTGAAGCTGCAGCAGGAGCTTCCAGCCAATGTTTTGCAGGAATGCCAACCGCAATTGGCGCAATTCCAGCGTATACTGCAGGCGGATATGCTGGGCATCCGGGTTATGGCTGGTGAGAAGCAGCAGGCAGAATTTCACCAGCTGCTGGAAGATGTGAAGGCTCACGACAAGGAAGCGCAGGTGTCAGAAGATACGGCAAGGGCGTTTTTGGACAAACTGGCAGGACGCTTGTAATATTCTGAATATTATAGTATAATAGGACATATCGAAGCAAGTTTTCCATTTTATCTGTGGGAGGGGTTCTTATGTTCAGAGCAGTACCATTTCATCTCCGGGAAAATGCGGAGCGTGGTTATGATGTTTTGGAGAAGGTGTTGAGCTATGCTGCCGAGCAGTCGCTGAATCCGCTGGGCAAAGTCAGCGGGGCCTTGTCTTCCTTCAAGGTGGACGTGATTGAGACGGATGCGGCCTATGAGCTTTTTGCGGAATTGCCGGGCTTCTACAAGGAACAGATCACGGTGTCCTATGATGATGACAATTATCTGCGCATCAAGGCCCAGCGGGCAGAAGCTGCGGATGCCAGCATCAAGTATCTCTGCCGGGAACGCAAGAGCGGCGATTTCGAGCGCACGTTCTATATTGATGGCATTGACAAGAAATCCGTCAATGTGGCCTTTGAGAATGGTATCCTGCATATCGTCCTGCCGAAACAGACGGAAGATGAGAACCGCACGGTGTTTGATATCGAGTGATTGGATATATATTTTGAGAATGAAAGCCTGCTGGCTGCCAAAAAAAGGTGCCAGCAGGCTTTATTTATGGTAAAATATTGAAAGAATGTGAAATTATTTTCGCGGTCTTGCGGGAAAAGGCAGGATTTTTTTGGATGGAAAGGGAATAGTACATAGAGTAAACAGGATTGGTTTATTGTAAGCAGACCAGAGGAGATTGGGAGGGACCAAAGATGATGGATGAAAAGGATTGGGCAGAGTTTAAGAGAAAATTGAAGGCCAAGACGGAAATTGACCTCGATTTATATAAAGAACCGCAGATGAAGAGGCGTATCGGCAATCTGGTGACCAGAGCCAATATGGATTCCTATGTGGCGTATTTTGACAATGCGGCCAAGAATAAAGATGATTTTGCCGCATTCATCGAGTATCTGACCATCAACGTGTCAGAGTTCTTCCGTACGCCAGAGAAGTTTGGCAAGCTGGAGACGGATGTCATTCCGGATTTGCTGAAGCGTTCGTCCAAGCTCAATATCTGGAGTGCGGGCTGTTCCATCGGGGCAGAACCTTATTCGCTGGCCATTATCATGAAGGAGATGACACCGAATACCCGCCACCGCATCCTGGCATCGGATCTGGATATCGAAATCCTGGCCAAGGCAAAGCGCGGTGTCTATAACAAAGATGAAATCAAGGCTATGAAGCCGGAGCGCCTGAATAAGTATTTTACGACTGTTGAAGGAGATAAATACGCGGTCAGTCAGGACATAAAGAGCTGCATCGAGTTCAAACGGCATAACCTGCTGAAGGACCCCTTCGAAAATGGTTTTGACCTGATTCTTTGCCGCAATGTGGTTATTTATTTCACGGAGGAGGCCAAAGACCAGCTCTATGCGAACTTCTTCAAGGCACTGAAGCCTGGTGGCATCCTCTTTGTCGGTGCTACTGAGGCCATCCTGAACTTCCGTAAATTAGGCTATACCAGTTTCCAGCCGTTCTTCTATCAAAAGCCTTTGGCATAAGAGAGTCGCCATTTATTAAGAAAAGATCGGAGCTAAGTCATGTACGCGAATCAACAGATAGAACAACTAGATAGGGAAAGCCTGCAAGCCTTGCAGTTAGAACGTCTGCAGAAGCAGCTGAAATGGGCAGAGGAAAAGAGTTTCTTCTACCAGCAGAAGTTTGCCAAGGCAGGAGTGTCGGCAGGCGATATCAAAAGTCTTGAGGATATCAGAAGGCTTCCTTTCCTGACAGCTAATGAGCTGTTTCAAGTTGATTCGCTGGATATGCTGACCATGCCTTTATCGGGGATTATCCGCTTCAGTGTGGTGCAGCAGGAAAATGGTGAGGTGACAAAGTTCTACACGGCAGGCGATGTGGGACATAATGTGGAGATGCTGACGCGTTCTCTAGTGGCCACGGGTATCAATCAGACTTCGGTGGTTGCTTTGCAAGGGGATATGTCCGATAGCCGTATCATGGATATCCAGTATGCGCTGGAGATGCTTGGTGCTACGGTTGTGGCTATGGGCACGGATTACCGTCAGTGGTTGCGTATGATGGAACTCATCAGTATGGACACCATCGTGAGTTCTCCCCAGCTGATCATGCAGTTGATTATCCAGCTGCAGGCCACGGGCAAGAATATTGCGGACTATCCATTGACGCGTGTCCTTTGCCTGAATCAGCAGGGATTGCAGAATGCCATGCAGCGGCATATTGCCGACCGTACTCATGCCACGGTCTATAATCTCTATGAACCGGCGGAGTTGGGGACGGCCAGCATGCTCTATCAATGTGAAGCCCATAAGGGCTACCATATTCAGGAGGATTACTTCTATCCGGAGATTGTGGCTTTCCATAGCGATCAGGTGGTGACCGAGCCTCATCAGATGGGGGAATTGGTGGTGACCACGTTGGCGGCAGAAGCCATACCGCTGATTCGCTATCGAACCGGTCAGGCAGTTATGCTGGAAACGGATGTATGCGATTGTGGGCGGACATTGCACAGAGTAACTACACCATTTACATTTATGTGAATTAAAAAGCCTTCCCCAATGGGGAAGGCTTTTGTATGAGGGATGGATATGACAGCAACTTTAGACTTTATCATCGGCCGCAGCGGCACGGGCAAGACACATACCTGTCTGGCAGACATGCAGGAAGAAATGACCAAACGCCCTTTAGGGCCGGCACTCATTCTGCTCTTGCCGGAGCATATGACCTATAAGACCGAGCGGGAACTGGCCACTATGATGGCAAAGACGGGGCAAGGTTTTTTCCGTGCCTATGTGTTCGGGTTCCGGCGCTTTGCCCGTCAGATCCTGCTGGAAACAGGGGGCGGCGATATCCCCCGCATCAGTGATGTGGGGCGACGGCTCTTGCTGCAGAAGCTGCTCTTGCAGCATCAGAAGGATAAGGACTTGACTGTCTTTGCCCGGGCGGCTCGGCAGCGGGGCTTTACGGAAACCCTGTCCGATGCCATCAAGGAGATTAAGAGCTATCGTTTGTCCACCGATACCCTGCGGCAGGCGGCGGATATGGTGGGGACAGGGCAGGAGCGGCTTTCCGGCAAGGTACGGGAGCTGAGCACTTTGGCCGATGAGTTTGCCGCGGCCATGGCTGGCCGTACCAATGATGCGGAAGATCTGATGAACATCCTGGCCGATAAGATTCCACAGGCAGAACTTATGCAGGGGGCTGAAGTCTGGATTGACGGCTTCGTATTCTTCAATCCACAGGAAATGAATGTGTTGGCGGCCATATTGTCCAGTGCAGCGAAAGTTCATATCACCCTGCCCCTGATGGGGGAACACCTGCCTGATGGCAGGATTGATTTCCAGCTGCCGGAAAATACCAATGAAACGGGGCTTTTCAACCGTCCTTATCGCACCATGGAGAATATCTGCCGCATGTTGCAGGAACTGGTATCCAATAAGGTTGTTTTTTGGCAGCCGGTGAAGTTGCTGACAGTAAATCAGCGAGCTAAAAATCCTGCTTTGGGCTGGCTGGAGCGAACGTTGTTCGGTCAGGCAGAAGCAATGCAGGAGAAATCAGAGAGTCTGCGTCTGGTGGAAGCGGCTAATCGCCGTATCGAGGTGGAGACGGCAGCGGCAGATATCCTGCGCTTAGTGCGGGAGAAAGGCTATCGTTATCGGGAAATCGGTGTGCTTATCCGCAATGCTGAGGATTATGATGGTGTCCTGCCGCTGGTCTTTCAGGATTACGGGATTCCGTTTTTCCAGGATGGTAAGCGGCAGAGTATCCACCATCCTTTGGCAGAACTGCTGCGGTCGGCGTTGGAAGTCGTACAGAGGGGCTGGAATTACGAGAATATCTTCCGCTGTCTGCGCACGGGCTTTTTTCCACTGGTGCGGGATGATGTGGATAAACTCGAAAACTATGTACTGGAATTTGGTATCCGGGGGCGCAAGCGGTGGCTGCAGACAGAGGATTGGCGTTGGCACCGTCGTTACGCATTGGATACAGAAGAGGCGGAGGTAGACGAAGAAACGCAGGCACGGTTGCAGCTTATTGACGGTTTGCGGCGGCAGGCGGTGGAAGCGCTGTGTGTGTTTGACCAGTCAATCCGGCAGGCGGAGGATGTGACCAGCCGGGTCACGGCACTTTATGATTTCCTGGTGGCGCTGGAAGTGCCTGCCCATCTGGCAAAATGGCAGGAAGTGGCTGAAGCTGAAGGCAGGATGGCAGACAGTGCGGAACACAGGCAGATTTGGGAAGATATCATGGAATTTTTCGACCAGCTGGTGGAAATAAGCGGTCAGGAAAAGATGAGCCTCAGTGACTTTGCGGCGGTGCTCGGGGACGGCCTGGATGCCGTGAGCCTGTCCCTGATCCCACCGGGACTGGACTATGTGACCGTATCTTCTCTGGATCAGAACAGCATGGCCGGCAGCCGGGCCATCTATATCCTGGGGGCCAATGCGGGCGCCATGCCCCGGCGCATTGGTGAAGCGGGGATGTTCACCGATGCAGACAGGCTGCATCTGGCTGATGCCTTGGAAAAAATGCCTGCTGAGGACGGAAAAAAGCCGGTAATATCCCGGGGCAGCCAGGAGCGCAGCTTTGGCGAGCGGTTCCTGCTCTACCGAGGGTTCAATGAGGCCAGCGAATATCTTTGGATTTCTTATGCACTGGCCGATGCGGAGGGCAATGGCCTGCAGCCTGCATCTTTGGTCGGGAAATTGTGGCATTGTTTCCCGCAGATTGAGTTTATTTCCATTCCCGTGGAAACATTGAGGCGCGATGACCTGTTGCAGTTATCGGCTCCGGTTCCGGCGGTGTCTGGTCTTGCCAATGCTTTGCGCGGTCAGCGGGATGAAGGCCGGATGGAGGAATTCTGGCAGGATGTGTATAACTGGGCTTTGAAACAGCCGGACTTGCAGCGGCCGATGAAACTGGCGCTGGCCGGTTTGGCCCCAAAAGCTCCTGTAGGCGAAATTCCTTCGGAACTGGCACAGGCCATCTATCTGAAGGGAAAGTTCCTGCGGGGTAGTGTCACGCAGTTTGAGAAGTTTCGCCAGTGCCCCTTCAGTCATTTTGTGAAGTATGGGTTGAAACTGCAGGAACGTCATAGCTATGAGTTCCGGCAGATGGATCTGGGGCAGCTGTTGCATGAGGTGATCCGGGAATACGGAGAAATGGTCAGCCGAGATTATGACCATCGCTGGCAGGATGTACCCGAGAAGCGCCGGGGAGATATCTGCCATGAGCTGGTGGAAACCATTGCGCCTCGCTTGCAAAGCGAGATACTGCTGAGCCGTCCGGATTATCGTCACTACAAGCGGCGTATGGAGACTACGGCCTTGCAGGCAGTCAATCATCTGTCTGCCTGGGCCGCGGTTTCCGAATTCCAGCCAGCCTATTTTGAGGAAGGATTTGGCCATAAGGCAGATAAGGTGCAGCTGACCCCGCTGCCCCTGGGCAATGGCTTTTCCTTGACGCTGAAGGGGCAGATTGACCGTTTGGATGTGCATCAGACCAACAATTATTTCCTGATCCTGGACTATAAGACGGGGCAGGCAGCCATCAATCTCTTTGAAGTGTATTATGGTCTGAAACTGCAGCTGCTGGTTTATATGCTGGTGGGGCAGGAACTCTTGAAACAGCAGGACAGGGAGCGGCTGCCGGCGGGAATCCTTTATTCCCTGTTGAAAAATCCCACAATCGTTAGCGATAAGGCGCTCAGTGAAGAAAAACTGGCGCAAAAGATAAAAAGCCAGTTGGCGATGCCGGGCTGGGTATTGGCAGATATGGACGTCCTTCGCAGCATCGATGCGACTATGGAACATATAAAGCCAAAGCTCAATAAAGATGGTTCTTTGGACAAAAACAGCCAGAAGAACCATTATATCCGCACGGCAAAGGAATTTGAGCTGATGCTGGGATATGTGGATTATATCTTGCGGGATACAGGCAAGGCTATCCTGGCAGGCAATATTCAGATAAAACCTTATCGAAATGGTGACCGCACCGCCTGTACTTATTGCAGCTATCGGGTGCTTTGCGGCTTTGAGCCGGACATTGAAGGTTTTGCCTATCGTGATGTGGGCAATTTTGCTGAAGAAGAAATGGAACGCCTGATGGCGGAAAAGATTGGAAGAGAGGATTTAGCTGATGTCATTTACCGAGGACCAGAAGAAAGCTATTGAAGTTCGGGATAAGAATATACTGGTGGCTGCCGCTGCCGGTTCTGGTAAAACCCGGGTGCTGGTAGAACGTATTATCCGTCAGTTGGTTGAAGGAACGCTGAGTGTGGAGGAATTGCTGGTCGTGACGTTCACCAATGCGGCAGCAGCAGAGATGCGGGAGCGTATTGAGGGAGCACTGGCAAAGGCTCTGGATAATGTAGATCCCATGAACAGCAAACTGGTCAAACACCTGAACCGGCAGATGGTTTTGCTGACGGGGGCCGATATCAGTACCTTTCATGCGTTTTGTCAGCGGGTAATCCGTCAGCATATTGATGCCATCGATGTGGACCCGAAATTCAGGCTGGCTAATGAACAGGAAATGGTACTGCTGAAGCAGGATGTTTTGGAAGCGCTGCTGGAGGAAAAATATGAACGTCCTTTAGCGGCTGAAGACCTGCCTGCTTGGGAGTCGTTTGTCTCTTTTATGGACGATTATGGCGATGAAAAAGCTGACGAGGAAGTCCAAAAGGCTGTCTTGAAATTGCATAACTTTGCCCAGAGCCAGCCTTTTCCCGAAAAATGGCTGACCAATCAGCGGGATCGTGATGTGGAGACGCTGGCTGATTCCCTGTGGCTGGGAGGAATCATTCCGGCTATCAAGATTGGACTTATGGCTGTGATCCGTCAATATGAGGAATTGGCGGCGCTGGTCAGATGCGCTGGAGATGCGCAATTGGCTGCTGCCTGGGCTCCGTATGAAGAGCTGATACAGCAGGACTTGGCAGGTCTTAATGATATCCGGGAGGCCTTCCATGTGATGGAAGATGATCCCAGCATGGAAAAATGGGATGAACTGGTCCGGCAGGTGAGCAAATTCTCTTGGAAGGTCATGCGGGGCAAGGCTTATAACGATCTGAAAACCATCTATCCTGAGGTGCGGGAACAGTTCAGCAATCATCGGGATGAGGTCAAGAAGGCCTTGAAAAGAGTGGCCGACTATTATATGGGACAGACGGCGGCGCAGCTGGAGAAAACAATGCGGGCCAATCAGCGGGCTGTGGCAGTCTATGCGCAGTTGGTGCTGGATTTTGGCAAGGCTTTGCAGGCGGCGAAAAAGGAGCGCAATGTCCTGGACTTCAACGATTTGGAACATTATGCATTGGAGATTCTCTGTGTCCATGACGAGGATGGAACGATCATTCCCAGTGAGGCTGCCAGGAGCCTGCAGGAAAAATACAAATCCATTATGGTGGACGAGTATCAGGACACCAATGGAGTACAGGAAACCATCCTCAATCTCATTGCACGGGAAGACAATCGCTTTATCGTGGGGGATGTGAAGCAGAGTATCTATCGTTTCCGTCTGGCGGACCCGACACTTTTTTTGGCTAAGTATGACAGATTCCCGGAGAATCCGCGGGAAGAGGACGTAAATCAGCTGATTACCATGAAAAAAAACTTCCGCAGCCGGGAGGAAGTTTTGCATCCGATAAATTATATATTCGATCAGATCATGACAAGGGAAGCGGCAGAAATCGACTATGACGAGCGCAGCAAGCTTTACCCTGGTTCTGAGGAGTATACAGAGCATGAGCATACACTGGAAGGGCCGCTGGAGCTTGATCTGATCCTGCAGAAGCAGGAAGATACCAAGGAACAGGAAAAAGCCTCCGTGGACCCGGAAGCAGAGGAAGAAGGCGAGGAAGATCTGCAGGGCTTCAAGCTGGAGGCGCAGTATATTGCCCAGCGAATCGCTGAGTTGATGGAGGATAGCCCGTTCGTCTATGATAAGGAAAAGAAGAACTACCGTTTGCTTGCTTATCGGGATATTGTGGTGTTATTGCGGGCAGTGAGCGGCAAAGCCAACATCCTGTTGGAAACTTTGCGGAAGAACAGCATTCCGGCGTATGCCAATGTGGATGGCGGCTATTTCGAGGCGGCCGAAGTCCGTCTGATGCTGGCTCTGCTGCAGGTCATCGACAATGTGCGGCAGGACATTCCCTTAGCTGCGGTATTGGCTTCGCCGATTGGCGGCTTTTCGATGGAGGAACTCACGCAGATTCGTCTGGCTTCTGAGACAGGCGACCTCTATGATGGCTTATTGGCCAGCTTTTCTTTGGAAAGCAAACTTCCGCAAGAACTGGCTGCCCGCGCAGCGGCCTTTCAGGAAGAATTGGCCCGCTGGCGGAAGTTCGCTGTCAGCCATAGCGTGCCAGAGCTGCTCTGGCTGCTGTATCGGGAAACGGGCTACTACGATTATACCGGCGGACTCAAGGGGGGCCTGCTGCGGCAGGCTAATCTGCGCATGCTGGTGGACAGGGCTGCGGATTTTGAACGCACCAACTATCGGGGGCTTTTCCGCTTCCTGCGCTTTATTGAGAATCTGCAGAAGCGGGAGACGGATTTGTCTGTGGCCAGAACGCTGGGAGCCAGCGAGAATGTGGTGCAAATCATGACCATCCACCATAGCAAGGGGCTGGAGTTTCCCGTGGTCATTGTGGCGGATACGGCCAAAGGCTTTAACTTCAAGGACTTGAACAGTTCCTTCCTGATGCATAAGGACTTGGGAATTGGCATCAAAATCGCCCAGCGGTCACAGGTCGGGCGGCAGATCTATAAATCTTTGCCTTGGAAGGCTGTTGCTGCCAAAATCCGCTCAGAATCCAAGGCTGAGGAAATGCGTATCCTTTATGTGGCCATGACCAGAGCAAGAGAAAAATTGATTTTGACTGGTGTGGTAAAAGGGAAGGATCTGACGAAAAGATTTTATCGGTACTGTCAATATGCTTCCAGTCCGGCAATGCAGCTGCCAACGGATGTCATTACGGGAGCCAGCAGTTATCTTGACTGGATATTGCCTGCGCTTAGCCGGCACACTGACGGGGCACCTTTGCGCAAGGAGGCTGGTTTAGAAGATGTGGTGGCCGGGTTAGAGAAAAGGATCGAGCCAGAGGCCCGAATCAAGGTGAACCTCTATCCAGCACAGGAAATAATGGCCGATAAAAACGAAGAAGATGCCGCTGACGAACTGCTGCAAGCTGTCAGCCGTCTGGAGCCGATGCCGGCGTCGCCCAAGCAGGAACAGGTGGAACATATGCTGGGCTGGCGATATGACGAGAAAGGGCTCACGCATGTCCCCGCCAAATTGACGGTAACGGAAATCAAACGCCGCTTTGCCGCAAGTCAGGAACGGGATGAGGAACTACCTGTGGCCCGGCAGCTGATCGTGGTCAATGAGGAAGATGAATTGGAGGCGGTGTCCGCCGCAACGCCAGTGCAGCTTCAGCCTCAGTCTGAGCTGGAAACTGAATGGCCACGCCCTCGCTTCATGCAGGAGCAGGAGAAAAAACTTTCGCCCATGGAACGGGGCACCATCATGCACGCTGTCATGCAAAGGCTGGATTTCCATGGTGATGTGAGCTATCAGGGCATCAAAAAGCAGGTAGAAACGCTGGAAGCCAAGGGCATCCTGCCTGAAGGCGCGGGCAGGGTGATTTATATCAAGGGCATACAGGGGTTCTTTGACTCACCATTGGGAGCGCAGGTGAAAACTGCCCGCCAGCTTTATCGCGAACTGCCATTCAGCCGGATGCTCAAGGCCAGGGACTTTTATCCCGAAGTACAGGAAGAAGAGGAACTGGTATTCACGCAAGGCGTGATTGACCTGCTTATGGAAACTGCCGAGGGAGAGCTGATCTTGATTGACTACAAGACTGACAAGATGACCGATCCGGATCGTATCCGGCAGCGTTACCGGATCCAGCTGGACCTGTACCGCAGTGCTGTGGAGGCAATCTTAGGGCGGAAGGTGGATAAGACCTATCTCTATCTGTTGCAGACCGGCAGCTTTGTGCCTATGGAGGCAGCGGACTAAGGGGGATTTATATGCTATCGATTGAAATCATGCAGGGGCTGTTGATTCCCTTTTTGGGAACCACTTTGGGCGCCGCCTGCGTCTATATACTCAAGAAAGAATTAAAGACCAGCGTGCGAAAGGGCTTGACCGGTTTTGCCTCTGGCGTCATGGTGGCGGCTTCCATATGGAGTCTTTTGATTCCTGCGATGGAAGGCAGTGCCGCTATGGGCAAGTTTGCGTTTGTGCCAGCTGTGGTGGGCTTCTGGGTCGGGACGCTGTTCCTGCTAACATTGGATCATCTGATTCCGCATCTGCATATGGATGCGCATGAAGCGGAAGGGCCGAAATGCAGTCTGCCCAAGACTGCCATGCTGGTGCTGGCCGTAACACTCCATAACATCCCTGAAGGCATGGCGGTAGGTGTGGTCTTTGCCGGCTGGCTGGCGGGCAATGCGGATATCACATTGAGTGGGGCTTTGGCGCTTTCCATCGGTATCGCCATCCAGAACTTCCCCGAAGGCGCCATCATCTCCCTGCCTCTGCGGGCGGAGGGCATGAGCAAGCATAAATCCTTTATCAGCGGTATGCTATCGGGAATCGTGGAGCCAATCGGCGCAATCCTGACTATCTTGGCTGCAACCTATGTCCTGCCCATCCTGCCATATCTTTTGGCCTTTGCCGCCGGTGCCATGATTTACGTGGTGGTGGAAGAACTCATCCCGGAAATGTCAGCAGGTGAACACAGCGATATCGGCGTGCTGACATTTGCCTTGGGCTTTACCCTGATGATGACCTTGGACGTGGCATTGGGATGAAAAAGGAATAGGGTAATCAATCATGGAAATATGTGTGCATTGATGTACATAAAAAGGCGCTGACCGTCAAAAGACCGGTCAGCGCCTGAATTTTTATCATGGTGGAGATGAGGAGAATCGAACTCCTGTCCGAAATACATCCACATCACAAGGCATTATCGCAATAGCTGGAGGATGCCAGCATCATAGAAGCGCAACTCTGAGATTCAGAGTCCTCCACCAGCCTCTTTTGCGAAAAGAGGCAAAACTGCTGCGCTTATTTGAAACCCTCAGCCCTGCCCGCAGCTAGTGATACCGAGGGGGCTGCTAAGCGCAAGGCTTAGGCAGCGTATGCGTAATCGAATTCGTCAATTACATTTAGCGGTTAAGAGTTAGGCTTCGTAACCATTGGCCTGCGAACCTCGTGGCTTCAATACCCCGTCGAAACCATTACATCCCCAAATATGTTCATTAAGTATAGCATTTTTCATAATAGAACGCAAGCAAAAAATATTTTGCAAGACTGTCATTGAGGCAGGAAAATTTTGCCCATGTGTAGAAATAATTGATTCAAATGGTATCTTTTCACGGCGGTCAGTTGATATTGGATGTCAGGAAAAATTACTAAGGGAGTGAAATTATGGGAATCAAACAAAAGTTTATTGTGCTGGCAGGAATCGTAGGCATTATCCTGATTATAGTCTCGGCTACAGGTTACTTCACGGCCTATGACAATCTGTCTGAGTCGGTAAACGGAGAGATTGTGGCCAACGTTAATACTGAGCGGGAAGTGGTGGATGGCTGGCTGAAAGAAAAAGCCAATGCCGTAACGGCTCAGGCAAATTTGATGACGGATGTGGAAAAGAGTGAGCTGGACTTTGAGAATGAGGAAATGAAATCCCTGCTTGGTGTTGCATCTTCGGACAAGGACTATCAGGAGATGACCCGAGGTGATGAGGATGGCATGTTCCTGCCTTATAACAGCCCGGATGAAACGGGGAAGACCGATCCGCGCAAGCGTCCCTGGTATGCACAGGCCCGTGCTGCTGGCAAGACGGTTTATACGGAGGTCTATACCAGCAAGAGTACGGGGGATCTTGTCGTGTCGGCAGTTGCTCCTTTCTATGGGGAGAATAAACAGTTCCGTGGTGCAATCTGTGGCGATATCACCCTTACTGTGTTGAAAGAACAAGTGCAGAAAATCAAATACCGTGAACAGGGAATTGGCTATATCATCGAAAAAACCGGCAAACTGCTGGCTACTTCCGGCAAGGAACAGCCTATGTCTGAAGCACGGGAAATCAAGGGCATAGGTGAGAAACTGGATTCCATGTTCCAGAGTGGCAATGGCTATTTTACCTATGAAAATGCTGAAGGAGAAGAGCAGCTTTGTGCATATACGACGGTTCCGACCACTGGCTGGATTATTGCTATGGCAGTTCCGACGGACTTTGTCTTTGCGCCAATCCATCGTCTGCGGATGATCTATGGTGTGCTGATCGTGATCGGTTTCCTGCTGGTGGTCGGCATGTGCCTTACTTTTGCAGCCCGGATCATTCAGCCGATCGTGGCTTTGGAAGGACAGGCTGCCCAGCTGGCCGATGGCAATCTGCGGGTGCCGCATTTGGCGGTTACGACCAACGATGAAATCGGCTCGATGACGAATGCCTTCAATAAGATGCAGCAAAATCTTCATGACCTTATCGGTAAGATGGCAGCAACGTCGGAACAGGTGGCTGCAGCTTCAGAAGAGCTCACGGCTAATGCCCAGCAGTCAGCAGAAGCAGCGGTGCATGTGGCAGAAACCATTGGTGAAGTATCGGCGGGAATGGACAAACAGTTGGTTGATATTGATGGTGCCAAGAAGAACGTGGACAGCGTCTTTATCGATATCACGGCTATGACTGAAAAGACGAGGAAGGTTTCAGAAGCGGCACTGACTACATCCGATGCAGCTAAACAGGGTGAGCATCTGATGAATGATGCTACTACCAAGATGACGCATATTGAGACAAGCGTCATGAACTCCGCTGATGTAGTGCGTACGCTGGGGGAAAGTTCCCAGCAGATTGGCCAGATCGTAGAGGCGATTTCCTCTATTGCCGATCAGACGAACCTGTTGGCACTCAATGCGGCTATCGAGGCGGCACGGGCTGGTGAGCATGGACGTGGTTTTGCCGTAGTAGCGGATGAAGTCCGTAAGCTGGCGGCAGAATCGCAGGAATCGGCTGAGCAGATCAAGGCCCGTATCCTTACAATCCAAAACGATACAGCACAGGCTGTAAGGGCGATGGAAGAAGGCAAGGCAGAAGTAGAACTGGGAACCAAGGCCATTCGGGATGTAGGCATCCAGTTCCAGGATATCATGGGTCAGGTCAATGGCATAAAGACGCAGATCGATGAAATCAGCACTTCGGTGAATTCGGTGTCTGCTGGTGCTGGTAATATCGTAGAAGCTGTGGATTCTATTGACAGTGTCAGCCGCAAGACTGCTGATCACACATCTTCCATTTCGGCAGCTACTGAGGAACAGTCTGCTTCTAACGAAGAGATTGCAGCGGCATCGCAGTCCTTGGCAAATTTGGCTTCGGATATGCAAACAGCGATCAATAAATTTAAATTATAAAGGGAAAAGGAATATGACCGGTCAGATCTGATCGGTCATATTTGTGTTATGGCGGAACGAGTCCGCTGAAACGCTGTTTTGTATATTTTGCCTATGGCAAAATCTGAACAATTGCGTTATAATACGGTGTGGAAATTTTTTGATGAAAGGATGGTGAGGATAATGGACGATCACCCTGATACGGCAAAACCAAAACGATGTACTTCAACAACAGGGAGACCCGGTGCCATTATCCTGTAACCCCATAAGATAGCAGGCCTGGCAGGGGACTCCATAATAGAGAGGAGATATCATGCTAAAGATATACAAATCCCTGGAGAGTGGTCCTTTGCAGGAGCTGACCCTGAAAACACTGGAGAAGGGGGCCTGGATCAATATTGTTGACCCTACGCCTTATGAGCTGAAAGTGGTCAGCAATCTGACGGAAGTTGATCCTGATTTTTTGCGTTCCGCACTGGATGATGAGGAACGTTCCCATACGGATATCGAAGATGATTCCGTCATGGTATTGACCAATGTGGCGGTGAACCGGGGCAATGACAGCTATGATGCCCTGCCGTTGGCTATTATCATCAGCGAGGATTATATCATCACGGTTTGCCTCGAAGAGACGCCCGTCATGGCCGAATTCAATGAGCGTACGGCCAAACTTTTCCGTACTTACAAAAAGACGCGTTTCCTGTTCCAGATCCTTTATAAATCAGCGACTTTCTATCTGCGTTACTTGCGTCAGATCAGTAAACTCTCGGATGATATCGAGAACCAGTTGCGCCATGATATGAAAAACAGCGAGATTTTGCGCCTGCTGGAATTGCAGAAGGGCCTGACGTACTTCAATGCGGCTATCCGTTCCAATGGTGCTGTGCTCGATAAGCTGCTGCGCATGCGCAATAATCCGGCCTTGACGCCTCTACTCAAAGCCTATGAGGAAGATGAGGATCTGCTGGAGGATGTCATCATCGAGAATAAGCAGGCCAAGGAAATGGTAGAGATGTATAGCAAGATCCTTGCGCGTATGGCTGATACATTCACTTCTATCATTGCCAATAACCAGAACCTCGTGATGAAGTTCTTGGCCGCTATGACCATTATCATCGCTATCCCTACAGTGGTGTCGAGTTTCTTCGGTATGAACGTACCAGTGCCTTTTGAAGGAGACACACTGGGCTTCATGTATGTGATGGTCATTGCCTTTGGTATCAGCATTGCTGGAGCCTATGCCCTTTGGAAGAAAGATATGTTTTGAATAAAGGGGCTGTTGCACGTAATATTTACGTGCAGCAGCCCTTTTGTTGTTCTTGAAAAACATTCCTTGCCCAGTTAGTAAGGAATTTCCCCTTGACAGAATTTTTGTATACAGTATAATAAGTCACATAGCCTTTACATGTTTACAATGAGTTTTAGCAATGGTTATCTTATTGTCTTTTATTTAAAGACAGATGTATATAGAAAGTGGGGAGTCTTTATGAATCTGGAAAACACCATAAGCAGTGCCAATGCATCTGCCAGTACAAACTATCGCTGGAAAGTCGCCAGCTTGATCTTTCTAGTCAGTTTTGTCGCCTACATGGATCGCGTAAACCTTTCTGTCGCCACACCGGTCATCATGCAGGAATTCGGTTTCACCAAAATCGATATGGGACTTATCCAAACCTGTTTCTTCGGTGGGTATGCGCTGATGCAGGTTCCCGGAGGCATTTTGGCAGATCGCTTCGGTCTTCGCAAAACCGGTACATTTGCCATTCTCTGGTGGTCAATCTTTACCGCTCTGACTGCTCTGGCGCATGGAAAATTCAGCTTTGCTGCCGTTCGCCTGGCCTTCGGCCTCGGCGAGGGACCGGTATTCCCTTCACTCGGCGCAGCCTGCTATAAGTGGTTCAACCATGCCGAAAAAGGCAAAGCCAGTTCCTCTATCCTCGGCGGCACCTTTTTTGGTCCGGTTGTCGGCCCGCTGCTGACTGTCGCTCTGATGGGGTGGCTCGGCTGGCAGGGCGTCTTTATAATCTTTGGTATCCTCGGCATCGTCGTTGCCTATGCCTGGCATCATTACACCCGGGATACCCCGGAAGACTGTCCTTATGTAAGCGAAGAAGAAATCAACTACATCAACGAAGCGCGCAGCGACCAAACCGAAAAAGCCGTAGCTCCGTGGAAGGAACTTCTGCTAAACCATCGGTTCTGGGCTGTCGGTCTTCAGTTCTTCGTCGTCGATTACATCATGTATGTTTTTCTTTCCTGGCTGCCCATGTTCCTCACCGAAGTATATGGACTGAGCCTCAAAACCATGGGCTTTTGGACCTCTGTCCCCTGGATTGCCTTAACCTTTATGGTCTTCTTCGCCGGCTGGTTTTCCGACCGCCTGGCTGTGGGCAAGAACAGTGAACGCCAGTACACAATGCGCACGGTCACCGCTATCTTTGGCATCGCAGTCACTTCCGTAGGGCTTTACGCAGCATCCCGCATGGCTTCCGTCGAAGCTGCTATCTTCTGGATGACGCTGGCTCTCGGCTCCCTCGGTTTTTGTATGAGTGCTACTTGGTCATCGGTCATGTCGCTTGGCGGCCGCTTCAGTGGCTCTGTCTCCGGATGGATCAACCTCTGGGGCAATATCGGCGGTGTCCTCGCCCCGATTGTCACGGCATTCCTCGTCGAGACATACGGCTGGAACAACGCATTTTCCATCACAGCTCTATTCGGTCTCATCGTAGTCGCCTGCTGGCTGGTCATCAAGCCAGGCAAGCAACTTATCGCCGATAACTGACAGTTGGATATACTGAAAGGGGCTGTTGCATGTGATATTTACGTGCAGCAGTCTCTTTTGTTGTCCCTGAAAAAAAGATAATCCCGGGGCTGGAACGCCTCGGGATTAGGTGTAGGATTTAGATATGAATAGGAGCCTTTGCCATGGTAAAAGCTAAGGGGGCTGTGCATAAGTGATTCCTCACTCGTGCAACAGTACCTTATTTGCTGATTTCATAGGTTTCCACGAATTCTCCGTTTACGGTATAACAGGTAACGGAGAGTTTTTCATTGCTGGCCCTGAGCAGCAGATAATTTTCCGGAGTGGGCTGATAGATTGCTGACCGGTCAAATTTTTTGTCAGCAGGAACGGTATATTGCTGATTGCCAATAGGACCACTCATGATATAAACGGGGCCTTTGTCTGCTGGTTCGAGATGACGGATATGCCCTCGATTACGATAGGTATGCATATGCCCTGTCAATACCAGATCAATGCCCAACTCGTCGAAAATGGGCATGAAAGCGTGGCCTGCATCGCTGATGCTCATCATGGTCTTGGAGACTTCCTGATATTCATCATAGGCCAATATGTCTTTGTGCATCAGTACCACCTGCCATTTGGCATGGTGGTTTTTGGCATCCTGGCGCAGCCAGGCTTTTTGTTTGTCCAAAATGTCCGGATGGATATCCTTGAGTTCGAGCATTTGCGTGTTCAGAACGATGAAATGCACCGGACCGTAATCGTAGGAGTAGAAGTAATTTTGCAGTTCTGGTGAGCCGTTAGCAGGCAGATTGTAACTGAGCTCATAGCGGCGGGGACGGCAAAATTTCCAAATCAGGCTGTAGCATTCATGATTCCCCATTACCGGTACAAATAGATGCTGGGGCAGAATGCCCTGGATGGCTGCAAAAAAATGCTGCCATTGCCACTCTTGCTGGCCATTATCGACAAGATCGCCCACGATGGCAAAAAAATGAGCATCAGCATGTCGCTGCCATGCAGTGCGGAAAGCATTGCCCCAACTGTCATAAGTATGGCCGCATTGGGAATCGCAGAAGATCAGTGCGGAAAAATCTGTAATGTCTGCCGGAGCTGTTGAAAATTCGTGCCAATCTGTGGAAATATTGCCCTGCCAGATGCGGTAGCGGTAGGTGGTGGCAGGGATGAGGTCCTTGAGCCAGGCGGTGTAATAGTAATTGGTTACCCGGTCCTCATTGAGGCTATTGCAGCTGACAGGCAGACTTTCCATAGGAGCATTGCCTGCCTGATATTGCAGGCGGCACTCGTCCAATGGAGTCTTGCTTTGCCACATGATGGTACGGGAGGTACGAGGGTCGCTGGTTATGAGCTGCCGTAGAGCTTCGATGGGCAGCGTCCCGGAAGCAGCGGCGGCCAAGCGGGGGAAAAATCCGCCAAGACCAAGCAGGAGAATGATCTTCCCGGACAAAATCAGAAAATTACGGCGTGACAGTTGCATGGCGAATCACTTCTTTCTCTGTTCATGACGTTCATAGAGCCAGGCACCGACAATCAGGATGACTGCAAAGATGATGACTATGATCATGCGGGTGGGATCTTCTTGCGCGGTGATGGCATCATGGCCGATAATGGCTTCGATGCCTGTGGAAGGAAACTTACCCACAAAAGAAGCAATCACATAATCCCGGAAGCGCATGGCAGATAAGGCGCCGATGGCATTTAACATGATGGAAGGCAGATAGGGCACCATACGGGCAATCAGCATGACCACGAAACCGCGGCTGCCACTGTATTTGTCGATATTAGCCAATGTTTTGTTGCGGCTGATGATTTTTTCTGCTGCTTCGCGGAAGAAAAAGCGCAACAGGATGAAACTGATGGCCACACCGACTGTTTCAGCCACTACCGAAAGGAAAATGCCCCAGCCAATTCCGAAAATCAGTGTGTTTGCTGTGGAAAAAATGATGGCTGGTGGGAATCCTAAAGCATTGACAAATAAGGTTAGCAGAAAACTGAAGACTACAGCGCCGGAGCCAAAGGAGGCAATGTAATCGGCAGTCTCCAGAATATCTCCTCTGGCCAGCAGTCCGCACATATGAGGCAGGAATGCTGGATTGAGCAGGTGGATGATGACAAAAAGCAAAACAATTGCCAATAGGGCGCCTAGTTTTACCACTTTTAGCGATTTCGTGAATTGCAAAGAAAATTCCTCCTAGACGAAAAATCATTCTCCTCTAGTATAGCACGAAAATATTGCTTGTCTTAGCAAAAAATGTTATGTTAATAAGGAAATTTTTGTGAACGGTGGTTAGGTACTCATGTTGACAGCCAGTGTCTTTGTAAATATTCCGGTGAAGAGCATTGCCAAGGCTTATACCTACAGCGTGCCAGCAGAGCTTTCTTACCTGAAGGCAGGTTGGCGTGTTTTTGTGCCCTTTGGCGGGCGCAAGGTGGAAGGCTTTATTGTGGCAGTGGCGGAAAAATCTGCGGCCGATCTGGGAGAGATGAGCGCCAAGCTCAAACCTGTTGAAGCTGCGATAGATGAGGAGCCCTGGTTTTCAGAGCGGATGATGCAGGTAGCACAATGGCTGGCGGATTTTTATCTGTGCTCTTTGGCTGAGATGATGCGGCTTTTTATGCCTGGGAAAAGTGGCATCAAGATAACCGTGGCCTATCAGGCGGTGCCTGAGCAATGCAATCATTTATTGCTGTCAGTGCCTGCCTATCGGACTGTCTATGACTGCCTGTCCGCTGGCGGCAGTCAGTCGAAGCTGGATCTCGGCAAAAAATTACCGGCGTACAAGGATGAATTGCCGCAGATCCTGGACAAACTCAACCAGTATGGGGTGATTGCTAAAGAATATCAGGCTGGTAAACGGGAGAAGGCCCGCTATGAAAAGTATGTGCAATTATTGACTGAAGTCACACCGGAATTATTGGAAGGATTCAAACGGAAGAAAGCCCAGCGGCGTTTGCTGGATTTATTGACTGCTGCCGACGCGGGACAGATAGATTTTGTGGCTCTGAAGGCGCAGAAGGTTGCTGTGGCTACCATAAATAATCTGGCCGCTGCGGGATTGGTAAGGATCGGCCAGCGGCGAGTGTTGCGGGATAGTTATGGCGAGATTGAAAGCACAGCCAGGCAGGATATCATATTGACAGATGACCAGCAGACGGTGCTTTCAGCTATGGAATCTTCGTTGAAAGAGGAAAAATATCATGGTTTCTTGCTTAAAGGTGTTACGGGGAGCGGCAAGACGCAGGTTTATATCGAACTGACGCAGAAAGCACGGGCTTGGGGACGGCAAGTGGTGGTCCTGGTGCCGGAAATAGCCTTGACCGGTCAGGTGGTGACGGCTTTCAAAACGTATTTCCCGGAAGATATTGTCGTGATCCATAGCCAATTGTCGTTGGCAGAACGCAATGATGCTGTGGTGCGGGTGCGCCAGGGAGAGGCGGGAATCGTGATCGGTGCCCGGTCAGCGCTCTTTACGCCCTTGAATGATATTGGCTTGATCATCATGGATGAGGAGCAGGACATGTCTTATAAGCAGGATGAGTCGCCACGTTATCATGCGCGG
Source organism: Pseudoselenomonas ruminantium (assembly GCF_900142515.1). Lineage (GTDB taxonomy): Bacteria > Bacillota > Negativicutes > Selenomonadales > Selenomonadaceae > Selenomonas_A > Selenomonas_A ruminantium_D. Next base: position 64,756 of record NZ_FRBC01000010.1, on the reverse strand, counting down.
GTGGTGGCTGAAGAATTGGCTAGGATTCATCAGGCGGTATTATTATTGGGGAGTGCGACGCCTTCACTGGAAAGCTATTACCGGGCGAAGCAGGGGGAGCTGACCTTGCTTTCGATGCCCAAGCGCATTGGCAATATGCCGCTGCCACTTGTCCGGTGTGTAGACATGCGCCAGGAATTGCGCATGGGCAACCGTCATATCCTTTCACAAGCATTGCGTCACCTGATTGAAGAAACGATGAGCCGCGGACAACAGATCATCATCATGTTGAACCGCCGGGGATTTTCTACCTTTGTCATGTGCCGCTCTTGCGGGGAAGTAATCAAATGCAAACTTTGTGGATTGCCCTTGGTCTACCATAAGGATGGACATCTTTCCTGCCATCATTGTGATGTGACAGAACAAGTGCCGGATGTTTGTCCTAAGTGTGGCAGCCGCTACATCAAGTATTTCGGTTCTGGCACAGAGAAACTGGAGCAGGAATTGCATCAGCTGGTGCCTTCGGCCCGGGTCATTCGTATGGATAGAGATACTACGAACCGGAAGTTTGCGCATCAGCAGATCTTGGACAGGTTTCGCCGTCACGAATATGATATTTTGCTGGGAACACAGATGGTGGCCAAAGGGCATGATATTCCCAATGTTACGGCGGTGGGGATCATCAGTGCGGATTCCAGCTTGAACCTGCCGGATTTCCGGGCTGCGGAACGGTGTTTTATGTTGATAACACAGACAGCAGGGAGGGCTGGACGTCACGAAAATCAAGGGCATGTGGTGATTCAGACTTATAACCCGGAACATTATGCGGTGACCTGTGGCATAAAGCAGGATTATGAGAGTTTTTATGAGCAGGAGATGCATTTGCGGCAAGGGTTGTTTTATCCACCTTATAGCCGGATCGTGAAGCTGTTGTTTCAGCATGAGAGGGAAGATATGGCCAAGGCAAATGCCAGAGGTCTGGTGAAGATCTTTCAGGAATATTTCCGGGAAGATAGACAGCAGCAGATCATTGGGCCGTCTCCGGCAGTTATTGCCTGTTTGCGAGGGATCTACCGTTATGTGGTATTGATCAAAACGGCAAATATGCCGGCTGTGCAGGAATTCCTGCGCAAGCAGAAGTTTCATGTACGGACTGATGTGGCGATTGATATCGATCCGATTACGATGATGTAAGCTGCATGAGAAAAAATTTTTCAGCTTGCTTTGTAGCGAAACGGCAGTTCTAGCAGTATAATGAATAAGTGTAAATTTTTCCAAGGGGGCTGGCATGCGTAATAAGATTTTGGAAATCCTGCGCAATGCAGGAGATACATATATATCCGGTGAAGAAATCGCGGACCGGCTGGGAGTTTCCCGGACGGCAGTCTGGAAGCATATCAAGGAAATGCGCTCCCAGGGCTATGAGATTGAAAGCCATGCCCGCAGTGGCTATAGCCTGCGGGTGGCCCCGGATGCCCTGCTGGCTGGAGAGATCAATCACGGCCTGGGCACGCAGGTGATCGGGCGAAACATCATCTGCCATGAGGAAATTGACTCTACCAATAATGAGGCCAAGCGGCTGGCCCGTGAGGGAGCTGTGGAAGGTACAGTGGTGGTGGCTGAATGTCAGACCGGTGGCAAGGGGCGTTTGGAGCGCAAATTCTTTTCACCGAAGGGCAAGGGCATCTGGTTTTCGGTGATCCTCAGGCCGAAGTTCCTGCCGCAGGAAGCACCCAAATGCACGCTGATGGCGGCGGTAGCTGTGGCCCGTGCCATGACGGAATTTGGCCTCAAACCGGGCATCAAATGGCCCAATGACCTGCTTTATGACAATAAGAAGCTGGTGGGTATCCTGACGGAAATGAGTGCCGAGATGGATGGCATCAATTATATCGTCATTGGCACAGGCATCAATGTGAATATCGATGCGGCAGAGTTCCCGGAAGATATCCGCGATGTGGCCACATCCCTGAGCATCATGAAGGGGGAGAGACTTCCACGGGTGAAGTTCTTCCAGGCTGTGCTCCGGGCCATGGATGACTTATATGCCAGGGTGCAGTGCGATGGCTTTGCGCCGGTGTTGGAGGAATGGCGTCAGTACAGCATCACATTGGGGCAGAAAGTCAAGGTCATCGGTGTGCGGGATGGTGAGGTCTATACCGGCAAGGCTGTGGATATCGATGCAGACGGCGCCCTGCTGGTGGATACGGAAAAAGGCCGCCAGCGTGTATTGGCCGGGGATGTGTCCATCCGTCCCCAAAATGGTAAATGGTAATTATATTAGGAGGATAATCCTTTGTTATTAGTTTTGGATATTGGCAATACCAATATTGTCATGGGAACCTATGAAGGCAAGAAATTGATGAAGCATTGGCGTATTTCCACGGATCGCCAGAAGACCGGGGATGAATACGGCATGCTGATGAATGATCTGTTCCGCTATCAGGGCATCAGCATGAGTGACATCCATGCCATCATCATTTCGTCTGTAGTACCGCCGTTGGTGGTACCACTGGTCAAGATGTGCGAGCGTTACTTCCATCTGAAACCCTTGGTGGTGGGGCCTGGTATCAAGACGGGCATCAAGCTTCATTATGAGAATCCCCGCGCCATCGGTGCAGACCGTATCGTCAATGTGGTGGGGGCTTATGAACAGTATGGCGGCCCGCTGATTGTCATCGATATCGGTACGGCTACCACTTATGATGTGGTAGGCGATGAAGGAGATTTCATGGGCGGTGTGATTGCTCCTGGTATCGGCACGAGCGCCGATGCTCTGTTCCAGACAGCGGCACAGCTGCCTCGTATCGAACTGGTGCCGCCTAAACAGATCATCTGCCGTAACACCATCCAGGGCATGCAGGCTGGCATCATCTTCGGTTATGTGGGGCAGATCGACGAAATCGTGCGCCGCATCAAGGCTGAATACGGCAAGGATATGAAGGTCATCGCGACGGGCGGCCTTGCCCGCATGATTGCCAAGGAGTCGGCTACCATTGACAAGGTTGACCATTTCCTGACGCTGACAGGCTTGCAGGCTCTCTATGAGCGCAATGCCGACAAGCGGGATAATGCGGAGAGGAACGCCTGAGCATGACCATGAAAATCGGAAATTTTACCTTTGATGCGCCGGTGTTCTTGGCACCGATGGCTGGCGTTACGGATACGGCTTACCGCATCATTGCCCATGATATGGGCTGTCCGCTCTGTTATGCGGAAATGGTCAGCTGTCAGGGCATCCATTACCGCAATGAACGCACTTTGACCATGCTGGAGTCGGAGCCGGGCGAGCGCCCTCTGGCCATGCAGCTGTTTGCCAATTCGCCGGATATGGCGGCTGAGGCGGCACGATATGTGGAGAAACTGGGCACGGCGGATATCCTCGACTTCAATATGGGCTGCCCCGCACCGAAAATCGTCAAGAATGGTGAGGGCTCAGCTTTGATGCTGGCCCCGGACAAGGTGTATGAGATCTTGTCGGCCATCCGCAAAGCCGTGAAGATGCCTGTGACGGTCAAGATGCGTAAGGGCTGGGATGATGAGCACGTCAATGTTCTGGAAATCGCGAAGATTGCAGAAGCTGCAGGCGTGGATGCCATTGCTGTCCATGGCCGTACACGGGAGCAGTTTTACAGCGGACAGGCGGACTGGAATATCATCGCGGAAGTCAAGCAGGCCGTCAAAGTGCCAGTTATCGCCAATGGCGATGTGCGCACTTGTCAGGACCTGAAGAAGATCCTGGAAGTCACGGGCGCGGATGGTGTGATGATTGGCCGTGGGGCGCAGGGAAATCCCTGGATCTTCAAGCGGCTGACGCATTACCTCCGGACCGGCGAAATCCTGCCTCAGCCCTCCATGCAGGAGCGGGCGGAGGTCATCATCCGTCATCTGGATCTGCTCCTGAAATACAAGGGTGACTATATTGGGCCAAGAGAGATGCGCAAGCATGCAACCTGGTACACAAGGGGCATCACCCATGGGGCAATCCTCAGGGACAAATTCAATCATGCCGAGAACAGAGAAGACTTTATCGAGATTATCGAGCAATACTTATTAGCATAATGAAAGCCTCCCCCTCAGGGGGAGGCTGAATAGGAGGCATATAGATGAGCGAAGAAAAGAAGGACTCCATCTGGAGCCAGTACAGTGATGCGGAAAAGCAGGAACTGGAAGAACTCAACAAGGGCTATCGGGAATTTCTGACCAACTGCAAGACGGAGCGGGAAAGCGTCAAAGAGGCGATCAAACAGGCGGAAGCTGCCGGTTACCGCAATCTGGCGGATATCATCAAGAGCGGCGAACAGCTTGCGGCGGGTGCCAAGGTCTATGCCGTGAATATGGAGAAGGCCATCGTACTCTTCAATATCGGCACGGAGCCTTTGGAACAGGGCATGAATATCCTGGGCGCTCATATCGATACCTGCCGTCTGGATGTCAAGCAGAACCCGCTGTATGAAGATGGCGGCCTTGCTTATCTGGATACCCATTACTATGGCGGTATCAAGAAGTATCAGTGGGTAACCCTGCCTCTGGCGCTGCATGGTGTGGTGGCCAAGAAGGATGGCACCGTGGTGGAGATCTGCATCGGCGAGGATGAGAATGACCCAGTATTCTGCGTGACAGATTTGCTCATCCACCTTTCGCAGGAGCAGATGAAGAAGAACGCCGCCAAGGTTATCGAAGGGGAAAGCCTCGATATCCTCGTGGGTAACTATCCGCTGAAAAAGGATGATAAGGAAAGCGTCAAGGCAGGTGTCCTGCAGCTTATCAAAGATAAATATGGCTGGGAAGAGGCCGATTTCCAGTCGGCCGAATTGGTGTTGGTTCCGGCTGGCAAGGCCCGGGAACTGGGATTTGACCGCAGTATGATCCTGGCTTATGGTCAGGATGACCGTGTCTGCTCCTATACTTCCCTGCGGGCGATGTTGGAGATGAAGGACGTCAAGCGCACGGCTTGCTGCCTGCTGGTGGACAAGGAGGAAATCGGCAGCGTAGGCGCTACGGGCATGCAGTCCCGCTTCTTTGAAAACACCGTGGCAGAGGTCATGAATGCCTGCGGTGCTTATAGCGAACTGGGGCTGCGCCGTCTGCTGGCCAACTGCAAGATGCTGTCTTCGGATGTATCCAGTGCTTATGATGCCCTCTATGCCAGCGCTTATGACAAGAAGAATGTGGCGTACCTCGGCAAGGGCATGGTGTTCAACAAGTTCACCGGTGCCCGGGGCAAATCCGGCTCCAATGATGCCAACGCCGAATATCTGGGTGAGCTGCGCGCCATGATGGATAAGCACAATGTGCATTATCAGCTGGCTGAGCTCGGTAAGGTGGATTTAGGCGGTGGCGGCACCATCGCTTATATCATGAGCCTTTATGGCATGCAGGTAATCGACAGCGGTGTAGGGGTTATGAGCATGCATGCACCCTGGGAGGTTACCAGCAAGATTGACGTATACGAAGTGAAGAAGGGCTATATGGCTTTCCTGCAGGAAGCCTGAGGCGTAAGATGGAGAGTGAACGATGGTAACAGTTGAGGCGAATGCCAAGATCAATCTGACGCTGGATATTTTAGGCAAGCGCGAGGATGGATTCCATGAGGTGGCCATGGTCATGCAAACCATTGGCTTGCATGATACGCTGTCTTTGGAGAAAATCGAAACGGGCATTGAACTGACTATAAATGTTCCCTGGCTCAAGGCCGATGAGAAGAATCTGGCTTGGCGGGCGGCGGCGTTGATGCAGGAAGAATTCAAGCTGACAGATGGTGTGCGCATTGACCTGATCAAGCGCATCCCTGTGGCTGCGGGTCTTGCTGGCGGCAGTGCCGATGCGGCAGCTGTGCTCAAGGGCATGAATGAGCTTTATGACCTCGGCCTTTCGCAGCAGAAACTCTGTGAACTCGGTGCACAGCTGGGCTCGGATATTCCTTTCTGCATCATGGGTGGTACCATGCTGGCCACAGGGCGCGGCGAGTTGCTCACGCGTCTTGCTGATATGCCGGAGACCTGGGTAGTGCTGGCCAAGCCCCGCATTTCCGTATCCACGGCCTGGGCTTATCAGAACTATGATGAGCAGGGGGCAGAGCGGCATCCGGATAATGAGGCCATCCAGCGCGCCATAGCCCATAAGAATCGAAAAGCCGTGGCGGGGTTATTGTGTAATGTGCTGGAAAGTGTTACTATTAAAAAGTATGATGTGATTGCGGAATACAAAGAGATGATGCTGGAGCACGGCGCTATGGCCAGCATGATGTCCGGCAGCGGCCCGACTGTCTTTGGGCTGGCCCGCAGCCGGGAACAGGCAGAGGAAATCGCCAATGTCCTGCGTCGGGAAACCAATGCCGATGTCTTTGTCACGCGTACGTTTCAGATGAACCGCATGAAAGCATGATTTTACAAAAGAGGTAGGCCTATATGAAGAACAGATTAGCTCCGATTAAACTTGACAGTTACCAGCCTTTGCGGGAAGTTGTGTGCGAATCCCTGCGGGAAGCCATTCGCAATGGCATATTGAAGCCTGGCGAGCGCATTATGGAAATCCAGCTGGCTGAGGAACTGGGGGTCAGTCGCACGCCTGTGCGGGAAGCCATCCGCAAGTTGGAATTGGAGGGCTATGTGGTGATGATGCCCCGCCGGGGCACCTATGTGGCCAGCATGTCCATCCGCGATATCAATGAGATCTTTGAGATTCGCACGGCGTTGGAATCCCTGTCCAATGGGTTGGCGGCGGATCATATCACGGATGATGAGCTGGAGCATCTGCAGCGTCTGTTGGTGATTATTGGCGGCTATATCAAAGAGGGCAACATTGAGAAAATCGTGGAGACCGATATCGAGTTCCATGATACCATGTATCATGCTGCCCGCAATGAGCGCCTAGTGGGGATCATCTCGAATCTGCGCGACCAATTGACACGTTTCCGCACCTTATCCATGTCCTATCCAGGCCGTTTGGAAGAGACGCTGGAAGAGCATAAGAAGATTGTGGAGGCCATCGCCAACGGCGACCGCAAGGCAGCCAGCAAGGCGGCGGAACTCCATATGGAAAATTCGGAAAAAACCCTGCTGAAGGCCATGGAAGACATGGAGAAAAAGAAAACAGCAGAAAAGAAAAGCAAGAAATAAATTTAAGGAGACATAGAAAATGTCAGATTTAGTAACTGTAATCCTTGCCGCTGGCAAGGGCACCCGCATGAAATCCAAGCTCCCGAAGGTCCTGCATAAGGCAGCCGGCAAGTCCATGGTGCAGCATGTCATCGATGCCGCCAAGGCAGCCGGTGCCAAGCGCAATATCGTTGTCACTGGTTTCGGTGGCGAGGCTGTCCGCGAAGCGCTGGGCGCACAGGCGGAATTTGCTGAGCAGAAGGAACAGCTGGGCACGGGCCATGCTGTGCTTCAGACCGCAGATTTGCTGAAAGACGAGCAGGGCACGGTCATGGTGCTCTGCGGGGATACGCCGCTTTTGACGGGCGACCTGCTCAAGAAACTCTATGAGTCCCATGTGGAAGCGCAGGCCAAGGCTACGGTGCTCACGGCCATCATGCCGGATGCTACGGGGTACGGCCGCATCATCCGTGCCGAAGACGGCAGCGTGCTCAAGATTGTGGAGCACAAGGATGCTACGGAAGCGGAACGCGAAGTCAAGGAAGTCAACTCCGGTATCTACTGCTTTGATGCCCGTGCACTCTTTGACTCCCTCAAGCAGGTTACCAACGACAATGCCCAGGGCGAATACTATCTGCCGGATGTGCTGGAAATCCTCCAGAAACAGGGCGAAAAGATCTGGGCTGTAGCTGCTGACGATTATGAATCCACGCTGGGCATCAACTCCCGTCTGCAGCTTTCCGGAGCAGAGAAAATCCTGCGCCGCCGCAAGAATGAAGAACTCATGGCTGAAGGCGTGACCATCATGGATCCTGATACCACTTATGTGGACTGTGATGTCAGAATTGGCCGCGATACGGTCATCTATCCTCAGACCTGGATTGAAGGCAATACCGTGATCGGTGAGGATTGTGAAGTGGGCCCCTGCGTTCGCCTGCAGGATGTCAAGATGGGCAACAAGGTCATGGGCCAGTTCGGCTATTACCATGACTGCGTGATTGATGATGGCGTGATTCTCGGCCAGTTCAACCATATCCGTCCGGATTCCCATCTGATGGCTGGTGTCAAGATGGGCAACTTCGTGGAAGTCAAGAATTCCGTGATTGGCGAAGGTTCCAAACTGCCGCATCTGTCCTATATCGGCGATACGGACATGGGTTCCGGTGTCAACATGGGCTGCGGTACGATTACGGTCAACTACGATGGCAAGACTAAGTTCCGCACGAAAATCGGCAATGATGCCTTCGTGGGCTGCAACTCCAACCTCGTTGCACCAGTGGAAGTAGAGGATGGCGCATATATCGGTGCCGGTTCCACCATCACCAAGAAGGTACCCAGCAATAACCTGGCTATCGCCCGTGCCCGCCAGACGAATATCGAGGGCTGGGCTGACAAGCGCAAATGATTTATAAATAATTTCCTAAACAATCATAAATAAGGACTTTATGTAAAATACAAACAGTGCTATACTGTTGTAGATAGAAAGTGACATGTGTCACTTCCCCAAGATGTGTTAACTTTTAGGAAAAGAAAGATTTGGAGGACTTTTACAAAATGGCTTTAGACACTGGAAACTTATGCATCCTGACCGGTAACGCTAATCCGCAGCTGGCAAAAGAGATTGCTGATCATATCGGCGTGAATCTTTGCGATGCATATGTCGGTCATTTCAACAATGGTGAGACTCAGGTAATGATCAGCGAAAGCATTCGCGGCAAGGACATCTTCATCATTCAGCCGACTTCCTATCCGGTAAATGACAACCTGATGGAACTCTTGATTATGGCAGATGCCTGCAAGCGCGCTTCCGCCCATAGCGTAACGGCAGTTGTTCCCTACTATGCTTACGCTCGTCAGGACCGCAAGACTCGCGGCCGTGAGCCGATTTCTGCAAAACTGGTAGCAAATCTCATGACTACCGCTGGCGTAACCCGCGTTGTAACCGTAGACCTCCATGCTGGTCAGATCCAGGGCTTCTTCGATATCCCTGTGGATCATCTGGCAGCAGCTCCGACTATTGCCAACTATTTCCGCTCCCAGAAGCTGGAAGATGTAGTCGTGGTTTCCCCGGACCTGGGCGGTGTAACTCGTGCCCGTGTGCTGGCTGACCATCTCCATGCTCCCATTGCCATCATCGAAAAACGTCGTCCGAAACCGGGCTGCGCTGAGGTCATGAACCTGATTGGCGATGTGAAGGGCAAGACGGCTATCATCATCGACGATATCGTCGATACGGCTGGTTCTCTCTGTGAAGGTGCCAAGGCTCTTGAAAAACAGGGTGCAAAGCGCGTCTTCGCTTCCTGCTCCCATGCTATCCTGAGTGATCCGGCTGTGCAGCGCATCAATGACTCCTGCATTGAAAAGCTGGTCATCACCAACACGATTCCGCTGCCGCCGGAGAAGCAGTCCGACAAGTTCGTGACGTTGTCTCTGGCTGATGCTATCGGTGATGTGATCATGCGCATCCAGAGCCATCGCTCTGTAAGCCAGCTCTTCCGCTAAGGATATTGGGATTGAGAAGAACACAGCAAAAAGTTGCCTCCTTCATGGGGGCACTTTTTTTACCTGAATGATGGGGGAGGGGATTGTTTTGTCTTCAGAATTTATGGATTTATTTATCCGTCACTTTGATTTTTGGCCGCATTTGTCGGCGACGGAAAAAGAGATATTGACTGCCGGTTCCAAAATCGTACATTATCCCAAGGGGACCCATGTCCATCAGGGAGCTTTGGATTGCATTGGTGTGCATCTGCTGAAAAAAGGTCAGCTGCGTGTCTATACCATGTCTGAGGATGGACGGGAGGTCACGCTTTACCGGCTTTTTGCCGATGATGTGGGTATCTTGTCTGCACCTTGTGTGTTGGATTCGCTGACCTTTGAGGTTTATGTAGATGCCGAGGAAGATACGGAAGCTTTGCTGATCAAATCACCGGCCTTCCGCAAATTATCCGATGGTAATATTCAGGTGCGTTGTTACGGCTATCAGATGGCCACCCGCCGTTTGTCCGATATGCTCTGGAAGATGCAGCAGGTATTGTTCTTCTCAGCTGACCGCAGGCTCGCCATCTTCTTATTGGAAGAAAGCGAGAAAAATGGTTCAGCGGAAATCCATCTGACCCATGAGCAGATTGCCCGCTTTATGGGCACGGCCAGGGAAGTGGTCAGCCGCCTGGTGAAGTATTTCAATCAGGAAGGCCTGATAAAGAACTCCCGGGGCTGCATCAAAATCATCGATAGGGATGCGATGAAGCAATTGGCCGGAAAATAAAAGGCATGCACATACAAGTTGCGGTTTGTTGGTGCGCGCCTGAACACAATTTGTCACAAAACATCGGGGCGGAGGTGGGAATACTTTTTCGCCGCTCCACTAAATGACCCGCCAGCAAAAGTACGCAACTTCCAGTAACCTGCGCCGGGCAGGCCGGCGGCGCGTCTATCAACGAAGCTTCCAGTACATGCTGTTTGCGGGCCAGTCCTCACTTCGTTCGGACAGTCGTTCCGTCGGCGAAAAAGCATCCCCACCTCCACCCAAAGTTACGTTGGTGTATACTGCTATGTTCCGGCTGAAAGCTGCAAACACATCGATGTGCTTGTTACGGGAGAAACGGTTCGTGCCAATGACAAAAATCGTGCCTTGGGGCGAACGGGGGAGTGCTTTTTCTGTGGGAGCGACTGTCTGAGCGATGGCGAAGACCGGCCCGACACAAGCAGCAGCTAAAGAGCACGCTGAAAGACGCGCCGCTGGCCTGCCCGGCGCATCTAACTAAGTAGCTCTAACCTTGCAGGGAGGGTCGTTTAGCGGAAACAGAAAAAGCACTCCCCCGTGAACCCCTGACGGCGTATGAACGAGGTATCTTTGGCACGAACTATCCAACAAACTGTAATTTATAAAAAATCCCGCTGGCATTGGATGTCAGCGGGATTTTTGCTGTTAAGGAATATGTTATCTTTATCTTTTAGCCGATAAGTTTTTCTACCTGTTCCTTGGGAATAAGTCCTAAGGATTCGTTGACTTTCTGGCCGTTTTTGAACACGAGCAGGGTGGGGATGCTCATGATGCCGAACTGGGCGGCCAGTTCCTGCTGTTCATCCACATTGACCTTGCCGACTTTTACGGCAGGATTTCCTGCTGCCACTTCGTCAATGATGGGGGAGAGCATCCGGCAGGGGCCACACCATTCTGCCCAGAAGTCAATGAGTACCGTGCCGGGCTGATCCAGTACTTCGCTTTGGAAATTATCTTTGGTAATAACGGTTGTTGCCATAATATATTCCTCCTGGAAATATGCTAAGTTTTTTCTTGTTGTCCTTATTATAACAGTTAATCGACCAATTTTATGTAACCGGCTCACAATGTCAATATATATGCTGAAAGATAGCAAAAAAGCCAGTAACCGAAGTTACTGGCTTGACCTCTCAATGGTCGGGATGACAGGATTCGAACCTGCGGCCTCTTCGTCCCGAACGAAGCGCGCTACCAAACTGTGCCACATCCCGCAATCACAAGAAATATTATACGGATAATCGATACATGTGTCAAGCACTTTTTTAAAAAAATATGCAAAAAAATTTACAGGGGGCGAAAAAGTCAGTGGAGCATGGATTTTCTCGGGGGATTTTGCAGGATTTATACTGGATAGGAGCGAAATAGTAAACAAAGTGATGAATAAACTCAGGGGAGGTTTTAGTATGGGGAAGATTCAAAAGATCCTCGTGCCTGTTGACGGTTCGGTTAATGGCTGCAAAGCGGTGGATGAGGCTATTTTTCTCGCAGAGAAATGCAAAGCCGATTTGGATTTTGTCTATGTGTCCAGCAACATCAACAAGGACATTCCCAGTCATATAGTCTTTGACCGTATCTGGGAGAAGATTCCCGAGGACTTGCGGGCGGCCAAGCATGTGGAGACCGGCAGTATCCACAAGGCTATCATCCGTGTGGCTGCGCAGGAGCATAGTGATATGATCATCATGGGCAGCCGTGGCCTCGGACTTTTCAAGGGCGCATTGATTGGCAGTGTGAGCCAGAAGGTCATTGAGGAGTCACCGATTCCCGTAATGGTTATCAAATAAGCATACCAGACAGACAGTTTCTGGAGGGGAACTGTCTGTTATTGCGTATAGAGAGGGCGGTTGCCCTAAGGGAGGATATAGATAATGAAGAAACTGATCAACGGTGTAGAGTCAGTAGAGGAACAGATGATTCTCGGTCTGGTGAAATCAGCCCCCCAGAAGCTGAAGAAATTAGAAGAAGGCAACATTGTTGTACGGGCACAGAAAAAGGAAGGCAAGGTGGCGCTGGTCAGTGGCGGCGGCAGCGGCCATGAGCCGGCACATGGTGGCTTCGTGGGCGAAGGAATGCTGGATGCAGCCGTGGCCGGAGCAGTCTTTACTTCACCGACGCCGGATAAGATCCTGGCCGGGATACAGGCAGTAGCTGCGGACAAAGGCGTGCTCTGCATTGTCAAGAATTACACCGGTGACGTGATGAATTTTGAGATGGCCATCGATATGGCAAAAGATGAGGACATCGAGGCCGATTATGTGGTGGTCAATGATGATGTGGCGGTCAAGGACAGCCTTTATACTACGGGACGCCGCGGTGTAGCTGGTACTGTGCTGGTACACAAGATTGCTGGAGCCAAAGCCGAAGCAGGCGCCAGTCTTGCAGAGGTTAAGGCTGTAGCCGAAAAGGTGATTGCCAATGTTCGCACGATGGGGATGGCAATCTCACCCTGCACGGTGCCTGCAGCTGGCAAGCCAGGCTTTGAATTGGCTGAGGACGAAGTGGAAATTGGTATTGGTATCCATGGTGAGCCGGGTACAACTCGGGAACGGCTCAGCACGGCAGATGAAACGGCCAAAAAACTGCTCGACAAGATCTTGGCCGATATTGATTATAAGAACCAGGAAGTCGTGGTGTTGGTTAACGGCATGGGCGCAACGCCTTTGATGGAACTCTATATCATCAACAATTTCGTACAGGATTATCTCAAGGAACAGGGCATCAAGGTCTATGACACCATGGTGGGCAATTATATGACTTCCATTGAGATGGCGGGCTTCTCCCTGACGCTGCTGCGCCTTGATGATGAGATGAAGGCTCTGTATGATGCCAAGGCAGATACCCCCGCTTGGAAACGTTAAGAGGAGAGATATTATGTTAGACACAGCAAAAGCGGCAGGGATCATCCGTGCCATTGCCGCACGGATGGAAGCAGAAAAAGACTTTTTGACGCAATTGGACAATGAGATCGGTGACGGTGACCATGGCATCAATCTGGAGCGGGGCTTTAAAGCCGTGCTGGAAAAACTGCCGGAATGGGAAAATAGTGATATCGGTGCAATGCTTAAAGGTGTGGGCATGCAGCTGGTTTCCCATGTGGGCGGTGCCTCAGGGCCTCTTTATGGTACGGCTTTCATGAAGGCTGGTAATGTGCTGAAGGGCAAGAATGAGGCCAGTGCCGCTGACTTTGCCGCTGCGATGGAAGCTGCTATTGGAGGCATCAAGATGCGGGGCAAGTCCGAGATGGGGGAAAAGACCATGCTCGATGCTCTCTGCCCGGCCTATAAGGCTTTAGCGGAAGCAGTAGATGGCGGTGCGGAGCTCAAGGAGGCATTGGAAAAAGCCGTGGCCGCAGCCAAAGAGGGTGTGGAATACACCAAGACCATCATCGCCACCAAGGGACGGGCAAGCTATTTGGGGGAACGCAGTCTCGGCCATCAGGACCCGGGTGCAACATCCTCTTTATATATGCTCGAAGAAATGGTAAAATGTCTATAGACCTTTTTAGCAAGTAATTTGGTTTTCTCGGTGGGGGGAGAAATTTGGTCGGGATAGTAATCGTATCACATAGTGAAAAATTGGCAGCAGGGGTTGTGGAAATCGCCAGGATGATGGCACCGGATGCGCCTCTGGCTGCGGCCGGCGGTCTGGAAGATGGGGAGCTGGGGACAAGCTATGCCAGGATCAGTGCGGCTGTGGAAGAAGTGTATTCGGAAGACGGCGTGGCCGTGCTGATGGATATGGGCAGTGCCGTGATGACCACGGAAATCGTGGTGGAGGATATGGAGGATAAGAAGGTCATGATGCTGGATTGTCCTCTGGTGGAAGGCGCTGTGCTGGCGGCTGTGGAATCCACCGGCGGCATTACCCTGGAAGAATTGGCGGTCAAGATCAAGGAAGCTTACAATGTCCGTAAGTTCCCGGAATAGGAGATTCTCATGGAAAAAGACACATTGCATGTAATTGCTACCCGGCACAGTACCCGTAAGTTCAAACCAGAAATGGTAGCGGATGAGCTGTTGGCAAAGGTTATCGAGGCAGGCCGACGGGCCCCTAGCGGCAAGAGCAAGAATACGAATCACTTTCTGGTGATTCGCGATGCTGCTGTACTGGATAGATTAGTGGAGCTGGTGCAGGCCGAATTTGCTAAAATGGAGATTACGCCGGAGAATGAAGCTAATATTGGCGGGGCAATCAAGCTTTCCAAGAAGGGCAATTATGTTTTCAAGTACAATGCCCCCGTGCTGATTGTCGTGGCCAATAAGAAGGATTATGGCAACAATATGGCTGATGCCTGTGCGGCTATGGAAAACATGCTGCTGGCAGCCAATGCTTTGGACTTGGGCGCTTGCTGGATCAATCAGTTGCGCTGGCTGCAGGATAATCCGGTGCTGCTGGCTTATCTCCATGAGCTGGGCCTGGCTGAGGATGAGTGGGTGTTCGCTTCGCTGAGCCTTGGCTATCCGGATATGCCGGATGGCCTGCCCAACCGTAACATCGTGAATATCAGAGGCAATGAAGTGACCTATATCGGCTGACAAAGCCGTGCATACAAGGCGGAGGGATACCTCCGCTTTTCATTTACGCAGATTCGTGTATAATATTGAATGAGAATTTCAGCAAATTACGGAGGTGACAGAAATGAAAATCAGGGAACGTACGGAGGAACAGGAATACAGGATTTTGTCGCCTCTGGCGGCCAAGAGCCGGGAAGCAAGGCGCAAATACCCCATGGAGGAATGTGATTTCCGCACCAAATTCCAGCGGGACAGGGACAGGATCCTCCATTCCAAGTGTTTTCGCCGCCTGAAGCATAAGACGCAGGTCTATATCGTGGCCGGAGACCATTACCGCACCCGCATGACGCACAGCCTCGAAGTAGCACAGATTTCCCGCACCATTGCCCGAGGCTTGCAGCTCAATGAGGATTTGGCCGAGGCCATCGCTTTAGGCCATGATGTGGGCCATACGCCTTTTGGTCATGCAGGGGAATCTGTTATGGCTGAACTCACTGGCCATTTCACCCACAACGAGCAGAGCCTGCGGGTGGTGGAGTATCTGGAACGGAGCGGCCAGGGCCTTAATCTGACCTTCGAGGTCAAGGACGGTATAGTAAATCATACGGGCAGGCATTTGCCCAAGACGCTGGAAGGCCGTATCGTGCGCACAGCAGACCGCATTGCCTATCTCTGCCACGATTATGATGACAGCCTGCGGGCGGGGCTGCTGAAGCCCGGCGATCTGCCGGCAGAGATCTACGCGAAATTGGGGCCGGACACTTCCCGGATGATTACGAGCATGGTGGCGGATATGATCATGACCTCCCAGGGCACTGGTGAGATCTTGCAGTCGCCGGTCATCAAGCAGACGATGGATGTATTCCGGAATTTCATGTTCGAGCACATCTATCATTCCAATCGGCTTTCCCGGGAGAGGGAACAGGCTTCCTTCGTGCTCAGGGAACTATATCATTATTTCCTGCACCATACGAGCCAGCTGCCGCCGGAGTTTATCCAGCGTGAAGCCCGCTGGGGGCGGCAGCAGATTGTCACGGACTATGTGGCAGGGCTCACGGACAGTTATGCCGTGGCTTTGTTCGAGGAGATTTTTATGCCGCCCATGGGCAGAACGGTGGAAAAAAATAAAAAAGGATATTGACAAAGTGGGTAGAATACTATAATGTAAAAGAACTGTATGCAAAAAATGTTATAGTAAACGCAGAAAATTTTCGAAAAAAAGAAGGATATTGCTAAAAAATAGCGAATTGTATACGAGTATCTTGCAAATTACCATGGTTTAATCAGAAGAGGGGTTTTTATGCACAGAGAGGAAATGGATGAGTTTGTTGAGCAAGTGAATGCTCAATCAGACCTCCTGCAGGTTGTGCAGAGTTATGTTCCCTTGAAGCGCAAGGGAAACCGTTATTGGGGCTGCTGTCCCTTTCACGGTGAGAAGACCCCTTCTTTTTCTGTGGTTCCGGACAAGGGCTTTTTCTATTGCTTTGGCTGCCATGCCGGAGGGAATGTATTCAAGTTCTTATCACTCATTGAAAACATCTCTTATTTTGAAGCTATTAAGCTGCAGGCAGAAAAGCTCGGCATACCGCTGCCGCAAAGGCAGAAGTCGCCGCGGGAACTGGCCCGGGAAAAGGAAATTGCAGATTTGCGCAAGGTCAATGAGATGGCGCGGGACTTTTTTCATAACTGCCTGACCATGACAAGGTTGGGTGAGCCGGGGAAGGCTTATTTTGAAGGCCGTGCTATTTCTGCGGAAACCATTGAAGAATTCAAACTGGGGTTTGCCCCTAATGCCTGGGATAAGTTGTCCACCGCCTTTTTGAAGCGTGGAGTGAAGCAGGAATATTTGCTCGCAGGGGGGCTGGCCGCAGAGCGTAAGAATGGTGAAGGTGTATATGACCGGTTCCGCAACCGTGTCATGATTCCCATTGCCGATGAACGGGGACGGGTGGTCGGCTTTGGCGGCCGCGTATTAGATGACAGTACGCCCAAGTATCTGAACACACCGGAAACGGTGATCTTCAATAAGCGGCGCATCCTCTTTGGGCTGGACCGGGCGCATCGGGCCATCCAGAATGCCGGTTTTGCCATCGTGGTGGAAGGCTATATGGATGCCATCGCTGTTTTCAGCGCCGGAGTGAAGAATGTGGTGGCTTCTTTGGGGACGGCATTCACGCCGGAACATTGCAAGCTGCTGATGCGCTATGCGCCGGCTATCTGTTTCTGCTACGATAGTGATGAGGCCGGGCAGAAGGCAACAATCCGTGCCCTGTCCATCGTGCAGGGCACAGGCGCGGATGTGAAGGTCATCGTGGTGCCGGATGGCAAAGATCCCGATGAGTATATCCGCAAGCACGGGGCACCGGCTTTTCAGGAGCTCGTCAAGAAGGCTTTGCCACTGGTGGAATACCGCCTGCAATACGTGTTGAAACATTTTGCTTATGATACTTTGGAGGGCAAGGTAAAGGCACTCCATGCCATGCTGCCGGTGCTGACCGGTATCCGGGAACCGGCACTGCTCGGGGAGTATATCAAGCGCCTGGCGCAGGCGCTGCTTCTGGATGAGGGCATTGTGCGGGATGAACTGCGCAGGTTCAGCCATCAGCCATTGCCGCTATCGGAGGCGGAAGCTCCCCGTGTACCTATCCGGCAGGCCAGCCGGCGCACGGATACGGCCCTGCAGCGGGCGGGGCGCATTGCTATCCGCCTGGCCTGGCAGGACAGCGGCATCCTGCAGCATTTGGCCGCGATGGTGCCATTGGAGTCGATTGGCGACAATGCCCAGCGGGAAATTTTTCTTTATTTGCAGGATTTAGCCGCCCAAGGGCAGAAAACTAATGATATTGAGGTCGCTGACAAGTTAAGCGAGGAAGCCGTGGCCGAGTTGTCGCGAGCCATGGTGGAGGACTTGGGCGTCCTCAGTGAAACCGATGCCTATACCAAGGCAGTTGGTGTGTTGCGCAAGGCATATCTGAACTTGTGCTATATCAAACATTCCCAAAAGGCCATGGAATTATCCCAGGCCGGGGATACGGGCTATATTGAGGAACTCAATAAGGCCCAGCAAATCAAAACCGAAATGGAAGAATTGCAACTTGAGTGAAATCGTATGGAAGATTAAGGTCGTGGAAAGGGGTATGCTGAATGGCTGAAGCGAAAAAGAAGGGTGTCGCACAGGCTGAGGCTGGCAGTAAGAACCACAGTTCGCAGATTGTGGAAAATCTGTTGTCTAAAGGAAATAAAAACGGTGGTACATTGACTTATGGAGAACTCGTAGAAGCTCTCCAGCAGGAAGACCTGACCCCTGACGAAATCGACCGCATGTATGATACCTTCAGCCAGCAGGGTATCGAGATTGTGGATGATTCCTCTACCACGGATGTAGGGGATGATGATATTGATATTGACGACAAGGATGCGGAAGAAGTCGAGATTGACCTTTCCGTACCCGAGGGCATCAGCATTGATGATCCTGTGCGCATGTACCTGAAGGAAATCGGCCGTGTGCCCCTGCTTACGGCTGATGAAGAAGTGGCACTGGCCAAGCGCATGCAGGAGGGCGATGAGATTGCCCAGAAGCGCCTGGCTGAAGCCAACCTGCGTCTGGTCGTCAGCATCGCCAAGCGCTATGTGGGCCGTGGTATGCTGTTCCTGGATCTGATTCAGGAGGGCAACTTAGGTCTTATCAAAGCAGTTGAGAAGTTTGACTATACCAAGGGGTATAAGTTCAGTACCTATGCGACCTGGTGGATTCGTCAGGCCATTACCCGCGCTATTGCGGATCAGGCGCGTACCATCCGCATTCCGGTGCATATGGTCGAGACCATCAACAAGCTGATTCGCGTATCCCGCCAGCTCCTGCAGCAGCTCGGACGCGAACCGTCGCCGGAAGAGATTGCCAAGGAAATGGATATCAGCGTGGAACGCGTGCGGGAAATCATGAAGATTGCTCAGGAGCCTGTATCTTTGGAAACGCCAATCGGCGAAGAGGAAGACTCCCATCTGGGCGATTTCATCGAGGACCAGGATGCACCGGCACCGGCTGATGCGGCTTCTTTCATGCTCCTCAAGGAGCAGCTCGAAGAAGTGCTCGATACCTTGACGCCGCGTGAGGAAAAAGTCCTGCGCCTGCGTTTCGGCCTTGATGATGGCCGGGCACGGACACTGGAAGAAGTGGGGCAGAGCTTCGGGGTTACCCGTGAGCGTATCCGTCAGATTGAAGCCAAGGCCCTGCGCAAGCTGCGCCATCCGAGCCGCAGCCGCAAGCTCAAGGACTTCCTGGATTGATAGGTGGGGATTTTTCCCTTGACATTAGAGTGACTGTCCACTATAATAAACCTACTGATGCGTGAGCATCAATGTACATTCCCCGATAGTTCAGTCGGTAGAACGGTGGACTGTTAATCCATATGTCGCAGGTTCGAGTCCCGCTCGGGGAGCCATGAATATACAAGGGTGTAACGATTTGTTACACCCTTTTCTTATTGGAAGGGAGGCATCCTTATGCATTTAGATGACAGATTACAGGCATTGGCTGATTTTGTGCCGGAAAAGAGCCGTGTGGCTGATATCGGCACGGACCATGGCTATCTGGCTGTAGCCCTTATTGAGCAGGGCAAATCGGATTTTGTGGTGGCCGGAGATCTGAACCGGGGACCATATGAGGCGGCTAAGCGTACCGTCCATGAACACGCCATTGGTGAAGACGTTATTTCCGTGCGCATTGGTGACGGCTTGGCCGTACTGCAGCCCGGTGAAGTGGATACGGTCTGCATTGCCGGCATGGGCGGCATTTTGATGAATACCATCCTGGAAGCCCAACCGGAAGTTACAGAGAAGCTGACAACCTTGGTGCTTCAGCCTATGAATGGTGCACCGGAACTGCGGGAATGGCTTTATGATCATGCATGGCATATCGTGGATGAGAACCTCGTCATTGACGATGGCCGCATCTATGAGATCCTCAAGGCAGAGAAGGGTGCCCGCAAGAAACCTTCGGGGCTTGACCTGCTGGTCGGTCCGAAACTGTGGAAGAAGAAACCGCCTTTGCTCAGGCATCATATCGAAGCCTTGCTGTTCCAGCAGCGCCGTATCCTGAGCGGCATGGAAAAGAGCGAGCGGGCGAAGGGCGACCGCCGGTATGGTGTGATCAAGCGGCGTGTCAAGGCTTTGGAGGAACGGCTAACATGGTAAAGTGTCAGGTAGTGATGGACGCGTTGGAGCGCATTGCTCCCAAACGGCTGGCGGAGGACTGGGATAATCCGGGACTGCTGGTCGGCGGTTTCAATCAGGATATCCGCAAGATCCTCGTGTGCCTGGATGTCAGTGATGATGTGGTAAAGCAGGCTGTCCGCGAAGGTGCGGATATGATTGTGGCGCATCATCCCTTGATTTTCAAGGGACTCAAGAAAATTCGCACGGATTTGCCACTGGGGGCGAGACTTCAGCAGCTGCTGAAGCATGATATCGCCGTGGCGGCGGCTCATACCAATCTGGATATTGCCGTGGGTGGCGTCAATGATGTACTGGCGGCGAAAATTGGTCTGGGCAGGCTATCCACCTTTGTGATTACCTCCCAGGAGGCAGATGGCACGGTGGAAAGTCTGGGGCGTATGGGCAGCCTGCCCGCGCCGATGGCTGTGGAAGACTTTGCCCGTCAGGTCAGGGAGGCCCTGCCAACTGAACATGTGCGGCTGGTCAATGCCGGGGCGCGTCCGGTGCGCAAGGTGGCCCTTTGCAGCGGCAGTGGTGCTGAATTCATCCAGAAGGCGTCCTTTATGGGGGCTGATGTCTATGTAACCGGGGATGTGAAGTATCACGAAGCTCAGATGGCCGTGGAACTTGGCATGCATGTGATTGATGCCGGCCATTTTGCCACGGAATTCCCGGTGGTGGAAGTCCTGCGCAAACGGCTGGCAGAAGAACTGGCTGAGTACGATATGGAAGTTATCGCGGATCAGGAATCGCGGGATTTCTTTACGATAATCTGAATAAAAAAGTTTTAGGAATGAATGTATGTTGCGGAATGAGTTTACGAAACAGGCCCTGCGCTACCTGCAGATCACGCTGGGGGCACTGATTGTCTGTTTGGGGTTCAACCTCTTTATTATCCCTGCCCATCTGCTGACTGGCGGCATCAGTGGTGTGGCCTTGATTATCTATTATCTGACGGGTCTGCCTGTAGGTATGCAGAATATCGTCTACAACCTGCCTATCCTGTACCTGGCTTATCGAGTGTTTGGCCGGCTCTATGCCTGGGATACCATTGTGGGTACGGTGGTGCTGTCGCTGATTCTCGATGCCACGCATTTTATGGTGGATTGGAACATCACCCAGGATGGCATGCTCAATGCCATCTTCGGCGGTGTCATGGCGGGCATCGGCTTTGGCATCATTTTCCGGGCCAACGCCAATACTGGCGGTCTGGATGTGTTGGGAGCCGTGGCCAAGAAGTTCTATTCCCTGGATATGGGAACCTGTATCTTCGTGATGAACTTCATCATTGTCATGGCTTCGGCCTGGATGTTCAACATTGATGAAGCGCTTTATACACTGGTATCCATCTATGTGACGGCAGAGCTTACCAATCGTGTGGCGGCTGGTCTCAATCGGGAAAAGTCGATTTTCATCGTGTCTCCGGCAGCAGAACAGATCTGTCAGGAAATCATGGAAAATGTCCATCGCGGTGTGACCTATCTTGAGGGCAAGGGCGGATTTGCCCGGGAGCATAAGGACGTTCTGTTCATCGTGGTGCGTCTGACGCAGGTCAGCCGGGTCAAGGCTATCGTGGATCATTATGACCCGCAGGCCTTCATGATCGTGTCCGATACATCGGAGGTGTCCGGCAAGGGCTTTACCCTGGCCTGTGAGAGCTATCAGGATGCCCGCAGCAAATGGCTGGAAGAGCAGGAAAGACAAAGGGAAATTGAGAGTGGACAAGTGTAACAAAGGTTGCGATTTCGTCCGATGTAGGGTATAATACATCTAATTGTGAAACAAAACAGGAGGAGATTAGCTTGGATAAGTATTCACCACAGGAGATAGAAAAGAAATGGCAGGATAAATGGGAAGCCGATTCTGCCTTTAAGACGGAAATGGACGAGAACCGTCCGAAGTATTACGCGCTGGAGATGTTTCCGTATCCTTCGGGCAATCTGCATATGGGGCATGTCCGCAACTACTCCATCGGTGATGTGATGGCCCGCTACAAGACCATGGAGGGCTTCAATGTGCTTCATCCCATGGGCTTTGACTCCTTTGGCATGCCGGCAGAGAACGCTGCCATCAAACATAATGTAAAACCCGCTGACTGGACGTTCTCCAATATCGAGAACATGAAGCGCCAGCAGCGTTCCATGGGCCTGTCCTACGATTGGGATCGCGAGGCTATCACGTGCACTCCGGAATACTACAAGTGGACGCAGTGGCTCTTCGAGCTCTTCTACAAAAAAGGACTGGCTTACAAGAAAAAGGCTTCTGTTAACTGGTGCGACACCTGCGGTACGGTTTTGGCCAATGAGCAGGTTATCGACGGCAAGTGCTGGCGCTGTGACTCTGAAGTCCAGAAGAAGGACCTGTCCCAGTGGTTCCTGAAGATCACGGATTATGCCGATGTGCTCTTGAAGGACCTCGATAAGCTCAAGGGCTGGCCGGAACGCGTCAAGACCATGCAGGACAACTGGATTGGCCGCAGCGAAGGTCTGGAATTCGAGATGCCTGTAGAAGGAATGGAGGAAAAGCTTTCCGTTTACACCACCCGTCCTGACACGGCTTACGGCATTACCTTCGTGGCTCTGGCTGCCGAAAACCCGCTGGTGGAGAAAATCTGCGAGAATAACCCGAAGGCTGCAGAAATCAAGGCCTTCTGCGATAAGGTACGCAATCAGTCCGAAATGGAGCGTACTTCCAGCGAATCCGAGAAGGAAGGTATCTTCACGGGCGTTTACGCTATCAATCCGTTCAACGGCAACAAGGCCCAGCTCTGGGTGACTAACTACGTGCTGGCTGATTACGGCACGGGTGCCGTTATGGGCGTGCCTTCCGGCGACCAGCGCGACTGGATGTTTGCCAAGAAGTATGACCTGCCCATCATCCTGACCCTGCAGCCCAAGGACAAAGAACTCAAGCTGGAGGAAATGGACGCTGCTTATACGGATAAGGACGGCGTGCTTGTAAACTCCGGCAAGTTCACGGGCATGGAAATCCACAAGGCCATGAGTGGCATCATTGATGAAGCCGAAGCTCAGGGCTTTGGCAAGCGTAAGGTCAACTACCGCCTGCGTGACTGGCTGATTTCCCGTCAGCGTTATTGGGGCGCGCCGATTCCGGTAATCCACTGCCCGCACTGCGGCGAAGTGCTTGTACCGGAAAAGGACCTGCCGGTACGCCTGCCGGAGGATGTTTCCTTTGACAGCGGCGCTCTGTCGCCGCTGGCCACGAGCGAGGAATTCGTCAACTGCAAGTGCCCGCAGTGCGGCGCTGATGCCAAGCGGGAAACGGATACCATGGATACCTTTATCTGCTCCTCCTGGTATTACCTGCGCTACACCGACCCGAAGAACGACCAGGCACCCTTTGCCAAGGACAAGGTGAACTACTGGGCTCCTGTTGACCAGTACATCGGCGGTATCGAGCATGCCATATTGCATCTCCTGTATTCCCGCTTCTTCACCAAGGTGCTCCATGATGCCGGCCTTGTGGACTTTGATGAACCTTTCTCTAACCTGCTGACGCAGGGAATGGTGCTCAAAGACGGCTCCAAGATGAGTAAGTCCAAGGGCAACGTGGTTTCGCCGGAAGAGATCATTGCCAAGTACGGTGCTGATACGGCCCGCCTCTTCATCCTGTTTGCGGCTCCTGTGGATCGTGACCTGGAATGGAGCGATCAGGGCGTGGAAGGTGCGTTCCGCTTCCTGGGCCGCGTATGGCGTATCCTCGACCACTTCGAAGATATGGTCAAGGCTGGCCAGGATGAATATGATGTATCCGCGCTGACCAAGGACGAAAAGGAACTGCGCCGCGTGCTCCATGTGACCATCAAGAAGGTTACGGAAGATATCCGCGACCGCTTCATGTTCAACACGGCGATTTCTTCCATCATGGAACTGGTCAATGCCGCTTATGCGTTCCAGGATAAGGAACTCAATGTTGGCCTGGCCCGCGAATTCGCTGGCGCCCTGATTAAGATGCTGGCTCCCTTTGCTCCGCATATCACAGAAGAGCTCTGGAGCAACCTCTTTGGCGAGGGCAGCGTGCATCAGCAGCAGTGGCCCAAGTACGAGGAAGAGGCCACGAAGCTGGCGGAAATCGAAATCGTGCTGCAGATCAACGGCAAGGTAAGAGACCGCATCACCCTGCCGGCTGACATCGACAGAGCAGCCATGGAAGAGGCTGTCAAGGAACTGCCCCGCGCTAAGGAACTCACCGAGGGCAAGACCATCGTGAAGGTCATCTGTGTGCCGAAGAAGCTCGTCAATATCGTAGTGAAATAAAGCCAATAACCAATAGAAAAGCAGTGGAAAAGTCACAACGTGACTTTTCCACTGCTTTTTAGCGTGCAGGCTGTATCAGCTTTGCAGCAGGCTCAGGAACCAGCCGGCCTGATGATTGTTTTGGGCCAGCATGGCCTGCGCTGCCTGCAGAAGGATGTTTTCCTTGGTGAATTTCGTCATCTCTCTGGCCATATCCGTATCGGTAATGGTGGACATGGCGGCGGTAAGGTTCTCGCTTTCTGTGGTCAGGTTGCTGATGGTGTATTCCAACCGCATGGACATGGCACCGATGGTGGTCTGCTGGTCAAGTGCCCGCTCCAAAGCCCTGTCCAGGGCAGATAGCGCGGCATTAGCACTTTTCTGTGTGCTTACATCCAGTCCTTTGCCGTCTTTGCTGACCACACCCAGGCTGTAGCCGCGCATATCGCCGATGGCACTGGTCATACCGCGGTTGGCATCGGCACTGGTGGCGGTGTAAAAAAGACCGCCGGACTGTTTGTTCCGGGGCTCGATGCTTTCGTGGAAATCATTCAGGGCTGTAGTGGCGGCCTTTTTTATCTGTCCGTCCTTGTCCGTAACGCTGACGGTAAGGCCGGAAATGGCACCATCCAGCCCGGTGGCAGCTGCCGTGAAGGAAATGGCGTTTTCATTATCACTTGTATAGATCGTATTGCCGGCAGAATCGGTGCCGATAAGGCTGGTATCCTGCAGGGCACCGGAGGCAAAAATCGTCCCATCGATGTTGTTGAACTCCGCCAGCATATCGGCGAGTGTGGTCGTACCGGCACTGTAACTTCCATAATATGTATGGCCATCCTTCACATAGGAAAGATTTACGGTATCTGTGGCCAGTATGTTCAGGCTGTCACCGTCCCGCCGCAGAAGATCCGTCAGCTTTGTGCTGGCGGTGGTATCTGCAGCCAGGCTTTTGTTGGTCAGTACTTGAGCCGTGTCCAGGGCAGGGGAATTCAGGGAACCATCCAGGAGGAGCTTCCCGTTGAAGGTAATATTGGCATTGTCGTCGATCTGGTCACCATACTGGTCGAATAACTTCTGGATCGTGCGGCGGTCGCTATCCGTGCAGGTATCGCTGGCGGCTTCAATCGCCTTTTCCTTGAGATTGCGCAGCAGGTCGATGGTGGAGCTGATACCGCCTTCGGCTGTTTTCAACATGCTTTGGGAAAATTGAGCATTGCGGCAGGCCTGGTCAATGCCACGTATCCGCACGTCCATGCGCTGACCGATGGCCCACCCGGAAGGGTCGTTATCACAGGTGGCCCTCATACCTGTGGCCAGATGCTGCATATGCCTGGCCAGCTTGCTCTGATGCGTTCCGATAATGTTCACGATGTTCGTGGACATCACGGAATTGCTTACCATCATGGCTAAGACCTCCTTGTCTTATGGGTGAAAAATCCGAATATTCGCTTACAATCAGTCTAGCACAAAATCATTATCCTGTCAGTGAATATTCATGTATACATATCAGATATGCAGATAGTTCATGCATTTCATGGTGAGAGCTTTGGCATCCTCGTTCTTATGCTGGCCGAGGTATTCTAAAGTGCATACATAAAGGAAAGCCGTGATGGGGACAAAACGGCGTCCTTTATGAAAATTTCCCCAGAGCAGGAGCTTTTGATATATTTTTTCGATATCATCAACCGTCAGATTGTATTTCTTGATAATGCGGCGCAGCTTCCAATCCTTTTGGCAATAGTCATAGATATCGTCAATGAGCTTTTGGTTATGCAGATCGTTCCGATAGGTTTCAATCAGGTGGCTGTTGATATTGGAACGCTGCACACTATGATACATTTCCAGCAGAAAAATAATGGATAAGATAGCTATCAGGAGCATAAAAAAGTAATGCATGGCTGTCACCTCGTTAATGTCTTTCTATGCTAGTTTAGCATAGTTTAAGGCAAATTTCGAGGGTTTGACAATACAATAGAAAACTGTTATGATTACAAACATCTCACTTTGAGGGATGAAGGTGAGAGGCTGAATATAATTTACTGTAAGGTTTTGGGATTAGAAAAGGAGACATTTTATATGAAAAATCTTGAATGGTGTGATCTGGCTGAGCGTTTCTATGCTTTCAAGACGGTGGCGGATCGTCTGGGCTTTTATGTGCCGGAAACGGCTGGCATGGAAGTGAGCCTTTATGAGTGCCGTCCGTTTGTAGCTGATGCAGAGGTGGCAGGCAAGGTTCGTACGCTGGGTGAAGGCAAGGCTCCGCGGTTTGACCTCAGTGAAATCATGGGGAGCGCACAGACTCCGGTGTATGACGACAATGATGAATTGGCTCACGCTTAATTTTTCACTGATTTAGCATGGATAAGGCACGCAATGTGTGGTATAATTCATACGTTGCGTGCTTTTTTCTGTTTATACAGACAGTACGGCAGATCATTATGGGGGTAGCAAGGCTATGTCCATGTAATATAGGCGGTGTTTCTCATTAGTAAGAAGGAAGTAACAAATGAAAATAAATCCAGTAAGGGAGAATCTTTCCTGAAGGGAACGTTTATCCTGACGGTTGCCGGGTTTGTGGTCAAGGTCATCGGTTCACTGAACTGGATTTTTGTATCCCGTATCCTGGGCGGCGAAGGTATTGGTCTTTATCAGATGGCGTTTCCCATCTATTTCTTCGCCATGACGGTATCTCAGGCTGGTGTGCCGGTGGCTATTTCCATCATCACGGCGGAGCGGGTGGCTTTGAAGGATATCTATGGCGCCAAGCGGGTGTTCCATATATCCATGGCTTTAATGCTGGTGACGGGCCTGTTCTTTTCTTTCATGACTTATTTTGCGGCAGACTGGCTCATTGACTGGCAGTTTGTCCGGGATGCCCGTGCTTATAAATCCATTGTGGTACTGGCGCCAACGGTGTTCTTCGTAACGCTTCTGGCCAGTTCCCGCGGTTATCTGCAGGGCTGGCAGCGCATGACGCCGACGGCGGTCTCGCAGATCGTGGAACAGATCTTCCGCGTCATCACGATGATCCTGCTGGCAGAACTGCTCCTGCCCTGGGGACTTGATTACGCATCTGCCGGTGCGTCTTTAGGTGCTTTGGCCGGTGCGGTGACAGGCCTGATGGTGCTTGTTTACTTCCATTGGAAGCTGGACAAGGACATTGAGCGGGATTATGGTCATGACCTGCAGCCGCTGCCGGGGACGGAAGCGGAGTCTGCCTGGTCAATCATCTCCCGTATTTTCAAGCTTTCGTTGCCGGTATCGGCTGCCAGCATCATGCTGCCGGTGGTATCGAACCTCGATCTGATGATTGTGCCGCAGCGCTTGGAGGTGGCGGGATACAGTGTCAATGAAGCCACGGAGCTTTTCGGTTATCTGACTGGTATGGCGGTGCCGCTCGTGAATCTTTCCTGTATCATCACGGCGTCCATGGCCATGAGCATTGTGCCGGCTATTTCCGAAGCCCGGGCGCTCAAGGATATGAAGCGTGTCTATAATCAGACGGCGGCTTCTGTGCGTATTTCCAACTTTGTCTGCTTCCCGGCTTTTGTCATTGTCTTTGTGCTGGCAACGCCGATTGCCTCTCTGATCTACAATGCACCGGGGGCTGGGCCAGCCGTGATGATTTCGGCTGTGAGCATCATCCTGCTGGGGCTGCATCAGGTATCCACGGGTATCCTGCAGGGCCTGGGTCATCCGACCATCCCCATGGTGAATATGATACTGGCGGCAGTAGCCAAAGTCATCCTGAACTGGGAACTTACGGCAATCCCTTGGCTGGGCATCATGGGTGCAGCCTGGGCAACGGCGGCGGATATGGGTGTAGCTGCCATCATCAATCTGATTTTCATCTATAAGTTCATTGGCTATCGCATGGAGATCCCGCAGCTTTTGAAAACCATTGTAGCGGCAGTGGTCATGGCGGCAGCGGTGTATTTCTTCTATGACTTTACCATGGCCTGGTGGCAGATTGGTGCCATCTCGACCTTTGGCGCAGTCATTTTCGGCTGTGCCGTGTATATCGCGGTGATGCTCGTGATTGGCGGTTTGAAAGAGGATGATCTGCAGCGCATGCCAATGATTGGCCGTGTGGGTATCAAGTTCCTGCGCAAGATTGGCGTATTCAAGGCGGAAGGAAAACAGGAGGCGTAAACATTGAAAAAGCTGGTGCTGTTCTATAACCCGGTTTCGGGCCATGCAGCCTTCAAGAATAAGCTGGACTGGATGGTAGAAGCCTTCCAGAAGCGGGGCATTCTGTTGCTTTTTTATCGGACGAAAAAAGAGGGCAATGAGGATTTCGTGGATTTCCTGCGTGAGGTCAAGCCTGATGGTGTCCTGGCGGCAGGCGGTGACGGCACTGTGCATGAGTGCGTCAACCTGCTGGTGAAACATAAGCTTGATCTGCCCATGGGGATTATCGGCAGCGGCACTTCCAATGATTTTGCGACATACCTCAAGATCAATGAGGATATGGAAGCCTATTTTGATAAGATTGCCGCCGGTTCCTGCCGCCGTATGGATGTGGGCAAGGTCGGGAATCAGTATTTCATCAATGTGGCCAGCGCTGGCATGATGGCCTGCATTGCTCACGAGGTCGACCGGCGGCTGAAGAATTCGTTGGGTAAGATGGCCTATTATCTGAAGGGGTTAGGCGAGATTCCCAAGTTCCGCTCGGTGCCTTTGGTCATTACGGCTGATGGCGTCAAACATGAGCTGGAGGCCTTTTTGTTCGTCGTCATCAACAGTGCCGTGGTAGGCAGCATGAAGAATGTGGCCACAGGCATTTCCGTAGAGGATGGCAAGCTCGATCTTTTGGCCATCAAAAAATGCGGTGTCCATAAACTTATGGCAATCACCGCAGATCTGGTGGCCGGTCATCCGGTCAATGAAAAGGATGGCGTGCTGCATTTGCAGGCTAAGGATTTCCGCATCGAGACTGAAGGCGAGCTGCCCAGCGACCTCGATGGTGAGGAAGGGCCAATGTTGCCACTGACGATTGAGACCATCCCGCAGGCTGTAGCTATCTATTGCTGAATACAGGCGATTGTTGGAAGTCATTGCGATCGGCAGCGGTCTGACAAGTCAGATTGCGCAGTTCTGTGGCAATGGTGTCCAAACTTAACATTTGTTCGAACGGCGTGAGGTCAGCTTTTGCCCCGCGCCGTTTGTTTGTATTCAGGTATTGGCTGGTTTTGGTGATTAGGGGAATGGAGCTTTGCTGCTTGATATCTTTCAACAGTTTTTTCCCCTGGGAGCTGGCTGCCAATAAACGGGCATAGAGAGGTCCTGCCTGGTCAAACAGCGCCATGCTGCCCTTGTCTATGTCCAGCAGCAGGTAGAGCAGGGTTCGGGCAATGCGGCTGGCAGGGTAACGCTTGGTGGTGACAGCCTTTATGAGTTTCTGCCAGTCCGATGCCTTTTGGGCCATGTCAAGAATGCGGTTCTCAAGGCCTTCGTTGATGCCGTAGATATTTTGCAGGCTGGAGAATGAGCTGGTCAGGAGTTTGGTCTGCAAAGGCAGATAAAGCCGGTTCATATCAGGAAGCTGGCTGGCTGAAAGCTGGCGGGTTGCCTGATAAGTGGCTGCTGGCAGGACACTGGCTAGATCTGCAACTGTTTCCTGATATAAGGCTTGCCGGATGGCGGTCGCACTGGCCAGCGGGCCATGGATATCCGGCTCGTGGTAACCGGCTCCTTGTCGGGGAATAAGCAGGGGCTTGATGGAGGTGGGCAGCCGGTTCAGGCTGCGCAGGTATTCAATGGCCAGGATATTATTGGGCTGCCGGATCAGTGTAGCGGTATTTTCGTCATTGCCTAGCACTGCACTGATGGCCTGGGCATAGGACAGCCCGTTGGCAATCTGCTGATGAAGCTGCTTTTGGAAATCCTTGTCGTCCAGCTGGCTGGCAATTGCCTGAAGCTGGGCAAGATTGTCGCTTTCTGCGCCAAAGGCCAGCTGGCTGACAATGCCCAGCCGTGCCAGAAGTGCTGCTCCGCCCTGGGCAAAGTCCTGGGCACTGCGGCAGGCAAAGGCAAAGGGCAGTTCCAGGACAAGGTCGCAGCCACTTTCAACGGCACACTGTGCCCGCTGCCATTTGTCCAGAATAGCGGCCTCCCCCCGTTGGGTGAAACTGCCACTGATTACCGCGACAATCAGGGAATCGCGATGCTGCCTGATCTGGTTTATTTGATAGAGATGCCCATTGTGAAATGGGTTGTATTCGGCGATGATACCGGTGATTTCCATACGCTGGCCTCCGTTTCGATTCTTGTCCTTAGTTTAACATGGTTTGACCGGTCAGAAAAGTGTTGAGCCAGGACGAAAAATATGATATGGTAGTAGGCAGTAAAAAAAAACATAGTGACTTTATAGGTTTTAAGAGGTGGATAGATAGTGGAGAAGAAGATAGCAGCCGTAGCCATGAGCGGCGGCGTGGACAGTTCCCTGACGGCGGCATTGCTTTTGGAACAAGGCTATGAAGTGTTGGGGATAACGATGCTTTTGACAGAAGAAGGCCGCAGTGAGACCGTTGATGTGGCCGCTGGCGAGGAACCGGACAGTGTGCGGGATGCCAGGAAGGTAGCAGACGCATTGGGCATCCGACATTATGTGGCGGACTTCCGGCAGGAGTTTCAGAAGAATGTCATTGATTATTTCCTGAACGAATATGCCAGGGGGCGTACACCGAATCCTTGCGTCATGTGCAATCCTTCGATGAAATTCGGCCTGCTGCTGGATAAGGCCAGGGAACTCGGTGCAGATTTCCTGGCTACAGGCCACTATGCCCGCGTTAGCCAGCTGGCTGATGGCAGTTATGTGATAAGAAAAGGCTTGGATGAGCATAAGGATCAGTCCTATGCCTTGCATCGCCTGCCCCGTTCGATATTGAAGCATATCTTGTTGCCGCTCGGCGATATGACCAAGGAGCATGTGCGGGAATTGGCTGAGAAGATCGATTTGCCGGTGGCCCATAAGGCAGAGAGCCAGGAAATCTGCTTTGTACCCCATGATGATTACAAGGCTTTCTTGCGCAAGCATAAACCAGAATGCCTGCATAAAGGCAATATCGTCAATGATGCTGGCGACGTGTTGGGACGGCATGAGGGGGTGCCTCTTTACACCATCGGGCAGCGTAAAGGTCTGGGAATCGCAGCTCCAGAACCACTCTATGTGCACAAGCTGGATATGAAGCGCAAGGAAGTCGTGGTAGGAAGTAACAAGCAGGTCTATGCTCAGGGATTGTTGGCCAGTGGTGCCAACTGGGTGTCCATTGATGAGTTCAAGGAGGGTATGGAATTTGGAGCCAAGATCCGCTATGGTAAACGGGAGGCACAGGCAAAGCTGTCCATGCAGGATGACGGATTGCTGCGTGTGGAATTCGCTGAGCCGCAAAGAGCGGTGACGCCTGGCCAGTTTGTGGTATTTTATGACGGTGATATATTAGTGGGCGGCGCGATGATTGAACGGACGCTTTGACATGTAAACAGGCCATTAAGATATAAAATAGTAATTGACAGGAAAAACGCACAGTTGACCTGTCAATTTTTCTATTCCTGTGGTAAAATAGAATTGATATACTGTGTGGAAGGTGGGCCGCTTATGGATTTTCGCCGGGATCTTTTCGCTGGGGTGACCATGGCGATGGCGTCGCTGGCAACTTTTGTGGCGGTGGCCAGTATGTTGCAGCTGGCTGGTATGGATTTTGCGGCAGGATTTACAGCCTGTGTGTTGTTGGCGTTGGCAGGAATGCTGTTGGCGGCATGGCGTGGCCATGGCATTGTACTTGTGCCTTCCCTGACGGTGACCGGCTATCTGGTATTTATAGCGGCTGTTTCCCATGGCTTAGGCTGGCGGGGAATGCTGGCAATCTCTTTTTCTGCGTCTTTGTTGGGCGGGGGGCTTTGGTTCTGCTGGCCTGGCGCTTTCAAGAAAGGGCTGCCGGATTTCTGGCTTTGGGGCTTGAAATTGGCCTTGGCTGTATTCCTGATCGCTTTAGGCTTGAAAATGGGACGTGTGGTCATTACCTCTCCTTGGCAGGTCACTATGCTGGGAGATGCGGCAGACCCTTTGATGTATTGGAGTCTTGCAGGGATCTTACTTACATTGGTTCTGCTGGCGGGCAAATGGCAGGGGGCTTTATTTACCGGTATGATGGCAACCGGGCTGATTACTTTTGTGGAAGGCTTTTGGGTGATTCCAGAGGCTCCTTGTCTGCTGCCGGAGGGCTTGGACAAGGTGGCAGGACAGTTAGCCTGGCCCGTTGCTGGTGATGCTGTTTTTTTCTGGGTGACGGTCCTGAGCTTGCTGGTGATGCTGAGTGCAATCCATGGTGCGGTTTGGGCCGCTTGGGAAGATGCGGCGAAAATCCGGAAAGGGGTTAGCTTCCTGTTTGCCATGGGGAGTGTTGCTGCGCTATGCGGAGTTCCGCCCCTGGTTGTTTCACCGGTATCAGCGGTCAAGGACGAGGCAGTAGATAAGCGGCGGGCTGCGGTCATAGCGGCAGCAGTTCTTGCGTCAGCTTTGTTTTTCGAGCCTGTGATAGCGGCGCTGGCGGATTTTCCCGCTTTGTTGGTACCGGTTTTGACGGGCTGTGGTGTCAGCCTCTTGTTGACAGCTTTGCAACAATGTCCTTTGGCAGAGGATGAGGCGGTCAAGCGGGCAGAACTCCTGACTGTCATGATACTGGTCCTGTTGCTGCCTTTGACGGGGAATTTAGCCACTACTGTGGGAGCGGCTATCTTCGGTTATGTGCTGTTTATGAGCGCAATCGGCAGAGTCAGGCAGATCGCTGGCCTGTTTTGGTTGCTGGGTGGCATTTTTGTGCTGTATTTTATTTATGGAACATTGAATTGAGAATTAAGGAGTGTACGATTGGTGTTTTTTGACCGTTATGCGAGGATTGTTATGGCGGGCTTGCTCATAGGCGGCCTGACGATGGTGATGTCCCCCAGTGGGGAAGCGCGCCATTTGGCAGCGAAACCAGAGATGGAGACAAAGGTGGATACAAACCATTCTCTGAATATGGGGGGAAGCTCCCGTACCGTGGAGCGGGGAGCACAGAGCCTGGAAAACCGTGTGGATGCCATTCTGCAGACACCGGTAGAGCGCAAGACTGCCAATATGTTCAAGGTGCCGCAGACGGTATCCGTTTATGATGATTCGATTATTGGCACAGCGCTGGCTAGTCAGGAACAATGCGTAAGATATCTGTTGAGTGTCAATCCCAATCCGAATATTTCCGTATCACCGAAGGAACTGGTGGCTTATTATTATGAGGAAGGCGCACGTGAGGGAATTCGTCCGGATGTGGCCTTTGCCCAGGCTTTGAAGGAGACGGGATTTTTCCGTTATGGTGGCACGGTAACGCCGGATCAGAATAATTATTGTGGTCTGGGGACAACCAGCGCGAATGTGAAAGGGGCATATTTCAGCTCCGCACAGCTGGGGGTGAGGGCGCAGATCCAGCATCTGCTGGCCTACGCATCTACGCGCCAGCCATCGGAACCTGTTGTCGATCCGCGTTATGCACTGGTGCGCAGCACCTATGGGACGCAGACTTTGTCCAGCTGGGCAGATTTGAATGGCAGATGGGCTGTGCCTGGGAATTCCTACGGTCAGAGCATTATGAGTATGTTTAGGGATATGTTGTCCCGATAAAATAGATGGAGGATTTGTTTGATTTATGATTACGACTAACAATGTGAGTTTGCAGTTTGGTAAGAGAGTCCTTTACAAGGATGTGAACCTGAAATTTACGCCGGGGAATTGCTATGGTATCATTGGCGCTAATGGTGCTGGTAAATCCACTTTCTTGAAGCTTTTGTCCGGTGAGATCGAGCCGACCGGCGGTAACATTGAGATTACGCCGGGTGAGCGTCTGGCTGTGCTGCAGCAGGACCACTATGCTTATGATGATTATGAGGTGTTGCGCACGGTTATCATGGGGCATAAGCGTCTGGTGGAAATCATGGACGAGAAGGATGCTCTCTATGCCAAGCCGGATTTCTCGGAGGAAGATGGTATGAAGGCTTCCGAACTGGAAGCTGAATTTGCCGAACTCAATGGCTGGGACGCAGAATCTGAAGCTGCCCGTCTGCTGAATGGCCTGGGCATTCCCGAAGCTGAGCATACCATGAAGATGGCTGACCTCACGGCGAAAGAGAAGGTGCGTGTCCTGCTGGCACAGGCCCTGTTCGGCAATCCCGATATCCTGCTGCTGGACGAGCCGACCAACCATCTCGATGTGGAATCCATCAATTGGCTCGAAGACTTCCTGGCTAATTTCGAGAATACGGTTATTGTCGTATCCCATGACCGTCACTTCCTCAATCAGGTCTGCACCTATATCTGCGATGTGGACTTCGGTGCCATCCAGCTCTACGCCGGCAACTATGACTTCTGGTATCAGTCCAGCCAGCTGGCCCTGCAGCTGCAGAAGGAGCAGAACAAGAAGGCCGAGGAAAAGATTAAGGAACTGCAGAACTTCATTGCCCGCTTTGCAGCGAATGCGGCGAAGTCCAAACAGGCTACGAGCCGCAAAAAACTCCTCGATAAGATCAAGGTGGAGGACATCAAGCCGTCTTCCCGCCGTTATCCGTACATTGCCTTTACGCCTGACCGCGAGGCTGGTGACCAGCTGTTGCAGGTGGATGGCATCTCCAAGACTGTCGATGGCGAACAGGTCTTGAAGAACGTCAGCTTCACGTTGAAGCGCGGCGACAAGGTGGCTTTCGTAGGCCCCAACAGCATCGGCAAGACCATGCTCTTCAAGATCCTCATGGGCGAGGAAGAGCCGGATGAAGGTACTTTCAAATGGGGGGTGACCACGACCCAGAGCTACCTGCCGGCAGATAACTCCGCTTATTTCGATGGTGTGTCCCTGTCCCTCGTGGATTGGCTGCGCCAGTATTCCAAGGACCCGGATGAAACCTTTGTGCGCGGTTTCCTGGGGCGTATGCTGTTCTCTGGTGAGGAGAGCTTGAAGAAGGCTTCCGTACTGTCCGGTGGTGAGCGCGTGCGCTGCATGCTGTCCAAGATGATGCTCTCTGGTGCCAACGTCCTGTTGATGGATGAGCCGACCAACCATCTGGACCTGGAATCTATCACAGCTCTCAATAACGGCCTGATTTCCTTCGGTGGGACAGCTCTGTTCGTTTCCCATGACCATGAGTTCGTGCAGACCATTGCCAACCGTATCATTGATATTACGCCGGACGGCGTGGTTGACCGTGTCACTACTTATGATGACTTCCTGGCCAATGAAACCGTAAAACAGCAGTTGGCAGAGAAATACGGCAAAAACAAGTAAAAGACGTACAACCAAAGGAGCCAGTGCGATGCTGGGACAGTTCTTTAAAGTAAAAAATGAAGATGTCGGTACTGCCAACCGTTTGAAGGAAATGGTGGCAGTGCTCCGCAATCGGGATGTGGTCAGAGGCGTAACGCCGATAAAATTGCGGCAGATCCTGGAAGACTTAGGCCCTACTTTTGTCAAATTGGGGCAAGTCATGAGTATGCGCCCCGACTTTTTGCCACCAGAATACTGCGATGAACTGATGAAGCTGCAGTCTGAGGCAAAGCCCATGCCGTTCAAGACGATTTTGGCTGTGATTGAGAAGGAATATAATCGGCGCTGGAATCAGGTCTTTTCCTATATCGATGAAGAGGCAATCGGTTCAGCCAGTATTGCGCAGGTTCACCGGGCTGTCCTTACCACTGGTGAAAAAGTGGTGGTCAAGGTACAGCGGCCGGGAATCTATGAGATCATGAGCAAGGATATCGTGCTCCTGAAACGGGCAGCGACCTTGTTGAAGGTGGTCAGCCGTTCACAGGATGTCATTGATTTCAATATGGTTTTGGACGAGATGTGGACCATTGCCAAACAGGAAATGGATTTCCTGATGGAAGCCGATCATATCGAAGAGTTCACGCATCTGAATCGGGACGTGGATTATGTTACCTGTCCTAAAGTCTATCGTAATCTTTCGATGCAGCATATTCTGGTGATGGAATTTGTGGATGGCATTTGTATTGATGATTTTGCAAAGCTTAGGGAACGCGGCTATGATATCAATACATTAGGGCGCCGTCTGGGTGAAAACTATGTGCGGCAGATCATCGAGGATGGTTTTTTCCATGCCGATCCGCATCCTGGTAATATCTGGATTCGCAATGGCCGCATTGTGTGGCTGGATTTGGGAATGATGGGACGTCTTTCCACGCGTGACCGGGCAGCGATCCGCAAGGCGGTATATTCGCTGGCCCATCATGATACCTTTGAAATGAAGTCGGCTGTGTTGTCCCTGGGGATTGTCAAGGGAAAAATCAATCATACGGCACTCTATCAGGATATTGATGCTATGCTGGCTCAATACAGCAGCCTGGACTTCAGTGAGCTGCAGATGGGGGTACTGACCAGGCAGATCATGAATCTCATGCGGGTGCACCACATCACCTGTCCACAGGGATTATCTATGTTTGCCCGGGGCGTACTGACCGTAGAGGGAGTCATGCGGCTGTGCTGTCCCAAGGTCAGCTTTGTTGAGATTTTTGCCCGCAGCCTTGCTGTGGATTATAAAAAGAATTTTGACTGGAAGGATGAATTGGAAAAGGCCAAGCAGGAGGGCTTGATGCTCCTGAAAAAGTCAGCCCAATTGCCAGAACAGATTTCGGATATCCTCAAGATGACCATGAGTGGCCAGACAAAGGTGAATCTGGATGTAACGGGGTCGGAAGAACCGTTGCGCCATATTGACCGTATGATCAACAAGGTGATCCTGGCCCTGCTGGTGGCGGCCTTGCTTTTGGGATCCAGCACGATCTGTACGACGCAGATGACTCCCAAGATCATGGAGATACCGCTGTTAGGTTTTTTGGGATATTTGATTGCTTTTATACTTAGCTTGAGAATTATTTGGGAAATCCATAAAGAACCATAAATGGGAATGGCCCAAGGGAGCATGAGGAGGAATGACAAATGAGAGGTATTCGTGGAGCAATTGTCGTAGGGGAGAATAAGAAGGAAGAGATCTGGCAGGCGGCGAAAATGCTACTATCCCAGATCTTGCGGCGCAACAAGGTGAAGCCGGAGGACATTGGCGCCTGCATCTTCAGTTCGACCAAGGATCTGACCGCTGGTTTCCCGGCTACTGGTGCACGGCAGATGGAGGGATTCGATAAGGTTCCCTTATTTGACTCTGTTGTCCCGGAAGTAGATGAGTCTATGGAGCGCTGCATCCGCGTGTTGTTGCTGGTTGATACGGATCTGAAACAGGCAGAGATCCAGCATGTATATATGGGCAAGGCACAGGAATTGCGCCCGGATTTGCGGAACTTCTGAGTTTCGTTGTTTGAAAACGTAATTATATATAATCGTTTATTAAAACATCATAAAAGAAATTAATGGAAAATGGTCAAAGGTACTGTACATTTTCCGTTAATTTTTGTAGAATGATATTTGTGATAAATAATCTTTGTAACAGGTAAGGAGAGATACACATTGAGTAACATGGATACGACTTGTGTAAACGCAATCCGCGTTCTGGCTGCTGATGCTGTCCAGAAGGCAAATTCCGGTCATCCGGGCCTGCCGCTGGGCAGTGCCGCAATGGCTTATGAACTGTGGGCTAACCATATGAATCACAATCCGAAGGATCCGAAGTGGGCGAACCGCGATCGCTTCATCCTTTCTGGTGGTCATGGATCTACCCTGCTCTATTCCTTGCTCCATTTCTTTGGCTATGGTCTGACTCTGGATGATATGAAGAACTTCCGTCAGGATGGTTCTCTGACTCCGGGACATCCCGAATATGGTCATACTGTAGGCGTTGAAGCAACTACGGGCCCGCTGGGTGCTGGCATGGGTATGGCCGTAGGTATGGCTATGGCTGAAGCACATCTGGCTGCTGAGTTCAACAAGCCTGGTTATGATGTGGTTGACCACTATACTTTCGCTCTGGGCGGCGACGGCTGCATGATGGAGGGCATTTCCTCCGAAGCCTTCTCCCTGGCTGGTACGCTCGGTCTCTCCAAACTCATCATCCTGTATGATTCCAACAAGATTTCTATCGAAGGCAGCACGGATATTGCCTTTACGGAAAATGTAGAAAAACGTATGCAGGCTTTTGGCTTCCAGACGCTGACAGTGGAAGACGGCAATGATCTTGAGGCCATTGCCAAGGCTATCGAAGCAGCTAAAGCAGACAAGGAGCATCCGTCCTTTATTACGGTCAAGACCCAGATTGGTTATGGCTGTCCTGCAAAACAGGGCAAAGCCAGTGCACATGGGGAACCGTTGGGTGTGGATAACGTCAAGGCGCTCAAGGAAAACCTGGGCTGGCCGGAACCGGAAAAGACCTTCAACATTCCGCAGAATGTGTACGACCATTATCAGGAGAAGGCAGCAAAGGGTGCTGAGGCAGAAGCTGCCTGGAATAAGCTCTTCGCAGATTACTGTGCGAAATTCCCGGAGATGAAGGCGAAGTGGGATAAGTTCCATGCTCCTGTAGATGCTAAGGCTCTGCTGGAAAATGAAGAGTTCTGGGCTTATGAAGATAAAGCACAGGCAACCCGTGCTCTGTCCGGTACGATGATCAATCGCCTGAAAGACATCCTGCCGAACCTCTTTGGCGGCAGTGCTGACCTGGCTCCGTCCAATAAGACGGACATGAAGGATGCAGGCGACTTCTCCAAGGATAACTATGCCGGCCGCAACCTGCACTTCGGCGTGCGCGAACTGGCTATGGCAGCTATGGCTAACGGTATTACCCTGCATGGCGGCCTGCGTAATTATGTTGCTACGTTCTTCGTGTTCAGCGATTACACGAAGCCGATGGTTCGTCTGGCAGCTCTGATGGGACTGCCTGTGACCTATGTTCTGACGCATGACAGCATCGGTGTCGGTGAAGATGGTCCGACGCATGAGCCGATTGAACAGCTGGCTATGCTGCGTTCCACGCCGAATGTCAATGTTTTCCGTCCGGCTGATGCTACGGAAACGGCAGCTGGCTGGTATCTGGCTGTGACCAGCGAAAGGACGCCGACGGCTCTGGTGCTTACGCGTCAGAACCTGCCGCAGCTGGCTGGTTCCTCCAAGGAAGCACTCAAGGGTGCTTATGTGGTATCTGAAGCTAAGGACGCTGCCAACATGGATGGTATCCTGATTGCTACAGGTTCCGAAGTATCGCTGGCTGTAGAAGCTCAGGCCAAGCTGGCTGGCGAAGGCGTAGATGTACGCGTTGTTTCCATGCCTTGCATGGATCTTTTCGAGCAGCAGAGTGCTGATTACAAAGAAAGTGTTCTGCCGAAGAAAGTCCGCGCCCGCGTGGCAGTAGAAGCGCTCAGCGACTTTGGCTGGGGCAAGTATGTGGGCCTCGATGGTGCTACGGTTTCCATGAAGGGATTCGGCGCTTCTGCACCGGCTGGCATCCTGTTCGAGAAATTCGGCTTTACGGTTGACCATGTAGTTGACGTGGCACGCAAGGTCGTTGCAGACAATAAATAAGCTGGTTTTCTCAGTTCGTTGAGATAAAACGCCCGGCTGGATATTGCTTTTCCGTTCTGATATGCTTGATGAGCGTCAGAGATCAGGAACGGCAATAGTCCAGCCGGGCGTTTGTTTTGTCATCATTGTTTCCGGTAATCCCGCGGTGCACATTTGAACATCTCTTTGAAGGCTCGCGAAAAGGTAGAGTAATCTGCGAACCCCACTTCTTCACAGATGCTGGTGATAGGCATATCGGTCTTTAAGAGATCGCGGGCCAGTAACAGCCGTTTGCTGCGTATATACTGATGGATACCATAGCCTGTGTCAGCTTTGAACTTACGCATCAGGTAGAATTTGCTGATATAGGCTCGGGCCGCCAATTCATCGATAGAGAGTTCTTCCGCCAGATGGGCGTTGATATAACTGAGGGTTTCTTGGATCTTGGGGTCGTAAATGGCATTATTGAGACCGGAGAGTTCATGCTCGTAGAGCGAACGATTCAGGAGAATCATGAATTCAATGAACATGATTTCCGTAAACAGCCCATTGGCAAAACCCTGCCCGTGGGCTGTTTTTTCTAATTTGTCCATATGAAAGAGGAGGTCATGGCTGGTGCCGGGTGGCTGATGCATGACACTGCTATGTTCGCGGGCGTAGGTGAAACATTGAGCCAGGTCGGTGTGTTCGTTATCCTGGTTTTGCCAGCGTTGCAGGAATTCTGGTGCAACATAGATGACAATGCGTTCATAATCGCTCAGTTCATCTGTGAACACTGGACGATGGATTTCTCCGGCTGTGACAAAGACGATATCACGGGGGGCCAGATGATAGGTTTTGCCCTCAATGACATAATCTACGGCGCCTCCCAGAAACATGATTATCTTATGGAAATCGTGATAATGAAAAGGAATGGGCTTCAAAGCGGCATCTTTCAAGCGGAACACGCGAAAATCGCTGACGAGATAGCCTTTCTTTTCATAGTCACTCATAATATCACCCCCGTATTGAATCTGTATTTAGTATATTACAGAATGGAACAGAGGGCAAATGGGGCAAAGCAAAGGAGCTGCCTGCGCAGCTCCTTTGCCTATTTAGGATTGTATTCTGTGATCATCAGTTCCGGATGATGGTTGAGGTTGACGATCTCGCCGCTTTGCAGGCTTACGACAGGATGTGCGGCATAGTCATTAGGATAGGCAGCGATAATGCCCTTTTCACCATTATTGAGTGTGATGCGTGATCCCAGGAAGGCATCTTTGATATGCGTCAATACGGGGACACATACTTCCGGATCCAGGGAAACAAACATATTTTCCGTGAGAATGGCGATAGCGGCAAACGGAGTTTGCTTGATATAACCTTCCCGTTCCGTGGTGATGTTATCGTAAATATCGGCAATCATGATGATGCGGGCGTATTCATGAATGTCTGAGCCCCGACTGCCAAAGGGAAAGCCGGTTCCATCCGTGCGTTCATGATGCTGCAATGCGGCCATCTTTATGCCATCGGACAGCCCGTCAATGTTGTTCAGGATATGCTGCCCATCGACAGTATGTTTGATGTACGCCTCGTAATCTTCCCCTTGCAGGTTATTGATGTTTTTATCCAGGAGCCGCTGGGGAAATTTGCATTTGCCGATATCGTGCAGGAATCCTGCCAGGATGATGTCCCGTGTCTTTTCCCGCTTGAAATGCATCCATTTAGCGATGACGCCAGCCAAGATGGATACGCGCAGCGAGTGGTTGTATACATCGCTGGCTTTGTGATTCAATTCGTAAAGATAGTCGATCGCACCACTGCTGCGGGCCAGCGGGGCGATGGTTTCCTTTACCATATCCTTGGTTTCGTTCAAGGGCACATTGCCGGACTTGCTGGTCTCCGTGAAAATACGCTTGGCTTCCTGTACTACGCTGTCGTATTCTTTGACAAAGGCATTGCCGCGATTGAAAATGGTGGATACAGCTTGATAGTTCTTGCTCAGTTCATACTCGTCCTTGATATAGACAACGGGGATATTCAAAAACGTCAGCCGCGTGATATGAGCTTTCGTTAAAAGTGTATCTTCCGATAAAACAACGACCATGTCAGGATTGACGATGGTGCGGGCGAGTATCATGCCTGGTTTCAAATCTTCAACCGAAACAGCTCGCAAAATAACCCCCTCCTTGCGTGGGATGTAGTTCGATTTTATATATTTATTATTTATATATTTCGCGCTTTTTGGTTAAATACCTTTAATTATTTTGTATTTGGCAAGTGAAAATCTACTTGACAGC
This sequence comes from Pseudoselenomonas ruminantium, assembly GCF_900142515.1. Classification (GTDB taxonomy): domain Bacteria; phylum Bacillota; class Negativicutes; order Selenomonadales; family Selenomonadaceae; genus Selenomonas_A; species Selenomonas_A ruminantium_D. The sequence goes on along the minus strand of NZ_FRBC01000010.1, from coordinate 22,646 downwards.
CTTTACAACTTTACATTATAATTGAAATTGTATTAATCCTTTAATGTAATAAAGGACAGAGAGGAGCTCGATACTATGAAATGGAAGAAACTTTTAGCGTTGGGATTGGCGGCCATTATGACAACGGTAGTAGCGGCAGGTTGTGGCAGCGATACCAGCAAGGGCGATAATGGAAAGAAGATCGTGGTAGGTCTGGATGATAATTTCCCGCCGATGGGCTTTAAAGATGAAAGCAATAATATTGTAGGTTTCGATATCGATCTGGCCAAAGAAGCCAGCAAGCGGCTGGGACGGGAAGTTGAATTCAAGGCGATTGACTGGTCAAGTAAGGAAGCAGAACTCAAGAGCGGCCGTGTCGATATTCTTTGGAATGGTTTGGATATCACGGAAAAGCGCAAGGAAAACATGCTTTTCTCCGACCCGTATATGGATAACCGCCAGATTATTTTCGTGAAAAAAGGCACCAAGGATATCAAGGACGAGGCTTCCATGGCAGGAAAAGTCATTGGTACCCAGAGTGCCAGCTCTGCAGAGGAATATATAGATGGCAGTGCTTTCTTTAAGGAAAAGGTAAAAGAAGTCAAGAAGTATTCGGATTTCGTATCTGCCTTCATGGACTTGGAAAATGGCCGTATTGACGCCGTAGTGGGCGATGAGATCGTGGGTCGCTATTATATGAGCAAGCATCCGGATAGCCTGGAAGCAGTGGATGTTGCAATAGGTGAAGTCAGCACCTTTGGTATTGGCTTTGCGAAGGACAATCAGCAGCTGCGCGATGATGTGCAGAAGGTGCTCAACGAAATGAAGGCTGATGGCACCATGGCCAAGATTTCTGAAAAGTGGTTTGGCAAGGATATTACCAAGAAATAAGCAATCTGTTTAGTGAAACAGCAGCAACAATGCTGCAATAGCAAAGTAGGGACCGTACGCAAAAGTGTCGGTCCTTTTTTTGTGTCCGGATAGCAGCATGCACAAAGCGGCGATACCGCCCATGATGATGCCGGTGGCAATTACCATCAGCAGGCTGCTGGTTCCGAGCCATAGCCCCAAAGCAGCGATGAGTTTGATGTCACCGCCGCCGATTCCACCTTTTGTCAGGATGGCCAGGAAGAGGAAGAGAAAGCCACCACCCAAGGCAGCCAGCAGATGATTGAGGAGACTGGCATCGCTGCTCAGGGCGGCAACGATGCCCATAAGGGCAAATGGGATGAGCATGTTGTCGAAAATAACCTGCTGTTCCCAATCGGTGACGGTGAAGAGTACAAGAAAATAGATATAGAACAGGGGAAAGAAAGCCGTGGGAATTTCTATGCTGGCTGACAATAAGTAAAAAGCAAAAGGGATGCCTAAACATGCTGGCAGGAAATACAGCCGGCATTGGTTTTGGTCCTGGATCTTGTGGGGGAAACTGAGTATTTCCTGCCTTTGCAGGTATAAGCAGGAAATCCATCTTGAGCCAAGCCAGGAACCGGCGGCTGCGGCTATAACAGCCACAATTATTTTCATCATGATCATATTGCAATCACCTCGCTATCATTTTACTGGTTATACAAGGAATTTGCAATGATAGGGACTGCAGTCCTTTGTGAAGGGGAGGCTTCTTCTGGAAATTGTAGTATTTTTATGTAATTTTGTTACAAATTGTGATAAAAGGGGTTGACTAGCCAGGGGGGACATATGATATAGTGTTATGTGTTTATTAGAGGAAGATTAAAATAAATTAAGAAAACGATTAAAAATATCGAGGAATTAAGACTAAAGTAAGTTGGCAATATAAGAAAAACCAATTCAAAATAGGGATGGTCAGATCGTGAAAAAGTGGATGCTGGAATCTAAGCTCACTTACAAGCAGTGGGTGTCGCTGGCCGCAGGGGTCAGTTGTCTGTTGGGGATGTTGGTCTATTTTTCGCTGTCCAGCGTGGAGACGGCAGCAAAGGATAGCAAACAGGTGGAAATGGTGAGGGTGGTAGTAGCCAAACAGGACATTCCCGAGCGTACTGTTATCAAAGAAAGCATGCTGAATGTCGTGGATATGCCGGCAGATGTGGTGCCGGCGGAAGCTGTGCACGAAGTTAGTGAAATTACTGGCAGCCCCACCAGTGTAGCCATTCAGAAGGGAGACCTTCTGACCACGAAGAAAGTCTACGCAGATGTGCGCATGGCAGGTTTTACGGGAACAATTCCACCAAATTGCCGGGCTGTATCGGTGGCCATTACGGATATTACCGGTGTATCGGGGTTTGCTAAACCAGGTGATTTCGTGGACGTAATGCTGGTTTCAGGCAGCCGGGAGACAGGCTTCAAGGGAGAAGTCCTCCTGCAGAATGTGCAGCTTCTGGCCATCAACAAGACAGGCAGCCAGGCGGCTGATAACAATAAGTCAGAAGGTAATGACAGAAGTGAAGAGAATGGTGCCATCAAGGGCAGCAGTGATGCCATGGCCACGGCAACCTTGGCATTGCCCTTGGACGAGGCCTTGAAGTTGGCTACGGCATCGCAAAAGGGGACGATTTATCTGGTGTTGCGTCCTGTAGCACCTGCAGATGTTTTTTCTATTGATACAGATTACATGATTCCTGCCGAACGTCAGTCCACGGCTGCGCCCCAGCCTCGCGCTTCGGCACCTTCTCCCGCCGCTGCACCTGCTGCAGCGCCTGCTGTGGCCCCTGCGTCGGCAGGACCTCCTAAGCAGGCGGCACAGCCTGCGGCTCAGGGAGGGCATTTTGAGATTATTCGTGGCGTCCAGAAAAATGGGGAGAGATAACGTGTATTGGGGTACAAAAATTGTGTTGGGATTGACAGCAGTGGCGGCGGTTATAGCGCCTGCACCTGCTTATGCTGCTCAGCCTCTATGGCTGGGGGTTAATCAGTCTTATTATTTGGGAACACACAGCCCGATAACAAAAGCTGTGGTGGGAAACCCTAAGATTGCCGATATACAGGATTTGGGCACGCATGCTTTGAATATCGTGGCCCTGGGCCAGGGAGCGACCACCGTGAATGTTTGGACTGCTGATGGCATGCGGCAGGACTTTACCGTTAATGTCAATGATGATACGAATGATCGGAAGAACGTATCTCTGGCTGCGAAAATAAAGATGGCCATCAATTTGCCGCATGTAACGGTGCAAGTGATCGAAGACAGAGTGCTCTTGCGCGGAACGGTCAGGAATCAGTACGAAAAGGATCTGGCCTTCAAGATTGCCTGTCTTTATGTGGGGGAGGACCCCACGAAGAGCAAACAGAGCCTTTTGAAATTAGGAGGCAACAGCGGTTCGGGAGCAGTAAAAACGGAAGTGGTTACAGAGGAGCAGGTAGATAGCAGTGCGCGGGTTATTAATCTTTTGGATATGGAGAATCCTGACCAAATAAATATGGAAGCTCTCGTTATCGAGATCAATTCTGATGCGGCTAAGAAATTAGGTGTTACCTATGCATCGGAAGTTCAGAACAATACCACGGGAACCGGGGTGACCTTAGGCGATTCTGGTTTGTTTTATGGCGGGGAAAGCTTTGGCGTACAGCGTGATGCCGGGAGCCATTGGTACAACCGCAATTGGCTTTTTACACATTTTTCCAAGGTCAATGCCCAGCTGAGGCTGCTGGTGGAACAAGGAAAGGCCAGGGTCGTATCGCGCCCCAATATCACCACGATGAGTGGCAAGTCAGCCGGTATCCTCGTGGGGGGACAGATACCGTATCCGTCGGTATCCGGTTTGGGGAATAATATCACGGTGGAATACAAGCCTTATGGTATTTCACTGAATATCGTCAATCCGACTGTAGACCGGCAGGGGAATATCGTAGCGAACCTCAATGCTGAGGTCAGCCGTCTTGACTGGACAAACAGCGTCACGGCGAATGGCTACAGGATGCCGGGGTTGTCTACGCGTTCGGCACAGACTGTGGTGACAATTCCTACTGGGATGACCATGGCAATCGGCGGCCTTTTGAATTCGGAAGACACCAAAACGCTTTCGAAACTGCCAGTGCTGGGAGACATTCCGGTTTTGGGGGAATTGTTCAAATATCATAATACCAGCCGCCAGAAGTCAGAGATCATGATTCTCATTACACCGCGGGTGGTCAATGAGCATGATGAGGTGAAGATGTCACCGAAGATGGAAGAGGCATTCCAGGACAGCCGCCGGGAGTACAGGGATATGAGATCCGTCGATCTCAATGGAGCGATTCCGGAAAAGCAGAGTAAGAAACAGCGCAAAGATGCGCCTGCTGTGCAGGCGGAGGAAAGCAGTCCACTCGATAAGATCATTCCTGTAGACAGCAGTCAGAGCTATTGAGGAGATCTAGGTAAATGGGTGAATTTACACAGGAAATACATGGTGTGGTCATTACTTTTTTCAGTACGGCTTCGGCTGTGGGCAAGACGTTGATCAGTACGAACATGGCTTCGGAACTGGCGCGGCAGGGGAAGAAAGTCTGCTTGCTGGACTTTGACCTGCAATTTGGAGATGTGAGCAATTATCTTCAGCTCCTTCCGCAGCGTACCGTTTATGATTTGCAGCAGGCGATGAACCGGCAGGGTAGCACCGTACGGGCAGAGGAATATCTGACGCCTTACGAATATCAGAATGTGGTGTTTTATGTGCTGGCTGCACCAGAGAGATTGGAAGAAGCCTATAATATCGAGGCGGATAAAGCCGTGGAAATGGTGCGTCGGCTGCAGAATGTTTTTGACTATGTGCTGGTGGATACCACATCAACGTTCAGCAGACTGAATCTTGCGTTGCTGAATCTATCCACGATTGTCAGCTTTCTGGGGATTGTAGACTTCATTCCCACAATCAAGAATATGAAAATCGGGGCGGATACGCTGAAAAAATTGGACTATGACAAGAACAAGATTCGCTTGATCCTGAATCGCAGCAATGCGAAGACCCGCATCAGTATTGATGATGTGGAAAAATTGCTGGGAGAGCCGTTCTACCATATTTTGCCGAATGACTTTCAGGCGGCCAGCCGCTCCATCAAGGAGGGGGTGCCCCTGGTCCTGCGTTCCGGGCATACGGAACTGGGAGATGCACTGCGGGATTTGGTCGCTCGTTATACGAATCGTGTCTATGATGAGCCGGCAAATATGGATGTGAGCGCGGCAGAATCCTGGCTGACCCGGATTTTTGGTTGAGAGGAGGCTGATCATGGAGTATCGGGTTTTGTTGGCCGAGTCGGACCGTTCGATGTTGGAACGGCTTTGCCAGGTGGTGGATGATACCCCGAATTTTACCCTGGCAGCTAAGTTTCAGAATGTCAGTGATGCTCTGGGGCAGGGGGCGGTATTCAATCCGAATCTTATCCTGCTGGATATTGAGCAGCCTGGCGGCATGGGGCTGGTCGATGCCTTTAAGAAGGTCTATCCGGCTGCATCGATCCTCTGTATGGGGGACAAGTGGCAGGCAGAGAGTGCCAGCGGCAGTATCAAGGCCGGGGCTAAAGGTTATATCATCAAGCCGTTTTCTGGCGTGGAACTGCAGGAATCGGTGGATGCTTTTTCTCGGCTGGGCAGTGATGGTAGTGCTGAAATACTGGTGTTTTTCAGTCCGAAGGGCAAAAGCGGCAAGACAACCCTGATTGCGAATCTGGCCATGTCTTTAGCCCGCAAATCAGGTGAGCCGGTAGGAATCATTGATGCGGACCTGCAGTTCGGTGATATGGCGGTGTTCTTCAATCTGGCGGCACAGACCACAATCGTGGAGGCGGTACGTGACATCCGTTTCTTGTCGCCGGCATCCCTGAGCTCCTATTATATGCCAGTGGCGCCCAATGTCAGTGTGCTCTGTGGTACGCGGACGCCCAATATGATCGATAAGGTAGCCATTGACAAATTGGAAAATCTCATCGCGATGAGCCGCGGTTTGTTCCGCTATATTCTGATTGATGTACCGGCCGGGTTCAATCCCACTTCTATTGCCGCAGCCGAGGCTTCCAATACCACTTTTTTGGTGAGCATGATCAATGGGGCATATGAAATTGACCATATGAAGAGAGCACTCCATATCTTTCGGGATTGGGAAGATATGGAGAATCGTGCGAAGGTTATCTTCACCCGGGTGGAACCGTGTGATGCGCAGGCGAGGCTGGAACTTTCGCAGAAGCTGGGCTATCCGGTTACGGAAATCATACCCAATGATTATGCCATTGTTTCGGATGCTGCCGACAAGGGCAAGATGGCTACGGATATCCGTCCGGACAGTCCTTTGTCCCGACAGGTTGATCGCTTGGCGGACAATATTATTGGCCGGAAACATAGGATAAGGTGGGCTGGGGTATGAGGATCGTGATTGCCCTGATGGTGACGTTGTTGGTTTTTGCCTTGCTGCTGGTGCTTATCCGCATCAGGATGCGGCAGCATACCGAGCTGGTCAACCGGATGGAATATTATTCTGGTGCCGCCATGCGCCTGCGTCAGCAGGAACTGCGGGGTCAGAAGGCAAAGGCGGCAGCCAGGGACCGCTTCCGCAGTTTTATTCAGTGGGCGGCCGCTGGGCTGCAAAAAATACAGCACAGTGGAAATCGCATGGATTTCAAGATGCAGCAGGCAGACTGGCCCTTGCTGGGCTCGGAATACGAGGTCATGCTGCTCATCTTAGGCGGCCTTTGTGCAGCCGTTACCCTGGCTGTGACCCTGGAGCCGCTGTGGGCGCTGCTGGCATTGCCCGGCGGTGTGCTGCTGGGGCTGTTGTTCCTGGATCTCTGCATCAAAAGACGGCAAAAAGCCTTTACCAATCAATTGGGTGATATGCTTACTATGGTCGCCAATGCCCTGCGGGCAGGTTTTAGCTTTATGCAGGCATTTGAATTGATTGCCAGAGAGATGGATGCGCCTATCGGCCGGGAAGTGCAGAAGGTGGTCAATGAGGTGAATGTCGGGATTGATCTGGAAACGGCATTGGATAATATGCAAAAAAGAATCAACAGTCCTGATTTCGAACTGGTGATCACTGCTGTGGTCATACAAAGGCAGGTGGGCGGGAATCTGGCACAGATCCTGGACACCATTGGTGAAACCATTCAGGAACGCATAAAGATGAAGCGTGAGATTTTGTCTATCACGGCACAGGGACGGTTATCCGGAGGCGTACTGGCATGCCTGCCTTTCGTAGTGGGGGTGCTGATGTCTATCCTTAGTCCTGACTATTTGCAGCCTTTGTTTGAGGAGCCGCTTGGTAAAATTTGTATAGCTGCAGCGGTGTTTATGGAAATCGTGGGCTATATACTCATACGGAAGATTGTGGATATAAAATTTTAATATTGTGTGCAAATCTCTCTGGGAGATTTCATAAATAAATCATTTATAGGAGGATTTCATTATGTTGGAAATCATGGAGTATCTGCGGGCACGTTATCTTGGGGAAAAGGGACAGGGCCTTACGGAGTATGCGGTATTGCTGGCATTTGTAGTGGTGGTGGTTGCTGCGGTAACCACGAATGCTAAATCAGGTTTGATCGATGCCATTACTGCTGCTTTTTCAAAAGTTAAAAATGGTATAGATACTATGACGATCTCTAAGAGTTAAACTGATGGAGGCAGGGTATGCAGAACTTACAGCGAGGACAATCCATGGTTGAGTTTGCAATTACTCTGCCTTTGTTTTTCCTCATGTTTTTCTTTATCTTCTATGCCGGTATGATCATGGCTGATTATCTAAGCCTTAGCAGCCTGGCGCGCAGCAGTGCGCGGGAGGCGTCTATCGTAAAGGAAGAAAAACAATATACAGATAACTATAAAGAGATTCGGCAGCAATATAAGGATGTCAAGCTGCCGGCTGCGATATTTACATGGGATGCACAGAAACAAGAGGATTTCTGGATTGAGTATAAAAAACCGAATGTAGTGGTCACCTTGCAGGCAAGGTTAAATGATGAAACTGGTTTATCCTTGGCAAAATTAGCTGGTTTTGCTGATGATAAGGGATTGAAGATGACGGTAACCTATACAGTGTATAGTGAATATAAGCCAAATGCGGGAGGGAATTGAATGTCTTTGCTGACACGTCTGGGGCGTAAGAACGGGCAAAACCGGCAGGTAAAGATATTTACTGCCCAGGAGGAGACACAGGATTTAGCGGAGGAATCCTATCAGGAAGTAAAACATCGGCTTCATCAACGCATTATTGATGAAATAGCGCCTGCTGAGCAGGCTATGCTGTCGAGCCTCCACCAGGACCCGCACAAAGTAGAGGAAATCATTACCCGCTATTGCCAGCGTATCCTGGATTCGGAGACGCTGGCTGTTCCCCGTGGGGAAAAAACGCGGCTGATTGCCGACATCCGGGATGAGATGCTGGGGTTAGGCCCCATTGAGCCGTTGCTGCAGGATGACAGCATTACGGAAATCATGGTCAATGGTCCGAAAAAAGTATTCATAGAGCGCAGGGGAAAGTTGGAACGTACAGATGTGCAGTTTCATGATAATGCCCATATCATGAATATTGCAGAGCGCATCCTGACGCCCTTGGGACGCCGGATTGATGAATCCTCACCCTTGGTGGATGCCCGCCTGGAGGATGGCAGCCGCGTGAATATCATCATTCCGCCGCTGTCTCTGGTTGGCCCGGCGATAACGATCCGCAAATTTTCCAGAAAGCCATTGACGGTGGATAACCTTATTGACTATGGCACTTTGGATGAAAAGATGGCGAAGTTTTTACGGGCTTGTGTCGAGGCCAGAATTAATATTCTTGTATCCGGCGGCACAGGTTCTGGTAAAACAACGACACTGAATGTGATTTCTTCCTTTATTCCGGAAGAAGAACGCATTGTGACGATTGAAGATGCGGCGGAATTGCGCCTGCAACAGGAGCATGTGGTGACCTTGGAGGCCAGACCGGCGAATATCGAAGGGGAAGGGCAGATCTCTATCCGTGATTTAGTGCGCAATGCACTGCGTATGAGACCAGACCGGATCATCGTGGGTGAGGTGCGCTCCGGTGAGGCCTTGGACATGCTGCAGGCCATGAATACTGGGCATGATGGCTCACTGACCACGGCACATGCCAACAGTCCCCGGGATGCGCTGTCCCGCTTGGAGACCATGGTGCTGATGTCGGGGCTGGAATTGCCGGTACGAGCGATAAGAGAACAGATCTCATCGGCTATTGATCTGGTTATCCAACAATCCCGTATGCGGGATGGCAGCCGCAAAATCACACATGTGACAGAGATTCAGCATATGGAGGGAAATACCATTACCATGCAGGATATTTTCCGCTATCAGCAACAGGGGTATGATGAAAATGGAAAACCTGTCGGACGTTTCTTGTCTACTGGGCTGAAGCCAAGCTTCATGGAAAGATTTGAAGTTAATGATGTAGAATTGCCGGATGATTTTTTTGCAATCCAGCCGGATGATAGAAGGGGCATGTTCTGATGTTGATCTTATTATTCTCTGTAGCGGTTTCGTTTACGGTTTTTTTGCTTCTTTTTGCTATTGTTCGCAAGACGGTTCTGGCCCATACCACGGTGCGGCAGCGGATTTTGGCGTTGGAACAGGATCTTTCACCGGAAAATATTTCCCCGGACAGAGAAGCACAGCGAAAGCGGCATGAGATTCCCTTTATGGAGCGTGTGGTGAAGCCGGCAGGCACACATATTGCGGAATCCATGAGCCGGTTAGCGCCTGAGCAGCTGAGAGGGCTGCTGGAAAAGCGTCTGGTTCTGGCGGGAAAAGCCGATGAATGTACGGCACCACAATTTATGCTGATCTGTTTGCTGGGTGTTTTGTCCATGTGTGGCGTTATGTTCCTGCTGGTGGGGGATAGCAATCATCTTTGGATTCAAAAGGTGATGTTCATTCTGCTGGGCGGCCTTTTGGGCGGGATGATGCCGGTGGTGTGCCTGAATATCATGATACAGAAAAGACAGGAGGAAATTTCCCGGCAGCTGCCGGAAATTTTGGATTTATTGTGTGTCAGTGTGCAGGCAGGCCTTTCCTTTGATGCGGCGTTAAGCAAGATTACGGCCCGCATGCGGGGCGCCCTGGTCAGTGAATGCAAGCGGCTGCAGGAGGATATCCGCATGGGCATGGTGCGCCGTACGGCCATGAAAAATCTGGCAAGCCGTTGTGAGGTGCAGGATGTGGCCCTGTTCATGACGTCCATCATTCAAGCTGAACGCTTAGGAACGAGTATGAGCAAGACCTTGAAGAATCAGGCCGATAATATTCGGGAGCGCCGCCGGCAATATGTAAAAGCCAAGGCCTTGCGGGCGCCGGTAAAAATAGTCTTTCCGCTGGTTATTTTCATTTTCCCCGCCCTGTTTGTCGTAACATTAGTGCCCACCATATTGTTCTTGATGAAAAATATGTAATCAGGCAGGAGGACGTGTCATGTCAAAATACAGGAACCACATGTCGATAAGATGGCGCCAGCAAGGCGCCATCTTATTATTCACAGCCTTGCTGCTGCCCCTGATCATTACGGGGGTGGGGTTAGCTGTAGATATAGGGAATATCTATGTTCAATACAGCCGCCTGCAGAATGCTGCAGATGCAGCGGCCGTAGCCGGAGCGCATAAATATGCGGAAAAGAACGAAACAGAAGGGGCACATCCAAATGCGGACAAGATGGCGGCACAATACATACAGGGAGAATACCATAATCTCGATCCGCTGGAACAACTGGCAGAAAAAACATTTAAGGCCAGGAAAAAAGAGAATTTTACTTATTACCGGGTGAAACTGGTAAAAAAAGTACCTTTATATTTTTTGCGTCATTTTTATGGTGATGGGACTTTTGCCGTAACTGTGACTGGTGTGGCGGCAATAAATGGGGAAGGCAATGGCGGCGCATTCAATAATATGTTTATTTTCAAAGAGCGGTTTGATGCGGTCAATGCAATAGAACATCCGGAAAAATTGGCCAAAGATAGGCGTGATCATGATGCGAAGGATCTCATCCGAACCATATATGATGGCAGGATTGCCTATACGAAAGGGGATGGCGTAAACAATCCTAGTTATCGTTATAAGTCCCTTATCTACAGCATGCATGGTGAGCTGGATCGTTTTTTTACCAGTAAGGGACAGGAGTATAATCTCAGCCATGATATCGGGGATCTGATGAAGGATGATGAATCCCAGAAAGCCGGGTTTGCCAGCGATGGCACGTTGAAAGACGGATATTGGAGCAAGGCAGAGTATTATAATTATGATTTCAAGGCATTCTACGACTATATGGATCAAAAAACGAAAGAGACATCCAATAAGCCGACGGATCAGAATGCAAGTACCAGCAATTCCTTGTTCCATCAGGATATCGTTCGCGTATCCAATGCGGATGGCAGGATTCCCAGTTGGAATCTTAACGTGGACAAAAGCCTGGGGGACAGTGACAAGCCCATATACATATACATAGAAGCGGGTGTAAGCACGATCAATATAAATCTGAATGCGGATACAGGCCGTCCGTTGATCATCTGCGTTGCTGGTGACAATAATCATCGGTCATATATCAATTTAGCGCTGGGCGGGCACACGTTCAAGGGTGTGATCTATGCGCCGTATAGCCTTACAGAGAACGGAATCCTTGTGAATGCGGATAGAAGCACATTCATCGGGACGATTGTAGGGGATTCGATTACCTTGAGGGGAAATTATAGTGCCTATAAATATAAGGACTATATGGGAAAAGATAGTGGTGCTGCTGGCGGCGGAAAGAATAATGCAGATGGCATAGCATTAGTATCTTCGCCAACAGGGATTCAGTGGGATTGATCAAGCGTGATGCGTGTTTGACGGATCATGCGATTGGGATAGTGGTATATTAGCAGGAGTTGCCCCCGTCAGGGGGGCTTTTTTTATAGATTTTTCTTATTAAATATGCTATGATGGTTATCGCAAGCTGTTGGCAGGACAAGAGGTGGATGCCAGCAGCTTCTGCGCCCTGTTGCGCAAATACAGAATAAGAAAAGGGACGATGAATGGAAAAAGAACTTTTGCGTCTTGAACGCGTCAACAAAAGCTATGATGGTCGGAAAATCTTGGAAGACCTGGATTTAACGATTCACGAGAATGAATTTGTAACCCTTTTGGGGCCGTCGGGCTGTGGTAAGACCACAATCTTGCGCCTGATTGGCGGCTTTGAGACACCGGACAGTGGCAAGATCTGGTTTGACGGTCAGGATATAACCAACCTTCAGCCGGAAAAGCGGCAGGTCAATACGGTGTTTCAGAAGTATTCACTGTTCTCCCATATGGACGTGGCGGAAAATATCGCCTTTGGTTTGAAACTCAAGGGAAAGAGTGCAAGTTACATTCGCGATAAGATAAAATATGCCCTGAAACTGGTGAATCTGGATGGCTATGAGCATGCCCGGGTTACCCAGATGTCTGGTGGCCAGCAGCAGCGTATTGCTATTGCCCGGGCGATTGTCAATGAGCCGAAGGTACTGCTCCTGGATGAGCCGTTATCGGCTTTAGACTTGAAGCTGCGGCAGAATATGCAGCGGGAACTGGTGAAGATCAAGCGAGAACTGGGCATTACCTTTGTATTTGTTACCCATGATCAGGAAGAAGCCCTGTCCATGTCGGACACGGTGGTGGTCATGAATCAGGGCTGGATTCAGCAGATTGGCACGCCAGAGAACGTGTATAATGAGCCGGAGAATGCCTTCGTAGCCGACTTTATCGGTGACAGCAATATCATTGACGGCATCATGGTGCGGGACAAGCTCGTGCACCTTTTGGGCAAGGACATCCCCTGCATCAACACGGGCTTTGGCGAGAATGTACCAGTAGACGTGCAGATCCGTCCGGAGGATATCCAGATCTGTGCGCCGGCAGAAGGCCAGTTCACGGGACGCATCAAGCAGGTAATCTTCAAGGGCACGGTCTATGATATCACCATCGAAGCCGGCGGCTTTGAATGGCTGGTGCAGACCATCACGGGGCATGAGCAGGGCAAGGAGGTCGGCATAAGATTGGCGGCATCCAACATCCAGATCATGGCGAAACCTGAGTCGGAAGACGAGGAGGCCGTGAGCGATGAATGAGCGTCTGTCTACCCAACGCTTCCTGGCGCTGCCCTTTGGCCTGTGGTCCATCTTGTTTATCGTCCTGCCGCTGTTCTTCGTCCTCTGGAATGGGCTGAAGGCCGAGGCGGGCGGTTTTACCCTGGAGCATTTGCAGACGGTACTGCAATGGGAATACCTGAAGGCACTGGGCCTTTCTGTGGAGTTGGCCTTGATCAGCACGTTTATCTGCCTGGTGCTGGCCTATCCCTTGTGTCTGATTTTGCGGGAACGCAAGAAAAGCCGGGGTCTGCTGGTCTTTGTGCTGTTCCTGTTGCCCTTGTGGATGAACTCCCTGCTGACTACCATGGCCTGGCAGACAATCCTGGAAAAGCATGGTATCGTCAATATGTTCCTGCAGGCGATAGGACTGCCGGAAGTACATATCATCAATACGCCATTGGCCATCATCATCGGCATGGTGTATAATTTCCTGCCCTATATGGTACTGCCTCTCTATGTGGCCATCAACCGCATTGACGCCAGCATCATCGAGGCAGCCCGGGACCTGGGCGCCAATCATTACCAGACCTTGCGGCGGGTGCTGCTGCCTCTGTCTATGCCGGGCATTGTCAGCGGTTCCACCATGGTATTCATTCCGGCATTGACGACATTTGTCATCAGTGCCCTGCTGGGCGGCAACAAGGTACTGCTGGTCGGCAATATCATTGAACAGGAATTTACGGCGGCCTATGACTGGCAGCTGGGCAGTGCGCTGTCCATGGTGCTGATGGTCTTCATCATCCTGAATATCCTGCTGGAAGCCTTTAACGATAATGGCGAGCAGGCGAAGAAGGGAGCAAGGCCATAATGCAGAAAATCAAGAACACCTATCTCGGCATCATCGTAGCGTTCCTCTATGCACCCATCGTGGTGCTGATTGCCCAATCTTTCAATGCCAGCCGCTATCGCGGGCAGTGGACGGGCTTTACCTGGGAATGGTATGAAAAGCTGCTGGAGAGCGAAGATATCCTCAATGCCTTTTCCAACACGCTAACCATTGGCGTGACTTCGGCCTTGCTGGCGACAAACCTGGCGCTGATTACAGCTCTGGGCATGCGGCAGATGGGGCGGCAGAGCCGGATGCTCCTGCGGGGGCTGGCCAATGTCCCCCTGCTTAATGCCGATATCGTTACCGGCATTTCGCTGATGCTGCTCTTTTTGGGATTGGGTCTGAAACTTGGTTATGATACCATCCTGCTGGCCCATATCGTCATCAGCCTGCCTTATGCGATGCTCTGCATCCTGCCGCAGGTACTGGCCATGGACAATGTCTGGTATGAAGCAGCCCGGGATTTGGGTGCGACACCTGTTCAGGCATTCCGCAAGGTCATCCTGCCGGAGCTGATGCCGGGCATCATCGCGGCGTTCCTGCTGTCCTTTGCCATGAGTGCCGATGATTTCATCGTGACCTACTTTACAAAGGGTGCAGGCATTGAGACGTTGACCACGGAAATCTATGCGGAGCTGAAACTGGGCGTGCATCCGGAAATGTATGCCTTGTCCACCCTGTTCTTCTGTGGTGTGCTGGCGTTTACAGCCTTGCTGATGCTGAACTACAAGGTGATCAACCGTTATCGGCAGGCGGAGAAAAGAGGGCAGGAAGCATGAAGTTTTTACATAAATACCTGCGTTCCCTGTTGCTGACACTGCTGGTATTGTCGACTTTCGTGATGACCGGCTGCGATATGTTTGCCGAAGAGGAGGACGAGGGCGCTGATGTGCTCTATGTCTATAGCTGGGGCGATTATCTCAGTGAAGATGCCATCAAGCAGTTTGAGGATGAAACAGGAATCAAGGTGGTGCTCGATGAATACGACACCAATGAAAGCATGTATCCCCGCATTGCCGAAGGGGCTGAGGCCTATGATGTGCTCTGTCCTTCCGATTATATGATCAATAAGCTGATTCATAATGATCTGTTGCAGCCGTTGGATTTCAGCCAGCTGCCCAATGCGCGGAAGAATATCGGTCAGGATTTCTTTGAACAGTCCAAGATGTTTGACCGTGAAGGCAAATACAGTGTTCCTTATTGCTGGGGCACTGTGGGCATCATGTATAATACGAAGATGGTGCAGGAGCCTGTGGATAGTTGGAAAATCCTTTGGGACGAGAAATACAAGGATAATATCCTGATGCAGGATTCGGCCCGGGATGCCATCATGATCCCTCTGCGGATGCTGGGCTATTCCATGAATACCACCAATGAGGCGGAGCTGCAGGCAGCCCGCGATCTGCTGATTCAACAGAAACCTCTGGTTCAGGCCTATGGCGTGGATGATATCCGCGACAAGCTGAGCTCCGGTGAGGCGGCTCTGGGCGTTATATTCTCCGGCGAAGCCATCAAGCTCATGAAGTCCAATCCGAATCTTCGCTTCCAGCCTGCGCCGAAAGAAGGCACGAATGTCTGGATCGACAGCTGGGTGATTCCGAAGAATGCCCGTCACGTGGAAAATGCGCATAAGTTCATCGACTTCATGTGCCGTACCGATATTGCCGCGGCCAACTTCGAGGAACTGGGCTATTCCACGCCGAATACTACGGTGCGGGATGAGGTAGAAGAAGATCTGGGCGAGTACGTCGAGGTTGCCTTCCCGCCGGAAGAGGTCTATAAGGGCCAGGAATCCTACAGCTATTTAGGCGAAGCTTTGGATAAGCTTTATACAAAACTCTGGCTGCAGGTAAAAGTAGACTAGTAAAGTAAATTCGTATAGAGGAAAAACAGTTTCTTTGTGGAATAATATATATCATAGATATATATCCAAGAACAAAGGAGCTGTTTTTTTATGAATATCAAAGCCGAAGTTTTCAGCAAATATCTGGAAGAGAAAAAAATCGAAGCATTTCAGGTGGAGGAGATTGCCGATGATGCGCAACATACGGTAGTGTATCGTTCACATGTGGTGGTGGAAGGTCAGCAATTGCCCACGCTGGTACTTTTAGATGATAGCGTGTTCTCCATGATTCGAGTGCAGATTTCCCCACAAGCCCGCACGGAAGAAAACGAGCTGGCTGTGCTGCGTCTGATCAGTGAACAGAATATGAAGTTCAAACCCTTCAAACTTTATTTTGACCAGTCAGGTGCCTTGATTCTCGATGTATGCCTGCTGACACCTGGTACAGAAGAAGAGAATTTCGCGCAGTTGGGGGATGAGATCTATGGCATGTTTGATGTACTGATCAAATTCCTGGAAGAAAATTATCGTGGCTGGATGAAGGAAATTTGGTAAGGTAGAAAATCGCGAAACGATCCCCGTTTTAATACCGTGAGATTTTGTTGGATTTTCTGGCAGATGATAATGGTTAAAGGTGGGATACTATCCAAAACAGTTGATGTCCTTTTTAGAGTTCCATGCTTGATTGGATTCTAAGGGCTCAACTGTTTTTGTATAGTGGGGGTCTCAGATCAAGGATGAAAATATAAAATAGGATATTTTATAAAAAAATGTTTGACAAGTATATACATATCTGATAATATATTTCTTGTCAGCAACGAATAAGTTGTTAACGCCGGCGTGGCGGAATTGGCAGACGCAGCAGACTCAAAATCTGCCGTTGGCAACAACGTATCGGTTCAAGTCCGATCGCCGGCACCACTTGAAATTAAAGGCTCCATGAGGTTTTCATGGGGCTTTTTTGTTGTATTATGAGGGATGTTTTACAGCCACGTTTACAGCCACCAGATTTTGATTGGTTTTATTAAATACACGTACTCTCTCTGGTTTGCTGTCCCTAGTACATCCCGATGAGGAACTGGCAGAAATACTGCCAGCAAAGCGGCAATCCAAGAAGTGATGGAGATGGAGGATGTGTTCACCAAGGACGAAGTAGCCAAACGGTCGTATGGAAAAGCAGAAAAATTCCGCCGTGACCAGGCAGCACAGTTGAAATAGAATGAGCTTCTTTGTATTGACTTGGTACGCGTATGTGAAAGTGACGGTGCATTCCGAACCGACTCAGTATAACACATGTGTCAATAAGCAGATGACAGCTTGTTTCTTTACGCTAACTTAAAAGTAGCGGCAGGTTGCAATGTGAACCTGTCGCTGTTTTTTACTGCCATTCCAATCCTAAAGAGGCTTCTTTGGCCGGGGCAGTGAATATCACCGTTATGGAGTTACTTTGCAGATCTAAAACTTTGAAGTCAACATATCTTATGTAAGTAGGTTCCAATTCGTCAATAACATGGCCTTCGCTGTAAACTATTTTTGTCCCATCAGGGGAGGAGGCCCAGGTGCCTAAATGACCGGTATCGTCGATGACCGCGGTTAATTTTTTATAGGTTTCACCATTATAACCGCCATCTCCGTGTCGGTCAAAATCAGCGATTGCATCCGCTGTTTTTTTTATACCCCAAAAGCAGCGTTTATAAGCAGTTTTTGTGTAGTTATTCTTGAATACAATGCCTTCATAATTGTCTACCTGCCGATAGCTTTGAGAGAGATCCAAATATGTATGATAGAGCACGATTTCTTTTATAAATAGCACAAGAAGGACTATGGCCACCAATTTCAAAGCCAGTCGCCCCAACCTCTTTATTTCCTGCATTTCTGTTCCTCTTTGTTGATAGAATCACGGTTTATATTATATAACGACTCACTATCATTATAATGACGAAAGATTAAATTAAGATTAAACATTCTCAGAATCTTTCCCTTCATAAAAAATGACCTGTCAATATTTGACAGGTCATTTTGACTGCTGGACGATTTTCCTTAATGCGCAGGCTGTCCTTGAGAATATTTACATGGCCACGGAGTCTGCGGCGAGTTTTGCATTATAGCGTTTGGTAGCCATATACGCCCAGAAGATGCAGGTTGGCCAGGTCACGATAAGGCCAAAACCTAAAGTGATCAAGCCCACTACAAAGGACACGGCCAACATCACAAAACCGCCAATAATGGACGAATAAAAGAGCCCCAGCGGTCCAAAGATAGCGGTCAAGACCACGGCGAGGCCGATGCTTTTTTCCGACTTTGCCACGACTACCTGTATCGGTTGCTGTGCTGTGTTTACTGTTTCCATGAAAATTCCTCCCCAAAGATATTGATGAACTATTCCATTTACCATTATAATCATTGAATAAATTATGAGCAAATTATTAGAAATTGATTTATAAAATAAACATCTATCATGGCTTTGGTTGATGAAATTAAAACTAGATTATTGTACAATTAAATTTAAATTAAATTTTGTTGAGATGTATGGAAAATAAATTTTATCCCCCAGGGGAGCTTGTGCGTATCTTTGATTGTCTTTATAATATAGTCAAATCGATGCATTCCAGCAACTATTTCAGAAGGCTCAACTGATTTAGTGGAATGTATAGGACTTCCCGTTTGTCTGATGCAAATATATAAGCGCCGTGCATTCGTATGATTCGCGATACATACGATGCACGGCGCTTGCGTGTTTATTTGCTTTTACTTGTGGGCATGGGCAAATATATGGTGATGGACTTTATCCTCGTGTTCGTAAAGGGCTGCAAAGCTGATTACTACGGCCCACATTATTGCAGCCAGAATCGTTGCGCCTACCAGCAGCTGCATGAATACGGAGGTGCATCCAAACACGCTTGCCATAATCACGACAGATGCCATGGTCAGTATGCTGATTTTTTTGTGCCTGTTCAGCAGGCTGGCCAATGGTGTGAAGAGAAAGGCCAGGGTTCCCAGCAGGGCCATGCCTGCCAATTCGCCGCCGCTGAGCGGCTTTGTTGTCTCTGTTTCGTTTTGGTTTGCCATAATGATCCCTCCTAAAAAGAAATACATCACTCCTTGCCTGCGTATAAGATTTGTTGAAGGAGTGTTCCTCTTTCGACATGTAATAGGATTCTCCATTTTTTCGGTGTATCCTGCTTTTTATAAAAGAAAATTATGAAATAATAAATAATATTTCTGATAACTTTTGATTATGAAATAATAAATGAGAAAATTCTAAAATCATATCCCCCTAGGGGGTTGTGTGTGAAAAATAAATATAGTATGATTAGTTTGACAATATTTTGTCTGACGATGAATGGGGAAATTACCGCCTATCAGGCGGAGATTTTATAGCGGGATGTATTATATTTTAGGAGGAGAGATGATATGAGCACTTATCGAGCAGACGAGCTGCAGGGAATCATCAAGATCAACCCAGAGATTTGCAAGGGGTGTGATTCCTGCAAATCCTTTTGCCCCACGGATGCCATTAACGGGGCTTACGGTGCAACCCATGAGATTGATGGGGAAAAGTGCCTGCAATGCGGCCAGTGCCTGGTGAATTGTCCCTTTGGGGCTATCGAGGACATGGCCGATGCGGTGCCGGCTGTCAAAAAGAAGCTGGCAGACAAGGAGACCACGGTGGTGGCTACCGTCGCCCCTGCCGTCCGGGTGGCTTTGGGAGAGGAGTTCGGCATTGAGCCGGGCAAGCTGCTGACGGAGGAAATGTACGGCGCCCTCAAGCAGGCGGGCTTCAAGATCATGGACGTGAACTTTGCGGCGGATAATACCATTATGGAAGAGGGCACCGAGCTGGTGGAGAAAATCAAGAAGTATGTTCTGGGTGAGCCGTCCGAGCATGAACTGGGGCCATTGCCCCAATTCACTTCCTGCTGTCCGGCATGGGTGCGCTATATGGAACTTTACCATCCAAAGCTGACCAAGCACCTATCCTCGGCCAAATCCCCGCAGGGCATGGCTGGCCCCGTGGCTAAGATTTACGGAGCTACGGAAGTCTGGCATACGGAGCCGGAGAATATCTACTGTGTGGGTGTTTATCCCTGTACGGCCAAGAAATACGAGGCTTCCCGCCCCGAATTCACATCGGCGGCTGATTACTGGAAGAAGCGGGGGCACACGGCAACCTATCAGGATACGGATGTGGTGCTTACCACCCGGGATCTGGCCCGGCTGCTGAAGGATCTCAACATTGACCTGAAAAAGGTTGAGCCCATTACGGAAAGCGACAATCCGCTGGCTGAGTACAGCGGTGCCGGCACGATTTTCGGCAACACCGGCGGCGTTATGGAAGCGGCCCTGCGCACGGCCTATTTCGTGCTCACGGGGGAAGAGCTGCAGGAGCTGAACTTCATGCCTGTGAGAGGTCTGGAGGCGGTTAAATCCGCAGCGGTTCCCTTAAAGCTCAAGGACGGTCGGGAAATCGAATTGAAGGTGGCTGTGGTGCACGGCACGAAGAATGTGGAACCACTTATCCAGGAGATTGAAGCGGGGAAATCCCCCTACCATTTCATCGAGGTCATGAACTGCCCCGGCGGCTGCGTCAATGGCGGCGGCCAGCCCATCAACCCCATGGGCACCTCATGGACGAGCGGATTCAAGGCCATCATGCCATGGAATTAAAGGAGGAGCACAATGAAGTACGATTATGTGGAAAAGGCGATAACGGTTACCCGGCGGGAGTTTATCGGCATGCTGGGTATCGCCGCCGCAATGCTCTGGACTGGAGCTTTCGCCGTAACTGACTTGGTGGCAGACCGGAACAAATACATAAGGATGCGCACAGCAGGACTTTATAAGGATGATGAGAAACAGGCCGTGCGCCAGAGCCACAACAACAAGAGCTTGATGAAGATGTATGAAACGTGGGCAGGCAAACCCATGGGCCATCTGGCAGAAGAATTGTTCCATACGAGATATTATGACCGTACGGTATTGTGAGTGAGGTGAAGAAGATGAGCAAGTTTGCAGAAGATGCTGTCGCCCTGAGACATGCCCTGCCCTCCAGACTGTTCCATTGGTGTTTGGTGCTGGGATTCATTCCGGCGGCAATCACCGGCGTAATCCTCTTTTTGCGTCCTTTAGGGCCAGAGGGCATGCATCTGGCGATGCAGATACATATCGTAGGTGCCTGGATTCTCATGATTGGCAGCACGCTGTTCTTCCTGCTGGCTTCAGACCGGGTGGCAGCCTTTTGGCGGGATGCTTTTTTCTCCTGGAAAAATGATGATATCATCTGGTTGGCCAAGGGCGGCGGCTACCCGCAGAAAATGCTGCTGAACAAGGAGATTGATGTGCCTCCTATGGGCAAGATGAATTCCGGTCAGAAGATGATGGGCATACTGGTGTTCTTTGGCACGCTGATCATCATTGCCAGCGGGGCAATCTTGTACTTTGCCCTGCCGCTGGTGCCAAAAGCGATTGCCTATTATGCAGACAAGGCCCACCTGATTGTGGGGCTGTTCCTGACCCTGTGCGTATTTTGCGGACATATCCCCTTGGGCATATATAACTGGGCCGCATTCAAGAGCATGTTCGGTGACGGGACCATTCGGGTGAAGGAAGCTGAACATCATAATAAACTGTGGGTGGAGGAAGAACTGAAGAAGATTTCATAAGAGGATAGAGCACGGAAAAAACAAATATCAAGGATGACAGACCTTGCAGGCCGCATAGCCCGCATTAACGGCTTCACTGCGGGAGTTGAAATGAACAAAATTTTCCGGGTGTTTGATGGTGCGGCAGGTGCTGAAATGGAATTTCATGGACTTGGGGTTACCAAGATAATCCGTAGCCATTGCAGGGGTAGCTATTGTCAGCGAAAAAGCAGCAAGGACTGCCAGGGCAATTTTTTTGAACATAGTAAATTCCTCCTTGAAATGAAATATCCTTAAATATATTCGATATTCGTCGTATATTCTCCTGTCTCCTGATTTGAGGTTGGAATGGGGGTTAAGACAGATAGCATCTTCGTGCGAAGGTGCTATTTTTTTGCAGGTTTTTGGATATGTGCGTAGAAGAACTAGTACGCCAGAAGGCCTCCACCTCTTAGGTGGGGGATGAAGGCGGGGCTGGCGAATTTACGTAAGTAATTGAGCCAGACGATTGCTCCGTAGATAGTTTTGTGGTACAATCAGTCGTAGAAGTGAAAGGGCTGATTATACTATGGAATTAGACAATAATAACCATTCAGTGTTCTTGCTGTATTATCATCTTGTTCTAGTAGTAAAGTACCGCCGTAAGGTGTTTTCCGACCAGGTGAGCCAATATGCAAAAGATATATTTGTTCGTATAGGTTCTTCTTATAACATCACATTAGAAGAATGGAACCATGACCAAGACCATGTGCATATCATGTTTCGTGCTCATCCTAATACAGAGATGTCAAAATTCATCAACGCTTACAAGAGTGCCAGTTCTAGGCTAATCAAAAAAGATTTTCCAGAGGTCAGGCGTAATTTGTGGAAGGAAATGTTTTGGTCAAGAAGCTATTGTTTGCTGACGACAGGTGGCGCTCCAATAGAGACGATTCGTAAATACATAGAAAATCAAGGCAGGTGATTATAGTGAATAAGGCATACCGATACAGGCTCTACCCAACAACTGAACAGAAGATTATGTTTGCCAAGACCTTCGGCTGTGCCAGATTCATCTATAACAAAATGCTTGGAGACCGCCTTGACCATTACAAGGAAACTGGCAAGAAGCTGAACAATACCCCTGCACAGTACAAGGAAGAATTCCCATGGCTGAAAGAGGTTGACAGCCTTGCTCTTGCCAATGCCCAGATGAACCTGAACAAGGCATACAACAATTTCTGGAACAATAGGAAGCATTTTGGCAAGCCACGCTTCAAGTCAAAGAGAACAGGCCACTCCTCATATTCCACGAACAACCAAA
>NZ_FRBC01000030.1 GCF_900142515.1 Pseudoselenomonas ruminantium | reverse complement strand
ACGCGCCGCTGGCCTGCCCGGCGCAATCCAGCTAAACAGCTCTAACCTTACAGGGAGGGTCGTTTAGCGGAAACAGAAAAAGCACTCCCCCGTGAACCCCGACAGCGTATGAACGAGATACCTTCAGCACGAACTCGTCAACAAACTGCAATTTATAGGTGGGGACGAACTGTAAACTTTGTATATTTTGCCTATGGCAAAATTTGCTCAACTGCGCTATAATGAAAAAAGTAGTTTTTTAAAGCTAATTTGTGTTGACACATTGTTCTATGTTTACACAATGGGCGAGTGAATTTATATGATTAAGGAGAAGTGTGTAAATGAAACTTGTAGTAACAGTCGTAGGCAAAGACCGTGTAGGTATTATCGCCATGGTTAGCCAGATCTTAGCCGAGAACAATGTCAACATTCTGTCTATCAATCAGAATATCCTCGATGGCTATTTCAACATGATCCTGATTGCTGAAATCAGCAGCAGCAAGATCAAGCTGGTAGACCTGCAGAAGAAGCTCAAGGAAAGTGGTCAGGAAATCAATGTGGATATCAAGGCGCAGCATGCCGATATCTTCAATGTCATGCACAATATCTGATTTGACTGTTGACTGTTTGGCCGATTGCTTACCATTAGGAGGAAAGTTTTTTGATTAGCATAGACAATATCATTGAAACCAATGAGATGATTACCGAGAATAAATTGGACGTGCGTACCATTACCATGGGCATTTCCCTGCGGGACTGCGCGCACCCCAATATTGACCAGTTCTGCCGCAATGTGTATGACAAGATCACCAAGTCGGCAGAGTTTCTGGTAAAGACCGGTGAGGAGATTGAAGCTGAATACGGCATTCCCATCATCCATAAGCGTGTATCGGTAACGCCGATTGCCATTGCCGCAGATTCCTGCAAGACGGATTCCTATGTGCCTGTGGCTGAAGCCATGGACAGAGCCGCCAAAGAAATCGGCGTCAACTTTATCGGCGGCTTTTCTGCATTGGTGGAAAAGGGCTTCACCAATGGTGACCGCATCCTGATCAACTCCATTCCGCAGGCTTTGGCTACGACGGACGTGGTCTGCTCCTCCGTGAACCTGGGATCCACCAAGACCGGTATCAATATGGACTGCGTGCGGGAGATGGGCGAGGTCATCAAGCGCACTGCTGAACTGACCCGTGATAATGATGCTTTGGGCTGTGCCAAGCTCGTGGTATTCTGCAACGCACCTGGGGATAATCCCTTTATGGCAGGTGCTTTCCATGGTGTCAGCGAAGCGGATAAGGTGGTCAGCGTTGGTGTCAGCGGCCCTGGCGTGGTCAAGCATGCCCTCGAAGCCAAGAAGGGCGCAGATTTCACGGAAATCGCAGAGACCATCAAGAAGACGGCCTTCAAGATTACCCGCGTAGGCCAGCTGGTAGCCCGGGAAGCTTCCAAGCGTCTCGGCGTGCCTTTCGGTATCATCGACCTGTCTCTGGCCCCGACGCCGGCCGTAGGCGACAGCGTGGCCCGCATCATCGAAGAGATGGGCATTGAGTCCTGTGGTGCTCCGGGCACGACGGCAGCTTTGGCACTCCTCAATGACGCCGTGAAAAAGGGCGGCCTGATGGCTTCTTCCCATGTAGGCGGCTTGTCTGGTGCTTTCATTCCCGTCAGCGAAGACGAGGGCATGATCAACGCCATCAAGGCTGGCAGTCTGTCGCTTGAAAAACTCGAAGCCATGACCTGTGTCTGCTCCGTAGGCCTCGACATGATTGCCATTGAGGGCGATACGAGTGCCGCTACGATTTCCGGCATTATCGCCGATGAAGCCGCTATTGGCATGATCAACAACAAGACCACGGCTGTCCGCGTCATTCCTGTACCGGGCAAGAAAGTTGGCGATATGGTGGAATTCGGCGGTCTTCTGGGGTACTGCCCAATCGTACCGGTGCGCAATCAGTACAGCTCTGCAGCCTTCATCGCCCGCGGCGGCCGCATCCCGGCACCGATTCGGAGCCTGACGAATTAACAAGCGAAGATATACAATTGCAACGAAATAGCCTGCCCCTAGGGGGAAGGTGTCAGCCGCAGGCTGACGAAAGGGGCAAAGGGAATTTATTGTCTTGTACTCCTTTTACTGCCTTGCCAGAAATATGCCACTGGCGTATTTCAACCCTCCCCCATGGGGGAGGCTTTTTTCGTAGTTTGATGTAGGAGAGTATTATGCGTGTTACGAAAAAGATTAAGGAAGAACAGATACGCATTTTAGGGGAAGTCTATAAGGAGGCCAAACCTGCCCTGATTTTCCGCAATCCTTTTGAACTGCTGATTGCCGTGATTCTTTCTGCCCAATGTACGGACAAGCGGGTGAATGTTACCACGGCAAGGCTTTTCCAGAAGGCGGCTACACCGGCGGCCATCCTGGAGATGGGCCTGGCGGCGCTGGAAGAGGAAATACGGGATTGCGGTCTGTTCCGCAACAAGGCCAAGAACATCATGGCCACTTGCCAGATCCTCTGCGAGCAATATGGTGGCGAGGTGCCGGCTGATTTCCAGAAATTGCAGGAACTGCCTGGTGTGGGCCGCAAGACCGCCAATGTGGTCATGAGCGTGGGTTTTGGTGAGCCAGCCATTGCTGTGGATACCCATGTGTTCCGCGTGGCCAATAGGCTGAAACTGGCTACAGGGGATACCCCGCTGGCAGTGGAACAAGGCCTGATGAAGGCCATTCCCAAGGAAAAATGGTCGGCGGCCCATCACTGGCTGATCTGGCATGGCCGCAACGTCTGCAAGGCTCGCAAGCCCTTATGCGACGAATGCCCGCTGGCAGCAGTCTGCCCTGCCGCAGTTTAAGCCCGCCCCTGTGAAGAGGGGGGCCGCAAAGCGGTGGGAGAGGCATCAGGCAGGTATCAGCAATTTATCGCAATTTATACGGAATGAGATGAGAGCATGATTTATCGGAAAGCAACATTTGCCGATGTAGAGGCAATATATGAACTGGTAGCCGATTACGCTGAGCAGGGCGTAATGCTGGCCCGTTCCCGCAATACCCTTTATGAGACCTTGCGGGATATGGTGGTGGCCATTGATGATGATGGCAGTCTGGCCGGTGTAGGCGGCCTTCATGTGATTTGGGACAGGTTGGCGGAAGTGCGCACCATGGCGGTATCGCCAAATAAGCGCCGCCGGGGAATTGGGGCTGAGATTGTCCGCCGCCTGCTGGAAGATGGGGAAGCTTTGGGCATTGAGAAGTATTTCACGCTGACCTATCAACCGGAGTTCTTCAAAGCGTTGGGGTTTGAGGTCATAAACAAAGAAGAACTGCCCCATAAGGTTTGGAAAGAATGCATTGATTGTCCCAAGTTTCCCAACTGCGATGAAATCGCTATGGTAAAAGTTTGAAATAAAAGTTCACTCATAATGGAAAAACTATACATTTTTTCGTTTGATGGTTGACAATATTACGATAAACTGATATAGTATCAAACAACAAGAAAAATGCGAAGACGGAGAGAAGTAAGAGGCAGAGATCTTGCAGAGAGTGGCGGGTTGGTGTAACGCCATAGAGGGAACCTTTGAAATACACTCCTGAGCAGCCGGTTGAAAAATCATTTGGATTTAGTAGGCCGCGCCGGAATGCCACCGTTATCAGAGGCTAGGATATGCATGTATCCGAAAAGAGAGGCTTGCAACTGGCAAGCAGGGTGGTACCACGGGTATAACAGCTCGTCCCTGTGAGGGGCGGGCTTTTTCTGTTTGAATTTTTTCTTTATATTATGTTATTATGGAGGAATGGACATGATTATCGTAATGAGCCCCAATGCAACAAAAGAAAATTTAGAGAAAGTTGTCAAGAAGGTGGAAGCCGCCGGCTTGAGGACGCATATCTCAGAAGGTGAGGAAGTAACCATCGTAGGTGTTATTGGCGATAAGAAGAAAATCGCGAATCTGGAAATGAATATGATGGACGGCGTGGAAAAGACCGTCCGCATTACGGAAAAATATAAATTGGTCAGCCGTCATTTTCACCCCGAAGATACCATCGTGGACGTGGATGGCGTGAAAGTCGGTGGCCAGCAGATTGTGGTGATGGCAGGGCCCTGCTCCGTGGAGAGCATCGAACAGCTTAGGGAAGCAGCCCAGGCCGTCAAGGCCGGCGGGGCCCAGTTCCTGCGTGGCGGTGCCTTCAAGCCCCGCACCAGCCCCTATGATTTCCAGGGACTGGCAGAAGATGGCCTCAAGATGCTCCGGCAGGTGGCCGATGAGGTCGGCCTCAAAGTGGTCACGGAAATCGTGGACAAGGATGATCTGGAACTGGTAGGCAAATACGCTGACCTCTATCAGGTGGGTGCCCGCAACATGCAGAACTTCCAGCTGCTGAAGGCTCTGGGCAAGGCCGATAAGCCGGTTATGCTCAAGCGCGGCCTGTCGGCCACCATCAGCGAATGGCTCAATGCTGCTGAGTACATCATGGCAGGCGGCAACGAACAGGTCATCCTCTGTGAGCGCGGTATCCGCACCTATGAGACCTTTACTCGCAATACCCTTGACCTCAGCGCTGTAGCTGCTGTGAAGGAACTTTCCCACCTGCCCATCATCGTTGACCCGAGTCATGGCACTGGCCGTTGGCAGATGGTGCAGCCCATGGCCCGCGCGGCAGTGGCTGCTGGTTGTGATGGCCTGATCATCGAAGTGCATCCCCATCCGGAAGTGGCCCTTTCCGATGGTGACCAGAGCCTGACGCCCAAGAATTTCAACCGCCTGATGGACGAATTGGGCAAGATTGCTGCCGTCATGGAGCGCACGGTATAAGCCTATGAAACAGGAGAGACTAACCTTGGCCATCATCGGCGTGGGCCTGATTGGCGGCTCCCTGGGCCTTTGTCTCAAGGACAGGCTGGGGGAGGATATCTATATCACGGGCCTCTGCCGTACACAGGCTTCCATGGACAAGGCCATGGAGTTGGGAGCAGTGGATTTTGCCTCTGCGGACATTGAAGCCGTAGTGGGCAACGCTGATATCATCTTCCTGAGTCCGCCGGTGCTTCAGATCGTGCCCATGGTGGAAAAGATCCTGCCCTATCTGAAAAAAGGGGCGATACTGACGGATGCCGGCAGTACCAAGCAATATATCTGGCAGCATCTGCAAAAGATATTGCCGGAGGATATTTACTACATCGCCGGTCATCCCATGACTGGGCGGGAAAAGAGCGGTGTCACGGCGGCACAGAAAGACCTGTTCGTGGGCAAGGCCTATGTGATTGTGGAAGATACTGGAGCACCAAAAGAGGCACATGATAAGCTGATGAGTGTGCTGAAACATACAGGTGCCAATTTCACGACCTTAGATATTGCCAAGCATGACCGCTGTGCTTCGGTCATCAGCCATGTGCCCCATGTGGCGGCTGCAGCATTGGTCACACTGCTCAATCAGTCCGGCGGCGATATGGAGTCCTGCATCAAGCTGATTGGCGGCGGTTTCAAGGATACGACGCGTATTGCCTCATCCAACGCCGATATGTGGGCGGATATCTGTATGACTAATAGCAAGGCTATTGCAGCGAATCTGAAGACACTGCAACAGATCATTGGTCAAGTGATTACGGCTTGTGAAAATCAGGACAGACAATCTGTCTATGATTATTTTACAGCGTCCAAAAGGCGTCGTGACGATTTATTGGAAAATGCTGCCAATAGATTTGATCCCAACTAGTTTAAAAAAGGTAACTTTTGAGTGGCGAAGCATCTTGTGAATCGCTCAAAAGTTACCTTTTTTGAATGGAAAACGAATTCCTGCAGGAATGGACTGGATTATAACTTAAGGTTATAGTATAATACTACATGGGGTATTGCCTAGCATAGATAAAGATAAGCAAAGGCACATAGAACTGAATTATATATATGGGGGCACAGTTTATGGAATTTCGGCAGTTAGAGTATTTTTGTGAAATCAGTAAGTTAAGGAACTTTACACGAACAGCTGAATCTTTGCATGTGTCGCAACCATCCGTAACCAAGGCGATAAAAGCGCTGGAGGCAGAATTGGGGTTGACGCTCATAGACCGGAGTCAGAAGCAGGTGCACTTGACAGAAGAGGGAAAGGCATTTTTGTTTCATGCGCAGCGGATCATGAAAGCAGCGAACATTGCGCTGAAAGATATGGAACATTATCGCCGCGACAAACGTGAAACGATACATTTTGGTATTCCGCCAATGGTTGAAGCCTATCTTTTCCCGGATCTATTTACGGAATTCAAACAGGTTTTTACCAACGTTAATTTTGATGTGCAGGAATTCAGTGATTCCGAGGAGGTGCGCAAGCGTATCGATCAGGGAGAACTGGATTTTGGTATCGTTTTGGGCAAGCCGGGAAATGTGGCAGAAAATGAATTGATGATCATGTTGGATTCCATGAGCATTTGCCTTCCCGCAAAACACAGCCTGGTAAATAAAAAGGAAATACTGTTTTCGGATCTGCAGAATGAGAAATTTATCATGCAGCATCCGAATACGTATCAGTATCGGGAAGTATATGAGCATTGCCGAAAAGCGGGATTTGCACCGAAGATAACGCTGTGCACGGCGCAAATAAAAACCATTAAGCAGCTGGTCGCTAATGGTATGGGAATATCCATTCTGCCGAATTTTGTAACCAGGACAGAAAAAATTTTTGTGCGTCGTCCGCTGAAGCCGGATTTAAAGGTGCAAGTATCGCTCAATTGGGGGCTTTGCAAAGGGTTATCTACAGTAGATACGCAGTTCATTGAATTCATAAAGGCGTATGCCGAACATAATTTTGCTTCGTAAAGTTATGGCAGATTGTCATAAAAGAGGAGGCTTGACCTTTACTTCGGTCAAGCCTCCTTTTGACGTTCAGATTCCCATTTCGATATTGTGAATGGTAGTAGTGAGTTTTTCCCTTTCCAGACTCGTGCGATTATTGATGGCTTCAAGATCTTTGATGGATTGGGTGGATTTCTGGATATGAGTGATGCCTTCGTTGAGGCTTTTGTGCAGATCTTTCATCTGCTTGGAGAAGTTCTCATCAAATTCATTGATTTGCTGTTCAAAATCTTTGTTGTCGATGAGAATCTTGTCGATTTCGCTTACATCATGAAGCAGAGAACTGATGGCCTCATCAGAAACATGCAGATTCGTCTGGGTGTTTTCAGCCAGTTTCCGCACTTCCTGAGCCACAACAGAGAATCCACGTCCTGCCTCTCCGGCCCGGGCAGCTTCGATGGCAGCATTCAAGGCCAGAAGATTTGTCTGAGCGGCAATCTCGTTGATCATCTTCATGACGTCGTCGATTTTCTGGGTGCTTTGAGAGAGCATATCCAGTTTCGGTGTGATTTCCCGATTTTGATCCATGAGCTGATTGAAAAGTTCATTTTGTTCATCGATACCACTGGAAAGTTGCTTGATGGCATTTTGGATCATATCTACGTCCTTGGACATATGCATGATGGTCTTGACGATATCTGGCATCTTAGATTGATAATCCTGGAACATGCTGATGAGATTATCCTTGAGTTTGTCCAAGTGATTTTGTCTGTCGATGATGCGGTTGTAGAAGAATGCATGACAGTGGGCATAGATGTGAGCAAAATTATCAATGTAACTGTCGGCAAAAGTGGTACCGGCGGGTACACGATAGAAGAAGATAGCCGTCAGGGTTTCGTTCACATGAAGCCCTGCGATTTCACCGAAGCTGGAAAAACCGGCTACGGGAACATCCTTGAATTCATCGATATGTTTGATTTCGTCAGGGTAGCCCAGACGGCGCAGAATACAGTCATTCAGGATACCGCCAATGGGGGCAGGCTTGTTTTTATTGTAGTCCCGTAGATCATGTGACAGGGAATTGGCAAGAGATACCCGCTTCATCAGGTAGAGCCGCTCACCGGTCACTACATCGCAGAAAAAGCTGATGCGGTTGTTGGCTTCGTCAAAGCTGGCAGGAGTACGGATGAAGTCTTCTCCATTGATATCTGTGGCGAATGTGTAATCCTGCATTTTTGCCTGTACTTCGGCTAAGGTCTCTACATGGAAATGCTGCTTGAGGGCATCGATGATGGGGATTTCGCCCTCAGGCGATTCCACCGTTTCCACATAGCGCAGGGCACTGTTGGCCGTGCCAACAAGAAAAGAGGTATCGGTTCGTTCGACCGCCTGAGTCTTGAAGATACCATAACGGAACTCATTGCGTAAGCGCACGAGCGTGATGATTGCATGGTTTTCCAGGCATTGGTTATCATCATAGATATAGGTATGAGCAAAGTCCAGATTGCCAGCAGAACTGCCGCCAATAAAGGGAATGGGAAACTTGCCCGAAGAGAACATTGCCTGAGCAACAAAAGTTTCACAACTGGATACACCATCGATATAGACCATAGCAAAAACATGGGCAATGCTTAAACGGAATGGTATATGATGTTTGTCGATTTCACGGCGGATGGCTTCTACGCGGTCGTTGATGGTCATTTCTACAGAACCACTGCGCAGGTCATTGTTTGGCAGAGGGATATGCATGGTGTAAGTCTCTTCAATCATGCGTTTGGAGAAGGATTGAAGGAGGACTTTTCCTCGATGTTCGGGAGCATCACAGTAGAGAGTCTGACTGCCTTGGGGACGGCACAACTCTCCGGAAGTAGTCATCAGCAAAAGTTTCGTACTGGATGGGATTTCTGCTTTTATCAGACGGGCGACTTCCGATACATCCAGATCTGGAGACACAAAGCCAATAACCATGGCGGCGCCTTCAGCCACATCAACCAAATCTTTCAGCCGCAGAGCGGTAAGTTCACTTTTTGACAGATAGGCTGTTTTGATATCGGAGAGTTCAGTGACTGTCGGCGAAAGAGGAACTGGAGCAGCCGCTTCAGCTCGTTGGGGGCCATCGAAAAATTTGAACATATGCAAACACCTCTCAAATGCTTTATCAGTATCCCTATATCCATATTTTCCTTATTCGTGTTTGCTGAAAAAAATCCTGCTGTTTTTGGCTTATTTTGTTTGAATATATGGAAAATAGTATTGGAAAGCGGATGGCAGGCTGAAGCGTTCAGCAATTTGCTGTGAACTTGCCCAGACAAAGGGCAGATGGTTTTCCTGAATCGTCAGAGTGTCGGCGGCAGGAAGTTTTATCAACCAACCGGAAAGCTGCCATTCAATGTGGGAGAAAATATGCTTGGCAGGAGGAAGTGCTTGTATGCTCTCTACGGTCAAGCCATTTTCTTTCAGCCAGTCCACGACTTCTTTTTTTGTGAGTTTTCCTGGTAGGTTGGGGAATTCCCAGAGGCCGGCCAGCAGACCTTTTGTTTCGCGCTGATGCAGGGCGATGGCATTTCCCTGACGGAGCAGGAGTACGGTATGTTTTTCCTGACGGCGTTGGCGGGTGGAACTCTTGCGGGGTAATTCCAGCTCCAAACCCTCGGCATGAGCCAGACAGATTCGAGCGAGGGGGCAGCAGGAACAGTGCGGCAGGCCGTGAGGCAGGCAGATGGTAGCACCCAGGTCCATAAAGGCCTGATTGAGCTCACCGGCAATGGTGCCGCTGGGGTAATGAGGTGCCAGGGCATTTTCCAGGGCTTTTTTCGTGGCAGGGGCAGCAATATCGGCCGCCGATGCCAATACCCGGGACAGGACCCGCAGCACATTGCCATCAACGGCGGGCCAGGGCTGGCCGAAGGCAATGGAACCGATGGCGCTGGCGGTATAACGGCCAATGCCAGGAAGGCTCAGCAGTGTAGTGAAATCTTGCGGAAGCTGGCCGCTGTATTCCTGACAGATGATGATGGCGGCCTTTTTGAGATTCCGGGCCCGGGAATAATAACCAAGGCCCTGCCAAAGTTTCATCAGCTGGTCATCATCGCAGGCAGCCAGTGACTCGATGTCCGGCAGGCTGGCAAGAAACCGTTCATAATAGGGAATCACAGCGCTGGCACGTGTCTGTTGCAGCATGATTTCAGACAACCAGGTATGATAAGGCGCGGGGCAGCTGCGCCAGGGCAGCTCCCGCTCATCTGCCTGCCTTCGATACCAGTCGGGCAGGATGGCCAGCAGATCAGGGATAAGTTCTGTATGGGGAATATCGATAGTATGTCGCAAGATAAAATCCTTTCTATGATAAAAATGTTGGAATTGAAATTTTCAGTGAAGATAAATTGTATCATATTCAGTGAAACTATCGCAAGACAAAGTAATTCGATATAATTTTCGTAAAAAAGTAACAAGAAAAACTTTTTAATTCTCTGAAATGGACAAAAGTGCAATGGATGCACGGAATGTAAGGGGGTGTGTGTGCTAAGAGTGGAATAATATACAAAAAATCTGTAAGTAAGACAAGAAAAGTTACAAAATACTGTTGACAAAAATGTTTATTCGCGCAATAATGTATACATATTTACAACGTTACATGTTGAATGTACACGGAATTTGTGTTATGATGTTTGCGTGTGATGTACGATTCCAGAGGGGGATTGCAGGATGAAACATGTCTTGTCTGTGTTTGTGGAAAATCAGACTGGTGTGCTGGTCCGGGTTGTAAGTATGTTTTCCAGACGCGAATTCAATATCGACAGTCTCGCGGTTGGCGTGACGGAGAAAGAGGGGTATTCGCGCATCACAGTGGTGATTCACGGCGATGAGGATCTAATAGAGCAGATCATCAAGCAGCTGGAAAAGATGCCGGTGGTGCAGGCCGTACAGCGTTTGGATGAGAAGAATGCAGTCTGCCGGGGACTTACGCTGATAAAGGTTAAGGCAAGTGACACGAGCCGCCTGGATATCTTGAAGATGGCAGAGCTCTTTCGGGCTCATGTGGTGGATGTGGATTCCTCCACGCTGATCTTTGAGCTGACGGGCAGCGATGATAAGGTGACGGCTTTTTTGAATCTCGTCAAGCCTTATGGTATCGCCGAGGTCATTCGCACAGGCTTGATTGCGTTGGAACGCGGTGAGCATACTATTTATGAACATTGTGAGGAGAGAGAGTACTATGGCAAAAACTTATTATGATCAGGATGTTAACTGGGAAGTTCTGAACGGCAAGAAGGTTGCCATCATTGGTTACGGCAGCCAGGGCCATGCTCATGCCCTGAACCTCAAGGAGAGCGGCGTTGATGTTGTGGTCGGCCTCTACGAAGGTTCTAAGTCCAAGAAAGTTGCTGAGGAACACGGCCTGACGGTTAAGAATGTCGCTGATGCTGTCAAAGAAGCAGATATCACGATGGTCCTGATTCCGGATGAGAAGCAGTCCGATGTCTACAAGAACGAGATTGCTCCGAATCTGAAGTCCGGCAGTGCTCTCGCTTTTGCGCATGGCTTCAACATCCATTACCAGCAGATCGTTCCTCCTGCTGATGTCGATGTATTCATGGTTGCTCCGAAAGGCCCTGGCCACCTCGTTCGCCGTACTTATACGGAAGGTTCCGGTGTGCCGGCTGTGTTCGCTGTGCACCAGGATGCTTCCGGCAAGTGCTTTGATGTAGCTCTGGCATATGCCAAAGGCCTCGGCGCTACCCGTTCCGGCGTCCTGCAGACCACTTTCCGCGATGAGACGGAAGAAGACCTCTTCGGTGAGCAGGCTGTCCTCTGCGGCGGTGTCTGCCAGCTGATGCAGACCGGCTTCGAAGTCCTCGTCGAAGCAGGTTATCCGCCTGAAATGGCATACTTCGAATGCTTCCATGAGATGAAACTCATCGTTGACCTCTGCTATGAAGGCGGTTTCACGAAGATGCGCAAATCCATCTCCGATACGGCTGAATACGGCGACTACATGGTAGGCCCGCGCATCATCACGGAAGAGACCAAGAAGGAAATGAAGAAAGTCCTGAAGGAAATCCAGGATGGTACCTTCGCTCGCAACTGGCTGCTGGAAAACCGTGCAGCTGGCCGTGCAAACTTCATGGCTCAGCGCCGTCTCCATGCTGAACATCAGATCGAGAAGGTCGGCAAGGACCTCCGCAACATGATGCCGTGGCTCAAGGACGCTGCTGATTTGTCCAAAGACTAAGCATTAACCTCTGCAAAAGCAGGAATATGTCCATTTAAGTCGAATGTTTTAAATTGAACAGTAGTGAGAAGCCTTCCCCTTCCACCTATCGGGAGGGCTTTTCTTATAATATAGGAGAGTGAGAGCATGGGTATGACGATGAGCGAGAAGATTCTCGCCAAACATGCCGGCTTGGAACGCGTGGAAGCGGGACAGCTGGTGACCTGTAAACTGGATATGGTGCTGGCCAACGATATCACGGCCCCGCCTTCTATTAAAATCTTTGAGAGCATTGGCCGTCCGGTCTTTGACAACGAGAAGATTGCGCTGGTGCCGGATCATTTCCAGCCCGCCAAGGATATCAAATCCGCAGAACTGGCCAAGATTGTCCGGGATTTTGCGGTCAAACATAAGATTGTCCACTATTTCGAGCAGGGCCGTGTGGGCATCGAGCACGTCATCCTGCCGGAACAAGGCATTGTGGCACCGGGCATGCTGACCATCGGGGCTGACTCCCATACCTGCACCTATGGTGCCGTCAACGGTTTTGCCACGGGCGTAGGCTCTACGGATCTGGGCGCAGCCATGGCCACCGGCGAAGCCTGGTTCAAGGTGCCGCAGGCCATCAAGGTGGAACTCACTGGTCAGAAGGCCAAGGACATCAGCGGCAAGGATGTCATCCTGACCCTGATTGGCATGATCGGTGTAGATGGTGCGCTCTATAAATCCCTGGAATTTGCCGGGGAAGGCGTCAAGAGCCTGACCATGACGGACCGCCTGACCATTTCCAATATGGCCATCGAAGCGGGCGGCAAGGCCGGTATCTTTCCCTATGATGAAGTGACGGCAGAATATGTCAAAGACAGGGTCAAGAAGCCCTTTGAGCCGGTAGCTGCTGATGAAGATGCGGTTTACTGCCAGACGGTCAAGATTGATCTGTCGACCTTGAAGCCCGTGGTGGCATTCCCGCATCTGCCGGGCAATACGAAAGCGGTGGAGGACATCAAGGAGCCCATCGCCATCCAGCAGGTCATCATCGGTTCCTGCACCAATGGCCGTCTGGAAGATTTGCAGATTGCGGCGGAAATCTTCAAGGGGCATAAGGTGGCGGATGGTGTGCGCTGTATCGTGATTCCGGGCAGTCCGGCAGTTTACAAGGAGGCCATGAAGCGCGGTTATATCGATACCTTCATTGATGCGGACTGCGCCGTGTCCACGCCGACCTGCGGCCCGTGCCTGGGCGGTTATATGGGCATCATGGCGGCAGGGGAGAAATGCGTTTCCACCACCAACCGCAATTTTCGTGGCCGCATGGGTCATGTGGATAGTGAAGTTTACTTGGCTGGCCCCCATGTGGCGGCGGCAAGTGCCATTTTAGGCCGGATTGCCACGGCAGAGGAGGTACAGTGATGAAATTAGAAGGAAAAGTCTGGCGTTATGGGGATAACATCGACACCGATGTCATCATCCCCGCCCGTTATCTGAACACTTTTGACCCGAAAGAGCTGGCCAGCCACTGCATGGTGGATATTGACGAAAGCTTTGCCCCCAATGTGCAGGAAGGTGATATCATGGTGGGTGGCCGCAACTTTGGCTGTGGTTCTTCCCGTGAACATGCACCGGTAGCCATCAAGGCCAGCGGCATTCCCGTGGTCATTGCTGCCAGCTTTGCGCGGATTTTCTATCGCAATGGCATCAATATTGGCCTGCCCCTGCTGGAAATCGGCGATGATGTGGAAAAGATCCATGCCGATGACAAACTGCAGGTGGATGTGACCACCGGCGAAATCCGGAACCTCACGACCGGC
The DNA here is from genome assembly GCF_900142515.1 of Pseudoselenomonas ruminantium. GTDB lineage: Bacteria > Bacillota > Negativicutes > Selenomonadales > Selenomonadaceae > Selenomonas_A > Selenomonas_A ruminantium_D. Next base: position 17,316 of record NZ_FRBC01000030.1, on the reverse strand, counting down.
GATGTGTTCCATGCGCATCCCCTGCCGGGATTCGTGCAGGAGATTGCGGAGGCCGGCGGCCTGATTGAATATATCAAACGGAAAGGATAAGAGTGGTACCTTATGGCATATAAGATTACAGTTATTCCCGGTGATGGTATTGGCAAGGAAATCACGGATTCCGCCGTGGAAGTCTTGAAGGCGGCGGATAAGAAATTCAATCTGGGCTTGGAATTTGACTATCATGATGCCGGCGGCACGGCCTATGACAAATTCGGCACGCCCCTGCCGCAGGAGACCATCGATGCCTGCAAGGCCGCAGATGGAGTCCTGTTCGGTGCCGTGGGCGGCGATAAATGGGATAAGGTAGACCCGGCCAAGCGCCCCGAAAAGGCCATCCTGGGCCTGCGCAAGGAATTGGGACTTTACGCCAACCTGCGTCCGGTCAAGGTAGCCGATGCCCTGATTGAGTATTCTCCGTTGAAGCCGGAACTGGTACGCGGTGCAGACCTCGTGATTGTTCGCGAACTGATTGGCGGCATCTACTTTGGCGAGAAATGCGAGTCCGAACAGCATAATGGTGTGGAACGGGCCTGGGATTTGGAGAACTACTCCGTGCCTGAAGTGGAACGCATTGCTAAATTGGCCTTTGAAACGGCGAAACTCCGCCGCGGCAAGGTGACTTCCGTTGACAAGTCCAATGTGCTGGCAACTTCCCGGCTCTGGCGCCGTACGGTGGCAGAGGTAGCGAAGGATTATCCCGAAGTGGAGTGCAACAATCTCTATGTGGATAACTGTGCCATGCAGATTGCAGTAAAACCCACGCAGTTTGACGTCATCGTGACGGGCAATCTCTTTGGGGATATCCTTTCGGACGAAGCGGCTGTGGTCGGCGGCTCCATCGGCATGCTGCCGTCGGCTTCCATCGGCGAATGCACCAGCCTCTATGAGCCCATCCATGGCAGTGCGCCGGATATTGCCGGTCAGGGCATTGCCAATCCCATTGGCACCATCCTGTCGGCAGCCATGCTGCTCAGATATTCCCTGCATGAAGAGGCGGCCGCCGATGCCATTGAAGCAGCCGTGGACAAGTCTCTGGCGGAAGGGTATCGCACGCCGGACCTCTGGAAGGATGGCTTTACGAAAGTCAATACCAACGAAATCACCAAAATCATCAGCGAGAGGGTGTAAGTATGAACGGAGCACAGGCAGTCGTTGCATGTTTAAAAGAACAAGGCGTCGATACGGTGTTTGGCTATCCCGGGGGGATGATCCTGCCTTTATACGACGCTTTATATGATAGCAAGGAGATAAAGCAGGTTCTCGTGACCCACGAGCAGAATGCCGCTCACGCCGCTGACGGCTATGCCCGTGCTTCGGGAAAAGTGGGTGTCTGCATTGCCACTTCCGGACCGGGGGCCACGAATCTTGTGACCGGTCTGGCCACGGCCTTTATGGATTCCATTCCTGTGGTGGCTATCACGGGGCAGGTCGATACGACTTTGTTGGGACGGGATGCTTTTCAGGAAACGGACATTCTCGATGTGACCATGCCCATTACCAAGCATAACTACAAGATAAAAGATGCCCGCCATCTCATCAGCACTATCCGTGAAGCCTTCACTTTGGCGAAGAAAGGCCGTCCCGGTCCTGTGCTGGTGGATGTGCCCAGGGACTTGTTCTTTCAGGAAGTAGCCTGGGCGGAAGCAGCTGCCTGCACGAAAAAAGCGGGCAAGCCGGATGCGGATTTCCTGATTTGTGCCGCCGAAGCAGCAAGGGAAATCGTCAAGGCGAAAAAGCCCGTGGTCATCGTGGGCGGCGGTGTTGTTTCAGCAGGGGCTACGGATGAAGTCACGGCCTTCGTGGAAAAATACAACCTGCCCGTAGCCCATACCTTGATGGGGCTTGGGGCTATCCCGCGGGAACACCCGCAGTCCTTGGGCTTTGCGGGCATGCACGGGGAAAAAGCCGCCAACCATGCCATTGCGGCCGCAGACCTCATCATCGCCATTGGCAGCCGCTTCGGTGACCGCCAGACGGGCAATGTCAAGAAGTACACGCAGGATACCAAGTTCATCCATATTGACATTGACCCTGCAGAAATCGATAAGAATATCGGCAACAGCCTGGGGCTGGCTGGCGATATGAAAGTGATCCTGGGCCTCTTGATGAAGCAGGAAGCCACGGGCGATATCGCGGAATGGTGGTCACAGATCCAGAGCTGGCAGGAGACTTATGACTATGACTATCATGTCAATCGTCTGACCGTCCCCTGGGCACTGCATCAGGTGGCGAAGAATACCAAAGGCAAGCCCTATGCCTTTGCTACGGATGTAGGCCAGCATCAGATGTGGGCGGCCCTGCATCTGCGCATTGAGGAGCCAAGGACATGGCTGACCTCTGGCGGCCTTGGCACCATGGGCTTTGGTTTGCCAGCTGCCATGGGCGCTCAGATGTATTATGGCGACAGCCGCCGCGTCATCCATGTGGCCGGTGATGGCGGCATCAAGATGACGGGCAATGAGTTCTATACCATCGCCCGCCTGAACCTGCCAGTGATTTCCCTGATTGTCAACAATACCAGCCTGGGCATGATTCGCCAGCTGCAGAAGGTCATGTACAAAGAACGTTACATTGCCTGCGAGTTTGACTATCAGATGGATTATGCCGCCTATGCAGGCAGTTTCGGCATCAAGGCCGAGACGGTCTCCACGCAGGAGGAGTTTGCCGAGGCTTTGAATCGGGCTTTGGCCGATAAGGACCATCCCAGAGTGATTGTTCTCAATGTATGGCGCAGTTTCGTCGAGCCCATGATCAAGGGCGGCGCCCGGATTGATGAATTCGTGGAATTCAAATAATGATAGCCGTGACTCTTGCAATTCAAGGGTTACGGCTATTTTATTATACGATTGTCTGCAATATGTCATCGTTTGGTTTCATAACACAGGTAAATATGGTATGATATAAGATATGTGTAGGACGATGAGGAGTGTAGATTTTGCAATTAAAACGCTTGGAGGCTTATGGCTTTAAGTCTTTTGCAGATAAGATAACCATAGATTTTGACCAGGGCATAACAGCAATTGTTGGTCCTAACGGCAGTGGCAAGAGCAATATCACGGATGCCATCCGCTGGGTGCTCGGGGAGCAGAATGTCCGCAACCTGCGCGGTACCAAGGCGGAGGATATCATCTTCACCGGTTCGGCGTCCCGCAAGGCGTTGGGTGTGGCAGAAGTTTCGCTGTTCTTTGCCAATGACGGCACTCTGCCCGTGGATTTCCGGGAAGTGGTGGTGACGCGCCGGCTCTATCGCAATGGAGATAGTGAGTTTTATATCAATCGTTCCCGCTGTCGGCTGAAGGATATCTATAATCTATTTGCCGATACAGGTATCGGCCATGATGGTATGAGCATCATCGGTCAGAACCGCATTGATGATATCCTGAACAGCCGTCCTGAGGACCGTCGGGCGTTCTTCGAGGAAACGGCGGGCATCACCAAATATCGCAACCGTAAGCGGGAGTCGGTGCGCAAGCTTACCGATACGGAAAACAATCTTGTGCGTGTGCAGGATATCATCCATGAGATTGAAAATCAGCTGGAACCGCTGTCCCGCCACGCGGAAAAGACGCGGATTTATAACGGGCTCAACGAGGAGTATCGGCGCTGCAAGTTGGCGAAATTGTCCTTTGACTATAATCAGGAAGCGGGCAAGCGGGCAGACAATGAAGCGAAACTGGCCAAGTTCCGGGATGAGCTGCTCGCGGCGGATACCAACGTGCAGGCTCTGGCGGCTGAGAAGGAGAAGCTGCACAAGAGTATCATCGATTTGGAACAGAAGCTGCAGGCGCAGGCGACGAAGAATGAGTCCCTGCGGCAGAAGATGGAAGAAGCTGCCAGAGAAATGGCCAAGCTGCAAGAGCGACAGGATCAGAGTGACGAGTTGCGCAATCGTATCTTGGAACATCGTAAGGCCTTGAGCAGTGAGATTGCCGGAATGGTGGCAGAGATTGCCCAATTGACAGCAGGCCAGCACCAGCAGAAACAGGATTTAGCGCTGTTGGATGAATTGCTGACCAAGGAACAGGCCAAGCAGAAGAAATTCTCTCAGCTGATCCGGGAACAGGAGCAGAAGGAACGCGAGCTGGAAGAGGCAAGGGCACAGCAGCTTGACCAGTGGAATGTCCGCAAACAGGAATACGCGCTGGCTCAGCGGGATCTGGAAAATAGCGAAGGCGATCAGGAAAATCGGGAAGATGAACTTCATCAGGCCAGAGAAAAGCTGGCGGAATTAGAGGATGCACAGGATGTGCTGCAAAAGAAGCTGCAGCGTATCGCAGAAAATCTCAAAATGGATGAAGCGCAGTGGCAGCAGTCTGCTGCGAGCCGAAAAAATGTCGAGGCTGAACAGGCGCAGATTTTGCGGGAGCTGAATCAGAACAGCCAGCAGCTGCATACGGCGGAGAACAAATTGCAGTTCCTCACGCGCATGCAGCAGGCTTATGAGGGATTTGGCAAGGCGGTCAAAGCTGTATTGAAGTCCCAGGAAAGCTGGCGCAGCGGCGTGGCTGGTGCGGTAGCCGAACTCATCGATGTGCCTCGTGACTATGTGACGGCTATCGAAGTCGCTTTGGGCGGTAATCTGCAGAATGTGGTCACACAGGATACGGATACGGCCAAAGCGGCAATCAATTTCCTCAAAAGGGAACGGCAGGGGCGTGTGACTTTCCTGCCCTTGTCTACGTTGGTGGTGCGGCCATCACAGAGTATCCGGGAAGGCAGAGAAGCTGGTGTTATCGGCTGGGCTAATACATTGGTCCGGACGGATGATCGGTATCAGAAGGCGATTGATTTCCTGTTGGCCCGCACTTTGGTGGTGGATACTCTGGACAATGCCCTGAAGATTGCCCGCGACCATGAACAGCGCCTACGCATTGTGACGCTTTCCGGAGAACTGCTGAATCCTGGCGGCTCGCTCTCAGGCGGCAGCCGCCAGCATGCGGAGGCCAGTTTCCTGAACCGCAGCGGCGAAATCGAAGATTTGAAGGGAAAGATCACTTCCTTGCAGGCTGCAAGCCAGAAGCTCACAGCTTTGCGGGAAGAGAAGTCACAGCAGCTGCAGGCCTTGGAGCATGATTTACAGCAACTGCAGGAAAAATTGCAGCGGCAGCGTATTTCCCGGGCGGAACTTGAAACCAATCTGCAGGCTGCTGGTCAGAATCTGGCTGAACAGAAGGTCAAGGTCACAGAAATCGAAGAAGCATTGCAGACCTTCCAGAAGAGTTTTGCCAAAATGCAGGAAAAAAAGGTTTTGGCTAAGCGGGCGGCGGCAGAAGCCGAAGAGCGCTATAATGAGCTGGACAACGAACTGGAGAGGGTTCGGGAAAAACTCGAAGATCTCGTGCAGGATGCCGAGGATTTGCGCCGTTATATCAACGACCGGGAAATCAAGCGGGCAACGCTGGAACAGGAAATCCTGGGCAATACCCAGTTCCTGCAACTGCGGGCGAAATCCAAGCAGGCCAGCGAAGAGGCTTTGAAGACCAATGAGCAGGAAGAGCGCGATCTGGATGCCAGCCTAGTGCACAGTGTTGAGCGCCTGAAGGTTTTGGATGCGCAGCAGCATGATTGGCAGGACCGTTATGATGAGGGACAGGAGCTCCATGACGATATCTACAAGGAACGCATGGATACTCTGGAAGCTTCGCAGGAAGCAGACAAGAAAGCGGCGGCAGTTTCCCAGCAGCGCAACCGCCTGCAGGATGCCATCCAAAGCCATGAGATTACCCAGAATAAGCTGGACATGAAGCTCGAATCCCTGCAGGAAACCATTCTCGCAGAATATGGCCTGACTCCCGAACGGGCGGCAGAAGAAGCCATGGAAGGAGAGCCGGCTGAAATCAAGGCCAATATGCAGCAGCTGGAACGCAAGCTCAAGGAATTGGGCCCGGTCAACCCCAATGCCTTGGAGGAATTCGAGGAATTGCAGAAGCGCCATGACTTTATGGAAAAGCAGGCAGGGGATCTGAATACAGCCAAGGAGGATCTGGAAAAGATTCTTGCCGATATGGATGAGGCCATGACCAAGCAGTTCAAGGAGGCCTTTGCTCAGATTCAGGTGTATTTCGGAGAAATATTCGTGCGCCTCTTCGGTGGTGGCAAGGCAGAATTACAGCTGACGGATAGGGATGATGTACTGAATGCTGGTGTGGATATCCTCGTGACACTGCCCCAGAAGAAGCGGCAGAACCTGTCGGCTCTGTCCGGTGGTGAGCGTGCGCTGACGGTTATCGCGTTGCTCTTTTCCTTCCTGCGTTATCGTCCGTCGCCGTTCTCGGTATTGGACGAGATTGATGCGCCTTTGGATGAAGCCAATGTCGTGCGCTTCGGCGGTTTCCTCAAGGAATTTGCGGAGAACACCCAGTTTATCGTGGTCACGCATCGTAAGGGAACCATGGAAGCCGTGGATACCCTCTATGGCGTGACAATTGAAGATGCCGGCGTATCAAAGATCTTGTCGGTGAAAATAGATGAAGTAGAATAAGGAGTTTGATTATGGGATTTTTTGACAAATTGAAAAAAGGCTTGAATAAGACAAGGGAGAATCTGACCAACAAGATTGAGAAATTGGTCATCGGCTATGCCGATATCGATGAGGATTTCCTCGATGAACTCGAAGAAACCTTGATTATGGCCGATGTGGGTGTGCAGACTACGGACAAGCTCATGAAGGCTGTACGCAAGGGCATCAAGAAGAAGGAAATCAATTCCCCTGAGGATCTGAAACCCTTCCTGGCCAAGGAAATCGCGGAAATCCTCAATGCCGGTGAGGATACCACCCGCACAGCTGAGAACGGCCCTACGGTCATGCTGGTCATCGGCGTCAATGGTGCCGGCAAGACCACGACCATTGGCAAGCTTGCTTCCTATTACAGGGAGCAAGGCAAGAGTGTCATGCTGGCGGCCGCCGATACCTTCCGCGCCGCAGCCATTGACCAGCTGGAAGTTTGGGCGCAGCGCAGCGGTGCTCAGCTCATCAAGCATGAAGAAGGTTCCGACCCGGCAGCTGTGGCTTATGATGCTGTCAAAGCCGCTGTGGCCCGCAAGATCGATATGCTGATCATTGATACGGCAGGCCGCTTGCAGAACAAATCCAACCTCATGCAGGAGCTGGAGAAGATCAATCGCGTCATTGGCCGCGAAATCAAAGGGGCACCCCATGAGACGCTGTTGGTGCTGGATGCTACTACAGGCCAGAACGCCATCAGCCAGGCTGAGCTTTTCACTAAGGCCGCACCGATTTCTGGTGTTGTGCTCACAAAACTCGATGGCACGGCCAAGGGCGGCGTGGTAATCGGCATCAAGAGCCAGCTGTCTATGCCGGTCAAATGGATTGGCGTGGGCGAAGGCGTGGAGGATCTGCGTCCGTTTGTGGCGGAAGACTTTGCCAAGGCATTGTTTGCCTGAGATAAGCAAACACAAACTTGTTCATTAGTGGCAATTATGCTATAATCTACGAGTGTGTAAATGTGTTAAGTCCTCGTCCCGTGCAGGACGAGGACTTCTTGTATGAATCTCTGCAAAGAGCTGAAAGGGGATATAGTATGCGTGAACTGTTGGAACTCTTGGAACATGACGCCCGCCGTCCGGTAGGAGAGCTGGCCTCCATGCTCAAGCTCAGTGAATATGAAGTGGAAAAAAACATCAAGGATTTGGAGAAGAACAAGATCATCCTTTCCTACAATACCTTGATCAATTGGGAAAAATTCGGTGATGACACGGTGACGGCCATCATCGAGATCAATCTGACGCCGCAGCGGGAAGTGGGCTTTGATGCCATTGCTGAGCGTATCTATCGCTTTGACGAAGTGCGCACGGTATATCTCATGAGCGGCAGCTTTGACCTGCTCGTCATCATCGAGGGCAAGTCCCTGAATGATGTGGCTAACTTTGTCGCTACCCGTCTGGCTACCATCGAGGGTGTGACGGCTACCCGCAGCCACTTCATGCTGAAACCGTACAAAAAGGACGGCGTCATCATCAATGATGAGGAACGTGACCGTAGATTGGTGGTGTCCCCCTGATGGCTGATAAGATGAATTGGGAACAGCGCCTGTCTCCAGCAGTGAATGCCATTGCTCCATCCGGTATCCGTAAGTTCTTTGATATTGCAGCCCAGATGGATGATGTGATTTCTTTGGGCGTAGGTGAGCCAGATTTCGTAACTCCTTGGTCCATCCGCGAAAGCTGTGTTTATGGCCTCGAACAGGGTTATACTTCCTATACAGCTAATCGCGGCATGCCGGAATTGCGGCAGGAAATCGTCAACCTCTTCAAGCGTCGTTACAATACCGGATATGATGCCAATACCGATGTATTGGTGACGGTGGGTGTCAGTGAGGCTCTGGATATCGCCATGCGCGCCATTCTGGCTCCGGGGGATGAGGTATTGATTCCCGAGCCTTGCTATGTGTCCTACCAGGCATGTACGATTCTGGCGGGCGGCGTGCCCGTGGCTGTACCGGCCAAGATTGAAAACGAATTCCGCATCACGCCGGAAGAGCTGGAACAGTATGTTACCGACAAGACTAAGGTGCTCCTGATTGGCTATCCGAACAATCCGACTGGTGCCATCATGACGCGCAAGGATCTGGAAGCCGTGGCCGATTTCGCTGAGAAGCATGATCTGATTGTCATCTCCGATGAAATCTATGGTGATCTGACCTATGGCGATGAAGAACATGTCTGCTTCTCGTCCCTGCCCCGCATGAAGGACAGGACCATCCTGCTCAACGGCTTCTCCAAGGCCTATGCCATGACGGGCTGGCGTATCGGCTATGCTCTGGGCAATCCGGAAGTCATTGCTGCTATGACCAAGATCCATCAGTACACCATGCTCTGTGCGCCGATTACGGCCCAGGTGGCTGCTGTGGAAGCTTTGCGTCATGGTGAGAAATACATGAAGAAGATGGTGGCTGAATACGACCGCCGCCGCCGTCTGATTTATGACGGGCTGACCAAGATGGGACTCGAATGCTTCGAGCCGAAAGGCGCGTTCTATATCTTCCCGTCCATCAAGTCCACGGGCTATACCTCCGACGAGTTTGCGGAAAAATTGCTGACGGCGGAGCATGTGGCTCTGGTGCCTGGCAGTGCCTTCGGCCAGTGCGGCGAAGGCCATGTCCGCTGTTCCTATGCAACGGCTATCGACAAGATTTCCGAAGCGCTCAATCGCATCGAGAACTTCCTCAAGAATCATCGTAAATAAATATAGCTTATGTCAAAGTCCCAGCAAGTTGAAGCTTGTTGGGATTTTGAGTGCTAAGATTCCGGTGAAGATGAGGCTATTTATTCATCCTGAATTGGAGAAATTTACGAAAGGCCAGTATGAATATGGATAGAAAGAGAAAAATTAGACGTTTTTTCAAATTGATGAGTTTTTTGTCTGTGGTAACAATCTGTGGCGTAGTACAAGCTGCGGCTCCAGCAAAAGTAAAGGAAATTCCCTTTTCATACATAGAAGGCGTTAGTGTGGGCAATGCTCAAAATGATGAAGCCAAAACGGGGGTTACTGTCCTGTGCTTTGAAGCTGGAGCAAAAACAGGTGTTGATATCAGTGGCGGCGGTCCCGCTTCCCGTGAAACGCCTGTACTCGATCCGACCAAGGAAGATATAGGGATTCATGCAATAGTATTAGCCGGCGGCAGTGCCTATGGGTTAGCCGCAGCAGATGGTGTAATGCAGTGCTTGGAAGATAATGGAATTGGTTATGATACTGGCTTTGCGTTAGTACCGCTGGTGGTACAGTCTGATATCTATGACCTGTCATATGGTAAGGCAGATATCCGTCCTGACAGAAATATGGGATATGCAGCCTGTAAGGCTGCTTTGCAGGGAAGCAATCCGGTTAATGGATCTGTAGGTGCTGGGACCGGTGCTACAGTTGGGAAAATTTGCGGTATGAACAGATCGCAGAAAAGCGGTATCGGCTATTATGCTGTGCAGATAGGTGACTTGAAAATCGGGGCTGTTGTAGTCGTTAATGCATTAGGTGATATATATGCAAACGGGAAAAAGATTGCTGGTCTTACAAATGAAAATAGAACAGGATTCAGCGATAGTGTTGAGCAGTTATATCACATTGCTGCTCCGCAGGATTTGCTGTCAAGAACGAATACAACGATAGGTGCTATTGTGACCAATGGGGCATTTGATAAGGCACAGCTTACTCGGATTGCCCAGCAAACAAGAAATGCTTATGCGCGATCCATAAAACCTGTGGGGACGCTGGCTGATGGTGACACGATATATGTATCTTCCTGCGGAAAGCCAGTAAAGGCTGATTTAAACATGGCAGGTACGCTGGCAGCAGAAGTTATGGAAAAAGCAATTGAAAAAGCAGTGGTTTCTTCTAAGATGGATGATACAGAGTATTTAATGAATTGTTTATCTGTAGATAATAATAAATGAGTTTGGCCATTAGCATGTATGTTATCCACTTGTTGCCTATCTCTGTTTTATACTTTATATTGTTACGAAAATATACACTACAAATGTTGATTTTTATAGTGTATAATATACAAGTAATGCAACAATCGGAGGTGTTTTCTTTTGATAAGAAAAGGAATAATTTTAGCAGGCGGTTCGGGGACGCGCTTGTATCCATTGACGAAGGTTGTTTCCAAGCAGTTAATGCCAATCTATGATAAACCTATGATTTATTATCCATTGAGTACACTGATGTTGTCTGGTATCAAAGATATTTTGATTATCACCACACCACAGGATAATGAACTTTTCCAAAAATTATTGGGGGATGGCAGTCAGTTAGGGATTAATATCTCCTATGCAGTCCAGCCCAGTCCAGATGGTTTGGCACAAGCTTTCCTGATTGGGGAGGATTTTATCGCTGGTGATGGCTGTGCATTAGTGTTAGGGGATAATATCTACTATGGTTCGGATTTGGCTAAGGCTGTGCAACGGGCAGCTTCTACAGAAAGCGGTGCGACGGTTTTTGCTTATTATGTTTCAGATCCGGAGCGTTATGGCGTAGTAGAATTTGATGAGCAGGGCCATGCATTGAGTCTTGAAGAAAAGCCAGCTCAGCCCAAGTCAAATTATGCGGTTACAGGGCTCTATTTTTATGACCATGATATCGTAAATGTCGCTAAATCCATCAAACCTTCGGCGCGTGGTGAGCTTGAAATCACTGATGTGAATAAGGTTTATCTGGAGGCAGGAAAGCTTTCGGTAGAGAAAATGCGCCGTGGTTTTGCCTGGCTGGATACAGGGACACATGAGTCTTTGTTGGATGCAGCTTCCTTCGTACGTACCATACAGGCACGTCAGGGGCTCAAGATTGCTTGTATTGAAGAAATCGCTTACCGTATGGGATATATTGATGCGGAACAGGTCTTGCGGCTGGCAAAGCCATTGGCTAAAAATGAGTATGGCCGATATTTGCAGCAGATTGTAATGGAATGATGGGAGAAGGTTATATTTAATGAAAGTAACGGAAACAAAACTACAGGGTGTATATATTGTAGAACCTCGAGTATTCGGGGATGCCCGAGGATGGTTTACAGAAAGCTGGTCGGAAAGGAAGCTGGCCGAAGCTGGTATCAGAGCCGACTTTGTGCAGGACAATCACTCTTATTCAGCACAAAAAGGCACTTTGCGCGGCCTGCATTATCAATTGAATCCCATGTGTCAGGCTAAGATGCTGCGTTGTACCCGAGGAAAGATTTTTGATGTGGCTGTGGATATTCGCAAGGGATCGCCACAGTATGGTCAATGGGTAGGGGTGGAGCTGTCGGCAGAAAATCACAAGCAGCTTTTCATTCCACGTGGTTTCGCTCATGGTTTCATCACACTTATAGATGATGTGGAAGTGCAGTATAAAGCAGATAATTATTATGCACCGGAATGCGATGGCAATATCCGTTGGGATGATCCGGAAATCGGCGTTGAATGGCCACTGGCACCGGTAATCCTCTCGGATAAAGATAGGACGGCGCCTCTGCTCAAGGAACGTACGAATTTGAATTTTGTTTATGAAGGTTAAATAGCTTAAGGGGATTATTTTCTATGAATATCGTTGTTACCGGTGGTGCCGGTTTTATTGGTTCTAATTTTATTTATTACATGCTTGAAAATCGTCCGAAAGATAAGATCATTTGCTTTGATAAGCTGACTTATGCGGGCAATATGGCTACTTTGGATGAGGCTGTGAAAAATGAGAATTTCAAGTTCATTCGTGGGGACATCGCGGACCGCAAGACTGTTTATCATATGTTTGAAACAGAAAAACCGGATGTGATTGTGAACTTTGCAGCGGAATCTCATGTGGATCGTTCAATTGAAAATCCGGAAATCTTCCTGCAGACAAATGTGATTGGTACTAGCGTGTTATTGGATGCCTGCCGCAAGTACGGCATTGATCGTTACCATCAGGTGTCGACGGATGAAGTTTACGGTGACCTGCCCTTAGACAGACCGGATCTGTTCTTTACGGAAAAAACCAATCTGCACACATCCAGTCCGTATTCTGCTTCTAAAGCCTCGGCTGATCTTTTAGTGATGGCATATCATCGTACCTATAAGGTGCCGACAACCATTTCCCGGTGTTCCAATAATTATGGTCCGTTCCATTTCCCGGAAAAGCTGATTCCGCTCATGATTATCAACGCCTTGGGAAACAAGAAACTGCCTGTTTATGGTGACGGACTTAACGTGCGTGACTGGCTCTATGTAGAAGATCATTGCGCGGCAATCAATCTGATCCTACAAAATGGAAAAGTGGGTGAGGTCTACAATATTGGTGGCCATAATGAAAAAGCCAACATTGATGTGGTAAAGACTATCTTAAAACAGCTGGGAAAAGGCGAAGATATGATTGAATATGTCACGGATCGCAAAGGGCATGACCGCAGATATGCTATTGACCCGACTAAGATTCATGAAGAGCTTGGCTGGTTACCGGCCACAAAATTTGAAGATGGTATCAAAGCAACCATCCAATGGTATCTGGATAATCGTAAGTGGTGGGAAGAAATTATCAGTGGTGAATACCAGGACTACTACGAACGGATGTATGAAAAAAATCCCGCTTTGGAATATGCACGAGTATAAATAAAATACTAACCCCCCTAAAGCAACTTATATGACGATGATGCTTTAGGGGGGGCTTGTATTTTAACAGTGGGTAAACAAAAAGGATATACCTCAATACATCTAGAAACAACAAATACATCACTAAACGATACCAACAAAAATTGCTAACTGTCATGACGAATTATCGTTATGAATGTATAGTGAAGGACCTCTTTTAATGGAAGCCGAGCTGTGGCCTAAATGAACGCCGAGAGGCAATCCTGCATTACAGGTAATCTGTATATTAGTTTGTCACACAGTGATGTATGGGTGGCAGCAGGTATTAGTGACAGACCGATAGGTATTGCAGTAACCTTAATCGTTGTTTCATATAAAATAAAAATAAAAAACGGCTCTGACAGTTGGTCATAAGGAAAAGTATGTGCTGTTTGACAAGTGTAGGGAGATGATATTATGGCTGAAGCAACTACAAGCATGGATATTCGCGATGGATCGCGTGGTGAAAGAACAGTCCCAGCAGCTGTTCAAGTCGCTGAGGTTGGATATGACGGAATCTCAATGCTGATGATTGAGTACCAGAAAAATACCATGACCATCAGTTGACAGACTCACGGATTTTCAAGAACGTTCGTGAATGTCGCATTGGGCAAGAGGGTGATGTACTTCATTTCACCCTGGCAGTAAACCGTCTAAGGCTCAAAAAGTGGATGATGCCGTATCGGCTTTATTCAGCCCGCTGGCGGGAAATCGTCGGAAGTGGTTGGGAATTTCCAGTCCTTTATCCAGCAGGCGGACACTCATGCCAAGGATGTGCCAGCGGAACAAGCGGCTATGCCAGAACCGGAAAGCACGGGCAGGGATAAGAACACCTATTATTATGGTGATGGACTTATCTTTCCGCCTGCGGACGCTCCGCCGGAATTTCTCCGTGCATGGGATGAGCTTTTGGACGCGATGCCTGGCTGGGAAAAATTCAGTTATATTTGTGATGTCATGGCGGCTTTGAAATACGGGAATTATTATGGGGCGGATATGTCCAACGAAGAAATGCAGGCGGCAATCCAGAGCAATTTCAACCGGCTGGGCTACAAGGGAACGATAGAATTAACCCTGCAATGTCAGAAAAATGCCTTGGCCGATAACATTGCCGGTGGCAACGAACCCATCTATATTGACTATATCCGCAGCCTTATCCGAGCCAGCGAAGATTTGCTGATGAAGATATAATCCCGGTTGGTGCTGGGACGTTTACAGGGAGGTGTTTTTTTATGCTGATTGGCAGTACGGACAACCACAGCGGAAACTTTATCCAGCCGGACTGGCTGAAAAAGGGACAGCAGGACGAAAGCGGCTTGGTAAGCAAAGCAGTCAAGCCAGAGAGCCTTACACAGAAGGCTGTGGAAGAACTAACCAAAAAGCTGGGACAGGAGCCGGACAAAAAGAAGGAAAATTCCTTTGCCGCCGCGTATGGTGTGGAAATCAGCGACGAAGGTTATGCTGCCCTTGCCCAACAGCTGAACGCAGGTCAGGTTGAAGAAAGTACCGCTCAGCCAGTGATTGCTGAACAGGTGGAGTCTGCAAAAGAGGAACCGATGGTTTATACCAAAAAACTGAAACATTCTCATTGGGAAGTTCCCATAAATTGTGACCCAGCAGGCTTTATCAGCCCCATCACAGATGCTATAAAGGGTATCTTTTCCCACACTGCACCCAATTCAGAAGACAGGTTTTCCAAGAAGGTGCATTTTTTATGCTGGCAGAGGATTTGAATGCCTATCTCGAACTCTCTGGTGGAACAGATGCTTCGGGTTTTTTAGGTGAATTAAGCGATAAATTGCAAAATATGAACAGCAAAAATCCCAATCCTCTGCTTGATAGAATTCTCTCTTTGGTTGAAGAAGCACGTTCCGGTCATTATATCGACAACAATAGCGAGGATTTCAGCACAAAAAATGCAAGCGCTATTGATGGGTACTATCATTTGGTGAAGTCGGGGCAGCTGGACGAAACGGCACTGAGCAAAAACATGGAGAAGAATTTTAATTCACAAGCTGTGAAAAATATGATTGCTAAATTCCAGACCACCATGGACAGCAGTATACTGGACATTATGATGTACACTGACCCGGATGCCAATCATCTCATGCACCCGGCATTGACAGATATTCTCTCCGCCTATCGCAGTGAAACCGCGGATGGCCATGATGATATTATGCGTAAGTTGCGGGAATTGGAATAGGTATTAAACACCCAGCGGGGGCTGACCGTCAATTTTAAGAGTGGAAATTTTTATGTGGGAGTTTAAGCGATTGGCCAAAATTGTCGATATATAAGCGAAGGGGGTTTTATCGTTCTTTTTACAAGGAGGTAATCAAAATGCCAGTGAAGGTAGGAGGCAGTTATGTATCCGAGGCAGCTTACAGCTTTGCCAAAGCCCAAGCCACTGATAAAAAAGAAGACTCCGGTGTGATGAAAAGTCTAGCCGAAAAATTCCCCAATCTCAAATTCAGTGTGGGCACTGCACCCTTTGCAGGAACTGGTACTAACAACGTGTCCATTTCTCCGAAAATCCTCAAGCAGATGGAGCAGGACCCGGAAAAGCGGCTGGAGTATGAAGCCTTGATTTACGACATCGCTAATACCGATGTGACAAGTGTCAATACGTCGGAGAGCAAGCTAAAAGCACATGGCTTTATAATCGAGGACGATGGAGGCTTGCGGAGCTGGGGAATTGGCGAATTTACTGGTGGCAATAAGCGCCAGCAGTCCCATCTCAAACGCTCGGAAAAAAAGAACTGGTGGCAGGATATGCTAGGCAAACCCAAGGAGAAAAAGAAAAAATCTGCCCTAAAAGAGCTTTGGAAACAGGTGGATACTAAAAAGAAGGAAACTGCTCCTAAAAAGCAGGATATTCCTAATGCTGAAAAAAATCCGCTGATTGGATTGCAGAATGCCAATGATGATGTGGCGGCAATTCTCAAACAGAATGCAGAAAAGATTATGGCTATTCCCAGCAATGGTAATCCTGCTTTAGCCAAAGCCTATCTGCAAAATACCAAAGCCATGGGCAAAAGCCCGAATTTTGCCAGCACCAATGAACTCACCAAATACCTGCAGGAGAATTTCAGCATGGTCAAAGCCGGCATGGCAAAGATTTCTGGTAAGTATTTGCAGAAGTGCCTGACGGATGAGGAAAGCCGGTTAAAGCTGTTCGATAACCTGCGGGTGGCAGAGGATGCCTATAACAACCGCAAGGATGAAGTAGGATTCCAGGGGATGCAGGTCACCATTGATGAAGATGGGGAAATGACTATGACCTCATCTAAGACAACAGTGTCCATCAACGAGGATAAGAGACGCAGACAAATTGCAGCGGCTGCTACCCGCGGAGATATGAAGTCCGTTGTAGCATTACTAGAACAGGATTTGCAACAGCTGGAGGATGGTTTGAGGCTGAATCAATGTGATGCAGCAGAAGTTGAGAAAGCTAAAAAACTTCTGGAGCAAGCAAAGGAGCGCATGGGGCGTTTACCAGATAGAGATGCTTCTCCGGCAGAGCAAAATGCTATGACGATAAATATGTTGATTTAATGTCAAGAAGACCTGTCGAGTGGCAGGTCTTCTTGTTTGGCAAATGTAAAACAACCTGCAGGTGTTAGATAGGGAGGGGCAGTGTATTTAATGTACCCTGATAGATTACAACCGTAAAATACATCCATGCTGAAAACATAGAAGACCTTTTACAGACTTTTATTCACACCCTCGCTTGATATGTAGTGGTCAAGCATTTTTGTAACACTTGTGTCTTAATAATTGCTGATTCCTGTCCTGGCTTCGAACGGAGTCTTGTAACCATTATATGAATGTGGCCGCACATGGTTGTACCAGACATAAGCGAACTCTTCAACAGATGCATAATATAATGGGCCCATGAATTCAGACCAGTACTGAAAATTTTAAGAGTGCATGATATAGTATAGGTAACGAAAATTGGAGGTTGCCATCATGCCAAGAAAAAAGTACACTGCTGAATTCAAGACCAAGATCGTCCTGTCGATTCTTCAAGGTGACAAGGAATTCAATGTAATCTGCTCTGAAAACGGCCTGAATCCAAACATGGTCAGAAAATGGAAGCAGGAGTTCCTACAGAATGCCCATCTCGCCTTTGGAGCAGACTCTGAGCGTAAGGCCGTTCAGAGGAAGGAGGACGACCTGAAGAAAAAG
>NZ_FRBC01000005.1:50054-127626 GCF_900142515.1 Pseudoselenomonas ruminantium | reverse complement strand
CACGCTGAAAGACGCGCCGCTGGCCTGCCCGGCGCAATCCAGCTAAACATCTCTAACCTTACAGGGAGGGTCGTTTAGCGGAAACAGAAAAAGCACTCCCCCGTGAACCCCTGCTGCGTATGAACGGGATACCTTCAGCACGAACTAAACTACAAACTGCAATTTCTCTGATTTATTGACGAATTGTCAGCGGCCGGTAAATCCCGCCCAGCAAGGCCTCATACACAATGCGCTTGACGGCCCCAGGGCTGCTCTTGCGCATGCCCATGGACTCGATAAGCCCCGTAATGAGCCCAAAGAAAATATCGTTCATATCCGTGGAGGAAAAATCCCCCTGCAACAATCCAGCCTCGCGCCCCTTGCGGAAGAATGCCGTCAGTTCCTGATCGAACGCATCCCACTCTGCTTCTGTCACCTGCACGGGCAGTGTCTCCCGCCCCATGCAGCGCACGAATGGCCCATTATCGGCAAACAAGCCGATAATATCCTGCAGATCATCCAGCCAATCGGAGTTTTCCCGCTTCAGTACCGCGCTGACATCAGCCAGGACCTGTCGTTCCTTCTCAACCAGAAGCTGACAGATATTTGCCTTATTCGTATAGATGCGGTGCAGGCTGGCCTTGCTGATGCCGACGGCTTCCGCCAGCTCCTTCATCGTACAGCCAGGATTATCTGCCAGCGCATCCGCTAATTTTTCCACTAACTCATCTCTGTCAAATGCCATAATATCTCTCCTTGCTCAATCGATTCCAGTATAACATCACTTGCCAGAAATAGGAACCGCCTTTTCTGCGTCAGTCCGACGGCGGTCAATGGCCCCCCTGAGCAAACTATACAAACAGGGGATGACCACCAGCGTAAGGACAGTCGACGTGACCAGGCCGCCCAGGATGGCATGTGCCATCGGCGCGCGGGCCTCAGCACCAGGACCGAGAGCCATCGCCAGCGGCAGCATGCCCATCATCATGGCCATAGTTGTCATGAAAATCGGACGGAAGCGGGCCTTGCCGGCTGCCACTAAAGCCTGATTTACCGCCAGTCCTTCGGCCATGCGCTCCTTGGCGTAATCGACCAGCAGGATGGCATTTTTCGTCACCAGCCCCATCAGCAGCAAAATGCCGATGCCGGATATCATGGAAAAACCGCTGCCAAAGATCAGCAATCCAGCCAAAGCCCCGATAAAGGCCAGCGGCAGCGCTGCCATGATGGCCAAGGGTTCTAAGAATGACTCAAACTGCGCGGCAAGGATCATGAAGATAAAGGCGATACCCAAGACCAAGGTCTGCAGGATGCTGTTCATGGTTTCATCCATCTCCGTGGCCTCACCGGCACTGCCGGTGCTGACGCCGGGCGGAAGCTGCAATTTTTCCAGCTTTTCCTCCCATTGCTGTTCAAACTCACCCAAAGAAACACCATCCACATTGGCGGAAATGCGCACTTCCATGCGCCGTTCATAACGACGGATGCTGCCAGGACTGGTCTCGTATTTCCAGTCCGCTACGGCAGACAGGGGCACCAGCTGTTTGTTGCCCGCCGCATCCGTTTTTCCCGTCAGCACCTGAATGAAATTCAGCTGGCTGGGATTTTCCCGGGCACTTTCCCGCAGGCGCAGACGCACATCCACCTGCTCGTCCGTATCATCGAACTTGCCGGTTTTCTTGCCTTCCAGCAAGGTCGAAACCGTATTGCCGATGGTTTCATTGCTGACACCCAGATCATGGGCACGGGCATCCTTGGTCATAACGGAGAGCCGCGGTGCACCAGGGCGATAAGAACTAGTCACATCCGTTGCCCCGGGCATTTCCTCCAAGGCTTTGACCACAATATCCGAGGCCTCGCCCAATTTCTGCATATCCGTGCCCGTAAGGCTGATAGCTATGGGACGATCGCCGGAATCCGAGAGGCCCTCCACATATATCTTGACACCAGGGATGGCATTGAGCTGCCCGCGCAGCTGCGCCACCACTTCCGTCTGGCTTTCCCTCTCCTTCTTAGGCTTGAGCTTGACAAACATCGCCTCGGCCTCCGTAGAACTGCTGGTCGCATAGACATGCTCCACTGCCGGATGCTGGCGGATGATGTCCGTCAATTGCTGGGTGCTCTCCTCTTTTTTCGCCAACGATACACCATCCTGCAATTCATATTTCACCGTGAACTGCCCCTTGTCGCTGGCAGGCAGCATATCCATGCCGATAAAACTCAGCATGGACAGGCTTATAATAAACAGCCCCACTGCCAGCAAAGCCGTTTTCTTGCGATGCTGCGCCAGGATTTTCGTCAGCAGTTCCCCATAACGCAAGGCCAGCTTATCGAAGAACCGGCTGAACTGCCGCTGCTTGTCCCAGATAAAGCCCTTGGACTGTAGCTCCGGCCGCAGGAACTTCGAGGCCAGCATTGGCGTCAGCGTGAAGGAGATAAACAGAGAAATGATGACCGCAAAACTGATGGTCAGACCGAATTCCTTGAAGGAATCCGCCACGGAACCCGTCATAAAGCCCATAGGCATAAAGACGGCAATAACACTCAGGGAAGTCGCCATAACCGCCAGTACGATTTCCTTCGTGCCTAGGGCCGCGGCCGCCTGCGGATCTTCGCCCTGTTCGCGGTGACGGATGATATTTTCCACCACCACGATGGCATCGTCGATCAGCAGGCCAATAGCCAGGGACAAACCGAGCATGGTCATGGTATTGATGGAAAAGCCCGCCTGATTCATAAAGAAAAAAGTCGAAATCAGCGACGTTGGAATGGTCACGGCACTGATCAGCGTACTGCGCAAATCGCCTAAGAACAGGAAAACCACCAGCACAGCAAAGATGCCGCCAATCACGAGATCTTCATAGACGCCATGCATAGAATCTTTGATGCGCTGGGCATCGTCGCGGACAAGATGCACCTGCACCGAATCCGGCAGATTCTTTTGCAGTTTGGTCAATTCCTCCTTGACTGCGTCAGCCACCTTCACAGCATTGCCGCCGGACTGCTTGCCCACTTCAATGCCGATGGCTTGTACGCCATCATAGCGGGCCACACTCGTTCTATCCTTGATGGTGTCTTTCGCCTCGCCAATCTGCCGGAAATACACCGGCTGGCCGCCGCGCTGAGCCACCATGAGATTGTTGAAATCCTGCGGGCGCGCGATTTTCGTCTTCGTACTTACGGACAGTTTCGCCGTGCCGCTGTCGAGGTTACCGCCTGGTACTTCCTTGATGCCCTGCTCGATATTTTCCGCCACTTCCGCCGGAGCCAAAGCAAAGGCCCGCAGAGCTTCCGGACGCATCAGCAGCTGGACTTCGCGCTTTTCCTCGCCGAAGACAGACAGCTTGCCCACACCGGCAATCTGCTGGATGGCCGGTTTCACCTGATCTTCCACGAGAATGGAAAGTTCCCGCTGGGAAAGTTTATCCGAAGTGATGGCAATAGCCGCCACGGGATCGGCATTCATATCGAAGCGGGAGACCACCGGTTCATTGATGCCTTTGGGCAGGTCATCCTTGATGGCATTGACCTTATCCCGCACCTCCTGCGTGGCGGCGGCCGGATCTATCTCCATGGCAAACTCCACGCCGATATCCGCCGAACCTTCCGTAGACGTGGAGGTGATATGACGCACGCCCCGGGCCTCGCTGACCGCCTCTTCCACCTTGCGCACGATCTGGGCATCCATCTGCTCAGGCCGTGCCCCCTCATAGGTGATCTGCACCGATACATAGGGGTAGGACATATTGGGATATTCCGCAATGCTGAGCTTGAACAGGCTCACAAGGCCCAGCAGCACCAGTGCCGCTGTCATAACCGTGGCCAGAACCGGCCGTTTGATACTAAGTTCCGGCAGACTCATTTTTCGCCTCCATAAGCATTCACCATATCGCCATCTTTCAATTTATCGAGATTATCCGTAATCACCAGCGCCCCTTCGCTAAGGCCGCTCTTGATTTCCAGATTCTCATCATAAAGCGCTCCGGGTTCTACACTAACCTGCTGGGCCTTGCCCTCATCACTGACCACAAATACATAATTCTGGCCCTTGCGGGAGGTCATCGCACTGCGCGGCACGGTGAGCACAGGCTTGGCTTCCTCATCAGCCAGCAGGACTTCGGCAAACATGCCAGGCATCAACTCAAAACCGGGATTCTCCACGCGAATCTTCACCATGAACAGGCGATTGTCACGTCCCGCCACGGGATTGATGACTGCGACCTTCCCGGCAAAAGTTTTATCTTTATAAGTATCAACCTTGACCGTGGCATCTTTGCCGATCTGTACCTTATCGATATCCTGCTGTTCCACCTGCACCGTTACATAGACCGCATCAATCTGCTCGACAGTCATGAGCTGCGTGCCCGCTGAAACCATCTGCCCCAAAGTCACATTCTTATTGGCCACCACGCCCGTCACGGGGCTTGTGACCGTCGCATCGGCCAGACGCTTCTGCGCAATGGCCAGATTGGCCGCAGCATCGTCCATCTCCGTGCGGCTCGTCGCCCATTGCGTCTGCGCCGCATCAAGGTTCTGTCTGGACGTAGCGCCGGTTTCATAAAGGCTCTGCTGGCGCTGCAGATTCACCGCGATATTATCATGGCTGACCGTTGCCTTGTGCACACCATTTTCCGCCATGCGCACATTGTTCGCCAGTTCCTGGCTGTCCGTGCGCAAAAGCGGAGTCCCCGCTTGCACCTGCTGGCCGTTTTCCACCGTGAGGCTTTCCACCGTCCCGGAATAACGGCTGCTGATAATGGCCGAAGTCAGCCCTTCCACCGTCCCCGTCAAATGCAAGCCCTGCTGCTGTTCCGACACCACCGCCCGCCGAGTACTGACAGACAGTACCGACTGAGGCTTCACGTCTTCTGCCTCACCATCATCCAGACTAAAAAACACGCCCCCCAGCAGACAAACTGCTGCCAATACCCCGCCAGCAACATATCGATTAAACCGCCACTTCCGCACCATCATCGCTCCTTTTAAGACCAATATGACTCATTTTGTTTTATAATAACATCTTCTCTAAAATAAGTCAATATAGTCTTATTTTGTTCAGCAAAAAGACTACCCCAAATTGCAGTTTGTCGGTGCGAGCTGGAACACAATTCGTTACAAAGCAGTGGGGCGGCGGTGGGAATACTTTTTCTGTGGGAGCGACCGTCTGAGCGCAGCGAAGACCGGCCCGACGTAATCAGCAGCTAAAGAGCACGCTGAAAGACGCGCCGCTGGCCTGCCCGGCGCAATCCAGCTAAACATCTCTAACCTTACAGGGAGGGTCGTTTAGCGGAAACAGAAAAAGCATTCCCCCGTGAACCCCTGCTGCGTATGAACGGGATACCTTCAGCACGAACTAAACTACAAACTGCCATTTATAGAAAACGTCCGTTGGCAAAAGTGCCAACGGACGTTACTGTCTATAATAGATTTTTCACGTAATCAATAGAGCTTATTCAACACATCCTCATCCATCTTGAACGTATGTTCCTCAGCCGGGAACGTCCCTGCCTGCACCTCCTTGACATAAGCCGCAAACGCTTCTTTCATCTGCGTGCCGAGTTCTGCGAAATGTTTGGCGAACTTCGGCGTGTAGTCGGAGAACAGTCCCAGCATATCCTGATACACGAGAATCTGTCCATCGCAGCCAGCCCCGGCCCCAATGCCGATGGTCGGAATCGACAGCTTATCCGTGATGAGCTGGGCCAGCGGCGCCGGAATGCACTCCAGCGTCAAAGCAAATGCCCCGGCCTTTTCAATGGCCAGCGCATCCTCGATGAGCTTTTTGGCCGCTTCCTCGCTCTTGCCCTGGATCCGGTTGCCCCCCAGCGCATTGACCGACTGCGGCGTCAGGCCCAAATGCGCCACCACGGGAATCCCCGCATCCGTGATGGCCTTGATCTGCGGGCAGACAGCGGCACCGCCCTCCAGCTTCACCGCATTGGCCCGGCCTTCCTTCATCAGGCGGCCCGCATTCATCACGGCCTGTTCCACGGACACCTGATAGGACATAAAGGGCATATCGATGACCACCATCGTATTATGGCAGGCCCGCGCCACCGAACGGCCATATGTGATCATATCCTCCATCGTCACCGACAGCGTATCGGGCAGCCCCAGCATCACATTGCCCAGAGAATCGCCCACCAGGATGGCATTGATGCCCGCAGCTTCCTCCAGTTTCGCCGTGGAATAATCATAACAGGTCAGCATGGAAATCTTCTCCCCATTGGCCTTCATCTTAGCAAACGTTGCCACCGTGTTTTTCATGCAAATCTTCCTTTCAAGTCAGCTGATTGTAATAAAAACTCCTTGATGGAAGAGTAATCCCGTGCCGGATTCTTTGCCTGCGCTGTCATGAGCAGTTCCTGCGCCAAAAGATCATATAGCTGCGCCGCTTCAGGCTCCAGGCAGTCCAGATGCTTCCGGATCGTGCCCAGATCCCCCCGCTCCACCGGGCCGGTCAGGGCCGCCACCATGCCATCCGCGGCAATATGCCGGGCATTGCCCGCAAACAGCGGCATGAGTGCCCGTTCCGCCTCCGCCGGCGAAAAACCGCACTCGGCCAGCAGCCTGCGGCTCAGCGCCAGCAAAGCGATCACATAATTGCTGGCCAGCGCCGCCGCGCAATGATACTTGACCTTGACCGCAGGCGCTACTACCTTGACCTTGAGCGCCAGCGATTTCAGCCACATTTCCATGAAATCAAGCCGTTCCTCCGAACCCTCCAGCGTAAAAAAAACATCCGCCAGTTCCTCGTAAGCATGATACTTATCGCTTACGGCGAACAGCGGATGAACGGAAAAGCCGGTGGCTCCATATTGCTCGATATCGGGAAACGCGTCCCTGGCGGTCAGCGCACCACTACAATGACAAAAAATCTTATTTTGAATCGTTTCGGAACGAAGCTCCTCATAAAAACCCCGGAGCGCTCCGTCCGGCAGCGTGAAAAAAAGCACATCACTTGCATCTGTCAGGTCTCCTGCCTTGGCAAAAGCCTGCGTACCGGTAAAATCTGCTGCCTCTTGTGCGGATTGAATGCTGCGGCTGTAATAGCCTGTAACTTCAACACCATGCATGCGGAAATATTTTCCCAGCGTGAAGCCGACCTTGCCGGCTCCGAAAAAACCAATCTTCATCGCATCACCTCATTTTAGAGGATGCGCTTTTTGATTCAAAAAAGATAAGTACAGTTTCCTCACGGAATACCGTCCATCGAAGGTTATTGTAGCACAAGAACGGATGCTCTGCAATGAATCTGCAGACAAAAGCTCCCATGACAAAAAGACGCAGGCGGAAGAAAATCCGCTTGCGTCTCCGAAAAACTGCCTTTTTCTTAGCCCAGCATCCCATACGCTGCGCCGCGGCTGTGGTTGTTGAGCGCGCCCAGCATCTGCTGGCTCATGCTCTGCATCCCCTGCTTCACCGCCCACAGTGCCATCTGGCTCTGGGTATTGGCGCTGGCGTTCGTCACCGATTCTGCGGCAATATCCGCATCATCATTAGCCGACAGCGATGCCTGCAGGTTCTCTTCCATCGTCGTGTAGTTATCTGCCTGATAACTGAGACCCTGCTGCTTGGCGCCGATAGCCGTTGCCTGGTCCAGGGCAGCATTGAGAGCGCTGTCCACCGTGTCCAGTGCGCTGGCCAACGAATCCGGGTTCGTCACATCCACCAGGCTCTTGCCCTGGCTGTCCGTCAGACCCAGACCCTTGGTGCTCATATCGCCCAACGATACGGTCTCATAACCGTCCGTACCAGCCACCGTCACCTTCTGGCTGCCATCCAGCAAAGTCTTGCCGTTATAGGTAGCCTGTGCGTTGGTGTTGATCTGGGACAGCGTCTGATTCACCGTCTCCTGCAGAGCAGCCCGGTCGTAGTCGCCGTTCGTGCCATTAGCGGCATTGATCAACGTCTCCTTGAGGCTGGACAGGGAACTCACCGTATTGTTGATGGCACCACTGGCCACATTGAGCATCGAATTAGCCGTCTGGGTGTTGGCGGTAGACTGACGCACACCTCCCAGGTTGTACTGCATCTTTTGCGCAATGGCATAATCAGAAGCGCCATTGGCGGCACTCGGCCGCTTTGAGCCGGTAGCGATACGCTGCAGACTGGCGTTCTGCAAGCTATGAGAACGATTCAGCTGATTGAGGGAGCTGTTCATTACACTGCCAATGCTCATAGTCATCTCTCCTTTCCTTAGTTTTTCTGGAAATCCCAATTCCTTTTGCCTGACTAACTATATTGCTGCTTTAAAAATGCGTCTATTTCTATAGCTATATTATACCGCACCAAAGCATTGCGCGCAATAAGAATTTAGTACCTGCGGCGAAAATCTATTCCTAATTTTCCCTGCTTCACCGCACGGCCAGTTTATCCTGTATCGCCTTCGGCACAAACCGCCAGAACTCGCTTTGCTGCGGCGGCCGTTCCTGCATCAGCTGCTCCGCCTTCTCCGCATCCAGCCGTGCATAAGCCTCTTTCAGGGCCTTCTCCTTCGCCGCTCCGCGCACCCGCCGGATCTTGCCCTGCTTTTCCCGCACATACTCCTCATGAGGGATCTGCGGCGAATAGGAACACTCGATGGCCTTCTTCAGCCAGGAAGCCGGATAACGGATATCGTGCTGGAAAAGCTCCAGCCATAACACCACCAGTTCCCGGTCCACCGTTTCCAGCCCGTAACGGCGCACCAATTCCTTGATCTGGCCTGGCGTGACCTGACACCGCATGCCATGAAAAATACAGCGTTCCAACGTGACCTCACTCATGCACCGACACCCCCATCATCCAGCCCAAGATCCGGCCGGTCCCAAGGGTCGGCCCCCGGCTTCTGCCCCAGCCGTTCCTGTGGCCGCGCATCAATCCCCAGAGCACGCAGCTTATCATAGCAGAGACTGTAGCTGAGCGTCCGGTCATAAGCGCTGCGATTATGCCGCGCCCGCACGATCAGCCCCATCTTTTCCAGATGCGCGGCTGCCCGCTTGATGCTCGAGGACGACACACCTAACTGGCGCCCCCATTCAGCCTCCGTGTTATACACCCAGAAACGCCCTTGGGCGAAATTGTGAGTGTGCCCGAGCCAATAATCGAGCTGCGACAAGAGCAGTGCCTCCGTACGCCCCACTTTGGCCGCCAGATCCAGCCGCAGGATAATGGTATTCTTCCGGTCCATGCCAATCATAACCACTCACGCTCCTGCTGCTGAATCCGCTGAATCGTGCGGCGCAATCCCTTCAGTTCCATCTCCGCCGCAAAAAGATCCGCATAGAGGAGCCTGCGCCCCAGGTCGATCTTCTCCCGCAGCCGCTTCAGGCTGAGCTGCACCGGCAGAACGCCGCCCGACAGGAAACGGATCTGCGACTTGCCTCCGGGGGCCGCTTCCCCGCGCACGATCCGGGCCACATTCGGATACGCCAGCGTGCTGTGATTCCTGTTGAACGCCTTGCAGTAAGGAACCGGCATATAGATCTGAGAACAACTGATCTCGTAATAGTCCATATGCCCATGCGGCCTGCCATTCACGCAGCTGCGCCGGCTGCGCAAAACCTCCAGGCTCCGCCCGAAAGTCTCTGCCATATATGCCAACACCGACTCCACCTTGTAATTGAGCAGGCATATCTCTGTGTTCGTGCCCATTTTTACGACAGTAGCAAAGTTGCCAAATGAAAGCGGCTTTTCATACAACGCCTCGACAACCTTCGCATTCCTCACAGCCTGCTTTTCTTCATCCTTCATGCTCAACCCCTCTTTCTCCATACAGGTGTCGATTTTGTATCGTTTCGGCATCTTTATGCATATTTTACCGCTCATTTTATATTAATGTCAAGTGTTTCCTTTCTTTTACTTAGAGGTTAAAATTAACTGATTTCGTTAGCTAAAACACCACCTTGCTGCATAACACATAGACTTTACAACATTACAACTCCGAACAGCAAAAACAAAAGCCATATCCGCAAGCAGTAAGCACGGACAATTGTCCACGCTATGTTTCTGTATATTTATGCATAATAGGATATTGCTGCCCAGACACAGGCCTCCCTTGGTAAAAATCTCTGGTAATCTCTGTTATAGATGCGGCCCCTGCGGCCCTTCCAGCAGTGCAGGCTGCCCCTTTGGAAACAGGCAAAAAAATCTTTCTCCGACAGGTAAATTTCTGCGCAGCTGAAGTTATGTATAAGGGTGAGCGGCCGCAAACAAAAAACAGCCAAAAGAAAGGATGATCAATCATGGCAACTCGTATGAACCCCGCAACGAAACTGCAGATCAAGGTGATCACCGCCACCGACAACTCCGGCAAGGAACAGATTGCCGTCCGCAGCTTCAACGTAAATCCGGCACTGACCGATGCCGACCTTCTGGCCATCGGCACGAAACTGGGCAGCCTCCAGAGCTTCCCCGTCAGCGACATCTGCCGTCAGGACAATGCCGCATTGGCCGAATGACCACCCGCTTGATTGCAAGGAAAGGAGCGATTCCCTATGAAAACCACACTCAAAATGATCCTGGCCCTCGCCAACGGCAAGACCACGACCCTGTCCCTGCCGGCCCCGCGTGAAGACCTCACCACAGCCGAGGTCACGGAGGCACTCAACACACTCATCGCCAAAAAGGCCATCACCGCAGGCGGCAGCCCCATCGAAGCCATCCAGCGTGTCTTCGTGCAGGACGTAGCAGAAAAGGCGCTGGTCTAAATGGACGAACCCCTGCTCACCGCCGTTTCCGCCGTAGGCTTCCCCATCGTGGTGACCTTCTACCTGCTGACCACCTTCCAGCGGTCCATGGACAGGCTCACCACCCAGCTGGGAGAGCTGACCCGCGAACTCCAACGGCTGAAATAGAGTTTTTCTCCACCAATAGTGGACAGCGTCACCGTCATGTGTTAAAATGTAAACATAATAAATCGTGCAAAGAAGCCGTATGCCATATCCCCTCGGGATTGCATACGGCTTTCTCTCTACGAGGAAAAATTTTAGGAGGTCGTTTTATGTCAGAAAACAATCAAAGCAGCCTGGACAAGTTGGGGATCTGGATCATCGGAGCCACCGTTCTCGGGGCCGCCACCGGGCTGGTGCTGGGCAAAGAGGCCCAGATGCTGGCGCCCTTGGGCAATCTCTTCATGCAGCTCATCAAGATGGTGGTCGTGCCCCTCGTGCTCTTTTCCCTGATTGGCGGCGCTGCCTCCCTGGGCAAATCCAGCAGTGCCGGCAAGATTGGCCTGCTGACTTTCGGTTACTACGGCATCACCACAGCCGTGGCGGTAGCACTGGGGCTGGCCGCCAGCGAAATCTTCCAGCCGGGCCGGGGCATCGAGATGACCACCCTTTCGGAAGCCGCTATCCATGTGGACCATATGGAAGAAAGCACCAAGATTCCCGGCTTCTGGGAAACGGTGACAGGCTTCGTTCCTACCAACCCCTTCCAGGCTCTGGTGGATGGCAATATCCTGCAGATCATCGTCTTTGCCTTGTTCATGGGCTTTGCCGCGACTTATCTGGAGGAGCACAAGAAAAAATACGTATTGGATTTCTTCAATTACCTGACGGAATTATTCATCAAGGTCATGACGGGCATCATGTATGTGGCCCCCATCGGCGTCTTCTGCCTGATGGCTGATGCCACCGGCACCTTCGGCTATGCCGTGCTGACCAAGATCCTCTATCTGATCCTCCTCTATATCGTGGTGCTGGCCATCGTCACCTACGGCATGATCGGCGGCTCCGTGGCCATGTTCTCCAAATGCACCACCTACAAGCAGTTCTTCAAGAGCATGTGGAAGGTACAGGTCTTTGCCTTCTCCACGGCCTCTTCCATCGCCACTTTGCCCCTGAACATGAACACCGCCACCACGGAACTCAAGGTCTCCAAGGAAACCACTTCCTTCGCCCTGCCGCTGGGAGCAACCATCAACATGAACGGCAATGCCGCCTACTATGCTATGGCCGCCACCTTCATCGCCCAGATGTACGGCATGGAACTGTCCCTGCCCCAGTACATCGCCATCATCATCACGAGCACCCTGGGTGCCGTAGGCCAGGCCGGCGTCCCTGGCCCGACCCTGCTGGTGGTAGCCGTGCTGGTCTCCGCCGGCATCCCCATCGATGCCCTGCCCATCCTCTTCGGCGTGGACAGGATCTTCGATATGTTGCGCACCGCCGTAAACATCACCGGCGACGCTGCCTGCGCCACCATCGTGGACAGATTCCGGGAAATTTGAAAAAAGAGCAACTTCATAGACTTTTCTTCTATGTAAAGTAAGGGAGCCCCCGGAGCAGCAGTCCGGGGGCTTTCGAAAACAAATCCGAAAATGTCGGGGGTTTACATACTGTTTTCCCTTACCAATGCCGCAAATCGTAATCCAGGCACATACGAACCATAACGCTGCGTGCGGTGAAATATTCCTGCATCAATTCATCCATATTGGCAATTCTCATCACTTTCCAATTGCCGCTGTCATTGCGCTTCAATTCCAATTTCACAATGACCGACTGGGGATTGAAGTCTTCCTTTTTGGCAGTGAATTCAATATTGGCAGCAGCTTTGTTCCCATCTACGTCCATCGTTTTGATTTTCGGCTCATATTGCTGGGACAAATAAACCAGGTACTGGATGTTTTGCTCCTCCGTATTTCCAGAGAGCCAGCTATAGTCACGGGGCATCTCCACAGGAGGCTTATCTGCTGCGTGATTCATTTTTATGGCCTTTTTGATGACCTGCTGCATGATGGATAAATTTTTCCTACGCTGCCGCTCCGGTTCTGTCTTATATTCGCTTTCCAGATAGCTGTCTACGCCAAGACTATCTTTGGCTCTGGCGCTGTACCGCTCCAAATCCGCCTTATCCTTTTCATAGCGCCCCTCATAATAATCGCTATAGAAATTTTCGGCCAGCGAATCAAAGTCCACATATTGTTCGGCCAATTCATAGTCGCCGCTATATATGGCCGAGCTGAGCTGCTGCAAGGCGTATTCCGGTTTTTTCTCCTGCGGCGTATAGTATTTCGCAAAGGCAAGGGTCATGCCCACCAACAACGCCGCCCCCATCAGCAGGAGAAGCCCGTTCACCATCCAGCGGGAACTTTTACTTTTTTTCTGTTCCGTATAGGACGTCCCACATGCCGGACAAAATTTATCACCAGCGGCCATTTCCCTGCCACAATTCCTGCAAAACATTACTCCATCTCTCCTATTCTTATAAATCCCCACAATCACTCAACCAGACGGAAGCCAAACCACTGAGCTTTTTCATCCCAGAAAAAATATACGGAATTGACGGTACACGTCCAAGGGTCAAGGGCGCGGATCTTTTTCCTCTGTACTTCTCGCCGAGAGGACCGCGCTCGCCGTTTACGCCCACACCATACATCCGGGCAATGCCCATGACTTCCAACTGACCACTGTGCAGCTTAACCACGATATTATCATAAACCAAGCCGGCTTTATCCAAAAATTCCACACAGGATACTCCGCTTTTCCATGCCAACAATACACTCCATATACTTCCGAAATCAGCGCCGCCTGAACGCTATGTGGTGCCAGCATGGCTGACGCCCCGCCCCCTAACAACAGGGCCAGCATGGCATAGGCCAGAATCTTTCCCTTGTTCATCTTCTCATCCTCCCTAAATTCTCTCTTATATATACAAAAAAGCGCCGCCTATGGCGACGCTGTATTTTCAAATGGCAGGGGTAGCTGGACTCGAACCAACGCATGCGGGATTCAGAGACCCGTGCCTTACCAACTTGGCGATACCCCTGTGTCTTTAACGCTTGTGCGCTATCAACAATAAATATTATAGCGGCAGACCTATAAACTGTCAAGCGTTTTTTGAAATTTTTTCCAAAAAAATTTTCAGCTGATGAAGATCGCCCCTACCGGGCAGTCTGCCGCCACCTGCTGTGCATCCTCCAGTGCCTCGGCGGGCAGATCCTGAAATCCTTCCGCCAGCCCGTCCGCGCCCATACGGAAGCCCTCTGGGCAGCCATCTGCACACATACCGCAGGCCACACAAATGTTCTTGTCCACATATCCCTTCATTATATTCTCACTTCAAACCGTTTTTCTTCCTCTTTGGCTTGCCGGACCGGCTTCAAAGGCTTTGCTTTTTCCTTAGGCATATCTGCCGTTACCTGTTCCCGGTATTGTCTGGCCGCCTTGGTGGGAGGATTGGGATTCACAGGGATGCGGCCTGCTTTTTGCAGGCGTTCCTTGGCTTCGGCCCTTGCCTGCCGCATTTCCCGCAAGGCTTCCTGTTCCTCGTCATGGGCGATCTTGGCCAGCACCTCGTCCGGGGTCATGCCCCGCAGTTCTGCAAAGGTCTCCACCTGTTCCCGTTTTTTGGGCGCCCGGACCGGCTTTTTCCCTTGGTCTGGCAGGGGCACAGGTGCGGCAGCACCGTCAATATCCGCCATGGACAGGCTCCCACTCCGCCCTTCCTTGCGCCCCATGAGCTTGCGGATGCCGAACCAGACCACTGCACTCATCAGGAGCAGCACGCCGCCCCAAAAGAGCGCCCCGTGAGAGGCGAACTGCTCCCAGCCGTGATCCTGCTGCCGGGTCTGGCTTTGGGTGTTTGCGGCAGCCTTGGCATCAGCCAGAGCTTCCTGCTGGGGATTTTCCTGCTGCAGGCCATTCTGCACCACCACGGTCCGGGGTTGCTGGTCTGCCTGCGAGGCACCGCCGCTGGCATCCACCTGTTTCGGCTTTTGTTCTTTTTCCGGCCGCGACTGGGTCGTCTTGGACAGGGCACCGTTTCCCTTGGCGACAGACTGCCGGGCCTGATCTTCCGTCCGCTCATCATGGGTCTGGGTCTTGTCCTTGGGTACAGTGGATTCCTGCACCGAGCCGCCATTCTGCAGCGTGCCCCCCGGCACCGCCGGCGGAGTTGGCGGCACAGGTGCCACCGGTGCTTTTACCGCCATGCTTCTCCCCCCTTTTCAAAGCTCTCATCTATATTATACACAATCACCAAATACAAAAAAAGTAAAAAAGCTGCCCCCTTCAAGGGGGCAGCTATTTTTACAATGGATTCAATTCATGGCTGCAGCTTTCGGACGGCGTTTGAGCTGTCCGGCCAGAATCAGGACAAAGAGAGCCAGCCCGATGACGTCGGTGACGAGACCCGGCTGGATCATCAGCAGGCCGGCAACCACGAGGATCAGGCGCTCTGCCAGCCTGCAATCGGCGGCCAGATAGCCGATCAGCGCCGAGCTGATGGCCACCATGCCGCCCAAAGCCGTAACGGTGGACAACAGGAGTTCCGGCACGGTGCCGCTCATCATCAGCAGCACCGGTGACATCACGAAGATATACGGGATGATGAAGGCCGCAATCGCCAGTTTCGAGGCGTTGACACCGGTCTTCAAGGCATTGCCGCCGCTGATGCCGGAACCGGCATAGGCAGCCAATGCCACCGGCGGCGTAACATCAGCGATGATGCCGAAGTAGAACACGAACATATGGGCCGCCAGCACCGGTACCCCCATCTGCACCAGCGCCGGTGCCGCAATGGTAGAGGTGATGACGTAGTTAGCCGTTGTCGGCACGCCCATGCCCAGCAGGATGGCCGTAATCATCGTGAAGAACATGGTCGGCAGCAGCAAACCGCCGGAAAGGGTCAAAAGCCCCGAAGCCAGTTTCAGGCCCACGCCGGTCTTGGTGACCACACCGATGATAATACCGGCTGCCGCACAGGCCACGAGAACGCCCAATACATTCTTCGCCCCCTTTTCCAGCCCCCGCACGATTTCAATCGGCTGCATGCGCGTGGATTTTCTAAGTGCCGAACACAGAATCGCCAGCACGATGGCCACGAGCGCCGCCCGCATGGGCGTATAGCCGGAAACCAGCAGATAGACGATGATGATCAGCGGCAGGGCCAGATGACCGCGCTCTTTGAGCAGGGTGAAGAAATGCGGCAGCTGCTCCCGAGGCAGGCCCTTCAATTTGCCGCGCTTGGCCTCAAAATGCACACCGAGCCAAACGCCCGCGAAATAGAGGAGCGCCGGCACGACAGCCGCCTTGACGATATCGATATAGGGCACGCCCACGAACTCCGCCATCAGGAAGGCCGCTGCGCCCATGACCGGCGGCATCAGCTGGCCCCCCGTAGAAGCTGCCGCCTCAACAGCCCCGGCAAAGTTCTTATGATAGCCCAGTTTCTTCATCATGGGAATGGTCAGCGAGCCCGTACCAACCACGTTGGCTACCGAGCTGCCGGACACCGTGCCCATGAGGCCCGAGGACAACACCGCCACTTTTGCCGGACCGCCGCTGGCCCAGCCGGCAATGGAATTGGCCAGATCGATGAAGAACTTGCCCAGCCCCGTAGACTCCAGATAAGCCCCGAACAGGATGAACAGGAAAATGAACGTGGACGATACACCCAAGGGGATACCGAACACACCTTCCGTCGTATAGAACAGATGGCCCACCAGCTGGGAGAGCGTCAATCCTCTGTGCGCCAAAACTCCCGGCATATAAGGACCGGCAAAGGCATAGGCCAGGAAGCCCAGCACCACGCAGACCATGGGCAGGCCCACCACGCGGCGGGCCGCTTCAATGACCAGCACAATGCCGATCAGGCCTACCGCCAAGTCCACATCGGACACCATGCCTGCCCGCATGACCAGATGCTGGTACTCATAGACGATATAGCCCGGAGCTGCCGCCCCCAATACCGCCAGCAACAGATCGAAGGGGTGTATCTTGTGCCGCGACCATCCCTTCCGGGTCGGATAGAGCAGATACACCAGGCACAGACCAAAGCCCAGATGTATCCCGCGCTGCAATTGCGCATCCAGCACGCCGAAAGTTGCCGTATAGAGCTGAAACACGGAAAACGCGATGGCGATGAACGCCACGACCTTGGCCATCAGCCCCGTGTATTCCATCGTGTCAGATTCTTTGTCAAACTCCTTCAGTACGGCCTGCGCCCGTTTAGCATCATGTTCATTCATGCATAACCAATCCTTTCCATAACGGCATCAGCTCCACCGATACCAACGTTCCTGGTTTATAATCCTCAT
The DNA here is from genome assembly GCF_900142515.1 of Pseudoselenomonas ruminantium. GTDB lineage: Bacteria > Bacillota > Negativicutes > Selenomonadales > Selenomonadaceae > Selenomonas_A > Selenomonas_A ruminantium_D. The sequence continues at coordinate 110,624 of NZ_FRBC01000005.1, read as the reverse complement.
ACAGGGGAAAATTCTTTCCGCCCAAATTCATACTGAGCTCCGTGCCGACTCCCACCCGGAAGTCCAGCCGCGGGAACTTGCGATCCTGTCCCCGCAGCCAGTAATAATCCCCCTCCTGCACAAACTCACCTTCATGCTCATCAAAGGGCAGTCCCACACCGAATGACTGATACTTCGTTGCCTTCAGTACAAAATGATGTCTGTCCTCATCCACCGCCAGAAACTCCTCCACAGTCGTCTTCTGCACCGAATGGATGAAACGCAGGGACAACGGGAAACCAGCCGCAGCCTCACCCAGATAAAGCCGCTGTCCCCCGGCCCACATCACCACACAGGGCAAAGTCAAGATCTGCCACAAGGCCAGAACCAAGCCCAATCCACACAGCAAAAACTCTTTCTGCAACAATATCACCTTGAATACACAATCTAGCTCCTAAAAAAGGGCTGTCACACCCAGTGCAACAGCCCCTCCGCAAACCGTCTTACTCTTTAAAGAACTTCTCAGCCCCTGCATTGACCGGCAGAGACATACCTTCCAAAGCCTTTTCCTTCAGGATTGCCTTAGCAGCAGAATGGGCGGCATGGATACGGTCAAGGTTCTTGAACAGAGCCTTGGTGATCTCATAACCCAGCTTGTCATCCACCTTATCATTCGCTACCAGCATAGCCATCACGGATACAGCCGGCACTTCTTCATCAAAACCGGCATAGGTACCAGCCGGGATCTTCGTCTTGGTGTAGAACGGATACTTCGCAATCAGTGCATCTGCCTTGTCAGCATCCACCGGCAGGAGGCGGACTTTGTGCTGGGAAGCGATATCCTGCACAGCAGAGGTCGGATAACCAGCCGTCAGGAAAGCCACATCGATATTGCCATCCTTGAGGGCGCTGGCTGCTTCCGCAAAGGACAGGTACTGAACCTGAATGTCATTATAGGTAATGCCATAAGCTTCCATAATCTGGCGGGCATTCGCCTCAACACCGGAACCCATCGCACCTACGGCCACTTTCTTGCCCTTGAGGTCCGCAATGGATTTGATGCCGCTGCTGTCCAGCGTCACCGCCTGACAGGTTTCCGGATAAAGGGTGGCGATACCCTTGAGGCCTTCGACCTTCTTGTCCTTGAACATTTCCGTACCGTTCACGGCATAATAGGTAATATCATTCTGAACGATAGCCAAATCCACAGAACCATCCTTCAGCATATTGATATTCGCTACCGAAGCCCCCGTGCTCTGCGCACTGGCATTCATACCCGGGATATCCTTGTTGAGGACTTCCGCCATGGCACCGCCAATGGGGTAATAAGTACCTGCCGTACCGCCGGTACCGATATTCAAGAATTTCTTTTCTGCCGCATTGTCACCACCACAGCCGGTAAACACCGCTGCCATGGCCACAACCGCCAACCCTGCCACCAGGGCTTTCTTCCAGCTCGCAAAACTCATACTTACCCCTCCTATTGTGTCAATTGACCTATAAATTAAAACAATAACTGCATATCTCATATATCATTATAGCATAGAGGGTATACACTGACAAGTCATTTCCAGTAAAAAGTAGACGTTTTGTAATGTATGTATGTATACATTGCACAAATAAACAAAAACTATAACGATTATAAGGCGGTCTCCTGCACGCAGACATAAAAATATCCCCGGCTGCAAGAGAACCTCACAACCGGGGAACCAGATCAATCGCTATTCAATTATGATGATTTCCAAATCCCTGCGCCCAAACATCAGAGCTTCTTCACGGCTGTCAAACGCCACATCGATCCTATGGCCTTTGATATCACCGCCAATATCTTCCGCAACAGCCCGGCCATAACCGGGAATGAAAACCTTTGTTCCCAGCGGGATCACATCCGGGTCCACCGCAATCACGCCATGCCGCACCAGCGTGCCGCTGGCCGTATGCCTGCTATTGCCAGGATCATAGGCACTGTAGCCCGTAGCCGATACATACATGGCCCAGCCCTGAGGGATCGAACCATCGGACTCGGCTTCTGCCGACTGCGTTTCTGCCCCTTCAGCTTCGCCTGCACCAGCTTCCGCCTCCGGTTCTTCGGCAGATTCATAAGTCTGCCCCCCGGAAAGATAATAATAAGTGCCATCACCGCAGACACCGTCCACCGTCAGCCCTCGTGATTCCTGGAATTTCTCAATCGCCGCTACCGTCTGCGGGCCGCAAGCCCCGTCAGCCTCTCCTTCGAGAAACCCCTGTTCGATCAACAATTCCTGCACATGGCGCACAGCTTCACCGTGAGAACCTTCTTTCACTAATATGGATGCCGCCGCAGGGGCAGCCGTAAAAAACATACATACCAGAGTAAATGACAATAACAAGAACATTTGCTTCCGCAATAGAACCACCTCACTTGTTTTATCCACATCTATATGTATACACTTCTTTTATTTTAACAAACTTCACAACTTTTCGTCAAACGAAACGCAAGTCTTTCATATCAGACGTATTGACGGCAAACACGATCCAGACAAAAGAAAAAGCGCCGCTTTCGCGACGCTGTGCCTTTCAAGTGGTGGGCAGGGATGGATTCGAACCATCGTAATCCGAAGATGACAGATTTACAGTCTGTTGCCTTTAACCACTCGGCCACCTACCCATAAAATGGTGACCCAGGAGGGACTCGAACCCCCGACCCTTTGATTCGTAGTCAAATACTCTAATCCAACTGAGCTACTGAGTCATGTATATTGAAGTTTCTTGTAAGTGGTGGGCCCACTTGGACTCGAACCAAGGACCGACCGGTTATGAGCCGGTTGCTCTAACCAACTGAGCTATAGGCCCAAATTTTACTCAATTCTTTCCCGCATTATGGAGCGGAAAACGAGACTCGAACTCGCGACCCCCACCTTGGCAAGGTGGTGCTCTACCAACTGAGCTATTTCCGCATTTTGTTTTTTCATCACCAGCGATTCAGAAGTTTTTTCTGTGTCTCGCTGACTGACAAAAACTATTATACGCATATCCATACCATCTGTCAACACCTTTTTTATATTTTTTTCAAGTTTTTTTAAAAAAGTTTGTCCGCACGCACCCCCCTTAATTCCCCACCAAATCCTACGATAATCATATAGAAGAGATATGCTTTCAAGGAGGAATTCATCATGGCCATGATCATCAACAACAATTCTTCCGCCCAAATGGCTTTAGGCGAAATGCGCAAGAACAACAGCAAGCTGGAAAAAGCCTCCCAGCAGGCCGCCACCGGAGTAAGGATTGGCGGTGCCGGCGATGGCGCTTCTGAATACTCTATTTCCGAGAAGATGCGCGTGCAGATCCGGGGCTTGGAACAGGACATTGCCAACGCCCAGACCGGCACCAGCCTCATCAAAACCGCTGAAGGCGGCATCCAGGACATCATCGACAACCTGAGGAGCCTCAAAGAACTGGCCCTCAATGCCGCCAATGACCATAATACCGATTTGGACAGGGAAACCATACAGAAGGAAGTCAACAGCCGACTGGAAACCATTGACGATATTGCCGCCACTACCAACTACAATGGAAGACTGCTTTTAAATGGCAACTACGGTATCCCCCAGGACGTCAGCACCAATAATGGCCCCACCGGCACCCCTACACTGATTGGCGCTGGGACTTACGATTATAATATCACCAGAGACGGCGTATACAGCATTTCCAGCAATTACCACGGACATATAAACATCACCGCCAAAAACGTCAAATTCGTCTCTGAAACTGCCGGAGCTACCTTGACCGCAATAGCTATAAAAACATCTTCAAGCGGGGGAACAAATGTATGGCTGGATGACATAACCATACATAACGACAATGATACAAGCAATAGCCTGTATGCCCAGGGAAAATGTAATGTCATACAATTCCAAGGAAGTAACAATACCCTGAACATCTGCAATTCTGTACAAATATTTGGCGGGAATTGCAATAATCAAGGCGCTACTCTTACAAATCGCGAAAACTCCGCTGCCATAAATATTGGGGATGGACTAACCATAAATGGCATAGGTGCCAATAGTTCCCTTATAGCCAACCTTACCGATGTTGGTCCTGGTAACTGTCATGCAGCGGTTATTGGCTCAAATCAGGGCGAATCTTTATCCGGTGACCTTACCATCAACAATCTATCTTATTTTCAATCAGGATGTGAGGAAGGGCCCTGCGTTGGCGCCGGTCGGGGCGGACATATCGGCAATATCACATTCAATAACGTAGGAGAGATTCGTTTAGGCACACGCAATGGCAACGGTATCGGAGCTTCCCCCGGCGGAAGCGTGGGCAATATCACCATAAATGCCCATCGTCTCTATGGCAAAACTGGAAACTATGATGGAAATGGCACCGTCATCGGCAATTACAATGGCTCCAATGGTGCCATCAATATCAATGCCGACTATATCTTCCTGGCTTGCAAACCTTCCATAGCCTCCGTCGGAAATTTTACCATGAATAATAATACCAGTGGTACTACCATCACCGCCCCAGCCACCATAAACGGAACTGCCTATAACCCTAGCGGCCATAGTTATATTGCTAATCCCAGTCAATATCCCAATTCCCAAGTTTTTGAATATACTAGTCCTGCCGCCGCTGACAACAATGGTGAAAAACTCCATGGCCTTGTCATCCATACCGGCACCAAGGCCAATCAAAACCTGCGGGTTATCATCAACAGCATGGACACCGGCACGCTGGGAATCGATCCCTTGCCTGTTAATCCCCGCGAAGCGGCAGTCAATGCCATTTCTGCCATTGACAATGCTATCGGCTACAGCCTCAACGAAAACACCCGCATGGGTGCCTATCAGACGGAGCTCTCCTACACCATCACCAACCTCACCACCGCCAGCGAAAACACGCAGGCCTCCGAATCCACCATCCGGGATGCCGACATGGCCAAAACCATGATGGAACACGCCAAATACAATATCCTCACCCAATCCGCCCAATCCATGCTGGCCCAGTCCAACCAGAACAGCAGCAACGTACTGAACCTGTTGCAATAAAGCATTTTTTCAACACAATCCGGGGTGCAAGCGGCGTTTTTCAACACGTCCTATGCAGGAAAAACATTCCTTTCTGCCGAATTCTTTTGTGTTGTTTTTTCACTATTGACTACGAAAGGAAGTTCTTCTATGCAATTCATCCCGAACAACTCCGCCCGCTTTATGATCGGTGCCGGTCTTGCCGCAATGGTTGGCGTAACCAATCCACTGGCCTGCCATGCGGAAACGCCGGCCAATATCTCCCTGCTTGCGGCTGCCCAGCAGGAACAAGGCGGGGCACAGCTCACCAACGTCAATGCATTTCAGGATACGATGCTGAAATACCGGGACCGACAGGAATTACAAAATGCCATCAATTATGGGCAGAGCCTGCTGCAGACCAATCCCGCCCCGGAACTGGCTCTGGAAATCTGCGCCCAGCTGGGCAGCATCTACACCTACGACCTGCCGGACAGAAGCAAGGCCCTGCCCTATGTAAACCGCGCCATCGAGCTTGCCCGCCAAAAACACAGCCAGACCGAGATTGAGCGGCTGGTAAATGACGGTGGGCTGACGGTTGAATTTTGTGCTTATAAGGGGGAAACCAATACCATCCGGGAAATCTACATCATGAAAGCCGTCTTGGAAAACACACCACCAGCCTTTGAAAGCCACACGGTTATAAAAGACGTAAGCTATGTAGAAACGGACAACATTCAAAATATCATCTATCCCACCAACTGGACCGGTTCTGAACGTGTGCGAAATGATGTCGCGGCCAGGAAAATCACGCCAGCAGAAAGAACGCAGCTGGACGAAAAATTTAACCAAGAAACGAGTTCTGCCATTATCGATCTGGAACGCCATGTTATGATTTTCAACGGGATCGGCCTCGCGCCTTCCACTGCCGCCACTGTCACCAAGGCTAAGATAGCCGCCAAGCAGGTAGCATGGCTGGATGCCCTGCGCAGTCTGACGGAAAGAATTATGGGCATTGATACTACTTATCCCGATGAAAACACCTTGATCGCCCAATCCAAGACTCCCCCCAACATCCTCAACCATGCTTACGAAATCGGCACCTTCCCCCTCGATGACGCCCCTAGCGGCTTCTGCACCTATATGGAAATTCCCCTGCAGTATATCGAGGGCTATCTCAAAAAATAAGCGGCGTGAATTGCCATTCCCCCTGCTCATTATGCTATAATGTCGGTATGAACAGATTGCGAAAGGGGAAGGTTTATGCGTTTGCTGAAGGCCATGCAGGAAAAGGAGCGTTTTTCCTGCACGGAAGCGGCTATTGTAGATTACATCCTGGCCCATCCCGCCCAAATCGCGGAAATGACCACCCGGGAGCTGGCAGAAAAGACCTATACCAGCCCCGCCGGCATCTTCCGCTTGTGCCAGAAATTAGGGCTGAAAGGTTATAATGAATTCAAAATCAAATTCACCAGCGAAATCAACCGGACACTGCCCTGCGGTGCTCATATCATGCACCGTCCCATCACCGGCAAGGATACCACCTCGGATATCGTGCGCAAGCTTGCGCAACTGGAAGTCGAAGCGATTGAAGAGACCAAGAACGAGATGGACCTGCAGCAACTGGAACGCATTGCCGCCCTGCTGGATGCAGCCAACATCATTGATATCTACGCCTATGACCAGAATTATTCCCTGGCGCAGATGGCCGTCTACAATTTCCTGCAGATCCAGCGCACCGCCGTGGCCCACAATTCCTTGAACAGCCAGCTTTCTGCCGCCCTCTGCTCCGACCAGAGCCATCTGGCCTTCCTGATCAGCCGTTCAGGCATCAACCAGCGCCTCATCCGCACCGCCAAGCTCCTCAGGGACCGCGGAGTAAAGACCGTGCTGCTGTCCACCAGCGGCCAGACGGAGCTGGCCCAGCTCTGTGACGAATTCCTCTACGTGGCCAACACCGTAGATTATCTGGATCTGGGCGGCAATATCTTCAGCGTGGGCGTCCGCTACTACTTCGACGTCCTGGTCAGCATCATCCTGTCCCAGCACTTCACCGAAGTGGAAAAATCCTATCAGGAATTCGAGAATTATCTGGGACATGCCGAAGACAAAGACCGACTCTGGTGAATCCTAAGCCATAACAAACGGAACGCCGTTTCATGCGTTCCGTTTTTTTCTGTCTTTTTCTGAAACAATCCCCCGCAATTGTCTGAATCTATTGAACCGCCACACATAGGATGCTATAGTAAGAGTATCTTAAAGCCAGGCTGCATTTATAGAAAGGATGACCGTTTATGAAAAAAATCACACTTCTCTGCGCCGCAGGCATGAGCACCAGCATGCTGGTCAAGGCCATGCAGAAAGCCGCCGCTGCCGAAAACTTTGAATGCGAGATTGCCGCTTATCCCACCTCTGAGGCCAAGGAAAAGGCAGCCGGTTCGGATGTGATTCTCTTAGGCCCGCAGGTGCGTTTCCAGAAAGGCAAGATAGCAGAACTGCTGCCGGGCATTCCTGTGGAAGCCATCGACATGCGCATGTACGGCCGCATGGACGGTGCCGGCGTCCTCAAATTCGCGCAGGAAAAAATGAATGCCTGATAAACCTGACACATTCCGCATCTTTTCACGGAGGTTATGATTATGAGTTTTCCAAAAGGTTTCTTATGGGGTGGCGCAGTGGCTGCCCATCAGTTAGAAGGTGGCTGGCAGGAAGGCGGCAAAGGCATCAGCGTAGCTGACGTCATGACCGCAGGCCGGCATGGTGTGCCCCGGGAGATTACGGATGGCGTGCTTCCCGGCAAGAACTACCCCAATCATGAAGCCATTGATTTTTACCATCATTACAAAGAAGACCTAGCCTTGCTTGCAGAGATGGGCTTCAAATGCTTTCGCACCAGCATTGCCTGGACGCGCATCTTCCCCAACGGGGATGAGACAGAGCCCAACGAAGCAGGCCTGCGATTCTATGATGACCTCTTTGACGAGATGCTCAAGCACGGCATTGAACCGGTGGTAACCCTGTCCCACTTCGAGATGCCCTACCATCTGGTCACAGAGTACGGCGGCTGGCGCAGCCGCAAGCTCGTGGACTTCTTTGTCCGCTTTGCCGTGACCTGCTTCAAGCGGTACAAGAACAAAGTCAAGTTCTGGATGACCTTCAACGAGATCAACAACCAGCGGGAAGTCAACGTTCCCTTCACCGCCTTCACCAACAGCGGCATCCTCTACGGCGAGGACGAGGACAAATACGCCACCCTCTATCAGGTGGCACACCACGAATTCATCGCTTCAGCCAAAGCCGTCATCGAAGGCCACAAGATCAACCCGGACTTCAAGATCGGCTGCATGCTGGCCATGGGCCCGGTCTATCCGGAAACCTGCCGTCCCGGCGACCAGATTGCCTCCCTGAAGGAGATGGACAAGAGCTTCTTCTTCGGTGACGTGCAGGCCCGCGGCCATTACCCTTCCTATATCCTGAAACTTTGGGAGAACAAAGGCTATCAGGTGGAAATGGAAGAAGGCGATCTGGAACTTCTCCAGCAGGGCAAGGTAGACTACTTCGCCTTCAGCTACTATATGAGCAATGTGACCACCTCGGTCGAAGAAAACAAACAGAGCCTGCAGGGCGGCTTTGCCACCGGCGTGAAGAATCCCTATATCACGGAATCCGACTGGGGCTGGCCCATCGACCCGGAAGGCCTGCGCTATATGCTCAACATCCTGCAGGAACGCTATGAGCTGCCCCTGATGATCGTAGAAAACGGCATCGGCCTCCATGAAACCGCTCCGGCAGAAGGCGAGATCCAAGATGATGCCCGCATCGACTACTTCCGCGCCCATATCCAGGAAATGAAAAAAGCCATCGACGAGGATGGCGTAGATCTCTGGGGCTACTGCCCCTGGGGCCCCATTGACCTGGTATCCGCCGGCACCGGCGAGATGGAGAAACGCTATGGCTTCATCTATGTGGACAAGGACAACGAAGGCAACGGCACCCTCAAACGAGCCCGCAAAAAATCCTTCCACTGGTACAAAAAAGTCATTGCCTCCAACGGCGAGGATTTAGACTGATACAAGCGAAAGGCCGTCCATTGGTCTTGGACGGCCTTTCTCCCTCTACGGCTGACTTTTGCCCGAGGTACTTTACTGGTGGCTGTGCTTATTTCACCAGCACGGTAAACAGATAGTTGGCTACCAATCCTGCAATCAGAGAAAGCAGGAAGTCACGCAACAGGGGTAAATATTTCATTAGCTTAACCTCCCTTCCGCTGAGAGGCGCACAGCAAAATTATTATAGCATTTTCTGCTACAGTGTGCTACAATACAGTTAAGGTAAATATTTCATAGCTAACAGCGTTGCAGGTTGACTGCCTGCGACGCAGGGGTCCGCTATTCGGACAATAAAAAGCCATCCTTTTGGTCGAGGGTGGCTTTTTTCTTAGGTTCTTCTGCCAGCGAAAAAAGCCTCCGTGCACATACCGCACGGAGGCCTTTTTTATCCGTCAAGCGTTCCCATTCGTCAACATACGTCTCTTCTGTCAAAAACGTTCATTGCAGAAATTTAAGCCTGTATCGTCCGGAACCCGCTGGCCTTGTGGAGCCGGTTCATGATGGCCAGCCCCAGGCCTTCGCTGGTGGTGCCTTCTCCCAGCAGCATATCCGCTTCCTTGTCGTCGAAGCTGCGCAGGCCTTCGTAGATATTGGCGGCGATGGCGGGCAGATTGCCCTGCCGGCCATATGGCACCAGCATTTCCGCCGGCATTAAGTCGTGAAGTTCCGCAATGACTTCCTGACTGGCCAGCACACCCACATTGTGTCCTTCCGCCTGCAAACGTTCGATTTCCCGGCGGAAGGCCCGCACCATGCGGGTAGGCATGCCCTCGATCAGGGTCAGAGGCGCTTTGGGGGCGTAATGGGTGTATTTCATGCCCGGTGCCTTGGGGACGGAATCTGCACCGACCAAAGCGGGGTCAATCACGACACTGCCCTCGCCCAGCACTTCTTCGAGCATTTCCTTCGTAATCGCGCCGGGGCGCAGGATAACGGCCTGTTCGCCCGTGGCATCGACAATGGTGGACTCCACACCGAAATCACAGGCGCCGCCATCGAGGATCATGGGAATCTTGCCCTCCATATCCACGAGCACGGATTCTGCGGTCGTGGGGCTGGGACGACCCGAGATATTGGCCGACGGAGCCGCAATGGGCACACCAGCTGCGGCAATCAAAGCTCTGGCCACATCATGTTCCGGCATCCTGACGCCCACGGTAGACAGGCCGCCGGTAATCTGCTCCGGCACAATGCCTTTCCGCGGCAAGATCAGGGTAATCGGGCCGGGGCAGAACGCCGCAATCAGCTTTTCCGCCTTTTCCGGAATCCTGGCTGCAATCTGGTCAATCATGGAGCGGTTGGACACATGGAGAATCAGGGGATTGTCCGAAGGGCGTCCCTTGGCCTGATAGATTTTCCGGCAAGCTGCGGCATCCAGGCCGTTGGCCCCCAGTCCATAGACCGTCTCCGTTGGGAAAGCCACCACTTCTCCCTTGCGGATAAGCTCACCGGCGAAATGAAGCGCTTCTTTGCCTGCTGTGATATTATCGATTTTTATACATCTTGTCTGCATGATTTTTTATGCCTCTTTCCAAGCCACTACTACCCGCTCAATGCCGGCGTAGTCCTTCAGGATTTCCGTGCGGGAAATCAGCGGGTTCTTCTCGGCCAGTTCCGCTACGTCCCCGGCCTGTTCAATACCCACCTCAAAGGCCATAAAACCGCCCGCCTCCAGCATGGCAGGTGCCTCAGCGCACAATCTGCGGTAGAAATCCAGCCCGTCCTCGCCGCCATCCAGCGCGGTATGCGGTTCACTGGTACGCACGTCCGCCGACAGTCCCTCGATGTCCTTCGCCGGGATATAGGGCGGATTGGAGAGGATGGCCGTATAGGTATTGCCCTGCAAGGGTGCCAGCAAATCGCCCGTGAAGAAATGCGCCCGTTCGTTCAGTTCCAGCGAGGCCGCATTTTCTTCGGCCACCGCCCGCGCCGCCGGGGAAATATCCACCGTGTCCAGAGCAGCATCCTGAACAAAATGCAGCACGCTGAGCCCCACGGCCCCCGTGCCCGTACCGATATCGGCAATGCGGGGATTTTCCGTGCCGAGCTGCCGCAGGCGGTCAACGCCTGCCTGCACGAGGATTTCCGTATCGGGCCGAGGCACGAGCGTATCCTCCGTCACCTTGAAGACCAGGCCCATGAATTCCTTTTCGCCCAGGATATAGGCCACCGGCACATGCGCGATGCGCTTTTTGATCATCTCGCGGAAAGCAGCCAGTTCTGCGGCCTGCAAGGGTTCGTCAAAATGCACATAGAGATAGATGCGCTGTTTCTGGAGGACATGACTCAACAGAACCTCTGCATCGAGCCGCGGATTCTCAATGCCCTTCTGGGCAAAATAATCTTCCGTCCACTTGAGGATGCGGCCGATTGTCCATACTTCATTTCCTGCCATCATTTCACCTGCTTCAGACGCTCTGCCTGATCTGCGGTGATCAGGGCATTCAGGATCTCGTCGAGGTCGCCCGCCAGGACTGCATCAATGCGATGGAGCGTCAAACCGATGCGATGGTCGGTCACGCGCCCCTGCGGGAAGTTATAGGTGCGGATGCGCTCACTGCGGTCACCGCTGCCCACCTGGCTCTTGCGGTCAGCCGAGATGCTGTCCATCTGCTCCTGCTGTGCCTTGTCCATGAGCCTTGCCCGCAGCACCTTCATGGCCTTGTCCTTGTTCTTGAGCTGGGAGCGCTCATCCTGACACTGCACCACGATCCCCGTGGGGATATGGGTGATGCGGATGGCACTTTCCGTGCGGTTGACATGCTGGCCGCCCGCGCCGGATGCACAGTAAAGGTCGATATGCAGGTCCTTGGGGTCGATGGCCACGTCCACATCTTCTGCTTCAGGCAGTACCGCCACCGTCACCGCCGAGGTATGGATGCGCCCGCCCGATTCCGTTGCCGGCACACGCTGCACGCGATGGGTGCCGCTCTCATATTTGAGCTTGCTGTATGCGCCAAAGCCCGTGACCATAAAGGAGATTTCCTTGTAGCCGCCCAGCTCCGTGGGATTCGCGTCGATGATTTCCATCTTCCAGCCCTGCTTTTCCACATAGCGGCCGTACATGCGGAAAAGGTCGCCCGCGAACAATGCCGCTTCCTCGCCGCCGACACCGCCGCGGATCTCCACGATGACGTTCTTGTCGTCATTGGGGTCCTTGGGCAGCAGCAGGATGGGCAGTTCCCCGTCCAGGACTTCTTTCTGCGCTTTCAGTTCGCTCAGCTCTTCCTCGACGAATTTGCGCATCTCATCATCCAGGGATTCCTCGAACATGGCCCGGGCTTCCTCGATGCCCTTGACCACTTCTTTGTACTCCCGGAACTTTTCCACGATAGGCACCAGGCTTGCATGCTCCTTGCTGTACTTCTGCCAGCGGCTCATGTCTGCAATCACATCGGGGTCGCTGATCAGCGATTCCAGCTCTAAAAATTTATCTTCAACGGCTTGGAGTTTTTCCAGCACTGATTTCACCTCAAATTTATTCCGTAACAGCAGCCGCCACGGGAGCACTCTCCGCCGGGGCCGCTTCCTCACTTGCTTTGTTGATATAATCCGGCGTGCCAGCCACGATCTCCTCTTCCGGCAGTACCGCCTTCAGGGATTCAATCGCCACTTCCACCATCTCATCCTCAGGCGGACGGGTGGTCAGATACTGCAGCCAGAGTCCCGGCCTGATGGCCGTCTGGATGATGCTGTTCTCACTGCGGCCCGCCAGACGGATAATCTCATAGGAGATACCCGCCACCACCGGCAGCAGCAGGATGCGGCTGGCAATGCGCTCCCAGAGCGAAGGCCAGCCCAAGAACGCAAACACGAAGATGGACACGAGCATGACGATCAGCAGGAAGTTCGTGCCACAGCGCGGATGCAGGCGCGGGAACTTCTGCACGTTCTCCACCGTCAGCGGCAGGCCTGCCTCATAGCAGAAAATCGTCTTATGCTCCGCTCCATGATACTGGAACACCCGCCGGATGTCCTTCATGCGGGAGATGCCCCAGATATACAGCAGGAAAATCACCAGCCGCAGGCCGCCTTCCAGCAGGTTCAAGACCATCGGATCTTCCGTGGCCCCATGCAGCCATTTCGCCCCGAATGTCGGGATGGCAATGAACAGCACACTGGCCAGCACCAAGGCAAAGACAATCGTGCCTGCCATTTCCTTGTCCGAGAGCTGCTCATCCTCTTCGCCTGCCATCCTGGCCGAATAGGACAAGGACTTCATGCCGATGACCAAAGACTCGATCAGAGACACCGAGCCCCGCAGGAAGGGCTTCTTCAAAATCGGGAATCTATCGCTAATGGAATTCACGGGCTTGGTCTCGACCTGGATTTTCCCCTGCGGATCACGCACGGCAGTAGCCGTAAGCTTCGGCCCCCGCATCATGACCCCTTCGATAACGGCCTGACCGCCCACCATCAATTTCTTACTCATAATTTTTCCTCAACTATACAAAATAAAGCAGAGCCATAAATGTGCTCTGCTTTACCATAACGTTTCTTACTTCTTGGCGTAACGCTTGTTGAACTTTTCGATACGACCGCCTGCCTGTACGTCACGCTGACGACCCGTGAAGAACGGATGGCACTTGGAGCAAACATCGACGCGCAGTTCTTTCTGCGTGGAACCCGTGGTGAACGTGTTGCCGCAACCGCAGGTTACCGTAGCTTCGAAATATTCCGGATGAATACCCTGTTTCATTATTTACACCTCGCTTTCACCCCAACGAAACTGGGAATTGATACAAGCAAGCTATGCGCGAGCTTGGTTTAGACCTAGCTTACCTCTTGGGGCAAAGCCAGTCAAATTTTGACTTGGAACCAGACGTCAGTACGTCCAGTACCCGACTATTATAGCACGCAAGCTGCTGCTATGCAAGGAAAGAAACAAAAATTTGCTTGAAAAAATTTCCTACCTATATGATAATGGTAGTATCTGTCGGAAATAACACCAAGGATTTTGATATAGAAAGGAACAAACACAACCATGGCCAATCAAGCAGTACAACATCAGTGCAGCTTCTGCAAACGGATCATCAACGTCCGCGACCAGTATGACCTGCCCATCTATGACCCCAACACCGGCTTTGCCATCTGCCGCAACTGCATCAAGGATGTCTACCACTTCCTCGAAGAACACGATGCCGCGCAGATCCAGGATGAAAAGCAGGTCTTTGCCGGGGAGCTGGATGATATCCTCAAGAAGAACAAGCCCCATATCATCAAGCAGTATCTCGATGAATACATCATCAATCAGGACCGCGCCAAGAAGATCCTCTCGGTAGCAGTCTACAACCACTACAAGCGCATGAAATACGGCTATCAGAACGACGACGGCACGGAAATCGAAAAATCCAACGTCATCATGCTCGGCCCCTCCGGCTGCGGTAAGACAGCCCTGCTGTCGCACCTCTCGAAGCTCCTCGACATCCCCTTCGCCGTAACGGACGCTTCCAGCCTGACGGAAGCCGGTTTCGTGGGTGCAGACGTGGAAGTCGCCGTGCGCAACCTCTACTACGCTGCGGACAAGGACGTGGAAAAAGCTGAACACGGCATCATCTACCTCGACGAATTCGACAAGATTGCCCGCAAGTCCGGCGCCAACAACTCCATCACCGCTGACCCGGGCCATGAAGGCGTGCAGCAGGCCCTGCTGAAGATGCTCGAAGGCAGTGTTGTGGAGTTCACCTCCCGCGGCCAGCGCAAGCATCCCGAAGCCCCCACCATCAAAGTGGACACGAAGAACATCCTCTTCATCGTCGGCGGTGCCTTCGTGGGCATTGACGATGTCATTGCCAAGCGCCTGTCAAAAGCCAGCACCATCGGTTTTGGTGCCGAAGTGCAGGGCAAGGATGACAAGCCGAAATTCGACGAACTCATCCATAAGGTCCGTCCGGAAGACCTGATGCAGTACGGCATCATCCCCGAGATCATCGGCCGCCTGCCGGTGATCTGCACCCTCGAGACCCTCGACGAGGACGCCCTGCTGCGCATCCTCACCGAACCCAAGAACGCCCCGGTCAAGCAGTACCAGAAACTTCTGGCCATGGATAACGTGGAACTCGAATTCCAGGAAGAAGCCCTGCGCGCTGTCGCCCGCAAGGCCATCGAGCGCAAGACTGGCGCCCGCTCCCTCAAGGGCATCATCGAAGACATCATGCTCGATGTCATGTTCGATATCCCGAAATCCGACGAAGCCCGGAAGGTCATCATCACCAAAGAATGCATCGAAAAAGGCGCCAAGCCGGAAGTCGTGAAGAAATAGTACTACAAATGGCCCATCATTGACTATTGATGGGCCATTTGCTATAATCAAAGTAAAGAAAATGCCACACACCACGGGAACAGTCAGCCCGTATCAATAGATCCGAATTAACCGCCTTTGTTTTGCAGACTTGGGGCGGTTATTTTCGTGTATGCAAATCTTTTCCCAGCATATAGCCAACGCTAAAGCAGGTAAGCGCAAAGGCAAAAAAACCCATTGCTGATTCAAGTGTCATAAGACATCCCCCCTTATACATATTCTCCTAAGAGTTTCTATGTCATCGGAGGGTAACAGTCCCTCCGCAGAGGGCTAACCGCTTCCTTAGGTGTGTAGCAGGTACAGTATAACATATAGTTTCGCGATATAGCAATACACTATTTTCGCGGCTCTGGCAGCAAGAACGTCGCCGCCGCACAGCAGATGGAAATCAGGAAAATCACCACCATCACCGCCGCAATGCCGAAGCTGTCCGCATACCAGCCCAAAGACGGCACGATGATGCCGCCCAGGCTGAAGGACAGGCCCAAAGTCACGCCGGAGGCGAAGCCCAGGCTTTTGGCCAGATAGCTCTGCCCCAATACCACGAAGGCCGCATAGGGCCCCTGCATGGCAAAGCTCATGGGAATCAGCATGGCATAGACAGCCCAGATATTCTGCGTGAAGACCACCACCGCCAGACAGGGGATAAGCAGCAAGGCCCCATAGCGCATGGTATTGACATAACCCTTGCGGTCAGCCAGCCAGCCGCCCACCAACGTTGCCAGCACTCCCGCAATGGAGATGATGGACAGCGTGGCACTGCCCACCGCCGGACTTGCCCCCAGCACCTGGATGCAGAACAGGGGCAGGAACGCACTGATGGACGTAAACAGCGTGGAACGGAACACGATCACCACGAACAGCCGCGCAAAGGCCGGCCAGTCATTTTCCCGCGGCACGGCATCTGCCCTGACCGTGTCCCGTGCCTGAGCCAATTGCCGCCGGCTCTCCCGCGCAATGGCCGGCGCAGCCAAAAAAATCATCGCCGCCGTGAACAGGGACGCAATGCCATAAAAAGCCGTCCCCTGCATGCCAAAGGTGGTGACCAGGAACACCGCGAGCAGCGGCCCCAGCCCGAAGCCGCCGTTGCCGCCCACGCTGAAGATGCTCATGCCCTGCCCCTTTTTCTTGCCGGCAATGGCATTCACATTGCGCGCCGCCTCGGGATGGAAGATGGAACTGCCAATCCCCATCAGGGTAACCGCCGCAAAGATGCCCCAGTAATTGGTCACAAAGCCGGTGCAGGCCAGCGACAGCCCGGCCATCAGCACGCCCAGCACCATAAACCACTGCCGCGAGCCTTTATCCGCCAGCCAGCCGAACAAGGGCTGGATGATCGAGGACAAAAAAGACGAGGCAAACATCAGCCCCGCAACAGATGTATAATCCATGCCGTACTCACTGACGAAAAACGGCAGCAGTGCCGGCAGGGAACCGCTGTTGATATCCACGCTGAGATGACCCGCCGACAGCATATAGAGATATTTCTTATTCATCACCAAGGGACTCCTTCCGAAAAGATTGTCTTTATTGTAGCAATTTTTCCCAGCCCAGGCAAATCCTATACACAATTGAATGAAGAAAAATAAAAGCAGGCTGTCTCCAGCCTGCTTTTTCGCGCCATCATTTGCCCTGCTGATTATCGTCCCAGCAATAACCCCTATGACCATGACGGCCATGACCACCGCCGCACCAGTTATCACCAGCCTGACGGCAATAGCCCGGACGGTCATTGCCAGCGGCATTGCTGTCCGCCGCCAGAGCCGGTACCGCACTGGCCACGATCATGCCAGCCGCCAGAGATGCGAATATTTTCTTCATAATAAAAACCTCCTCAAGGTCCAATCATTTTCTCGATGCTTTCATTATGACGGCCATTTGTGACGAAAATGTTACGAAGAAAAATATTTTTTGCCGCCAGAACGATTATTTGCTAAACGGAAGCCAGATAAATGCAAGGAGGCTTTTGACAGATAAATAAAAAATTATAAATAATTATAAAAGAATCTTGAATACATTATAACTTATCGATATAATAGCATTGAGGTGATGAACTTGGAATACTATACTATCAATAAGTTTGCCAAAATCATCGGAGTCACCCCACAAACCCTGAGAAACTGGGACAGAAACGGAAAACTCCACCCTCATCACACTTCGTCCAACGGTTACAGATACTACTCGGAAGACCAATTAAATGCCGTAACAGGCATTCAATTAGCTCCTAAAAAGATTATTGGCTATTGCAGGGTATCAAGCCCCAAGCAAAAAGATGACCTTGAAAGACAGGTCGAAAATCTGAGAACATATTTGTATGCCCAAGGGCAGCCCTTTGAAATAATCACTGACATAGGGTCTGGAATCAACTACAAGAAGAAAGGTTTACAAGACCTTATTCGTAGGATTGAGTCCAACCAGGCCGAGAAAGTGGTTATCCTCTATAAGGACAGGCTTTTACGCTTCGGATTTGAGCTTATCGAAACGATTGCCGCTATTCATGGTTGCAAAATAGAAATTGTCGATACCACTCAAAAAAGCGAACCAGAAGAGCTTGTTGAGGATTTAGTGCAAATAATTACAGAGTTTAGCTGTAAGCTCCAAGGAAAACGGGCACATAAGGCGAAGAGAATGATACAGGAGTTAGTGGGATTTGATTCAGATGATAAGGTCAAACAGGATACGGCTGCTCCCGAACAACAAGCAGAGGACTAAACTGTTTCAGTTCGCAGGTGCTTCAAGGTTTGCCTACAACTGGGCTTTAGACAAGCAGATGGAGAATTTTCGGCATGGATTTAGGTATTAAAGACTTGGCGATAATCTCTGACGCTACCAAGGTCAAAAATATCAACAAGACGCATACAATAAGGAAACTCAAGAAAACGAGACGCAGGTTGCAGCGTCAGGTATCTCGTAAATACCAGATGAACAAGAAAGGAGATCGTTACTGCAAAACAGGCAACCTTATAAAAAGTGAAAATATAAGTTTTCAGTAACGGGATTGATATGGCACGGATCCTGATTGCCGATGACAACGAAGCGATAAGGGATATATTGTCCATTGCCGCCACGGCAGCCGGTCACGAAAATATACAGGCCGCTGACGGCGAAGATGCCTGGCAAAAATTCACGGCGGGGAACATCGACCTGATCCTGCTGGATGTGATGCTGCCCAAGATGGACGGCTTTGCCCTGTGCCGCAAGATCCGGCAGGAATCGGCAGTGCCCATCATCATGATCACCGCCTGCGGCGACGACTACGACCGCATCATGGGGCTGGATCTGGGCGCGGACGATTATGTGGTCAAACCGTTTTCCACCGCTGAAGTCATGGCCAGAGTCAAGGCCGTCTTGCGGCGCTGGCAGCGGGACGGACAGGCCGCCGGACTCTCCTGCGGCAATCTGCACCTGCAGGAAGAACGCGGCCTGGTCGAAATCGCCGGCGCGCCCCTTTCCCTGACGCATAAGGAATACGACCTGCTCCACCTGTTCCTCACCCATCCGCAGCAGATCTTCTCCCGGGAACATCTGCTGGATCTGCTCTGGGGCTATGATTACAGCGGCGACACCCGCACCGTGGACACCCATATCCGCCGCCTGCGGGCCAAACTGGAAAAAGCGGGACTGGCCGGCGGCAGTATCGGCACCGTCTGGGGCAGGGGCTACCGCTGGGAAAACGAGGCAACAGCGAAATGAAACACACACTCCTGCGGAAAATGCTGCTGTATTTTTCCGCCATCATCCTCCTGTTCTCCCTTATCATAGGGCTGGCTTTCGCCTGCCTGTTTGCCCGGCACAGCCAGGACGTCCATCAGGAAGAGATGCAAAAGCGGGCCATTGCACTGGCAGCCGCCATCCCCGCCATGGAAGAAGCAGCTGCATTGCTGCAAGCCGAAAGCATCGGACCTGACACTCAGCCTGCCCAGCCGGGGCGCGGCGGCCCGGGCATGGGGCACGCCCGCCATCACGGCAGGATGATGCAGCAGGGCTGGTGCCGACGGCAGTACACCCTTGCCCCGCACGAAGCGGGCAGCAATTCCGAAGCAGACCAGCGGCTGGCCAGCTTCTTCCGGCAGTTGAACGAACTGGGCGAAGGCGAGGTTTGGCTGGTTGGTGCGGGCAGCCATATCATCCGCTCCTACGGTGCGGAAAACGAAGAGACCATCACTGAACTGCCGCCGGCAGCCGAAGCGCTTATCACGGATGTCCTCAGCGGCCAGCCCGCCCGCAGTCAGGCTTTCTCGCCGCTGCTCGGCGTCCCTGCTATCACCGCCGCCGCCCCCATCTACCATGACGGACGCATAAGCGGTGCCATTCTCCTGCATCATTCCCTGCAAAACATGGAAACGAGCATCTGGCAGGGCCTGCGCCTGCTCGCCCTGTCCCTGCTGCTCGCCCTCCTCCTGACCGGCACGCTCGCCTGGGGGCTGGCCAGGCATTTCAGCAGCCCCCTGCTCAAGATGCAGCAGACCGCCCGCGCCTTTGCCAGCGGCGATCTGACTGCCCGCACCGGCATCCGGCAGCAGGACGAGATCGGCCAGCTCGCCGCCGATCTGGATGCCTTGGGCACGGAACTTTTGCAAGCCCGCACGGAACGGCAGGAACTGCAAAAACAGCGGCAGGAATTCCTGGCCGCCATCTCCCATGAACTACGCACCCCGCTGACCATCCTGCGCGGCACGCTGGAACTCTTATGGCAGGATCTTTCTATGACCAGCGAAGCCAAAGCGCGCTGCCAGAGCCAAGCCAGCAGCAGCCTCAAGACCTTGGAACGCTTGGTCGGTGACCTGCTGGAACTCACCCGCCTGCAAAATCCTGGCTTCATCCTGCAGAAGGCCCCGCTGGATATCACCGAAGCCTTCCGGGACGCCGTGCGGCAGATGCAGGTCATCGCCCGGGACAAGCACATCACCATCCAGACGGACTTTTCCCAGCCCCTGCCCATGGACGGCGACTACGGCCGCCTGCGCCAGCTGCTGATCATCCTGCTGGACAACGCCATCAAATTCTCCCCCGAAGCCTCTGCCATTACCGTCCGCCAGCAGGTCTCCGAAACCGGCTGGCAGATCAGCGTGATCGACCAGGGCTGCGGCATTGCCCCGGAGGAACTCCCCCATATCTTCGCCAAATTCCACAGCACCCGGAGCAACAACCAGCAGGGTACCGGCCTGGGCCTGGCCATCGCCCAGGAAATCGCCCAGCGCCATGGCCTGCAACTGACCTGTAAAAGCCAGCCCGCCCAAGGCAGCACCTTCACCATCCACGGCAGGAAATCTTCTGGCCTGCCAGCCTTTTCTGCCATGCAAAATCGAGATATACTAGTGTGACAGACACAAAAAAACCCCGGCTTTGACGAGTTGCCGGGAGTTTTTTCTAATCCATTGCTTTCCATATGCCTAGTATAGCACCGCACGGAAAAAGCAATCTCTTTTTCGTGTCTTAGATATCCATCGAATGAATATTCTCCGCTTTCATGAAGGCGGAGATTTTTTGTACGCCGCGCATGACTTCAGCATAGTTTTCCGGTGTCAGGGACTGCGGCCCATCAGACAAGGCCTTGGCCGGATTCGGATGCACTTCCATCATCAGGCCGTCCGCGCCGGCGGCAATGGCCGCAAAGGCCATGGGCTTCACCATTCTCCATTTGCCCGTGCCGTGGCTGGGATCTACAATGATGGGCAGGTGGGACAGATGCTTGACTGCCGCCACTGCGCTCAGATCCAGCGTATTGCGCGTATAGGTCTCATAGGTGCGGATGCCGCGCTCACAGAGCACCACATTGGGATTGCCGGCATTCATGATATATTCGGCAGCATTGAGCCACTCATCAATCGTTGCCGCCAGACCGCGCTTCAACAGCACCGGCTTGCCGCATTTGCCGACTTCCTTGAGCAGGCCGAAATTCTGCATGTTGCGGGCACCGATCTGCAGCATGTCCGCATATTCCACGACACGCTCGATGGCCTCCACCGTCGTGACCTCCGTAACCACGCGCAGGCCAGTGCGCTCACGGGCTTCCGCCAGATACTTGAGTCCCTCGATTTCCAGCCCCTGGAACGCATACGGGGATGTGCGCGGCTTATAGGCACCACCGCGCAGGAACTGGGCGCCAGCCTTTTTCACGATTTCGGCGGCCTCGAACAGCTGTTCCTTGGACTCCACGGCACAGGGGCCAGCCATGACCACCGGCGTGCCATCGCCGATCTTCACGCCAGCGACATCAATGACACTGTTCTGAGGATGGAACTCGCGGCTGGCCAGCTTGTAGCTCTTGGAGATCTCCACGCTCTTTTCCACACCGTCCATCGCATCGATGGGCACCGTAGCCAGTCTTGCCTTATCGCCGATAACCCCGACGATCTTCTGCTGACTGCCTTCCATCACCTTGGCCTGCAGGCCTGCGCCTTCGATGACCGCAATGACTTCCTGGATGTCTTCTGCCGTAGCATCCACATTCATGATAATAAACATAATTCCATCCCCTTCTATATCAGAAAAATTTATTTCACATGTATAACCGGATAAGTGCCCAGATTCCTGAGCCAGATACTCTTCTCCGCCACCGCCGCCAGCGACTCCGCAAGCTTCGGCGAGTCCACATATTCCAGATCGAAGAAGAAGATATAGGCTCCCAGCTCCGTCCGGGCTGGCCGCGACTCGATGCGCGTCATATTGATGCCCCGCTGGGCAAATTCCTTGAGCACATCAAAGAGGGCACCAGCCTTCTGACCATCGATCTGGCAGATCACGAGCAGCTTTTCCTTGGGCAGGAATTCCTGTGCTCCCCGCCCCACCTGGAAGAAGCGCGTGCAGTTGGCCGCACTGTCCTGGATCTCCTTGGCGATAGGCAGTAGCCCCAGAAGCTCACCAGCCCGCGCCGTGGCAATGGCGGCGCAGTTGTCATCCTCCGAATCGGCCACGATCTCTGCGGCCCGGGCGGTGCTCGACACCTTTATGAGTTCCGCCTGCGGATAATGCGCCTGCAAAAAAGCCCGGCATTGGGAAATGGGCTGGGCATGGGAATAAATCCTCTTTATCTCGCCCTTGCGCTTTGCTAACAGCTGATTATGTACGGGCCAGATCAGTTCCCGCCAGACATACAGCCCATCACTGCGCGCCAGCGTGTCCAGAGAGATATTGATGGCCCCCTCCAGTGAGTTCTCCACCGGCACCAAGGCCGAATCCACCTCACCATTTTCCACTGCCTGCAGGCAGTCAAAGATATCGGCAAACAGTACCAGCCTGTAATCCTCGTGGCAATGCTTCTTCAGATAGACCGCCGCCGCCTCGCTATGGGTTCCCGCCGGGCCTAACACCCCCAGGGTCTTTGCCATGCATATCCTCCTCCACAGGAAAAGCCCCGTCCTTGAATCATGGACGAGGCTTTTTGACCTAATTTCCCTTCAAAGTGATACTATCATAGCACAAACGATAGCAATTAACAAGCATTTTTGCAAAATAAGTTACATTATGTCTTTTTTATACATACTTTTGTTTTATTATTTTTAATATCCGCTTCATTGCCACCAATCAGCTCACCGGAAGAATCTCTCTGCCCTCTTCTTGTCTCAGACCTTCAGCAGCCTGCTGACACGCAATGGATTGCCAGCAAAGGGCGGCAGCGCGCAAAGTTCCGCCGACAGGCCCAGCTCGGACAGATCCCTGCCCAGCCCCTCCATTATGGCCGGCGAATCGAATCGCTGGCTGGAGCGTATATACATCGTATCGCCGTAAGTTGAAGCAGCCAGGCCGAAGGAACCCAGCCCCTTGATGCAGATGAGGCGGGTGATTTCCCTGACCAGGGGCTGATCCCCGACCGGATACAGCTTTTCCATCGCCCGGGTGGCAGCGAGGGAAATCAGGGCTGCCACGGAAGTTTTTTCCGCCTTGGCGGCAGCCAAAAATTCCTTCAAGGGATAGCGGAGCTCATAGCCTGAGCAGTATGCCACATCCATGGGATAAGCTTCCTCAGGAATGGCAAAGGCCGCCGAAGATGTGCCCTCCTCCTTCCCGGCTATTTCTTCCGCGAATTTCCGGTAAGGGTCCAGCCTTTCCACTTCATCCAGGGAACGATCCGGCTCCAGCCGTATCACGGAATCGGCATCCGGTACCAGTCCCCGGCCCTGAGCATAATAATAGAGAACCGTCCGCAAAAAACTCCAGATGCCATGGAGCATCACCAGCAGGGAACTCAGATAACACAGGGACATGACCGCTCCCATGCCAAACATGCCGCCTTCCGCATAGAGCACATTGAACAAAGCCCCTACCGCATTCAGCCCCGTCTAGACAAAAATGGCCCGCAGGGCGTATTGGGCCTGCCCCTCCAAAAAGAGCACGGAAATCTGCATGGGCAGGAACAGCAGCAAGGCCATCCCCGGCGCCATGCCCCTCAGATAGTCGGTCAGGGCCTGAGCCACTGCCGGTTCGCCGCCCCCGGCGCCCAGCAGCAGGGAAAGCTCACCTGCGCCCCAAAAGATTCCCAGCCCCAGCAACGAGGAAAGCGGCAGGCAAAAAAGCAGGGCCAGGGAATATATGCCCCGGGCCTCCTCCTGACGTCCCCCGCCGATGCTCTTGGCGCAATTGCTTTGCACCCCCAGCGAAATGACCTGGCTGAGCATCATGACCAAAAAGACAAGCGGCAGCGTCAGCTGAAAGGCACCCATGGCCTCCAGCCCCAAAAAGCGGCTGAGTGCCAGTCCCTCGGGGCCCGACTGATAGATTTTGACGATCCTGTCTCTAGGCAGCCGATAAACCGCTCCATTCCGCCTTTTTCCCTGCACAAAAAGGCCGGCAGACGAATCTGCCGACCAAAGGAATCTCATATTTTTTATTGTCCTCCTGACAGGAGGCAGTTTCCCGCCGCCTGCAGGCCATGATCTGCGGTTTATTTCTGGTTCGCAGCTTTGACCTCTGCCAGTTTCGGTCCCATGATGCGCTTATAGGATTCTACGCCCGGCTGGTTGAAGGCATCCACGTTGGAAAGCTCGCCTTCGTAAGCGACAGACATAGCCAGCATGTAGAGGAGTTCGCCGAGGTGGTAAGCATTGAGCTTCGGCAGGGTGAAGCAAGCGTTGTAGCGCTTGTTGGAAGCCAGTGCATCAGCGTTGGACTGACGGGCAACTTCCAGTGCCTGACCCATGGTCACGCCGGAGATATCGGACAGCTTCTTGGCTTCCGGGAACACATCGGGGATCGTGAGGTCATTTTCCCAATCAGCCAGACGGATGAACTGCACAACCTTGTTGAGCTTGCCCTCCTGATGCTGCTGCGTCTGGGAATGCATGTCCGTCGTGCCTACTGCTACCAGCGGCGTACGGCCATAGCATACTTCCTTGCCGTCCTTGTTGTACTGTTTGCCCAGGGATTCAGCCAGCAGCTGGATATACCACTCGGAAACAGATTTCATGTAATCGCCATAAGGCATCATGACTTCGATATCGCGGCCATGCTTTTCCGAAGCAGCGAATTTCAGGGCTGCATTGAGCATAGCCGGGTTCTGCCAGAGGTCGTCGTTCTGGCAGGCCTTGTCCATGTCGCGGGCACCTTTGAGGAAGGCTTCGATATCAAAGCCCACGCAGGCAGCCAGCGTAAGACCGACTTCGCAGAAGATGGAGAAACGGCCGCCCACCCCATCGGGTACAGCGTACTGCGGCCAGCCCTTTTCGATAGCCAGCTTCTTCAGGAGCGTCTGCTTTTCCATGTTGGGATCCGTTACAGCGACAACTTCCACATCGATGTTATCGAACTTCTGCAGGGCATCATAGATGACCATGAAGTTAGACATCGTGTCGAGCGTACCGCCGGACTTGGAGATAACCAGCAGCAACACTTTCAGGTTGCGCTTTTCATGAGATTTGGTGACTTTGGCGCTGTTTTCGAGATAATGGATGATGTCACCCGTACGGCGCGGGTCAATGTTCTGACCGCTGAAGATGATCTTCGGGAAGCCATCACGTTCTGCCTTCGGCAGTTCGTTCCAGAATTCGCCGCAATGTACGTCAAAGATGACTTTATCGCCTAAGAAGGAGCCGCCGATACCCAGCGAAACCACGAAATCCACATTATCTTTCACATGGTCCGTCAGTTCCTGCAGATGCTTGAGGGAAGACGGGCTGTTCAGATGGCCTTCCTCAATGTAGGGAAGCTGGGAGAACAGCACTTTTTCCGGCTCGCCGTCCTTGGACAGATGGGCACGGATAAAGCCTTTTTCGCGCATGACCTTCATGGCTTCGTGAGCCTTCTTCAGATCTTCTTCATAGGATTTCAGGTCTGCTTCCGTAACTTTGCCTTCGCCGTAGAGGTTTTCGTAATCAAACTCAAAACCAGATTGCAGCTTCAAACTCATGTTCTTAACACTCCTCTAAATTCATTCCACCATAACAATCATCATTCTATTTTATTATTGTTACATACGAAATCATTATAACTCCAAATTGCATATTTTTCCATAGGGCAGGAAAAAATTCTCCCTGCGCCTATTTATGCCAGCCGGTCACCAACTGGGCTGCCCGCTGCTGCAAATAGGTGACGATCTCCTGGCCTTCCGCCTGTTCTTCGTCAGGTGCCTGCCCCGGAACAATGCCCAAAGCCTGCAGTTCTGCCTTCAGCTGGGCCAGCGACGCCTCGGGGTCCAGATACCACTGGCTGCCCCGCACCCGGACAAAGTTCCAGCCCATACGCTCCAGCACGGCCTGACTATAGCGCAGGTCAGCCGCCTCCTTGAGGCTGTCCACCCAGTGCTCGCCATCACAGGCAATGATGACGCGTTTTTCGCCGTATTGGGCGGCCACCGGCACCACCAGGCTGCCCACCGCCATGTTCTGACGGATTTCATACCCTTCAGCCTGCAGGCTGCGGACTACGGTAAGCTCCAGCGAAGCGGGCTGCTTGTCCGCCATTTCGTCCACGGCCTTGGGTGCTGCTGCATATTCCAGCAGCCCCCGCCGCAGATCGCCCTCTTTCAGATCGTCGATGTCCATGGAATGGAAGATCCAGACCTGCTCTCTGGCACGGCTGACGGCGACATTATAGCGCTTGGCCGTGTCGCCGGCATGGCCTTCGCCCACCAGGCGCATCTGCTGGAGTGCCTCCAGGCTGTCCCTGCTGTCCACCAGCGACAGGAAGATCACATCGCGCTCATCTCCCTGAAAATCTGCGGGACTGCCGCAGAGGAAATGACAAGCTTCCAGCGCGGTAATGCCGATTTCCTGCACGGCCAGTTCCCGGATCAGCTTGCCCTGTTCGGTTCCCAACATGGAGATGGCTCCGAACGTCAGCCCCTGATAGGCCGGCTCCTGAAGGCATGCCGACAACGTTGCCACAATGTACTCAGCCTCGAGGAGATTCTGCTTCCTGCCCGGCTCCCGGATACCATGGACCTTCACCGTGACCCAGGGCGGCAACAGGCGGCCGGATTCCCGCAAAGGCCGGATTCGTCCATCATAGGCGAGCTGGTTGGAATAACCGATGATTTCCGGCACACAGCGGAAATGTTCCGTGAGCATCCGGGCGGCAAAATTCATCTGGGCGATATCGTACAGGGAAGTATCCATGGTATAAAGGGACGCATGCTTGATCACGCCCTCGATGGTACTGTTCTGCAGATGGGTGATCTCTGCCGCCGTCACCCCGACCGCAGCGGGACTGACCTGCTTGTCATCGCCCACGATGATGACCTGCTTGCCAAAGTAAAGCAGCGGCAAGGCGGTGATGTCCGCCTGGCTGGCTTCGTCGATCAGGATGATGTCGAATTTGGGGCTTTCCGGATCCAGGTTCTGCCAGACCCGGGGCAGCGGCATGATCCAGGCGGGAACAGCATTCTGTGCCTCCCGCATGCAGGCCTGGGCTTCACGCCTGTGCCGTGCCGCATAGCGGCCCTTGCCACGCCCCAGTTTCTGCACCGCCTTGCTCCAGCCCACTAGGCTGGTCTGCAGGCTGTTGCCCTCCACATTGGCCAACAGATGCTGCCAGGCCTGATTCTCGGCCAAAGCTGCCGTCGCCTGAGCGAACCGTTCCGTCAGTTCCTTGATTTCCACCTCGATGCACTGCGCATCGCCTTGCGGCAGCTGCGCCAGTTCCCGGCGGAACTGGGCATACAGCCAGGCATCCTCAATATTTTCCGGCGGCGTCCCGGCCCCGCTGTGCCCAGCCAGAGACTCAATCTGTGCCGCCCATTGCGGAGCGGCCTTTGCGACCTGCTGCAACAGATGCTGCCGCTGCTGCAGTCTGGGCAGGAGCTTTTCATAGTTCACCAATTTGGCATAAGCCTCTGCATAGGCTTCACCGCTGCCGGCAGCCAGAGCGTGACCGAACTGGCGGGCCAGCGCCCCATCTGCCGCATCGAGCGCGTCCTTGGTCTCCCGCAGGCTGTCCGCAGAGGCCTGACGTCTGGCCTGCATCAGCAGCAAGGCCTGCAGGTGCGGAAAGTCTTCCCGCAGCCAGCGCAGCCGCGCTTTGAGCGTCCCATGAGGCGTTGCATAGCCGGGCTTGCCATAGATAAGCTGCCAGTCCACCCCGGCCTGCCGCCAAAGCAGCAACAGATCCTGCCAGACATTCTCCTGAAAGTGCAGATAGACCTCAATCTCCTGCCAACGGGCACTGAGCAGGTCGTCCAGATCATCCCCCTGGGCCGACAGCTCCTCCCAGGTTATCATGCCATAGGGTTCCAATAGCTGCTGCCACTTCACCTGCACATCATGGCGCGCCAGATGCAAGGTCACATACTGCATGGCCAGCTGGCAGTCCCGGCGGCTCGCAATCTCCTTTCCATCTATCGTGAAAGCCGCCTGCACCGCCTTCCAATCGCTGTGCCACAACTTGTCCCACCAGCTGAGCCTGCCATGTGCATCAAAAGCTGCCGCCATATCCGCCAGCGTCTGGATCAGCTGCTGAGTCAGCCTCCCCTTCCCCCGATAGGCAAAATCCACGCCAAAGAACTGGGTCATATTCTGCTGTTTCAACAGCTGCACCCGTTCAATCGCACGGCCCAGCATCTGCCAGACCTCCAGATAAGCACCCTTGCGCATCCCTGCCAGCAGTGCCTCCTGTGCCCATCTGCCTTCCAGCACGGCAAAGTCGATGCCCGCATAAAGATCGCTGGCCTCCTGCAAGCGCTGCACCGACAAGTCCTGCGCCACAGGCTGGCCGTTCTTGCAGAGCAATCCCAGCTCATCCACCGACATCTCCGGCAGGGATGCCAGCAGTTCCTCCCGCCGCTGCTTTTCCTCGGCAGCCATCGCAATCAGCGGGCCGGCAGTCTCCGGCGGCAGCATCCGGCCACGCTCCGGCAGGCGTTCTTCCATTTCGGCCAGCATATCCGGCGTGAAGAGGGTGTTGGTCTGATACAAGGCGGCCAGATCCTCCGCCGACAGCGGCAGGACGCCTTCCGCCACCGTCCCCGGTACCACGTCATCCAGTTCCGGATGGTCATGGATGAACGCCGCCATGCGGGAAGGTGACCAGGCCCGGCCGCCCAGCACGAAATAATCCCGCTTGGCCTCGAACCGCTGCATATCCTCCAGCAATTGCCTTTTTTCCCGCAGCTGCTGCAGGACGGCCTGCCGCCGTTCTGCCAGCACAGCCACCTGCTGCGCCAGCGCCTCCGCATCACTATGCGACAGGCGCTCACAAATGCCCTGTACAGAACGCTGCATATCCGCCTTGCCGCCGTCCAGCAGCGATACGCAGAG
Organism: Pseudoselenomonas ruminantium; assembly: GCF_900142515.1. Classification (GTDB taxonomy): domain Bacteria; phylum Bacillota; class Negativicutes; order Selenomonadales; family Selenomonadaceae; genus Selenomonas_A; species Selenomonas_A ruminantium_D. The sequence continues at coordinate 81,556 of NZ_FRBC01000005.1, read as the reverse complement.
ATCCTGTATGCCAGCCGGCAGTTTTTCCTTGAGCACATGCAGCGCCTTATTCGTGGCACTGGTCACCAGCACATGCTTGCCCTGCGCCAGGAAATGCCCCAGCAGGTTGGCGATGGTATGGGTTTTCCCTGTGCCCGGCGGCCCCTGTACCACCACGGCCGGGGATGCCGCCAGCTTGCGCGCAATGCCCAGCTGTTCCGCATTGGCCGCCTTGGTCAGCAGGATATCCTCCGCCTCGCCCCGGATATCGGACAGATCCAGCGCCAGCGGTTCCGCTGCCTCCTGCGGCGCATCCGGATCTACGATCCGCAGCAGCGCTTCCGGCACATCCCCTTCCTTTTCAATCCTGGCCATCATGGCCGTAATGGAACGCTCCGTCCCCGGCTGCACCCGCCGCAGGAACAGCACCTGACGCTCATAGGCCAGATACCAATCCGTGGGCAGCACATCAAACCGATTGGCGGCAAAACGGCAGTTCGGCGTAAGTGCCGCTGTATTCTCTTCCAGAAACGACGCCAGCGTTTCCGACCAGGGATGGATATCCGCCTCATCCAGCGCCTCGCCGAAGGCCCGCAGCCCATCCGCTTCCACCCCGGGCATCTCCTGGAACATATCCGCATAAAGTTCCGTGGGGTATTCCGCATCCAGCAGCTGCATTTTCCCCTTCTTATCGTAACGGAGCTGTACCCGCTTCAGGATGATCGGGTGATTGATGCCCGCGTCCAGACCACTCAGGAAAAAGCCATTGCCTGCCACCAGTTCCAAACCTTCCGGTTCCTTGCGCAGCCGGTCATAAAGCTCATAAAGCTCCATGAAGAGTTCCTGCGTACGGCTTTTCACCATTTCCCCGGCCCGCCAGAGCGTCCGCTGCCGCTTCCACTTCTCCAGTGCCGCCAGCCGCACCCCGGAGTCCACAAACCGCTCCGTCACATCGCCCAAGCGCTCATCATGGCGCTGGCGCTGCTCCCGCACCTCAATGTCCACTACCGCAAAATCCTTATAATTCGGCGTGCGGATCCAGCCCAAAAGATCGAACGGCAATTCCGGGCAAGGAATGAACTCCGGCTTTTCCACCTCCAGCAGCACGCCCTCCTGCCCCTCCAGCTGAGGCAGCAGCCGGATCCGTTTCGGGTCCACCGGCAGCTCATCCAGGAAAAGACTCCACTCTTCATCCTTGATGTTGCGCTGCAATTTCTGTCGTAAGGAGACCACCTTGCGGATATAATCCAACAATTTCAAAACCTTTTTCTGGTTATCCATAAAAACCTCGAAAACATCAACATGAACACTCAAGTTATCCACAGAATTATCCACAAATCCACAGTTTTGGGGATAACTCTGTGGATAACTTCCTTTTTTGTGAATATCATCTGTGAATATTCTACCGATTATAACAAATTCCTGCAAGGAAGAATATTCGCAGCCAGTCTGGACAGCGAAAACAACTTGACGTATTCAACCGTCAAGTATATACTGACCTTGAAATCGCTTTTAGGAGGTTGCGTGATGAACAAAAAAATATTGGCTCTCTGTTCGGCACTGGCTGTAGGAAGCTTCTGCTTCAGCACGGCCAACGCTGCCGAAAAACCCGTGGGCATACCGAATCCCATGGTCAGCTATGATACGGTAGAGGCGGCCAAGGCCGCAGCCGGCTTCCAGCCACTGTACCTGCCTTCCGTCAGCGGCTACCATGTAAGCCAGGTCTGGGTAGTGGCCGGAGATGTCATCGACATCGAATACCTGGCCGATGGGCAGACAGCCACCAGATTCCGCCTGCGCACCGCCCGCTGCACGGAACAGATGAATGAAGACATCAGCGGTCTTTATGGCGTGAAATGGCACAAAAAGACCATAGCGGGCCTGCCGGTGTCTGTCGCCACCGTCCCCGCAGAAAGCAAGGCTTACCCCGACGGCTATGCCGCCCATTGGCAGCACAACAACATGCTGTTCTCCATCAGCGCTGAGAACATCGGCCAACCGGAATTCATGCACCTGCTGGCCAGCGGTCTGGTGGAACTGAGCAAAAACTACTTTTAACATTTGCTGTTGTAATGGATAAGGAGGAGTTTCATGAAAAATCTTGGCTTTATCGGTATGGGCAATATGGCACAGGCCTTGGCAGCAGGCTTTATTGAAGCCAATGCCATCCACAAGGAAAACGTCTTTGCCTTTGCACCCAATCAGGAAAAACTGGCCAAAAACGCCGCCCGTATCGGCTTCACCCCTATGGCCAGCGCCACAGAACTTGCCGCTAAGTGTGATACCCTCGTAATGGCCTGCAAACCTTATCAGATTGAAGACGTGCTGACTAAGCTCGGCACCGCCCTGGACGGCAAGAACCTGATCTCCATTGCTGCCGGCTGGGATTTTGCCAAATATCAGACGGTACTCCAGACCAACACCCCCCTGCAGTTTATCATGCCCAACACCCCTGCTATGGTAGGGGAAGGGGTACTGCTCTTCGAGGAAAAAAATACCCTGCCCCCGGCAGAACGGGAACAGGTCAAAGAACTCTTCGCCGCCGTCGGCCTCGTCCAGGAACTGCCCAGTTCGCTTATGGGCATCGGCGGCACGGTCACGGGCTGCGGTCCCGCTTTCGTAGACCTCTTCATTGAAGCCTATGGCGATGCCGCGGTGAAATACGGGCTCAAGCGCGAGGATGCATATCGCCTGATTTCCCAGATGGTCTTAGGCTCTGCAAAACTGCAGCTCACTACTGCCACCCATCCCGGCGTGCTCAAGGACAATGTCTGCAGCCCTGCCGGCACGACCATCCGCGGCGTTACGGCCCTGGAAGAACACGGCTTCCGCAATGCCTGCATCAAATCCGTGGATGCCATCATGAACAAGTGAGCCGCCACAGCGCAAAAACCCCATCAGCCAAAGCTGACGGGGTTTTTTTATCATGAAATCCGGTTCAAGCAGGGTGCGCATGCCATCCGATCATTCGACTTTGAATTTCTGCACTTCGTCCTGCAGCATGCTGGCCATCTTTGCCAGCTGTTCGCTGTTGACATTCATCTCGTGGACAGATGCCGACTGTTCTTCCGTCGCTGCCGATACGGTTTCGGAGTTGGATACGACACTGCGGCTCATATCCTCGATATCACGGATTGCCGACTGACAGTTCTCAGCACTGTCCGTAGCTTCCCGGGACGCGCTGGCAATCTGCTGGGAACGGTCTGCGATCTTTTCCACCAACGCCACGATATCGGAGAATTCCCGGCCGGTTTCCTCCACGCTGTCTTTCGCGGTGGCGAGGTTTTCCGTACCTTCGTTCATGCTGTTGACGGCCTGCTGGGTTTCATTCTGGATCTGGCCGATCAGGCTGGCAATCTGGCTGGCTGCCTCTTCAGACTGGGCGGCCAGCTTGCGGATCTCATCGGCCACAACGGCAAAGCCGCGGCCTGCATCGCCAGCCCGGGCCGCCTCGATCGCGGCATTCAGGGCCAACAGGTTCGTCTGTTCGGCAATCCCCGAAATAGTATCCGTGATGCGGCCGATGGTATCGGAACGCTCACCGAGGCTATTGACCACGCGGGCAGACTCGCCTACGACCTTGCTGAGATGTGCCATGTCCTTGACCGTGCGGATGACCACCTTGTTCCCGTTCTGTGCCTTCTCCGTTGCCTGCTGGGTTTCAGCGGCGGAACGGCGGGCATTGTGTGCCATGCCGCCAATGCGTTCCATGAGCACATCCATGGATTGTGAAGCATCATCAATAGCAGCCAGCTGCTTGTTGGTCGCCCCGGCCACATCAGTGATGGATTCTGCCACCTGCTGGCTGGCCGCAGCAGACTGGGTAGTCATCTCATTGAGCTGGGCTGCATCGCTGGCCACCTGCTCAGCCGATTCGCGGATGGAACCCATGAGCTTGCGCATATTGGTACCCAAAACCTTCAGGATCTCCACCATCTCGCCGATCTCGTCTTCCCGTTCCGTATATTCCGGTTTGACGGGTTCTGCCCGATAATCGCCATGCGCGAATTTCCGCAAGCGCCCCGTCACAAAGCTGATGGGATCGCCGAAGCTCTGGGCGATCTTGACGCCCAGCAGGGCCATGACAACCGAAACCACCAAAATGATAATGGACGAGATCAGGATCTTATGATAGAGTGCCGACTGATTATCCTGCATGTATTTCGCAGCTTCGGCATCGATATAATCAATCCAGGAGCCAGTGCCCACGATCCAGCCATAGGGCTTGAATTCCAGCACATAGTTGCGCTTGGGCAGGGACTGCGTTTCCCCCGGTTTCGGATAGGAGAAGTCGACAAAGCCGCCGCCATCTTTCTGTCCTTCCTTCCACATGTTTTCCATGTAAGGCACGCCATTGGGATCCTTCTCATTGCGCCGCATCTTGCCCTCTGCATTCCGGTTGCCGGCATGAGCCACGCAGATACCCGTATTCTTTTCATCGGCAAAGAAATAGCCCTTGCCTTCGTCATAGCGCACCGAACGGATGACATCCAGAGCCAGCGCCTTGGCCTGTTCCTCGGTGAACTCACCTTTCTGCTGGCGGGCATAGATGCCATTCAGGGAAGACACCAGCCCCTCCGTCTGCAGCCGGAGTTCCCGGTCATAATGCATCGACAATTCCTGCCGGTATTCCTGCACCAGTTTGTCATTGTCAGAAATAGTCGTATAGATGAAATAGCCGCCTACTGACAGGGTGGCCACTACGCTGACAGCCACGAACAGAGCCGTCAGCTTTCCCCGTACGGATTTCATGAAAAACATAGATTTCCCTCCCTAGAATAAATTTCGCCGTATTTTATGTGAATATTGCGTTTTAAATGAATAGTTCTACCTTTGCCCATAAAATCCTGCTGCCAGCAAAAATATTCCCCACGCCGTACAGCGCGCAGACAACCGTGCCGGCACCTGTATCCATCCGGCGCCGGCACGAGCGATATTCAGTTGATCAGCCCCAGATCGAGCATGACTTCCTGCACCTGCTGCATCTCGATTGGTTTCGACGCATAGGCATCACAGCCCAGCTCAAAGGCCTGATCCACATATTCCATATCCGCGATGGCCGTCATCATGATGATCTTCGCCTGCTTCTGCGCCTCCACATGATGACGCGCCTCCAGCTCCCGGATCAGCTTCAGGACCATCAGCCCGTCCACCTTGGGCATCATGATATCCAGGCACATCATATCGTAAGGCTCACCGCGCTTGAACGCCTCCATGTACTTGTCCAGCGTCTCCATTCCATTGTCTGCCGTATCACAATCGCCATATGCGCGCAGAAAATTCAACAAAAAGGTGCGGCTCAGCTTGTCATCTTCCGCAATCAAAATCTTCAAGTCGTTTCCCCCTTAGGAGGCAGCACCGCGTCTCCAACCATCTTTTGCATACAATAACTAAGCAGGTTCTCCACCTGGGGATCCCGCACCAGATCTTTCCCGCCCTGCTTTTTCCGCGGACGCAGAAGAATACGCCGTTCCTCCAGCGCAGAACCCGCCTCCACCAAAGGCATCCAGAAGGATACACAGGTCCCCCGGCCCACTTCCGAATCCAGGCTCACCGTCCCCCCCATGAGGTCGACCAGTTCCCGGGATATCATGAGCCCCAGCCCCGTGCCGCCAAAGAGACGGGTCGTGCTGCTATCGCCCTGGATGAAGGGACGGAAGATCCTTTCCTGCATCCGGCGGTCCACGCCAATCCCCGTATCCTCCACGCTGAATTCCAGGCTGGGCCTGCCATGACGGGTACTCTGATACGCCGCCAGCGTGACCTTGCCCTGCGCCGTGAACTTCAGCGCATTGGCCAGCAGATTATGGAGCACCTGCCGCAGACGCAGGGGATCGCCCTTCACGTAGCGCGGCAGATGGCTGTAATCCGGCACCACGAACCGGAGCCCCTTGCTGGTGATCAGCTGGCGGTAGATGCCCGCCACCCGCGCCAAAGCCGCATGCAGATCAAAATCAATGCACTCCACATTCAGCCGGCCATTCTCCAGCTTGGCAAAATCCAGGATGTCATTGAGCAGCTGCAGCAGGTCATCAGCACTGCGCCGGGCATTCTGCAGGCACTCCTGCTGCTGCTCGCTGAGCGGCTCCTGTCCGACCATCTCCAACATGCCGATGATGCCATGCAACGGCGTACGGATCTCATGGCTCATGGTGGAAAGGAACTGCGTCTTGGTACGGTCAGCCCGTTCAGCAGCCACCTTGGCCTTTTCCAATTCTTCTTCATAACGCTTGCGGGCAGACTCGTCCACGATGGTGACAATCAGCTGTTTCTCTTCGCCCGAGCCTTCCTGAGACACCCCTAGCTCCAGCCACATGCATTCTCCGCTGCGGGCATTCTTCATCTTCACCGTGAACTCACCGGAAAAATCATCATCAGCGATGGCCGCTTCGATATTGCGCCGCACGGGACAATGACGGCAATTGCCGCCATAACCGCAGCCTTTTTCCAGGCTGTTCTCACAGCAAAAAGCGTCACCAAATTGGCGGCCCAACACATTGGTGTCCTCCGCCTGCATGATCTTCCGGCCCATATCATTGAGCGCCAGCACGCTTCCATCTGCAGACAGCAGGCATATGCCCACCTTCGCTGCCGAAAACACAGCCCGCATACACCTTTTATTGGCTTCCAAACGGGCTTCCATGACTTCAATCTGATTCATAACCCCCTGCAGCTGCGGGGGAAGTTTCTTTACAGCCCTGCGCATAAATCCCGCCTCCTAACAGTCAGCTAGTTCCGTCTCCACACAAAACAGCGCTCACAATCAAGAGACATCACGAAATAATCCTACTATAATAATAACACAAAGCATCCGCCTTGTATAGCAGAAAAATCGCCCCTGCCATTGGCAAAACAAGCCTGTTGGCGTATAATTTAACGGTGACAAACGATAAGAAAGTTGGTGCAGACCATGCAGATAAATGACATCCCCGCACTGCTTGCCAGAGAGCTGGGTGTAACCCCTAAACAGACCGCCGCGGCCATCGAGCTTCTCGACGGCGGCAACACCGTCCCCTTCATCGCCCGTTACCGCAAGGAAGCGACAGGCGCATTGGAAGACGAACAGCTGCGCATCCTGGAAGAGCGCCTGACCTATCTCCGCAACCTCGTCAAACGTCAGGACGAGATCCTCGGCAAGATCGAAGAACAGGGAAAACTCACGCCCGAACTGCGCACGGCCATCGAGCAGGCCCAGAAGCTGCAGGAGCTGGAAGACCTCTACCTGCCTTACAAGCAGAAGAAACGCACCCGTGCCCAGATTGCCCGGGAACGCGGTCTTGAGCCATTGGCCAGACTGCTGCTGGAGCAGGCCAGCATCAGCGGCACGCCGCTGGCGGAAGCCGCCAAATACTGCCAGGCAGAAAAAGGCGTGGCTGCCGCAGAAGACGCATTGAGCGGCGCTATGGATATCGCAGCCGAGACCATCATGGAAGACGCCAAACTGCGCGCCGATATGCGCACCCGTCTCTGGAACAACGGTCTGATCGAGACCGAGCTGGTCGAAGATGCGGAAGATGCGCAGACCTTTGCCATGTATGCCAGCTACAGCGAACCCATCCACACCCTGCCATCCCATCGGATCCTGGCCATCAACCGCGGCGAAGCCAAAGGCTGTCTCAAAGTCCATGTGACCATCGATGCCGAGGACTGCATGGACCGCATCTTCCGCCGCGTCCACAAGCATCTTTCCCCCTGGGACGAGACCCTCAAAGCAGTCATCGAAGACGGCTGGAAGCGCCTGCTCTTCCCTGCCCTGGAGCGCGAAGTGCGCAGCCAGCTCACAGAAGACGCAGAAGCACAGGCCATCAAGATCTTCGGTGTGAACCTCAGGCAGCTGCTCCTGCAGGCACCACTCGCCGGCCATACGGTATTGGGACTTGACCCCGGCTACCGCACGGGCTGCAAGCTGGCCGTGGTGGATGCCACCGGCCATGTCCTCGACCACGGCGTGATCCAGTTGACCCAGAGCGAAGGGGCCAAAGCTGCCGCCGCTCAGACCGTACTGAACCTCATCCGCAAGCACCATATCACCCTGCTGTCTATCGGCAACGGCACCGCCTCCTACGAAACGGAACAATTTGCCGCCCAGCTGATTGCAGACAACCATCTGACGGACGTACACTACCTGATCACCAATGAAGCCGGCGCCTCCGTCTACTCCGCATCGGCTCTGGCCAAAGAGGAACTGCCTGAATACGACGTGACCATCCGCGGTGCCGTCTCCATCGCCCGCCGCATCCAGGACCCTTTGGCTGAACTGGTGAAGATTGACCCCAAGGCCATCGGCGTGGGCCAGTACCAGCATGATGTCAACCAGAAGGAACTCGGCGCCACCCTTGATGCCACCATCGAAAGCACCGTGAACCATGTCGGCGTTGACCTCAACACGGCCAGTGCCGCCCTCCTGAAGCACATTGCCGGCATCAATGCCACCATTGCCAAAAACATCGTGGCCTACCGCAATGAAAACGGCATCTTCACCAGCCGCAGACAGTTGCTGAAAGTGCCCCGCCTTGGCCCCGCCGCCTTCACTCAATGTGCAGGCTTCCTGCGCATTGCCGGCGGCAAATCCCCCTTGGACAATACCTCCGTCCATCCCGAATCCTATGCCCTGGCTGAAAAACTGCTGGCACGCTTGGGCTTCAGCCTCGCGGACCTCAGCAACAAGGACGCGCTCAGCCTGCTCGCCGCAAAAGCGAAACTGGCAGACTGCCAGAAACTGGCCCAGGAAATGTCTGCCGGCGAACTCACTATCCGGGATATTTTCGACGCCCTCGTAAAACCGGGCCGCGACCCCCGCGAAGACCTGCCTGCACCGCTGACCCGCCAGGCCATCGTAAAGCTCTCCGACATCAAGGAAGGCAGCATCATGCGCGGCACTGTCCGCAACATCACGGACTTCGGTGCCTTCGTGGACATCGGCCTCAAGACCGCCGGCCTGATCCATATCTCGGAAATGAGCCGGAAGCGCATCAAGCATCCACTGGATGTACTGGCCGTAGGCGACATCGTCAAGGTCATGGTCATCAGCGTGGATGAAAAACGCAACCGCATCGGCTTATCCCTGAAACAAGTTCCCCAAGAGGAGGCACGTATCGGATGAAATTATTGGAAGAGACCATAGCCGCCATCACCCCGGCCGGACAGGAACCAGCCCGTCAGGCCGCCAAACAGCTGGCCAGCGTGCTGGAAGGGGACGAGGATTCCTTAGGACGTTTCCAGGACCTCCTCTTGCGCTATATCGCCATCGCCGCGGACCTGCACCCGGCCCACCCGGACAAATGTACCGTCATCTGCTGCGCCAGTCATGGCGTAGCCGCAGAAGGCGTCAGTGCCTATCCGGAAGAAACCACCCTGCAGATGACCCAGAGCTACCTGATTGGCCAGGGAGCCGCCGCTAACGCACTGGCCGACTTTGCGGACAGCGAAGTCTTCGTGGCGGACTTTGGCATCCGGGGCGACACGAGCGATATCCCCGGCCTGATCGACTGCCGGGTCGGCAACGGCACCGCCAGCATCGCCCAAGGCCCCGCCATGAGCCGCGAGCAGGCGGTAACCGCTCTGGAAAACGGCATCCGGCTGGCCAACAAATTGATTGCCGAAGGCTTTGACTGCCTCTTGCCGGGCGAGATGGGCATTGCCAACACCACCATCAGCGCCGCTATCGTGGCAGCCCTCTGCGACAGGAGCGCAGCTGACGTCACCGGCCGCGGCACCAATATCTCCAACGAGCGCTTAGCCAAAAAAACCGCCATTGTAGCCCAGGCACTGACCATCAATCAGCCGGACAAACATGACGGTTTGGATGTACTCGCCAAAGTTGGCGGTTTTGAATTCGGGGCTATAGCGGGCCTGATGTTAGGCTTTGCCGCCGCACACAAGGCCATCATCCTCGACGGTGCCAACTGCGCAGCAGCGGCCCTGTTGGCCTGTAGCCTCGCACCGGACTGTGTGGATTACCTGCTGCCCTCCCAAAAAAGCGGGGAGCCATCCCAGGCCTTTGCCCTGGAAAAGCTGGGCCTTGCCCCCTTCCTGCATCTGGACCTGAGCCTGGGGGAAGCCTGTGGCAGTTCCATCCTGGTCAAAGAGCTCACCACCGTTCTGGATCTGTGGGATGTCATCAGCCACCTGCCCCACGATCCCGTGGAGACTCCGTTCCAGCAGGCATATATGCCCAATCTGGCGCCCAAAGTCACCAACAAGACCTTCGATTTCTACCTGTCCACCATGCAGGACCTTGACCTGCCAGCCATGAACGCCTGCCGGGAACGCATCGACCATCTGGTCAAACCCCTGAACAGCCTGGGCGCACTGGAGCAGATTGCCGTGGAAATCGCCGGCATCACCGGCGATGAATTGCCCGCCGCCGATTTGGACCGGGCACTCCTCTGCTTTACCGGCAAGGTCACGAATCCCTTGCAGATGCAGCTGATTGCCGCCAGTTCCCAAAGCGCCAAAGCGGATGTGACCATGGCACATGTCCGCGAAGGACTCCCCCTGACCGCCGCTTTCGACTTTGGGCGGGAACAGGGCGAGTTCCTGTCCCTGTCCTATCCACTTCTGGGGCTGGCCATGACCGAAATCGACGAACATGCCCCCTTCGGCACGGCCAGCGAACTGCTGCGCACCGAACTGCTCCATGCGGACGGCAGCCTGAAATATCCTGCCGATGAGTTCCTCACCCATGCGCCCGAAGTGGCTCAGCCCTTTATCGGCGCCATGATCGGTGCCATCATCGCCGCGGCCCACAACAGCGCCTTCATCATTCTGGATGATGAAGCCAGTGAAATCATCGCCCGATATACAGAGCTCCTGTGCCCGGCTGTACGCCCCTACATCCTCCATGTGCAACCCCTGCTGCTGCGAGCAGACTGCACTCTGCCCGGCGGCCTGATTGCCGGCATGGGCATGGATATCGCCGATGCCTCGCTCTATATGCTGAACCATATGCGCACCTTTGCCGAAAGCAAAGTAGCGGTCGCCAGCGACGGCCCGGGAGCCGAACGGCAGCAGCGCTGAACTAAGCTATGCTATGCCATCCTTCGCCTCTGCCGCGGCCTGCTGGCAGGCAGGGCAAAGGCCATAGAAATAATACTGCTGTCCCGTAAGCTGATAGCCGGTCTCCTCCATGACCTGCTGACTGAAACTGTCCGTGGGCAGGGTCTTCACATCATCGACCCGCCCGCACTGCAGGCAGTGGATATGAGGATGTGGCTGGACTCTGGCATCATAACGGAAGGAATCCTCCCCCACATTCAATTCCTGAGCCAGTCCCACCTCGCAAAAAATCTTCACAGACTTATACACCGTAGCCAGACTCATGGTGGGATAATCTTCCAGCAGCTGGTTATAGAGGGTCTCCGCACTGGGATGTTCATCCATATGTGCCAAAGCGCTGTAAACTGCCAGCCGCTGTGGCGTGACCTTGAAACCACGCTCCCGCAGCAGCGCCGTCACTTCCTTTGGTTTCAATGGAGGCCGCATAAAACTTACCTTCTTTCATAAATGCTAACAAATAACCATTATTTATTAGCATTTATTTTAATGATTTTCAGTCCCTCTGTCAATCCGGATTCAAACCAAAGTCTCCCCTGTTGCCTTGTCCTCTGCCCCTGAAAGGGGGCAGCTTTCAGCCTTATCAGGTCAGATGTCCTTTTAAAACGATAAAAAACAAGTTACAATAATCATGATATCCTAACATATTTATAGTCATAGTAGAAAGAAGGATGCTTTGTGAAAATTACCCTGAAACGCACCTTTAGACAAGCCGCCCTGACGGCTCTCACCGCCGCCATTGTCAGCGGCACGGCCTTTGCCGGGGATCTGACGGTATTCTCCACCTCTGATGTCCACGGCAGCGTCATCGGCTGGGATTACTTCCGGGCCAAACCTGCGGACGTAGGCCTGGCCAAGATCAGCACCCTGATCCAGGAAGCCCGCCAGCAGCAAACGAAAGATGATGCCATGCTGATCATCGACGCTGGCGACATCATCCAGGGTACGCCGCTCGACACCTATATGGTCAAGAACAACAAGGAATGGAAAGCGGGCCAGCATCCCATGTTTGCCGCCTTCAAGACCATCGGCTATGATGCCATCCTCTGCGGCAACCACGAATTCAACTTCGGTCTCGACTATCTGCAGAAGGCCATTGGCGACCGCAAGGACATCATGCTGTCCGCCAACACCATCGATACGAAAACCGGCAAGACTTGGAAAGGCGTGAAACCCTACCTCATCAAGAACCTCAAGATTGACGGCGAGAATCTCAAAGTTGCCATTATCGGCACCGTTACCCCCGCCATTCCCAATTTCGAAGCTCCCGCTCATTATGCCGGCGTGCGCTTTGACGACCAGATTCCCGTAATCCAGCAGTGCATCAAAGAAGTCAAAGCCAAGGGCGCTGACCTCGTCATCGTGGCCACGCACAGCGGCGTAGAACGGGCTGACCGGGACAGCGACGAGAATCAGGTCGTAAACATCGCCAAGAACTGCCCGGGCATTGACCTCCTCATCTGCGCCCACAACCATGTGGTCATCGACAACAAAGCAGGCATCAAGGGCACGGACTACAAAGATGCCGTAATCAATGGCGTCCCTGTCATTGAATCCGGCAAAGACGGCAAATTCCTGGGCCAGAGCAAGCTCACCCTGCACAAGAAAAACGGCCAATGGCAGGTGGAAAAAGTGACCACCGAAGCCCTGTCCGTCAAAGGCGTAGCCGATGACCCCGTCATCGTGAAGCAGGCCAAGCCCTGGCACGACAAGACCCTCGCTTATCTGCAGCAGGTCGCCGGCCAGGCAGATGGTGATTTCATCGGTGCAGAATCCAATCATCAGGACTCCGCCATCGTGGATCTCATCAATACCATCCAGCGGGATGTAGCCGGTACGCAGCTTTCCGCCGCCGCCTCCTTCAACACCAGCCAGAACATCGAAAAAGGCCCCATCACCCTTCAGCAGCTCTCGGGCCTCTACATTTACGAGAACTATCTCTACGGCATCGAAATCACCGGCAAGCAGCTGCGCCAGTACATGGAAAAAGCCGCTTCCTACTATGGTACCAGCCCGGACTACAACTACGACATGCTGCAGGGTGCGGACTACGTCATTGATATGAGCAAACCCGTAGGCAGCCGCATCACGAAACTCGAATACCAGGGCAAGCCCGTACAGGATACGGACAAATTCACCCTCGCCATGAACGACTACCGCTTCAACGGCGGCAGCGGCTACATGGAAGCCATGGGCTTTAACGAAAACAACCCGCCCAAAGTCGTCTACGACTCCATCAAAAAACTCGGCGACGACGGCCAGGTCCGCAGCCTTATCATCGACTACATCAAGAAAAAAGGCACGATCACCCCGACCGTCGATAACAACTGGAAAGCCATCAACGTGAAAAAACAATAAAATAAGGCATACTCGAATCCCGAGTACACCTTGACCGATACGCCTCATTCTCTTATAATGAATGAGGCGTATTTTTCGCGCCAGCCACCATAACGGTAGGCGGCTTGTTTCCCCTCGCAGAAAGGGTCGATCCCTTATAGAGAAAGCGAGGTCATAGTTATGAATGACACCACTTTGCAGCTTCTGCTGATTTGGCTCATTATAATGACGATGAAAAAGAAATAACCGCCCAAGTGACCAAACTCAGCGGTTAAATCTTTTGTTTAAATTTAGTAATTAACCATCGAGCGAGGGAACAAGCCGTCTATCGGTGGCTTTCTTTATGTCCATTATACCAACAAACCCGCCTTTTGACAAGGCGGGTTCTTGTGTTGCGCTTGTTTTACTATGAAATCTTTGCGAGTCAAGCCGTTAGGCGCGGAATCGCTTAGATTTCGTGTAAGGGCGTAGCGACGCAACGCTAGTCCTTTAGGATGCGAAACACTGTTTCGCACAAAGTTTAGTTCGCGCCGTTGACGTATTTTACATTGTCGTCATTGTTGATCGGAGTCTTGCCGCAGTAGCGCATGAGGGCGCGGAAGAAGGAGGCGCTGCGGTTTACACGCTGGATAGCTTCCTCATGGGTGAGTTCACGGTCTTCTGCACGAAGCTTCTGAGCCAGTTCGAAGGACTCGTTAGCAATCATCAGCATGTGGTCAATGATTTCATCCTCGCTGTTGAAGCGGAGGCTGTCATCCACCGTCATTTCCTTCGTGATCAGGGGCACACCATCCACATCCCATTTCACTTCACTGTGATTGAGCGTCTGGTCAATGTTCAGATGATGTTTCTTGTTGAAATCATCATAGACGGACATATGCAGCGGCATGGACAGGTCACCGCAATAATGGCCGAGGATCGCATAGTTGTAATCATCGAACTTGCCCAGTTCCGTCCAAGCCTTGGACTTGCGGGTAGCGTTGATGATGGCACCGAGGATCCAGCCGTCCGGGCTGTCATCACGGCCCTGGCCGATCATTTCCAGCTGTGCTTCCACATCTTTGCGCGTAGGCGGTTTGGAAGCATCAAAGAAATGCCCCTGGCCATCCGTCTTTCTGAGCTTGTTGATGTTGGACACCGTCTTGGAAACGTCCGGAGACGGCGCATTCTGATAGCTCATCAGACCAGCGGCACGCTCAATAGCCATATGGGTCTGGTCCGTCCAGGCCTCAGCCGGCGCCGGAGCAAAGGTCATGGCACCGAAAGATGCCAGCATTGCCGGAATAATCATCAGTTTGGATTTCTTGCCGAATTTCATTTATCTAACCTCCAATTCTAAAATAACCAACACACTACCCCCTCTGTCCGCTTTGCGGACATCTCCCTAAAGGGGGCAGCTTTCTCAAGGGCCTTGTAATACAAAGAGGCTGTGAATCGTCCTTCCGCCGTCCCCTTCAGGGGGAAGGTGGCTCGTCAGAGCCGGAAGGGGTTACTCTTTAGCTTGTTCGCTTATACGAATCGGATAAAAAGTTACCCCCTTTGCCCTTACGGGCACTTCCCCCTGAAGGGGGCAGCTTCAGGACTTTTCACAGCCCCTCTTTATGAGTTAATTTTTAGGGGAATCAACGGAACTTGTAGGCAACTTCAGCGGTTACAGCCGTCTTCCACTGGCCATCATATTTGTCACGGTAGTCGGAACCACCTTTATCCTTCATACGGGAAACTGCGATATCTGCAGAAAGCCCCTTCTTGAAGGTATGACCATAGTTGAGACGCCAGCCTCTGGCATCATCAAAGAAGGTCGTGTTGTGCGAATCCGTAGCATTCACGCCGACATCCTGATACTTGAGGGACCATACATTCGTCCCCGGTTTCTGCAGGGGCAGGCCGGAAGTCATATCAGAGGTCGGGCCGGTGAACACTTCAACGTACCATGCACGTCTGCCAGCATTGTTGTTGGCCGTACGGTTACCATAAGCCGTGCTTCTGTTGCTGACTTTCTTGGAGAAGTTATTGATGAACTCGCCCTGTACCGTGAAATCCTTGGCTTTTACCTTGGAACCTACGGACAGCAGATGGAGTTCATTATACCCCTTGCTGGTTATGGAACCATCCCAGTTGGTCTGGGTGGCACGGCCATCGCCGCCGTCATTCACATCGGTATCATGGTCGATATAGGTCAGGGAGAACTGCCACGGTTTGGTCACATTATGGGTGAAGTTAGCAGCATAGAAGTTGGAGCCGTTGGCCTTCTGGCCCACCAACAACTGCAGGCAGGTCGGGTCATACCAGTTACCGAAGGAAATCTGCGCACCCGTCAGGTTACCCGTGGAGTTATGGATCAAGCCCTGACCAAGGTATGCGCCCTTCTTACCAAGGGTATAGACCATATTGGCCTTGCGGTCACGCAGCTGCAGGAATGCCTGGTCAAAGTACGCATCGCTGTTCTGGCTTACGTGCTTGTTGTCTTTTAAAACAGTTTCGTAACCAGAGTGCAGACGTGCCTGGAACATGGTGTTTTTGTCCTGATGATACTGGATCTGCAGACGAGTATAGTTGTTCCAATAGCTCCGGTCTACCTGTTTTCGGTCAGTGGTATCCCATTTGCCGTAGCCCAGTTTATGTTTGTCCCAGTTGTAGCCGATTACGCCGTTGATTTCCATGCGGAACTTATCGGAAATCTCTGCACTGGCCGTCTGCGGTGCAACTACGCTTACACCAGCGGTGGTCCCCATCATCAGGGCCATGGCCAATGATAATTTAGCTGATTTTTTCATTATGATATCCCCTATCTTCTAAAAACGTCTCTATTATTTAATGTCAGGTCGTACTAAGCGGATAGTACGCTACCCCCTCTGGGCCTTGCCCATCTCCCCCTGAAGGGGGAGGTTGGCTTTATGCCTCTTTGGGGTGTTAGTTTTCTGTCCCGGGTTTGGTGTTAGCCTTGTCCTGAGCGTTCTTCATCGGACGCCAGGTGCGCAGGGACTTGCGGCGGGTTTCGCTCTTTTCAGCAGGGCTCTGTTTCCAGTAGTTGCCGTCTTTCGCCAGAACAGGTTCCCAGTCACCATAGGTCGGGTTCGGCAGCACGATGAAGCGGTTGCCAAATTCCTTCTGATGCTGATCAACAAGGCCATTGCGTTCTTCCTGGCTCTTGTGATAAGAACCGATTGGCATATCGCCGGTGTTGTCGCCCATGAAAACCACTACATCATAGTCTTTCATGACCTGCTCGAAGCGGGGCATCTTATCGCTCGTGTCCGTCTTCAGCAGCATATGCTTCTTGTCAATCTGCGGGAAGCCGATTGCCTTCATGTTTTTAGCGGAACCTTCGTACTGTGTCTTCATGCTGCGGTTCGTCACATAGAAAATATCTACACCCAGTCTGTCCACAGCCTGGAGATATTCAGCGGCACCCGGCATTGCCGTAGCCTTAGCAGCAGCGCACCATTCATCCCAGGTAGCATTGCTGTAGCTGTTGCCCGTACCGATAAGGCCGGCTTCAAAAGCGCTGTTGTCCAATACCGTTTCATCCGCATCGAGAACAATAGCCAGCGGCTTGTCACCCTTCTTGTGATGGGCAACCGCATGCACGACACGCTCTAATGCCGTGTTGTATGCCTGATAGCAAAGCTCACGGTACTCAGCGGAGTTCTGGAACCAAGCCACAGCCATTCCCAATTCACCGTTCAGCTGCTCCTGCGTGTAATCAGCAGGAACATCTGCAGCATAACTGGTCGAAAGCGGCGCTGCCATAAATGAGACGCTCATAGCGGCTGCAATCAGCAGGCTCTTTCTCTTGCTCAAGAAATTCATCTACATAACCCCCTAAAATAACCCTGTCTGAAAATCGCCAGGTTCCCAACCGTCAGAGGATGATTCCCCGAATCACGCTGCAGCACATGGTTCCGATCTGTTCAGGCAGTTTCCATGTTGCCTGCCTGCCAAAGAATAGGCTTTCAGCGCAATCTCTCATTTCGCTCTAATTGTTGTTTCTCTTGCTAATTTTCAAACTATTTGAGAACTACAGGTTTATTATATCCTGCTTTTTCGTGAAATAAAAGGTCAGGTGTCCTACATAGTACACATTCATTTACTACTTTCTCTCATTTTTCTGAAATTCGCCTGAAAAATGCGGTGTAACAATTTTGATCTGCACATCAAAACGCCTTCCCTTCCGGGAAGGCGTTTTTCCTGCCAATATTTTATTGCAGATCGAGCTGGATCAGCAGCGGATCATGGTCGCTGACACGGCCGTGTTCTTCCATGAAAGAAGAGTTCACATGCACGATGTCGAATTCGTAGTGACCTTTCAGATTATTGCTGACAATGATATTGTCCAGAATCTGGTTATTTCCCTGATAATAGTAGGCATAGCGGTCACCTAAATCATAGTCCTTGATCACGCTGGTCATGTTGGCCCCCTCGAAGGTCTTGATTACGGGGCTGAATTCGAAATCGTTGAAGTCACCCGTGAGGATGATGTTGAGATTCGGGTTCTGTTTGAAGCCCTCATCCACGAACTTCTTGATGTCAGCAGCCAGTTTGAGACGTTTTGCTTCCGATTTCAGCACCACAGGCTGCTTCTGCCCATAGAGGGTATCGTCGCCGCGTTTGGAGTTCAGATGGTTGGCCACAATGACCACATCCTTGCCGTTGAAGGTGAATTCCGCAGCCAGAGATTTACGCGTGAAGTTATAGAGTTCATCCTTGGGATTGATACGGCCCGGATTCAGGGACAGATGTCCATCCACCCATTTGTTCGCATCATTGGCCTTGCCGATTTTGCCGGCCTTCAGCTGCACCCTGTCGGGACGATAGAAATAAGCGACACGGATGTTGGCACCGGGCTGGCCGCCATCCTCATTATTGTTCGGATTGATGTTGACGCAGTCGTACTGCACACCGGAGATCTCCTTGATGGCATCGGTGAGGCGCTTGGCACTCTTGGTGGCATCCGCATCCCCGCTATCCGTGGGGCCATCATTGTCCTGCAGTTCCAGCACGGTGATGATGTCCGGCTTCTTGAGGTCATTGACGATGGATTCTGCCAGCCGTTTCACCTTGCGGTCCGGGGTCTTGCTCGGATTTGCCGAGAAATTTTCAATGTTGTAGGAAGCCACCAGCAGTTTGGCCGGGTCCGGATTGATGGTGGTCTTTTCCGGCTGCAGTCCGCCATCTACCAGCGGCGGCATCTGATTCGTACGGGTGAGCACCTTGAAGATGCCAAAGCCGTAGGAAACCACACCCGTAACATTGCCGTTCAATCGGTCACCGGATTTGCAGACATAGCTCTTGGCATTTCCCCCGACCATGGACAGGCAGATATGCTCGGGATGCATATCCTCAGCCGTAATGGACAGGCTGCCCGAATTATTGAACGGCCCTTCATGCGTGCCAGGTACGACAAAGATCTCGCCATAGCGCTGCGGCCCCAGGATAATGGGCTGTTCCACTTCCACCAGCATGCCTTCCAAGGATTCCCAGAAGTCAATCGCATCTTTATCGGGATTGAACACCGTAAGGCCATCGCTGTCGATGACTTTGCGCGGAATCTTGCGGTCCTTGTCCAGGACTACCGGTTGGGGCAGCTCCTTGCGTCCCAGCTGTTTTACCTTGCTGGCCTTGATTTCCGTGATGGAAAGATCCGTTTCTTCCTTGCCCTTATAGCCCGGGCCATAGAATTCGGTCACTTCACCATCTACAGAAACATAATCGCCAATCCCGGCGCTGGTGTTCGGTGCATAGACCATGATGCCATCAGCTGTCTTGTCGTTGCCATCGCCCTCATCCTGAATGAAGAAAACGCTCTCGCTCTGACGGAACGTGATAACGCCGCGGATATCCTTGACCGTCTTCCCCTTATACGGCGAAACATGGCTCTCGCCCTGAATGTCACCGATATGCAGAGAAGCCTTCTGCTCCGCCGCATAGCTGATGCCAGCCTGCCAGGGCAGTTCCGGCGCGGTATAGAGGCCGGCTCCTGTAAGCATCATGGCCGCCATTCCTGCTCGCAGCCATGTCTTCTTCGTGAATAACATATAAAGATCCCCTTTCGTCAATACGGATTTTCCCATGTAGATTGTAAAGTATCCATGAAATATTGTCAATAGATAAATTTTTCAGATAAATCTTATCCTCTTATGCACGCGCAAAAAAGAGACTGCAGAAGGGCAAGCCTTTGCAGTCTCTCCGTCAGCCAATCATCTTCAGTTAGCCGTCGTTGCTACACCATACAGGCTGGTCGCGCTTTTCGTCTGGATGTAGAATTCGGTGCCGGCAGGCAGGTCGATATTCTTACCATTGACAAAGGCACCGCCGATGACGCCAATCGGCCCCAGGATCACGATGCCCGCCAGGCTGGCACCAGCCGCCATGGCCAGATTCTTCATCTCCTGTTTGGCCTCTTCACCCATGAAAGTGTTGACATAGGTTCCGTCGATGGATTTCGTCTGTTTATAATCAATGTCCAGTTTGGCGTTGCGGCCAAAGTTGCGGGCCTGCTTCACGTTCGTGACCACGCCATCTCCCGGTTCGCCTTTTGCAAAGACCAGTTTGCCATCCACGATGACATCCGCTGCCACTTTGTAACGGATCGTATCACCTTTTTTCAGGTTCTTGGTATTCACTTCATCCACCAGTGCCACTTTGATCAGCGTATTCTGCGGGACGATCACCTTCTCCATCGGGAGCTTTTCCGTGCCGAAGGAAGCACGGGACAAGCTGGCGATACGCTTTTTATAGGTGCCTTCATTCGTCTGGCCGCTGATGGTCATCTCCATATCGGCCACGCGCTTTTCCACGGAATTCATGCTGGCCTCATGGTCGATATTCCACTCGATGGCATTGAGCTGTGCCATCATGGAAGGCTTGCCGTTGTTCTTATACATCTCATCATAAAGGGCATCCACACGGGCCATCATGCTGCCACTGCGATGAGCACCATCATAATCTTTTTCCAGTTTATTGATGCGTTCCAGGATGGCACCGGTCTGCTCCACACCATAGGTGTCCTTTTCCATGACCTCCAGTTTTCCCTGCACCGTCTCTGGCGTAGCAGCACTCGCAATCCCCACAGAAGTTGCCACCAGCAAAGCGGACAGGAAAGATGCACATATCTTACGGAATTTCATAATCGGTCCCCCATTCAATTTCTAAATCACAAATACCATTTTAACATATTTTACGGGATATTTCTTAAATTTACGTTAAAAATTTGCCCCTCATTCTTTGAGCAGGGTGGCCTTCTCCTGATGCTTGGCCAGCTCATATTGCTCGGCCTTGGTTTCCGGCGCATGATTGCCGGCCGGTTCCGGGTGGATCAGGATATCAAAGGCACCGAATTCCGCCCGGATTGCCTCTTCCAATTCATCGCAGATGGCATGGACATGCGCCAGATGCATATTGCCATCAAAGAGCACATGCACATCCAGCAACTTGTAGGACCCGGACTTACGCGTGCGCAGGCAGTGGCATCCCCGGACTTCAGGAATATCATCAATGATTTCCATGATGCGGCTTTCCATCTCCTCTGGCAGGCTCACATCTGTCAGCTCCATCGTAGAATCCACGACCATCTTCCAGCCTTCCCGGAAGATGATCACCGCCACCACAATGGCAATGGCACCATCCAGCCAGGCCCAGCCAGTGACTTCCATGAGCAGCAGGCCTGCCATGACGCCGACAGACGTCCAGACATCCGCGCGCAGGTGCAGGCCATCAGCCTCCAATGCCTGCGATTCGGTGAGCTTGCCCACGGAAATCAATTTCTGCGATACCACGAGATTGATGATGATGGACACCAGCATGATTGCCACGCCAAAGTGCAGCATCTCCGGCACCGTATCCTGCCCCAAATGTTCAAAGGCCTCGTAGACGATACCGCCAGCGGCAGCAACAATCAGCAGGGCCTCCACGGCTGCCGAAAGGTTTTCAAACTTGCCATGTCCATAATCATGCTCCAGATCCGGCGGCGTGACGGATTTTTTCACCGCCCAGAACGCAATCAGCGAAGCCAGCAGATCCACACTGGAATGGAGCGCTTCGGAAATCAGGCTCACAGCGCCAACCCATACGCCCACAATCAGCTTCAAGAGCACCAGCACCGTATTGGATATGATGGACAGATAGGCCGTGTCTTTTTTTAAAACATCGATTTCGGTCATGATAATCCCCCCAATTTGCATATGACCTAAACAAGCTGCCCCCAATAGGGGGCAGCTTGTTACATACGTTTCTTGCCGCGGGACTGCGCGTAAATATAATCCACCACTTCCTGCATGGGGGATGTCTCTACAAAGGGCAATTCCTGGGATACGGCATCGCTTTTCTCCAAGACTTCCTTCGTATCATAGGCCTGAACTTTGGAAGAAATAATGCGATACACCATCTTTTCCTTGTTGAACTGCATCAGATAGGTATAGCGGCGCTGCGTACGGGCCTTGACCACCGCCACCCGTGCCTGCACCAATTCATACGTGCGCATTGAACCATCCAGCTGCGGCGCTTCCTCTGTGGTATAAGCAATGGAATTCACATCCACATAATATCCCGTAGGACCTACTGCATCCACAAATTGCAGCTTCTCCGCCGCAAAAACCGTAACGCTCCCCAGCAGCCATAAACCCATCAACAAAGGTAAAATCCGCCCTATTTTCATGCATGCCTCTTCTTTCTATCTGTGTAGCTGAATTCTTCTAAACATGACCCATTATAGCTAAAAAGATAGTTTGACGCAAGCCATTCAGCAAATTCGGGGCACGATATTCCCCAGCGGCATATCCACCACGCGGATACCGCCGATAGCCGTCCGCAAACCGACGGTTCCCGGTGCTTCTGCCGTCACCTCACCGATAATGCGTGCATCCTGTCCATAAGGACTCGTCCGCATGGCCTTGAGCACTTTTTCCGCACTGCCTGCCGGCACGAAGGCCACACATTTGCCCTCGTTAGCCAGATACAGCGGATCGAAGCCCAGCATATCGCAGACCCCCTGCACTTCCGGATGGATGGGAATCTCATCCTCGTCGATCAGGATACCACACTTCGATGCTGCCGCGATCTCATTGAGCACCGCCGCTACGCCGCCACGCGTGGGGTCGCGCAGCACGGCGATATCCGGCGCCGCTTCCAGCATCGCTTTGGTCATCTTGTTCAACGGCGCACAATCCGTCTGCACGCTGGCTGGCAGGCTGATATTATGCCGCCCGGCCATGATGGCCGCCGCATGGTCACCGATATAGCCGGACAAGATGACCTTCATCCCCGGCTGCACCTTCAGCGGGCTGATATCCGTGCCTGGAATCTTGTCGCCAATGCCGGCGGTATTGATGAAAATACCGTCCGCCTTGCCTTTCTCCACGACCTTCGTATCGCCCGTGGCAATGACCACGCCAGCCTCGTCCGCCATCTTCTTCATCGTGCTCACAATGGTCTGCAGATCCTTGATGGGGAAGCCTTCCTCGATGATCATCCCCACGGAAATATAACGTGGAACCGCGCCGGTCATCGCCAGATCATTGACCGTGCCGCAGATGGCCAGCTTGCCGATATTGCCGCCCGCGAAGAACAGCGGCTGCACCACATAGGAATCCGTGGTGAATGCCACCTCGCCGCTCATCTGCACCAATGCCCCATCATGGAGGGTATTGAGCACCGGATTGCCATACGCCGGCAAAATCACCTGCTCCATGAGTTCCTGACTCACCCGTCCTCCGGCACCATGGGCCAGAGTCACTTTATCACTTGCCATATGTAAACCTCCCCTGACCATATTTATACCAGGCCGCACACACGCCTTCCACCGACACCATGCAGGGGCCGATGGCATGCGTGGGCACACAGGCCTTGCCAAACAGAGGGCACTCCTTGGGCGTCACGATTCCCCGGAGCACTTCCCCACAGCGGCAGGCCGTTTTCTTCGCCACCGTCTCCACCTCGATGGGCAGGACCTGCTCAATATCAAAGCGGGCGTATCCGGCCCGCATCTTCAGCCCGGACAGAGGCACAACGCCCATGCCGCGCCAGCCGGTATCGCAGGGTTCATAGACTTGGTTGGTGATCATCATGGATACGGGATTGCCCTCAGGCTTCACCACGTCCGTATACTCATTTTCCACTCTGGCCTCACCCTTTGCCACCTGCTGCACAAGGCGGTAAAGCCCCCGCAGGATCTGCACCGGCTCAAACCCCGTGACCACTCCGGGCACGTGATATTTCGTGATGACCGGCTCATAAACACCAGTCCCTGTGACAACCGATACATGCCCCGGCAGGATAAAACCATCCACATGGACTTCCTCATCATTGAGCAGGGTTTCCATGACTGGCGGCACCAGCTTCTGCGCAGAAAGCATGAAGAGATTATCAATCCCCTGCTGCTCAGCAGCCAGCACCGTAGCCGCCGCCGTAGGCGCGGTGGTCTCAAAGCCCACCGCCAGGAAAATGACCTTCTTGTCCGGATTGTCTTTGGCTATCTGAATGCTGTCCATAGGCGAATACACAATGCGGATATCTGCGCCATTGGTCTTGGCCTCGTTCAAACTCGACTTCGAACCCGGTACTTTCAGCATATCGCCGAAAGTCGCGATGATCACATCATCACGTTCCGCATAGGCAATGGCCTTGTCCATATAATCGTCCGGCGTCACGCAGACCGGACACCCCGGCCCCGACACCAGTTCCACCGTTTCCGGCAGCATCTGCCGAAGCCCTGCCCGGAAAATCGCCACCGTATGCGTGCCGCAGACCTCCATAAAGCGCAGCTTGCGCCCCGTGGACGCGGCCAGTTCACCAATCTTCGTTACGAGTTCTCTGGCAAACTCCCGCTCCTCAGCTTTCGTCAGTTTCTCCTGTCCCGTCACAGCTTATCCACCGTCCTCGGCGCTCCGCGCATCTCCGCCATCAAGGCATAAGTCTCCTGCGCATCCTTCTCCTCCACCTTCTGCATGGCAAAGCCGGCATGGACTAAAACATAATCGCCAATCTTCGTCTCCGGCAAAAGCATCAGGCTCACATCACGGGTGACACCAGCAATATCCACCGTACCCATGGCATCCTTTATCTCAATCACTTTGGCAGGAACAGCCAAACACATATTATCTACCTCCATTTGTGGTGGGCAACGATACAGATTCATTGTTGCCCCTTTCGGTGCTTCGCACCACTTCCCCCCAGAGGGGGAAACTTTCTATTTTCTACTTTCAGCGTATTACTAACAAACTTTATCCTTAACAACAAACAAATTCTGCCTATCAGCCTCTCTTTGTGCCGAACAACATAGCTATTTTACAGCAAATTTGCCTGGCGCAGGGCGGCGGGGGTGTTGTGCTGGAGCGTTTGACTGTCCGCGTTAAGAAAGTATTTTTTGCCGTCCGCCAAAATGCCTACTGTTTGAGCGCAGCGAGTTTAGGCATTTTTACGGACATAAGGGCAAAAAATACTTTTAGCGGACAGTCTAAGCGGAAGCACAACACCCCCGCCGCCCGAAGCCACCACGCATCATCTGACAGCCGAAAAGTCCTCAGCAACTTTATTATAGTCCATATCAGCAACGCCCGTCCGCACTTTCGGCTCAATGCCCCAGTTTTTGAGTTCCGCCAGTGCCTGTTCCACCATCCCCGGCAAAAGCTTCATCATGCCGTCAGACAGTTCCACGCCCGCCTCCACATCATATGGCTGGGCGCCGATGACCACCACATCGGGAATCTTATGCCCGGTGACCGTCAGCAGTCCCAGCACATCCTGGATGCCGACTTCATGAGCCGAAAGCTTATCCTGAAAATGCTCCATGACATCATCATTATGGAAACGGAAGGTCGTACCCGGCTCGGCACCGCCGTTGATGGAATCAATCACCAACAGCTTCTCCGTCCCCGTCACATACTGCGTGAGCTCAATCCCCAGCGTACCACCGTCCACAATCTGCACATGCTCCGGGAACTCATAATGCTTGTCGAGATATTCCGCCACACGCACACCAAACCCCTCATCCCGCAGGATGATATTGCCGATGCCCAAAATCGTCACTTCTGTCTTATAGAGCACATTATCCAAAGAGGATGTGCCGCCTGCCGTAAATACATCTGCCATAATCAGTTTCCTTTCTTCGCCGCAATCTTCTGCAGCAGCCAGTCACACCAGGCATCAATTCCATCGCCCTTGGTGCAGGACACCTCCAGCACCCCGATGCCCGGATGCAGGCTCGTGATATCCTTCTTCGCTGACTCCATATTGAAATTGCAGTAGGGCGCCAGATCCACCTTGTTGATCAATGCAATCTCGCTTTCCTTGAACATCAGCGGGTACTTCAGCGGCTTGTCGTCTCCTTCCGTTACCGAGAGCACCACAGCCCGGGCATCTTCACCCACGGGGAATTCTGCCGGGCACACGAGATTGCCCACATTTTCCACCACCAGTAAATCCAGCTCGTCCAGATTCATTTCCTTGACGGTCTTCTGCACCATATTGGCATCGAGATGGCAGCCGCCTGCCGTATTGATCTGGATGACCGGTACGCCGTATTTGTCGATGCGCTCCGCATCCTTGCTCGTGAAAAGATCGCCCTCGATGACCGCCATGTTGATCTTATCCTTGAGCCGCTCCATCGTCTTTTCGAGCACTGAAGTCTTGCCCGCCCCCGGCGAACCCATAAAGTTCAGCACGAACACTTTCTTTGCCGCAAACATGGCCTGATTTTCAGCGGCCAGCCGGTC
Organism: Pseudoselenomonas ruminantium; assembly: GCF_900142515.1. GTDB lineage: Bacteria > Bacillota > Negativicutes > Selenomonadales > Selenomonadaceae > Selenomonas_A > Selenomonas_A ruminantium_D. Next base: position 55,475 of record NZ_FRBC01000005.1, on the reverse strand, counting down.
ATTTTCCCCTAAGATATTCTTGATAACCTTGATTTCCATATTCAGTCAACCTCCAGATATTCCACCTGCATCTCCCTGCCGCTGATGGTCGTAAGCACGCCATTCTCGCATTCGGGACACCAGAAATCATAATGTTCGATATGATATTCCCTGCCGCATTTGCTGCACCTGCCCACCAACGGCACATGTTTTATCTTAAGCTGTGCCCCTTCGGCAATGGTTCCCTGCACCAGCATGTTAAAGGAAAATTCCAGGGAATCCACCTCGACACCGGACATTTCACCCAAAAGCAGGCCGATTTCATTGATCTTTTTGGCAGCATTCTGTTTTGCATAGTCCAAAGCAATATCCAGAATGCCCTCGGCAATGGCCATTTCATGCATAACTTTTCACCCTTTTTATAAAGCATCTTGTTGGGAGTGTTCCCCCATCTGATACATAATGAAAACGCCTCCCCCGCCAACACTAATAAGGGCAGGGAAGGCGTAATCCAAAGCTGTGACTTACAGGATGGCATCCAATCCGCGATCATTCAAAGCCTTCAGGATCTCTCCGAGCTTCGTCTTCTCCGGATTGTAATCCACCGTGGTCTCACCATCATGGGCATGGATATGGACATACAGTACCCCGGGCATCCCCAGAAGTTCTTTTTCCACTTCCTGAGCGATCTCCTCAGTATAACCATGCACCGTAAACTGCAGGCGGGTATTCGCAGCACCCTCATGCCCGCAACCACATTCTTTACACATGGGCAAAGCCTCCTTTATTGAATCAAATCGTGCGTTATCGTTGCCCGGCGCTCAAGGAAGAGCGCCGGCGGACGTAAATCGCGTGATGCGATTTCAGTCCGCTGTTTCTTTTGGTACTTTTCTTTGCACCAAAGAAAAGTACAGAAATTACGCACTAACTATAACCGCTAGCCAATCTTGCCCAGTGGTCAGTAACAAAAGACTTACTTCAGCGTCCCATCGAGGTGACCAGCATCTCTCGGTTCATGCGCCAGGATCTTGCTGCCGGAGAACATCGAGGAAACCTCGCTCTCCCCTTCCATAAACTCAGCACGGATAACCATGTAGAGATGGCCGATGGCAAACAGGATAATCGCCCAGGCCACATAATGATGCACGAGATGTGCCATCATCTCGCCGCCGAGCACCGTAATCACCCAGCCGAACAAGGTGCCGCCGATGCCGAAAGGATCCGTCATATAGTAGATGCCGAAACCCGTGAGGATCTCGATGAACACCAGTACATACAGGAACGCATAGGAGCAGCGTGCCAGCGGGTTACGCAGATAAGAAGCATGCTCCGATCTCAGGAACATATAATGCAGTGCCACATCTACTGTATTGCTGTAGAAATATCCCTTCCACACATGGGGGAACAGCCGATCACCAGGATTGATGATAAAGCCGTAGATTTTCAGGATAAACGCGGCACTAAACAGATAGGCTGCCAGGAAATGGATATTGCGGATGTTATCTACCGTCATGCCAGAGAACGTCGGCTCTGCGGAATAGATAATCCATGGGCTGGTGATCATCAGGCCTGTAGCGAACAGCACGCAGATGCTCACCACCATAATCCAGTGAAAAATCCGCAGCCAGGGACTAAACAGGTAATATTCCCTGCGAACTACTTGTTTCATAGCCTTTTCCTTTCTGCAGATTACTTGTCAACGCGGGTACCAGAATAAGGATCCGTGGTAATGACATTGATCTTTTCACCCTTGGCATTGAACATATGGGTTGCACAAGCCATGCAGGGGTCAAAGGAACGGACAACCTTTACGATTTCCAGCGGCTTGTCGGGCACTTTCACCTGCGTGTCCTTCATGGCCATCTCATAGGCACCATTGCCGGCGTTATCGTCACGCGGGCAGGCATTCCAGGTGGTCGGCACGATGCACTGGTAGTTGAAGGTCTTGCCATCCTTGATATGGATGTAATGGGACAGTGCGCCACGCGGTGCCTCGTAGAGGCCAACACCTTTGCAGTCTTTCGGCCAGGTGCTGATTTCCCACTTATCGGAGTTGGCTACCTTCGTATCGCCAGACTTGATGTTGGCAATGAGCTTATCAAAGAAGAACTTGTTGATCTCTGCATTGAGCTGTGCATCAAGCGCACGCGCAGCCGTACGGCCAACCATCGTCGGCAGCCATACTTCCGGAGCCAGGCCCAGGACCTTGGAAACTGCATCGAGCTGATCGAGCATCATCTTCTCTGCCCAGGTCGGTTCCGGCAGCAGGCCTTTCTTGGCCTTGGTGTAGATGATGATATAGCGAGCCAGCGGGCCAACTTCGCAGAGCTTGCCCTTCCATTTCGGCGTCTTCAGCCAGGAATATTTGCCGGTCTCATTGAGCGCCTTCCAATCCGTCGCCGTGCCCTCTTTAGGACCGGTGAACTTAGGCGCAGTAACGCCATCCCAAGGATGCAGGTCTTTCTTCCCGGCAGGATACTCATACCAAGCGTGGTCAACGCTTTCCGTAATATTTTCCGTCGTAACATCTTCTGCCGTTACCTCCGAGAACTTAGCGGCTGCAATGCCCTTGCCGAAATCTTCGACTACGCCGTTGCAACGGATGAGCTGGTTCTTGAAGAAGCCGCCATCGGACGTGCCCGTGTAGCCTTCGATCGGATAGGAGCCATAACCCAGCACGCAGGTCTTGGCCATGCCGCCGCCATCGACGCGGCCGGCTTTGACATATGCTGCACCGATTGCCAGCAAGTCAGGCAGATAATAATTGTTCACGAGGCTTCTGCCCATATTGATGGCACGGTCCACGATCTCCAGTCTGGCCGTGTTGACCGGTGCATTGCCATCGTCCAGGGAAATGGAGCAGGGCATACCGCCGACCACATAATGCGGATGCGGGTTCTTGCCGCCGAAGATGACATGCGGCGTAACGAGTTCACGCTGCTTGTCGAGCATTTCGAGATAATGTGCCACAGCCAGGAGATGAACTTCCGGCGGCAGCAGCTTGTAATCGGGATGATCCCACCAGTTGGCGGAGAAGATACCGAGCTGACCGCTTTCGACGATAGCCTTTACCTTGCCTTTGATCTGTTCAAAGTACTGAGGCGTAGCAGCCGGGAAATCATGCTCATAGGCTTCCGTCGTGGAAGTCTCCGGCGCACGGAAAGGCAGTCTGTATGCATTCAGCAGCGTAGTCTGAAGGTTAGCCGTGGCAATGGGATCAGCCGCCAGAGCTTCTACCGGGCTGACCCAGTCCAATGCGTGCAGATGATAGAAATGCACGATATGGTCCTGAACCGTAAGGGTTGCTGCCATGATATTGCGGATATAGTTGGCATTCTTCGGAATGGCAATGCCCAGTGCGTCTTCAACGGCACGGACAGCACCAAGGGCATGTGCGGTGGTGCACACGCCGCAGATGCGCTGGATATATGCCCAGGCATCACGCGGGTCACGGTCTTTCATGACAAGTTCCAGACCGCGCCAGGCGGTACCGGAGGAAACAGCGTCTGTGACCTTGCCCGTTGCTTCATCTACCTGAACCTCGACACGAAGATGGCCTTCGATGCGGGTTACCGGATCTACTACTACATGTTTCATTTATTCACCTGCTCCCTTATTCCTTCTCATGTTCTTCCGCTTCGCGTTTCTGCTTCTGGATGACGCTCATAGCACCATGGACAGCTACGCCGGCAGCCGTACCAACGGCCATAGCGGCACCGATCTTATCCACATTCCCGAGGGGACCATACTCCGGCATGCGGGTGGTCATCGGATCTTCCTCCCAGAAATGGGCATTGGAGCAGCCAATGCAGGGTGCACCGGACTGAATCGGATAACTCATGCCCTGGAACCAACGCAGGTTGCCGCAGGAGTTGTAGGTCTCGGGGCCACGGCAGCCCAGCTTGTAGAGACACCAGCCAGCTTTGGCGCCGGCATCATCGAAGCGTTCCGCAAACATCCCGGCATCGAAGAAGGGACGGCGATAGCAGGTATCGTGGATGCGGTTGCCATAGAACTGCTTGGGACGGCCCTCGTTATCAAGCGGCGGTACCGTACCAAAGAGGGCAACGTGCATCACGACGCCCGTCATGACTTCCGGAATCGGCGGGCAGCCCGGTACATTGATGACCGGCGTCTTGCCTGCAAAATGAGCGATACCGGCTGACCCCGTCGGGTTCGGTTTCGCAGCCTGGATACCGCCGGATACCGCACAGGTACCATAAGCGATGACCGCTGCTGCATTATGGGCAGCGTGCTGCAATGTCTCGATGAAGGGCTTGCCGCCGGACATGCAGTAAACACCGTTGTCCTTCGTGCAGACAGCACCTTCTACACAGAGAATGTACTGACCCTTGTACTTTTTGATGGTTTCTTCCAGATGTGCCTCAAAGGGCTCGCCACTGGCGGCACTCAGAAGATGGTCATACTCCAGCGCAATCTGGCTCAGCACCAGGTCTGAAGCGAGCGGTGCACCGGAACGGATGAAGGATTCATCACACCCCGTGCATTCATGGCCGTGAATCCAGACTACTACCGGCAAAGGCTTCTTTTCGGCAGCTTCCACCACCTTGGACACATGGTCCGTGCTGAGTCCCATCAGGGAAGTCAGAGCTACGCAAGATTTCACGAAGCTGCGGCGGCTCATGCCTTTTCTGAGATATACATCCCACATACTCTCCCGTTTGTCCACTGTTTTACCTCCTCATTTCTATCCTTGCAAAATTGCTTTAGATTCATTACACCGTTGGCTCGTTTACGATGTCATAAAGAAAATCTATTAGCGAACTCCTTTATTATACGCTGAAAAAATACAAAATTCCATATCTATCCCTATAATAATTCGCTATAAATCTTATTTATTTTTCCAAAGCAATAAAGCAAGGATATCGTTTGATAAATCGGACTAATAACGCCCATATTCCATAGGTCTACTGTTTTCCCATTTCGCCAATATAATACCTTTTTCCTGCTACGAAAAAACATTTTCATGCAAAATAAATACGATATCCAGCAATAAAAAAACAAATTTCCCGACCAGCTCTTGTAAAACAATAACAAACGCGGTATACTGAAAAAGGTTCAGAAATGAACTACTATTACGATTAAATCGGGGACGTAGCTCAGCTGGGAGAGCACCAGGTTCGCAATCTGGGGGTCGAGGGTTCAATCCCCTTCGTCTCCACCACTTTGAACGCATAGATCTTCATCTAATGTATGAAGGCTTTGGTTTATAGTACGGAACAACTGACTGGAATAGTTCAGCTGTTCCGTATTTTTGTATCAGTCATGTGTCAGCAGTAATAATTGAGAACATTTTTCACAAAATATCCTCGGCTATTATTTGCTTTTCCTAATAAACCTCGCTATGGTACAATCTGCTGCCCAAAACCGGTGCCCGCTTATGTGTTGTAGTTCCCTAATAAACCTCGCTATGGTACAATC
>NZ_FRBC01000005.1:0-49421 GCF_900142515.1 Pseudoselenomonas ruminantium | reverse complement strand
GTTGTAGTTCCCTAATAAACCTCGCTATGGTACAATACCACACCGAAATCCCCCTGAATCACTTAACGACTTAGGGGGATTTTTTTGTAAAAATCATAAATCAAAATGCCAACACCATCTGTTGAGCTGCATTTTTATCAAATTCCACATTTTTCTGCCCGCAAAGTATCTTCATGGATTCATACTGCTTTTCCGTAATCATGATTGCCCGCACTGAGCCAGCAAGCGGAATACTATTCTGAAGTCTTGCCAAGTGCTTATGCGCGGTCTCATTGCCATTACATATACGAATATAAACGGAATACTGCATCATATAGTAGCCATCATCAAGTAGAAATTTGCGAAACTTTGTTGCTGCCTTGCGCTCAGCTGGAGAAGTGACTGGCAAATCAAACATAACCAGCAAACGCATAAACCTACTCATAGTTATGCAGACTTAACGGGAGCAGTTGGGGCAGCACCAACTGCTCTGCCGCATCCTGATACCAACGCGCTAAGCCTTGCACCACACGTTCCACAGCATTACTCACGCTAACCCGCTCCTTTCCCATCAATACATTCACCGATAGTAACCCAACCAATTCTTGCCGAACGGACTGTGGTAGCTCACCTACTTCCATCCCTCCCTTTTGACTGGCATATAAATCCACCAATGGGCGAAAAGGTTCAATCAAATCATCAGCAAGGTTAAATGCATTAACCTCACTATGATGATGAATCCCCAAGCATGGTTCAAAACCATAAGCTGCTAAATAACGGGCGATAGCTGAACGTAAAATTGCATAGCCATAATCGAGCATACTGTTTACTATATCCATATCGTGACGAACAAATGATGAACCAAATAACGCCTTAAAATATCTGGCAGCCGCTATGGACTCTACATTTCCCTTATCCCCTGACTGAACTCGATCTACCATAGCCGATACACAATCTTGTTTACCAGCCAAGGTCAGGCAACGCCCTTGATTAGCAATCTTCCGCTGCACAATCATCTTCCATAATTGTTTAACCGCAGGTTTTCCCTGTCCAATTTGATACTTTATCATACGCAAACGCCGAGAATATGCCCCAAATGGCAATAAAATCCCCTCCGGCATATAATTTTTCCCACAAATCAACACCGAACTGCCATTTTCTACCAATGAATCAAGGCAGGCCACCGTTATACTGGATTCCCGATTGGCAATCACTATAGTATCTATATCTTCTATCGGAATATGATACACCTCACCAGTATTTACACATAACTGATGATTTCGTTGATATATTTTAGCCCGCGAATCAATTATAACCTGCTGATACATAATACTCACACCTTTGCATGAGGATCTTTCTTCATCCTTCTAAAATCTCTGCGTACCTCTTGGGGTGCCTCCGTTATATTCCCCAATACATCAATTTGCATTTTCTTTATTTCTGTAATATTTCTAATCCCCATAGAACCTTGACCGTATGTGTTATCATGATTAATCACCGTAACTGCACTCGTATTTCGATTCGTTGTTTGATAATACAATAAAGCTACCTGTTTCTTCACCTTTGGTAATACGCTATTTTTGTCAACCGGACTTAAGTCAACTCCTTTTTCTGAACGTACCAACAATAAATCATTTTGATAGAGCGAAAAAATAAATTCATCTGCTTTCATTTCCATCCAATCTGCATAAGGTTTATTTGCCACCACTGCTTTCAACGGTAAAACCGGTTTAACTACATCTGCCGCATAAATAGGGACAAGGTAATATCCTTTCCCCTTGCCTTCTGCACGATAAAACACATCTACACGCAACATCCGTCCATTATCAGCCATCCCCTTTCCTTGATTTATCATAACCTGAGCATCCGTTTTTTTCACTGTCTTTATTGTTCTTACCAAAGGCCCTTGTGAACCATCTGCCCGCGGTTTATAAAAAGGTGCTGCAAATGCTTTTTTCGCATCTCCTTGAAAAGCCTGCAATCTTTTTAAAATAGCCTGATACAATAATACATCTGATGATGGGTTATAATAATCTGCAACTGACATTCCATCATTAGTCAATCTTAATTTAGATAGTTTCGTCTTCTGAACAGAAAAACCTTCATTGACCAGCCTTGGGCTATGTATAGTGTCCTCATGAGCTGTCGCTCGAACTTTATGTTGCGGCATACGAGACACAAATATAGGTTTTACCGTCTGCAACTCATCATCTGTATAATTCGACACACACATAGCTCGCAATTTCTCAGCAGGCTTCACACCAACACGCGCTTCCAGCTCACGACGAAAGCCATGCCAAGGCTCAGGGAATTGTTCAGCCTTGGCATGTCCCCACATTTCTCCTGCTTTACTGTATTCCTGTACCTTATTGACCATCCCCTGTGTCACACAAGCAATCACTGCTGCATCTACGGCATGATGCAAATCTCCATTTTCTCGAATTTTAGAAATCCCTAACCGTTTACGTACATAAGCTGTTATTGCACCATTTACCGCCAACACATGACGTTTTCTCCCTGTCATAAAACTATTAAAAATCAAATGTTCTCGTAGCAAATTATACACAAAACGACTTATATACTTCGTATCATTCAAATGACGTTCTTTCCAATCTTGTTCCTCTGAAGAATAATTTTTCCGTAACAAGTTGCGACGTTTGCGAAAATCACGAATAGTAGATTCTACCCAAGTGGTAAAGGTCATCAATCGTTTATCATCATTTTCCATATACTCCATAGGTGTCCGATTTCCCTTGTGCTGGTTCTCGTCTGTCAAGACCAGCACTTTATTGACATAACTGTCATCAAACGAACGACTATATGGTAAGATATGGTCTACCTCTGCATACTTCCCTTCATGCAATAACCGACCTATATCAAACGGCTTTTGGCTATAAGCACAAACACCCTGCTGTTCCTTATATAGCTTCCATTTTACAATATCGAGCCCATTGGGCTGTAATAGACCATTTTCTATCAATTCCTGCTTTATTCTTTCGTTAGATTTGCTATTGTCATCTATTTGCTTTTGTATTTGCTTTCGCTCTTGAAAATTACGCGCCATTTCCCTTGCTAGTTCAACATGAATTTCCACAGGACTGCCATAACGCTTAATAATCGCATTCAACACCTTTATGGTCTGGGATATAGATCTGCGTACAACAGGATTAGGAATATCCCTTACTTCTTCCATATAACCGGACAGATATTTGCGTCTCTCCCCATCTTCACCTGACAATTTATAACCAGCCGCAATACAAGCATCATAATAGACCATACCCTGTTCTAAATAAGGCATAAGTTTCCGACAAGCTTTTACGGATATATGTCCAAATTTACGAAATGGCCTCAAATTCGCAAGCAAAATACGAATAACCTCTTCAGCTATTCCATGACTTTTCATATATGCCTGCAAATTTTCTTCGTGCTTGAATACCGAAAAGGCATAACCAATAATATCTAGTTCATCCGAAGATAAACGTTGTATGTACCCCTTTTCCACTTTATCCAAAGCCTTGCGTATTTCATGATATGCTACCGTATAATTAAAACTTGCTTTTTTCTCGGTACTTTCAATATCCTGTCCATAAAACAAATCATTAAACAGCTCAGTATCACGCAATTCAAGTTCCTTGCGCAAACGCGCATAATTCAGCGAAGGTGATTTCCAAGCTAATTTTTCCAAACACTGACGCTCCTCTGCGGTCAGACCTCGCCGTCCCCCATTTTCCTTTATTTTCATATGGTTAAGTTTTTGCAGTAAGCTAAACCGCATGAACGAATAGCTAGCCTTAGGTGCACGCTTCTCTTTCGCATCCCTTTCCAAAGTACAAAGCCCTATCATATTTTCAATCAGGTTGCCACCATAAGGACTTCCACCACCAGGCCCTTCATCAAAATTACGCTGTGCCGAAAATATTGCCAAATATCTTTTCTGAAATTCCAGCGTGGCATATGGATTTCCCTGTTTTCGTTGTATCTCAAAAAGTTTATCTATTTCATCCCTCAACATAGCACGGCTGACCGTCATTTGATAGTCAGAAGCCTTATTCCTCTTATGTGCCTGAAATTTTTCATCCTTATATAGCATTTCACCTACGGTACGATAGCGAACCAATAACTCAACATTATCCTTGAGAGCTTCTTTTACTTTACCTTCCTCATCTGTTCCTTCACCAGCTAAACGATTGGATTGGAAACCACGATGCTTAGCAAAAAACAACAGCACTCTTGCCCATTCCTCTGGTGTTAATCTGCGCTGTAATCCTTCATAACGTATTTCATAAACATCAGGCACCGGCTGGGAATACAACTCTAACATAGCCTCCCTTGTCAATACCCCCTCACTCACAAGAAATCCGCGCATACGTTCTAAGCGATGACGACGGCGTCGCAATCTGCGTCGCGCCCCCCGCGCAGTACGACGAGCAGAAGCTAAAGACGCGCCTGTTTTCGGAACTTCTGCTTTCGGAAATATCCGCGAATTCAAGTCCAAAATCCGATATGGCTCATCCTTATCATTTAATGCCAATGCCGCCCATCCCACTGAGGCAATTCCTATATCCAATCCCAATACATAACGTTGTTCCATGAATGCTCTCCCCTATCACTCTTTTTCATAAAAAGATAACGGCTTGCCAAAAGGCAAGCCGTTAGAGCTTTGCGGTGCTAGCTAACAGCTAGACCTTATTGTAATAACCTAATATACCTCGCTATGATACAATAAGCAATTACATACATATTATAAAACGGATGAAATATTCTGTCAATACTTATTATATCCTCTATCTGCTTTTCTTGCCAAACAATATTAATAGCAGTATACTGAAAAAAATCACAATTCAAGGAGCATTATCTTATGGAACGCAGAATACTCTTTACCATCATGCTCACGTCTTTCCTGACTCCCTTTGCCGGCAGTGCGCTCAATCTGGCCTTGCCCTCTCTTGGGGAAGCCTATGGGGCGAGTCCTGCTGCTTTGGGCTGGGTGCTCGGCAGTTTCCTGTTGGCGGCCATCGTGGTGCTTCTGCCCTTCGGCAAGCTGGCTGACCGCTACGGGAAGCGGCGGTTCTTCATCATGGGCAACGGGATCTTTGCGCTGACTTCGCTTTTAGCAGCGTTTGCACCGAATCTGCCGCTGCTCCTTGCGGCCCGGGCGGCACAGGGGATTGGCTCGGCCATGACCTTTGCGACCTCCATGTCCATCCTGACTTTGGTGATTCCCAAGGAGCGCCGCGGCTGGGCTATGGGCTGGAATGTCGCGGTGGTCTACACCGGACTCACGTTAGGGCCGGTTGCCGGCGGCTTCCTCAATTATTATTACGGCTGGCCAAGCATCTTCATCGTACTGGCTATGATTGGCGGCACTGCCTTTCTGGCCGCCCGCCGTTTCCTGCAGGAAGAATGGTATGAGGATACCAGCCCCCATTGGGACAAAAAAGGCGCCGTCCTCTACGGCGGCGCCATTCTCCTGATCATCTATGGCCTGTCCCAGCTCAACAGCCAGCCTCTGGCTCCCGGTCTGCTGTTGGGAGGCCTCGTGCTCTTTTTCCTGTTCTGCCGCTATGAACTCCGGCAGGAAAATCCCCTGCTTCCCATCACGCTCCTGCAGGGCAATCTGCCCTTTTCCCTGTCCTGCCTGGCGGCGCTGCTGAATTACTGCGGCACCTTTGCTGCCAGTTTCCTGCTCTCCCTCTATCTGCAATCCATCTTAGGCATGACTTCCCGCAGCGCAGGACTGATTCTCCTGTCCCAGCCCATCATCATGGCCTTGCTCTCACCACTGATGGGCAAGCTTTCCGATAAATACGCACCGACAAAACTGGCCGCTCTGGGCATGGCGGTCATCAGTGCTGGCCTGGCAGGTTTTGCCCTGACCATCCATAATCTCGCGCTCTGGCTGATGATTCCCATGCTCATCATCACCGGCACAGGCTTTGCACTGTTCGCCGCCCCCAACAACAACGCCATCATGAGTGCCGTGGAGAAGAAACATTACGGCCTGGCCGCCAGCCTGCTGAGCTCCACCCGCTTAGTGGGACAGGTGCTCAGTGTAGCCTTGATGAACCTGATCCTTTCTCTGAGCTGGGACGGGCTGTCCTTGCAGGAAACCCTGCTGCAAAACCTGCAGCTTGCCCTGCTGTTCTTCGCGCTGCTGTCCGGACTGGGCGTAATCCCGGCCAAAGTCCGCCAATGAACAGCCACGCAGCACAACCTCACATATACTTCATGGCCTCAGCCTTGGCCAGCTCATCACAGCGCTCATTCTGGGCCACACCGACATGCCCCTTCACCCAATGGAACCGCACCTGATGTTCTGCAAAGGCCTTGTCCAGCAGCTGCCATAGATCCTGATTCTTGACGGGCGTTCCCGCAGCAGTCATCCAGTTCTTCCGCTTCCAGCCTGCCAGCCAGTTCTTCGTAAAGGCATTTTTCAGATACTGACTGTCGGTATAGAGGTCAATCACCGCGTTTTGCCGGGCAAAGGACAGCGCCTTCAGGGCTGCCGTCAGTTCCATGCGGTTATTGGTTGTCGAAGCCTCGCCCCCATGCAGTTCCGTAAGCTGGCCCTGAATCTGGTCGGCAATCACAGCGGCCCAGCCGCCAGGGCCATCGGGATTGCGCAGGCAGGAACCATCCGTATAGATGATATAGTCCGGCGCATCATCATGATCCACCGCAGGCTCAGCCTGCGTATTTTTTTGCCCGGATGCCGCCTTCTTCCCGCCGCCATAAGGCGGCACATAATCCAGATTCAGCCATTTCGTAGCTTCATTCGCATCCAGGAATCCCTTGAAGCGGGCACCGGGGAAACCTTCCACCTGTGCCTTGCACTCTGCCCAGCTCGTGAATAACCCCGTTTTCCGTCCATTCCGCACGGCATACACTTTCTTGCCAGCCATCTCAGCCCTCCCATCTCGCAAACAGATCCGTCTCGACACCCAATTGGTCGCAGATTTTCCCGACCAGCATATCCACCAGGTCCGCCAGCGTCTGCGGGCGATGATAGAAGCCGGGTGCGGCGGGAACGATCCTTACCCCCAGCTGTGCCAGCTTGAGCAGATTCTCCAGATGGATGGCATGCAGGGGCGTTTCCCGGGGCACCAGCACCAGCTTGCGCCCTTCCTTCATCATGACATCAGCCGCCCGCGTCAGGAGATTATCCGACAGGCTATGGGCAATGCTGGCCACGGTCTTCATCGAGCAGGGCAGCACGACCATCGCATCCACCTTGAAAGAGCCACTGGCAATCGCCGCCCCCACATTGGCATTATCATAGAGCACATCCACCCGCGCAGCCAAATCTTCACGGCTCACACCGCACTCATAGTCCAGCACCTGCCAGCCACTATCCGTCACCACCGCATGCACCTCATGCCCGAGCTGCCGCAGGACCTCAATGAGCCGCAACGCATAAATGCTGCCGCTGGCCCCGGTTATTCCTACCACTATCTTCATAGGCTTTCATCTCACCTCTACATTATTCTTGTATACATTATAACGCAATTATCCCAGTTTTGCCAAAGGCCAAACTGAATTGCTTAGTGGGAAGTTGACAGCCCTAATGGGGAAGCGTATAATGCTTTATGCAGTGTTGAATCATTGAAAGGATTATGGTGATTGTAATGAAAAAGGAATTAATGAAAACCTTAACGCTATGCCTATTGTGTATAATGTGTTTGTGCACAACTTGTTTGGCAGCTGGGAAAAACGAAAATTGGGCAAAATGTTTTAGCCTTGATGACTATACTATTTTTTATGCTGATACCAATTCTATAAAGGCTATAGAATATGATGGACGAAAATATCTAGAAATCAGATTTAAACGTAAAGCGCCGGATATCCAATCTTTTACATGGAAATATATCGAGAGAACTACCGGTGATTGGCATTTGGTTTTCGATATAGAAAGGTGCGTTGGTGTCACTTTAGAAGGATACAATAAATTCTATAATCCCCAACGATGGACTGGTAATATTTCAAATATAAAAAACGGCTGGAATTGTGGGGAAGTTGAAGAACGTATATTAGAATGGGTTTCTAGTAATTATCCATCGCTAATTGATGAAATCATGCAATATAATCATGATAACAAAATCCTGTCACCGATGAGTTCACAAGCTACCATGACTATCTCCAGAAATACCAGCGGCGTTGGTGGTAAGTATAAAATGATTTCTGAAGATGGATTATTAGGCATTACTTTTGATTATAACCCTGATACCAATATTATTCTTTTATATAATAAAGATGAATCTACTCCATATTCAAGTCAAAAATATAAGTCTTGGACAGAAATGATACGTAATAGCCAAAATGATGATATATTTAATGGTACTTACAACCGAAATTCTAAAGGTCAATTTTTGAAAGTTAATGAAAAAAACGTAAATATTTATGATTGGACAACTTATGGACTCTTAACCTTTTTACGTACTAGAGCTTGGAAAAATTTATAATATGCTTCTCCTGTGACGTAAAAAATCGAGCTGCGACAAAATGCGAAAGCATTTTGCTCACAGCTCCTTTTTATACCGAATTATTCATAGCTCCCACCCATATCCCTTAAAATTGCAGCTCTATATAAATGAGATAAAACCAAAACCATTTACTAATTATAATCATCGTTTTTCTAAGGTTTTCTAATAATGATGTCTTATTTAAGGCAGATGCGAAATTTACATCATTGAGTCTTTATCAGACGTATGCTATACTTAATCTGCTGCTTTTCCTCTATGCTTCGGCAGCAGGGGAGGTGTGGACATATGTCGTTAGTTAGTTTCTTTGGGTCTGTAATGGCAAGTATAGTCGCATATTATATTTGCAAGTGGCTTGACAGACACCTGCTTTAAGCAGCCAGCCCCGACTGAGCACGGTCGCCAAACGTGCAAGACCCCCGGAGATGATTAGTTTTCCAGGCCATTCATCTACCGAGGGTCTTTTTGTGTTTCTATGTCGTTAGTTCCTTGAATCTACCTCAATTATAACGCGTCTAACTCATACTGTCAAAAAATTTATTTCTCAAATCATGCCAGCCATTCAGTGCAGCCCGCAAAATATGTACCTGCCGCCGACTTTGCTACTTAGCTGATGCCAGCTTTGCTATCTGCTGTTCCAGCTCAGCCAGTTTCGGTTTCTGCCGCAGCTTCGCCGCATCATAGGTTATGAGCAACGACCCGGTCAGCGTATTGATGACCGCCGTTTCCACGCCGGTAAAGGATCTTATATAGGCTTCCAAATCCTGCGCCCACTCAGGATAAGCCGCCAGCAGCGTGCTGCGCAGGCGTACCCGTCCCGGCACATAAGCATCCACCTGAAAGCTGTCCAGCAAAGCCTGCAACGGTTCCACCGTCTCAGCTTCTTTCGTCCGGCAGCAGTCCGTCAGCTTCCTGGCATCGGCCTGCATCTTCTTATGATGCTGCCAGCCATGCCAGAAAGACAGTGCCGCCCAGGCCACGCCGAAACCGGCATGGAGATTCTTCCCGGCAAAGAGCGTGGCCAGCGTTCCCACGGATGCCAATGTCATTGGCAGTCCCAGCGGTAAATTCTTCCAATCTGCCTGCATATCCATCCCTCTTTCCACATCAGGCTGCCCGACGGTTATTGCGGGCAAAGAAACCGGACTTATTGTTATTCAGAATGCGGCAGCTGTTGAGCACCACAGCCAGAGTCGCGGTATTATGGATGACCGCTGCCCAGAGAGGGCTGATCTTGCCTAAAGCGCCCAAAAGCATAGCCGAGGAATTAACCAAAATGGTAGCCATGAAGTTCTGATGCACCAGATCCATGGTACGTCGGCCCAGCTGCAAAGTTTCAATCAGGCGTTCCGGATCTTCGGAATGGATGGTCACCGCCGAAGATTCAGCGGCGATATCCGTCTGCCGTCCGCCTAAGGACACACCCACATCGGAGAAGGCCAGTGCCGGCGCATCATTGATGCCGTCGCCCACCATCATGACCGTGCCGCGCTGCTTGAGCTTGTTCACATAATGGCTCTTGTCCTCCGGCAGGATTTCCGCATGATAGGAATCGATGTCCATGCTATGGGCCACTTCGGCAGCCACAGCCTTGCTGTCACCCGTGAGCATGACAATCTCGTCCACACCGTGACGGCGCATCTGATTCAACGTCTTCTTCATCTTGGGGCGGATGGGGTCTTCGATGCCGATCACGCCGATGAGCTGCTTGTCGCGGGCCACATAGAGCAGGTTCTTGAAGGCCAGCCCATCGGCCATGCCTTCCGTATCCTCGATGCCATTTTCCCGCAGGAATTTCTGGCTGCCCACGCGGATCAAGCCGCCCTTATAGCCTTCAAAGGCCGGTACTTCTGCCTGCATGCCACGGGCCACGATGGTTTTCGAGGACTTATGCTGCGGGGAAGTCCATGCCTGCTCCTCCACATACTTCTGGATGGCCACCGCCAGCGGATGGACGGAATGCTGCTCAGCCGAAGAGGCCAGCAGGATCATTTCCTTTTCCTCCACGCCTTTGGCCGTCTTGATGAAGGCAATCTGCGGCACGCCAACCGTCAGCGTACCGGTCTTGTCGAGCACCACCGTATCCGTTTCAGCCAGGGCTTCGATATAGTTGCCGCCCTTGACCAGGATGCCGCGTTTGGCTGCAGCCCCGATTGCCGCCGACATGGCCGTAGCCGTGGACAGCTTGAGTCCGCAGGAGAAATCGATGAACAAGAGGTTCAGCACGCGCTGCCAATCACGGGTTGCCCCGTAGACAATGCCCGCACCGATAAAGGATACCGGCACGAGGAAGTTGGCCATCTTATCGGCAAAGTTCTGCACCGGTGCCTTGCGGTTCTGAGCTTCTTCCACCAGATGGACGATATGCGCCAAAGATGTATCCTTGCCGACTTTCTCCACCTTGATGATGAGTTCCCCGGCTTCCACCACGCTGCCGGCATAGACAGGAGAATCCGCATGCTTCATGGCCGGGTTGGACTCACCAGTGATGGAGGCCTGATTGACGGCGGCATCGCCGCTGACCACCCGGCCATCCACGACAATCTTTTCGCCAGTATGGGCGGCAATGGTGTCGCCTACTTTGACGTGTTCCACAGGCACCTTGCGTTCCGTGCCGCCTTCCACCAGCCATACATAGCGCTGGTCGAGGGACAGGAGGCCGGAGATATGGGTACGGGCCTTTTCTGCCGCATAGCTCGTGAGCATTTCAGCGCCATTGGACAGGGCCAGCAGCGTCAGGCTGGACTCAGGCTTGCCGGCCAGCACCGAAGCGATAACCGCCGTAGCGGTCAGGGTATCGGCATTGGGCTGATGGTCTTTGACCACACCGCTCACGCCGTTCTGGATGAACTTGCGGGCAATGCCCAGCACCAGCAGGCTGCGCATGATCTTCGTGCCCACGAACAGCTGCGGCGACGTGCGTTTCAGCACTTCCATGGCCGCAAAACCTGCCAGGGAGATCACCGCATCACGACGGTATTCAGCCAGTCTTTCGGCTGGCGTGATAGCTGCTTCCTGCAGACGCTTGACCGTCTCGATCAGCATCTTCTGGATTTCCTGCAGCTGGAACGGTGTCATCTGGCGTTTGTACCAGATATGGACCTTGCGTTCATCCACCGTCACCGCCACGATATTGCGGTTACGGCGAATCTTGGCGGCCAGTTTTGCCCGTTCTTCACGGTTAAGGGCCGCCTGTAAATGGAAATAACAATTTCCGTACATCATACGGTGCGCCATCCTCTCATAAGTGTCACTGCCCACCAGAGCATCTGGGAACCGGAAGGATACTGCCCGGTCAGGAACATCTTGCGGAAACCTCGCAGGAGAAACAGGAGCGAAGCCAAAGAACTCATATCAAAGAGACCACCCGTATGGTCTTTTATCCAGTTGCTGATTGCCCGCACGGTACCACGAATGCTGCGGGTAATGATACCTGCCTGCGCCTCCGGCATCTTGCTGACAGCGCCCCCCTGCTGAGCCGCCGTCGGAACCTGCGCCGTGAAAAGTTTTTCCGCCATCCATTTTGCCAGGGCATCAATCTTCCCAGCATCCTCAACGGCAAAAGTCAGCAGGATACTGCCACTTTCCGCATTGACTTTGATCGTTTCGATATAATCCAGCTTCGCCAGTTTCTCCTCCAGCAGTTTGGCCAACTCTGCCGAAACAGCAGCAGCCCGATAACGGCGACGGCCCGGCAGATCAGATTCCAGCTTGAAAGGTTCTACCGGCTTCAGGAATTTGCCCAGATTGATATCCGGCATTTCAAAGCCCTGAGAAGACATACTTCTGCCCCCCATAGCTCCCCCGCGGCTCCCCAGCATGCGGCTGCCAGAGCCCATCATACGGCCTGCGCCCATCATCTTGCTGGCACCCATCATGCCAGTAGCAGCGGCACCTACACCAGCGGCACCACCGCCCATCAACATACTGCCCAGCCCCTGTACCAGCGCTGTGCCCATCATAAATCCAGATGCATAAGACATTCGTTATTTCCTCCTTGCATGCGTCATAATATATTCTTCCACCTTGCGCAAATCCGCATTCTGGCGGAGTCTTTCCGGCGTATAAAGGATCAGTATGGAACCCGATGTTACATTGGTCTGTACGCTGTCAATCTCTGCAAAAGCCCCCAACTGGCTCTGAATCTGTGCTTCCAGTTCGGTATTGCCAATCAGGTTGTTGCTGTACAGCCGCACCCGTCCGGGCAGATAGGACGAAATATCCACGGAGCGGATGAATAAATCCAGGGTATTGGTGGGGATTTGGAAATTCCCGATGAAACTCAAATCTTTTCCTCCTCATACTACAAAAGACTGCCGCAATAAAAGAGCGGCAGTCTCTTTTCTCGTCAATAAACGATTATTTAGCCTTCTTAGCTTCCTGAGCAGCGATGAGGTCTTCCAATTCCTCTTTCTGACGCTGCAGTTCAGCTACCGGCAGTTCAGCAGCGGGAGCAACCTGCTGCATAGCAGCCAGCTGAGCTTCACGCTCCTGCATGAAACGATAACCAAAGATACCAGCAACGGCACCTACAGCCAGACCAATCCAAAAATCTGTCTTCTGAAACATCGAATCCATCCTCCTTAAACATAAAGCTTCATAAACGAGTGGGGCTCGCCTATAATTCATTCATAGGGTAACCTGCTTCCCCATTCTGCCATTGGAGAACGAAATGATAATGAAGAAAAATTATCAATTTCAGTCTTTATCATAGCAAAATTGAGAGTCTTTGTCAACGCACAGCACCCCTTCTTTCTTATTATATAAAGGGCATACATAAATTGTCAATCAATTTACAAAAAACAAGATTAATTATCATTTACTTACATACAAATGGATTAAATTGTCTCTCCATCGCGTATATTTTAAGCAATTGAACGCCTATCCATGAACTTTAGTCCGTGTGCACATCATTTTCGACCTTATAGGCCACCGCATACATGGTCGGCAGCACCAGCAAGGTCAGGATCGTAGCCACCAGCAGGCCGCTGGAAATCGCTACGGCCATCGGGCCCCAGAAGGTGCTGGCCATCAGGGGGATCATGCCCAGGATGGCTGCTGCCGCCGTCAGCATGATGGGACGGAAGCGCAGGATAGCCGAATCCACCACGGCATCATAAGGAGTTTCTCCCGCCGCGATATGTTTCTTGATCTGGTCGATGAGGATGACCGAGTTGCGGATGATCATGCCGAACAAAGCCAGGATGCCCAGTTCCGCCACGAAGCCCATGGCCGAATCCGTAAGCAACATGCCCCAGACCACACCAATCAGCCCCAGCGGCGCGGTCAGCAGGGTCAGCAGCATCTGTTTGGCGCTGTCCAGCTGGAACATCAGCAGCGTCATGATGACGAAGATCATGGCCGGCACCGGCGCCAGCAGGAAGCGGGAAGCGTTGTTGCTGTTCTCCAACGCTCCTGCCACTTGGATATCACAGCCGAAGGGCAGGTTTTCCCGCAGTTCCTTTGTCGCCTCATAAGCTTTTTTCGTGGCATCATTGGCCGTGCCTTCATGCACCTCAGCCTGTACCGTGATCGTGGGCAGCAGGTTGCGGCGCTTGATCAGGCCATCTTCGGCCCCATAGGAAATCTTGGCGATCTGCTCCAGCGGCACATAACCGGCACTGCCCAGATAGACCGGCAGGCTGCCAATCTTGCCCAAATCCTCGCGATCGGCAACCGACAGGCGCAGGGTGATATCCAGCGTACGGTCCCCCGTGTAGAACTGGGCCGCCTTGGCACCAGTAACCTCGGTGTAGATCATCTGCTTGACCGCCTGTGCGCTCAGCCCCAGGCTTTTGAGCTTATCCTGATCCAGCTCCAGCTTGACCACCTTGCTCTTCTCATTCCAGTCCAGATGCACATTGTAATTATTGCTGTCAGCGGCTACGATCTCTTCCACCTTATGAGCAAGTTCCTTGGTCTTTTCCGTATTGTAGCCCGTCACCCGCAGCATGACCGGATAATCCGTCGGCGGGCCGGTCTGCAGGTACTGCAGCTTCGCCCGTACATCCGAGAACTCCTCATTGAAAGAAGCCTTCAGCTCTTCGGCCAGCTTCTCCCGCGCCTTGACATCCTTGGTCACGATGACAAAGTTCGCGACATTGTCCGTGCTGGCCTTGGGATCGACAGTCAGGACAAAACGGGGCGCGTAGCGGCCCACATAATAGGAATAGTTATCCAGCAGATCTTCATGCTGCTGCAGGAAGTTGGACATCCGGTCTGCAACGGCCTGCGAAGCCTCCATCGAAGACCCCTCCGGCAATTTGAGCTCCATGAGCACTTCCGGACGCGTAGAGGA
This sequence comes from Pseudoselenomonas ruminantium, assembly GCF_900142515.1. GTDB lineage: Bacteria > Bacillota > Negativicutes > Selenomonadales > Selenomonadaceae > Selenomonas_A > Selenomonas_A ruminantium_D. Next base: position 34,667 of record NZ_FRBC01000005.1, on the reverse strand, counting down.
CGGGAAGAATTCCTGCCGGATATGCGGCATCATCGCCAGCGACAGGACAAAGAGGGCCACCGTGCCCAACAGCACCGTCCGACGGTGTGTCAGGAACAGCTGCAGCACCTTGCGGAATTCCACATAAAAGCGGCTCTGATACGGATTGAGCTCGCCCTGTTCATCCACCTTGGGTTTCACCCGGATCATATAGGTGCCCAGCAGTGGCGCCACCATGACGGACACGACCCAGGACAGCACCAGCGCGATGCCGATGACCGGGAACAGCGCACTGCAGAACTCACTGGCCATCCCTTTGGAAAAAGCAACGGGGATAAAGCCCGCGCAGGTAATCAGGGTACCAGTCAGCATCGGTTTGGCCGTGGCCTTGAAGGCAAAGCAGGCCGCCTCGAAGCGACTAAGGCCCGCTTCGAGCTTCACGCTCATCATTTCCACGGCGATGATGGCATCATCCACCAAAAGCCCCAGCGCGATAATCAGCGAACCTAAAGACACCTTATGCAGGTCAATGCCCAGCACATACATGAAGATAAAGACGCCGCAGAGCACCAGCGGGATACAGCAGGCTACTACCATCCCCGTCCGCCAGCCCAGTGACATGAAGCTGACCGCCAGGACAATCACGATGGCTTCCATCAGGGTCTTGATGAACTCATTGATGGAGGAACGCACCACTTCCGACTGGTTGGCCACCTGCTGGATTTCCAGCCCGGCAGGCAATTCACCCTGAATGGCCGTTATCTGTTTCTTGAGGTTCTCACCCAAAGCGAGGATATTGCCGCCATCCTCCATGGACACGGCAATGCCGATTGCCGGCTCACCGTTGAAGAACATCTTGCTGTCAGCAGGACTGCCCGCCTTGCGGCTGACCTTGGCCACATCCCCCAAGCGGAAATTGCGGCCGCCCGCGCTGATGGGCGTCTCCTCAATGGCCTTCACATCTGCGAACTGACCGCTGAGGCGCAGGTAGACATTGGAGGAATCCGTATCCACCATGGCCGCTGCCGTCATTTCATTCTGTGTCTTGAGTGCATTAGAGATCGCCTGCGGACTGATGCCCAGCTCACTGAGCTTCATGGTATCGAGTTCCACATAGATCTTTTCCTTCTGCTCGCCGATCAGCTCGACCTTCTGCACGCTCGGAACGTTCAAGAGCATGCGCCGCGTCTTCTCAGCATACTGCCGCAATTCCTCGTAGCTGTAACCATCACCAGTGACAGCATAGACCGTGCCGAACACATCATCAAAGCGGTCATTATAGTAAGGGCCGTAGACGCCCTCCGGCAGATCCTTCTTGATATCCTCACAGAAATTGCGCACATCACGCCAGGTCGGACGGATATCGCCCTTGTGCATCTCATCCTGCAGTTCCACATAGATAACCGCCTGTCCGGCCCGGTTCTCACTCTTTATGGCCTTCAGATGTGGCGTATCCTGCAGGCGCTTTTCCAGCTTGTCCGTGACCTGCTCCTGCATCTCCTCTGCCGTAGCCCCCGGCCAGGCAGCCGATATCACCATCTGACGGATGGTGAACTGGGGATCTTCCATACGCCCGAGCTGAAAGTAGGACAGGATGCCGCCAATGGCGGTAATGACGATAAAATACCACACCAGCGTGCGGTTTTTCAGGGAAACTTCCGTAAGATTCCGCATCAGTCCGCCTCCGTCCGCACGCTCTGACCTTCATGGAGTTTATGCACCCCTGCGGTCACAACCAGATCACCAACCCCCAGGCCTGCGACCTGCACTTTATCATCACCCAGCTGTTCAACCGTCACAGCCTTGGCGGTAAGCCTGTTATCATCGCCTACCACCCAAACCTGGGCAGTATCCCCATCCTGGAAGATTGCGGCCAAAGGCAACGTGGTTATTCCATCTGCTTCCTCCGTCTCCGCACCCTTGATGGACACATTGGCGGTCATGCCCAGCTGCATCCCCTCCGGCGGTTCCGGTATCGATACACGCACCTTGTAGGTACGGGTCGCCGCATCAGCCATGGGCGCAATCTCGCGGATCGTTCCATCGACGCGCCCTTTCAAGGCCCAGAAGTCCACCGACACGGGCAGTCCCAGCGAAAGCTCACTCACCTTATTTTCCGGCACGGAGATCTCCACTTCCAGCTCATCAGTCTGCACCAGTGTCAGCACCGTCTGGCCAGCAGCTACGACCTGGCCTTCCTCGGCCGAAATGGCCGAGATCACGCCATTGGCACCAGAGGTCAGATTGGTGTACCCCAGAGAATTATGGCCCTGCTTCTGCTGCGCCAATGCGCTTCTATATGCCGCAAAAGCCGCATCATAATTGGTCTGATACTGATCCAGCGTGGCCTTGGATACCGCACTTTCCTGATACAGCTGCGTATAGCGCTCCAGATTCTTCTCAGCCAGCGAGAGCTGCGCCCGGGCCGAAGCCACCTGCGCATCCCCCTGGTTGGACTGTTGCAGCACATCCCGGGCATCGATGACCATCAGCACATCCCCCGCATGAACGCGGCTGCCCACCTGCACATTGCGCGCCAGGATCTGGCCGCCCACCTGAAAAGACATATTCGTTTCATGGCGCCCCTTCACGGTACCGGAATAGCTGCCACTCTGCGCATCCGCCCCCAGGCTGGCCTGCTGTGTCTTTACCAGCACGGGTTTCTCCTGGGCAGCTTCCTTGCTGCCGCAGCCACTGGCCAGCAAAGTCACAGCCACAAGCACCATGGCCAAAAACTTACAGTTTTTCACGGACTGCGCCCCCCGTCGGCAAATGCTTGGCCAACTCCACCAAATCTGCCTCACAGGCCCGATCTACCAATTTATGGAAGCCCGTAAAGAGCTCCTTGACCTCAGCCTTATCCATGTCCGTCACCAGATAATCCACCCAGCCCTGAATGACATTGCGCAGGTATTCATGCTGCTCACGGCCATAATCCGTAAGGTAGATATGACGGATACGCCGATCGACCGAATCGGCTTCCCGATAAATGAAGCCCTTATCCACCAGCAGATTGATGGTACGGGTGACCACCGCCTTATCCAGATAAAGCATGGCCGCCAGATCATCCTGCTTGGCTCCCTCATGATCGAAAATGCGGATCAGCATGATATATTCCGAAAACGTCAGTCCATATTTCTGGCAGGCCTCCACCACAAACAACTGCGAACGGCGATGCAGAATGGAGAACCAGCGCCCCCAATTTACATATTCATCCATCTCAAAATCCTCCCTGTCTTTTATAATAAGTTGTATTTCAGTAAGTTGATTACATCAAACAATTTTACTGCAAAACTGCATAAAAGTCAATATTCATCACTTTTTTCTGATAATTTACACGCCATTTTTTCTTTTCCTTATTCTGCCTTCCGTGTATAATGATAGAGAAGTCTTTTATAAAGGGGGAATAGCTATGACCTGCCCACGTGTCGGCCATATCGATTTTCTGAATGTCCTGCCTCTTTCCTACAGTTACAACCATGGCGCCGCCCAAGGGCTGTCCATCACCCGCGGCGTGCCCGCCATCCTCAATAACGACCTCATTAACGGGCGGCTGGATATGAGCAACTGCTCGTCCATCGTCTACGCCCGCCACAGCGAAAAACTCGTAATCTTGCCGGATGTCTGCGTCAGCACCGACGGTGCCGTCCAGAGCATCCTGCTGATTTCCAGGAAGCCCATCGAAAGGCTCAAGGATGACAAGATCATCCTCACGGCCAAAAGTGCTACCTCTCATTGCCTGCTGAAAATCATCCTGCGCAGCTACGGTGCCATCCCCAATTACTATGTGCGCCATGTGGCCCCCGAAAGCCCCATCCCCGAAGATGCCACAGCTTCCCTGCTGATTGGTGATGATGCCCTCTGGTGCTACCATCACCGCGAAGAAGGCCTCTATTATTATGATCTGGGGCAGGAATGGCAGGAACTCACCGGCAAGAAGATGGTCTATGCCCTCTGGGTGGTAAACAAGGACTTTGCCGAAAACAGCCCGGAAATGCTGCAGCTCATCTATGACCGGGTGCATCGGGCGTTCCAGAAATATCCGGAAAACCAGGAAACCATCATCCATTCCATCCTGAAGGAGAAGCCCTTCACCTACGAACAGCTCGACAGCTACCTCTACAACACCATAAAATGGGATCTGAGCGAAGAATACCTCGACGGCCTCCGGACTTTCTACCAGATGGCCCATAATATGAACCTGATCGAACATATCCCCGAACTCAACTTCGCCAAAGTACGGCGCAATTAAAAAGTCACGACTACACGCTGAAATGCTGTAGTCGTGACTTTTTTCAGCTAACACGCTGTCTCAGTTCACGCTCGCGGGCCTCTTTCTCCGCCTCTTGCTTCTTTTTGTTCAGCAGTTCCTTGGCCATTTCCTTTTTAGCCACGACAGTTCCATGATTCGGCACTAACACCAAGACCTTGTTATACCACTCAATGGCCTTTTCCAGGCTGCTTTCTTTCGTTGTATAGCCTACGTAGTAGTTATGGTAATAGACATCACCCATCCGCACCATTGCATCCAGATAATTCGGACATAGCTTTATTGCCTCTTCATAACTGCCCCAGCCATCCTTGCTTTCGAGCACACCGTTTTCCCATGTCTCAGCCCGCAGCAGGGCATTCTCTCCCCGATAAAACCAAAACGTGGGATTATCGGGCTCAAGCATCAAAGCTTCCTGAAAATCACGATCTGCTTCGTTAAACATTTCATAAAAGACACTGTTTTTCTGCTCTGCTGCCCGGTGGCCTTTGGCGATGCCACGCAGCAAATACGCCTCGGCATTTTTCGGATCAAGCTCAATCACTTTATCCAGTACAGCCACCGCCATTGGATAATCCTGCTCCTCATCAATGGCTGTTTTAGCACGTTTCAATTGTTCAGCAATATTGAAATCTACCGTGGTACTGCTCAAATAAAAGAGCCCGGAATGGGATTGCTGCAAATCTGCCAGCGCTTGTTCGGAAAGCGCTGCCTCTCCTGCCGGCATTGCCGTCAATAACCCCATAGCCAATGCTATAGCAAACAAATCCTTTTTCACACAGATCAGCCTCCTCTTGCAGTCATGATAATCTATAATTCGCAAAAAGGGACAAAAGTCCTGCCTACCAGTAAAAATAATTCTCAATTTTTAAGCAGGATTTAATCAGCCCTTGTTATAGTATATCATGTTTTCATTTTATTTTCATTTTTCGAGGAGGTCATTTATGAGTACATTAAAATCTTGCCTGGATTGGAAAAACGGCTTGGCCAGCGAGGAAGATCGCGGTCAAAAGTACATGCTGTTTCTGATGTTGCTGACCTTTGTCCAATTCTGCACCAACGCTGCCACCGTTGCCCCGGATAATGCCCTGAGTTTCCTGCTCCTGCCGGCGACCCTGCTGGAGATTGTGCTGTCCCTTGCCATGCTGGTGCTCAGCGTATACATCTTCTACCAAAACAAGGTCTGGCATTTCCTGTTCCGGCTGGTGCCCTGCACGCTTGTGAGCCTGATCCTGCTGGGCATTGTCCAGGCACTTCTCGGGCCTGCCGGCCTGGCGATCTGGGTGATTGCAGCCATCTACGTCAATCGTCATTACTTCAAGCCCATCGGCAAATATCAAGGATACATCTTCTATTACTTTGCCTGTATCGTCACGTCCATGATTGCCGGTGTGTTCATCACGTATACCGCCTTCAGCGCCACTTCCAGCAGTGCCATCGGCCTGTCCATGTTCATGGGAATGCTTGTGGGACTGGGCATGACGGCCCTGTTATGGCGCCTGATGGCCAAGGAGATCGCAAACGGCCGTACCTTCTATGAAGCCCTGCGGATTGCCACGCTGATTCCCGTAGCCTTCATGTTCCTGCTGATTGGACTGCTGACCTTCGTGCCGGTTAAATTCTTCTCCGGAAAACACCTCTTCGGCGAAAAAGGCCATGACTATCTGATGATGCCCAAGACAGAAGACTAAACACCATATCCCATGCAATTCTTTGCACAAAAACGGCCTCCAAACACGGAGGCCATTTTTGTCTGTTCATTTCACATAGCCCATCAAACCTGGCAGCCACAGGGAAAGTTCTGGTATATACGTCACCATCAACAAAGCGATGAACAAGGCTGCGAAGAACGGAAGCAGCCACTTGACAACGGACTCGAGTTCCACGCCGCCCACTTTCACGCCGACAAACAGTGTCGTGCCCACCGGCGGAGTAATGGTACCGATGCACAGATTGAAAATCATGAAAATGCCGAAATGGATGGGGTTGATTCCCAGCGCCATGCACACCGGCAGGAAAATCGGGGTAAAGATCAGGCAAGCCGGTGTCATATCCATAAAGGTTCCTACCACCAGCAGGATGATGTTAATGAAAAGCAGGATCAGGATACGGCTGTCGGTCAGTCCCAGCAATCCTGCCGAAACAGCCTCAGGAATATTCGTGAAGGCCATTACCCAGGACATGATGCTGGAAGTACCAATCAAAAAGATGATGATACCGGTCATCTCCGCACTTTCCTCAAAGATGCGGGGTAGATCCTGTACACGGATGGAATGATAGCAGAACATGGACAGGAGCAGGCTATACACCACAGCCACTACGGAACCTTCGGTGGCCGTAAAGACACCAGAAATGATGCCGCCAATAACCACCACCAACAACAGCAGACAGGGAACCGCATCGGCCATCACCTTCCAGGCTTCCTTGGAGGCAAACACATGCTCAGCCCGATAACCATGCTGACGAGCCAGGACATAAGCCACACTCATGCAGGCAAGCCCCCAGAGAAGCCCCGGAATATACCCGGCCATAAAGAGCGCTGCCACCGAGGTGCCACCGCTGACCAGGGAATAAGTAATCATCACATTACTAGGCGGAATCAACAACCCCGAAGGTGCCGACGAGATGTTGGTCGCCGCTGAAAAACTCGGCTCATAGCCCTCATCCTTCTCAATCGGAGCAATCATCGAGCCCATGGCCGAAGCAGCCGCCGTTCCCGAACCAGATATGGAACCGAACATCATATTGGCTACTACATTGGTCTGGGCCAGCGCCCCCGGAGTCTGCCCCGTAAACAATTTGGCCAGATTGATCAAACGAATCGCGATCCCGCCCCGATTCATGATATTGCCCGCCAATATGAAGAACGGGATGGCCAGCAGTGAAAAAATCGAAATCCCGGAAAATATCCGCTGTGCTCCGGTCAGCACCGCTGCATCAAAGTTCAAAACCGGCAGGATTGCCAGAATGGACGCAATGGCCAATGCCATCGCAATGGGCATTCCCACGATCAGCAGCACCACCAGCGCCACCAGGATAATCGTGCCGGAAAGAATTGCCACGCTCATACATACACCTCATTTCTACCCAAGTTCATCTGCTGCCCTGCATATTTTCTTTCCATAAGTCCATGATGTTGAATACCCCGTAAATACCAATCAGCAATCCTGTCAACGGCACCACCGCATATACCGCCCCCATGGGAATTCCCAACGATGCCGTCTTCTGCGACATAGTCAGCTCCATGATAGTCAGGCCGCCGTAGAGAAGCACTACCAGCGCCACAGCCACCACCATTGTCTCAATAAACAATTCCAGCCACGTCCGTTCCTTCCCTTGGAGCCGGTCCGCAAATACCGATACCCGCAAGTGTTCCCGCTTGCCAAAGACCAGGGCCGATACCAACAGAGCCATCCAGGCAAACGTATAAGTCAACAGCTCCTCCGATACCGTACTGGGACTGTTGAAGATGTACCGGGTGACGATCTGATAAGTGCCAATACAGACAATCGCGGCAAACATGACACTGCATGCCACAGACAGAGTCTTATCCAGTATATTGCGTATTCTCTTGATGCATTTCATACCTTATGCCCCCGTATCCTTTGCATTGATTTCCTGGATGTGCTCGTAAATATCCCGGATATTCGGATTTTTGGCCAACATCTCCTTATGCAGTTCCAGAACCTGAGCGCGGAACGGTGTCATATCCACATCGACAAAAGTCACGCCCATTTCTTCCTGCGCTATCTTTTTGGCATTTTCCACTTCTTTGTCCCAGGCTTCCAGCTCCACATCCGTGGACAACCTGGCCGCCTCCGCAAAAACTTCCTGTTCTTCCGGACTCAACGATTGCAGGAAGCGCAGATTAGCCATAAGTACATCGGGAATCATCTGATGGTTTGTATAGCTGTAATACTTTGCCACCTCACCATGCTTATTATTGGTAATGGCCAGTTCGTTGTTTTCCGCCCCATCGATAACCCCCTGCTGGATTGCAGTGTAGACTTCGCCAAAAGCCATTGGCGTTGCGGCCGCGCCAAAGGCATTCACCATCGCAATGCTGGCCGGAGATTGCTGCACACGTAATTTCATCCCCTGCATATCCTCAGGTTTTTCTATCTTCTCCTTGGCATAGAAACTGCGGATCCCCGCATTATACCAGGTCATGACACGAAAACCTGCCTCATCCGTGGAAGCATATATCTTCTTCATGTAATCCTCATCCCGCATCGTATCAAAATAAGCTTTTTGTGATGCAAACAGATAAGGCATACTGAACACTTCATAAACGCTGGCAATGGTTTCCACATTCGGACACCCCACCACGATAAAATCAATGGCACCAGTCTGCGTCAATTCAATGGCTTTTTTCTGTCCCCCCAACAATTCATTCGGGAAAATCTGCACCTCAAACTTATCCCCCAGCTTTTCCTCCACATGCTTCTTGAAGGCCAACAAGCCGATATGCTCCGGATGTTTCTCCGATTGTGAATGGGCAATCCTTACAATCCGCTTGCCATTCCCAATGGAATTCCCCAGCGGCAGCATAAGGAAGATAAGCAGGCCCACGACCAGCAAAACGGCTAAGTTTCCTTTCCACTTCATGCTTTGATCACACCTTTCCACACAACATATTCGCACATATTTATGCTTGTTATATATTATTTTAATTTGTTTATGCGTGTAAGTAAATGTGTTTATCAACCGCAGCCTTGTGTTTATCCCTTTTATTTTGCGCTAATTGGATAAAATACTTGTGTTTATGATATATAAGAAAGGTGAAACGACAAAAATAGGCTGTTGCACTAAGACATTCCACTACAATATCCAGTACAGGAAAACTTTTTTCCCTATAAATCGGATATTGTGGCAAAATGCTTATGTGCAACAGCCCTTTGTTATGGAATCTTCAGGGGAAAATGAATTTAGGAAACCTTAGGAGATTTTCATGTTTAAAGCACACCGCAGCAGGAAGCTACCAGATAAGCGATGAGGCCGCCGCAGAGCGGTGCCACAACGGGAATCCAGGCATACCCCCAGTCGGAGCTGCCCTTGCCGGCAATCGGCAGGATGGCATGGGCAATGCGCGGGCCCAGGTCACGGGCGGGATTCATGGCATAACCCGTGGGGCCACCCAGGGAAAGGCCAAGTGCCAGGATCAGGATACCGACGATATAGGGGCCGTAACCCGGAACCAGCGTGCCAACCGGTTTGGAGAAGATCATCCAGATGACAAACATCAGGAAGAACGTAGCGATGGTCTCGCAGATGAAATTGGCAGCCGGATTGCGGATAGCCGGGCCCGTAGCGAAGACGCCCAATTTCGTAGCCTGATCTTCCGTTTCAGCCCAATGCGGCAGATATGCCAGCCAGACGATAGCCGCACCGACGATACCGCCTAAGAGCTGCACAATAGAAGTCATGAGGAACTGATTGAAGGTGTAGATGCCGGCCATCATCTTAGCCAGCGTAACAGCCGGATTCAGGTCGCCCTGAGGAGCGCCCAGCGTCGTAGCCGTGAATACACCCAGCGTAACGGCAAATGCCCAGCCGAAGGCTACGCAGATCCACCCGCCGCCCTGGCCTTTTGATTTCGTCAGTGACATATTGGCACAAACGCCGCAACCAAAGACAAGCAGTACCATTGTGCCAAAGAACTCGCCCAGCAAGTTTTCAGAACCTGTTACCATGATAATCCCTCTCTCTAAAAAAAATGATAATAGCATTATATCAATAGTCAGCCTGCGGCTGCCACCTCCCCCCAAGGGGGGAGGCTGGACTATTGCAATCCAAGAATCTTATTCTTCTTCATCCAGCCAGTGCATGGAATGTTTGACGGCTTTGCGCCAGCCCTTATAGAGGCGGTCGGCTTCCGTCTTTTCCATCTGGGATTCGAAGCGGGAATCCAGCTTCCAGCTGCTCTTGAGTTCTTCCTTGTTCGTCCAGACGCCCACGGCCAGACCGGCAAGATAAGCAGCACCCAGAGCAGTGGTTTCCGTGATCTGCGGACGGTCAACAGGCACACCCAGCAGGTCAGACTGGAACTGCATGAGCAGGTTATTGGCTACCGCACCGCCGTCTACCTTGAGAGCAGAGAGCTTTTCACCGGAGTCAGCTTCCATGGCTTCCAGGACATCACGCGTCTGATAAGCCAGCGATTCCAACGTAGCACGTACGATATGTGCCTTGGTCGTGCCACGGGTGATGCCGATGATGGCACCGCGGGCATTCATATCCCAATACGGAGCGCCGAGACCGACGAAAGCCGGTACGACATAAACGCCGCCGTTGTCCTTGACTTTCTTGGCCACCCACTCAGAATCCGGTGCAGAATCCACCATGCGCACGCCATCGCGGAGCCACTGGATAGCGGAGCCGGCTACGAAGATGGAACCTTCGAGCGCGTATTCCACCTTGCCATCGAGGCCCCAGGCAATGGTCGTCACGAGGCCATTCTTGGATTTGTGGATTTCCGTACCCGTGTTCATGAGCATAAAGCAGCCCGTACCATAGGTGTTCTTCGCCATGCCCGGTTCGAAGCAGTTCTGGCCAAAGAGCGCAGCCTGCTGGTCACCAGCAGCGCCAGCAACGGGAATCGGTGCACCGAGGATGGGCGGAACGGTTTCGCCATAGACACAGGAAGACGGTTTTACTTCCGGCAGCATGGATTTCGGCACATCGAGATAGCCCAGCAGCGCGTCATCCCATTTGAGTTCATTGATGTTGTAGAGCATGGTACGGGAAGCATTGGAGTAATCCGTCACATGAGCCTTGCCGCCCGTGAGCTTCCAAATCAGCCAGGTATCGATGGTACCAAAGAGCAGCTCGCCCTTTTCTGCCTTTTCGCGGGCGCCTTCCACCTTGTCGAGGATCCATTTGATTTTCGTAGCGGAGAAATAAGCATCAATCAGAAGACCAGTCTTGTCCTTGACCTCATCCACAAGGCCTTTTTTCTTGAGGTCTTCCGCAATGGGAGCCGTCTGGCGGGACTGCCAGACAATGGCGTTGTACACAGGACGGCCCGTGTTCTTGTCCCAGACGACCGTGGTTTCGCGCTGGTTGGTGATACCGATTGCTGCGATATCGCTGGCTACGAGGCCGGACTGCTCGAGAGCTTCCTTCATGACCGTGGTCATGGAGCTCCAGATTTCATCCGCATCATGTTCCACCCAGCCCGGTTCCGGGAAATACTGGGTGAATTCCTTCTGGGAAACGCCGACAATCTTCGAGTTCTTGTCGAAAATGATCGCGCGATTGCTCGTCGTACCTGCATCCAAAGCCATTACATAATTCTTTGCCATTGTGAAACCCCTCTACTTTCTTGTGGAGTCAATCAAGACTCTGATTAAGATTAAGAAAAATTCATGCTGACCTTTAATAGTCTCCGACAATCTTCTGGGCCAGATCCAGGATCTTGACCGCATCAATGCCGGCATAGAGATCCTTGGGAATAACCGCTGACTTGACGTTAGGATACCTGACCTGCAGCTCCGGCAGTTCAAATGCAGACTGGGGAGCCAGCAGCATGACATCCGCAAACTGGGATGCCTCCTTGACTTCCTGAATGGGATAGAATGTCACCGAGCAGGGATACCCCAGCCTTGCTGCCTCATGTTCCATGCGGCGCACCAGCATATTGGTGGACACACCGGCTGAACAGATCAGTACAATTCTCCGAATCATTGAAAATCCTCCTTCCTACTTACCATAAGCCTTAGCTAATATCTCAACGGGATGACAGGTCTTAGCCTGCGTACCATGTTGGATCTGTAATCTGCAAGTGCCGCAGTCGCAGATGACTTCGTCACTTTGAGAGTCTTTGATGCGGCGGAAGAGCTTTTCGCCTATCTTCATGGAAATGGCGTATTTATCCCCCTTGAAGCCATAGTTGCCGCTCATGCCGCAACAGCCCGCATCGGCCTGTTCCACGGAAACACCGGGAATCTCCGCCAGTATCCTGGCTGCCGGTACACCGAACCCCTGACTCTTGAGGTGGCAGGGAACGTGATACATAAGCTTTTCCCCTACCTGTTTGAAGTCGGTATTGAGCTGCCCCTTATCGGCCAGCATCTCCAGGAATTCAAAGGCATCATAGACGTTTTCGCCGGCCTCGTGCATCTTCTCTTCATTGAAGAGTTCGTGATATTCCTGTTTGAGCATCAGGGAACAGGAAGTGCAGCAGGCGATTACGGGAATGCCCTTTTGCTTCCATTCCAGAATGCGGCTCACATTGTTATCGGCATGTTCATGGGCCTCATCCAGATAGCCTGTGACCACCATCGGCGAACCGCAGCAGTTGAACTTCTCATCCACGAGAACCTCATAGCCGTTGGCATTCATGACCTTGACAAAGGCCACGCCCACCTGCGGTTCATTCTGATTGATGAAGCATCCCGGGAAGAACACCACCTTCTTCTGACTGGCAGGCTGCCTGATGCCCTTGAACAGCTGCATGAAGCTCTCAGAGGCATATGCCGGCATATTGCGTTCTCCTGCCATCCCCATAGCGGCGAACATCCCCAAAGACTTGCCGACCTTCATGCCCAGATTGGCAAACGTCGCCCCAAAGGGCAGGGAACGGACGAGTCTGGCCATGCGCTCACCATGTGCCAGCATATCATCACGCTGGGAATGCTCGTGGGTTTCGTAGTATTTGGCCCGCTGCAGCATATTCAGCGTGGACACCGCCACCCCGGAAGGGCAGGCACGGTCACAGCTCTTGCAGTTGGAGCAGAAATCCAGACTGTCTTCGAAATCATCCTGGGAAAAATGCATGCGGCTGTGAGCAGGGCCTACAAGCTTCGGGCCGCGATAGCTCTTTTCTGCTTCCATCACGGGGCAGCTGGACATACAGGAAGTACAGGACAGGCAATGGTCGGCAGTCGCACGTGCCGTTTCCATCTCTTCAATTTTCTTACTGATATCACTCATCGCCAAAGTCTCTCCTTCCTCACATCAATGCGGCTTTGTAAGCCGAAGCTAACGCCACACCGTTGCCGGAATGTTCAAAGCAGAAATCATAACCGCCCAGGCTGTTGCCCACGACATAAACATTTTCATAAACCAGCTGATCCTTCTCATCCACCGGCCGCAGGTCATCATCCGTGCGCACACCGGTCTTGGCAAAGCCTTGCGGCTTATCGGAGAACAATTCCTCATTGCTCCATTTTTCCTCACTGGATTCACTGTAGACCGGCAGGTCAAAGACCATCTCCTGCGGCTTTTCAAATTCCCGCACCGTGATGCCGCCGCTATAGAGGCCACCGGTGGCTAGGATGAACTTATCCGCATAGTAGGTCTTTTCCCGGACAGAGGCCTTCGCCACCACGCCCGTGACCTTCCTGCCTTCGCTGACAGCGCGCAGGACCTTGGTATCTTCCACGATTTCCACCTTCAGGTCCCGGAGCGCCTGCTTGAGCATGGCCTGCAGGCGCAGGCCATTGACGGATGGCGGCAGGCAGGTGGTTTCAAGGATCTCTGCCCCCAGCTTCTCATGGAGGTAAGCAGCACACTCCTGTCCCTTCGTCCCCAGGACCTGCGGCAGCAGGAACACCGTGCTGTCTGCCTGGACATAGGGTTTCAGCTGTTTCACCAGGGACTCCCGGCCCTCGTTGGTATCCAGCCAGCGGGCCACATCAAGGGTGGTGATATCACGACCGCCGAGCAGCGGCGTATCCACTTCCACGATGGGGAACTTCGTCTCTCCCTTCAGGGACTGCTGCAGGTTGTCCTGCAGGATATTGCCATAGAAGTCCTTGAGTCCCTTGATGCCCACGATCACGATATGTTCCTCCCCGTGGAGGCTCGTGCCATCAAGGCAGTGCGGGGCCAGACAGGTGGGCTTCATCGTGCCCACAGCCGTAGGCACCAGCAGCTGATGGTCAAGAGACCCACGATAGGGGAAACCATAATCCCGCGTGAAATCGAGAAAGTAATCCACTGCTTTTTCCACCGTTTCCAGACCTATCTTGCTGTAAGGATGTTCTGCCGGCAGGCTCGCCAATGCCTGTCGCGGGCACTGCACATAATGGTGTTTTTCGTCATAGCCCAATACGTCAATGACACCGCTATTCAAAGAAAGGGAACCCGAACCACAGGTGAGCAGGGTCACTTTTTTTCGCTGGTTGGCACTGACCAGCGCCGCCATCAGGCCGGCAAAGCCGCTGCCAATTACCAGGGTATCCGCATGTTTCATTCCGTCTTGCCTCCATTCACATGAAAGGACAGTTCATATAGAGCCCGTGTCATTTCCGTTTCCCGCAAGGTTCTGCCGACAAGCACCGGACGGATGCCCTTCCAGCGGCCCTGCAGGAATTCCTTCATGCGAGTAAGTGTTTCCGCCGCTCTTTTCTGCTTGCCATATTGCGCAAACAGGCCAGCCGAGCGCAGGGCACAGAAGTTACCCTGACAAGTGCCCATCCCCACACGGGTACGGCGGCGTATATCATTGATCTGATAGCAGGAATCTTCCTGCGCGATTTCTTCAAATTCAGCCAGCGTGACATTCTCGCATTCACAGACCAGTTCCCGCTTCTCCGGGGATTCTTCCAGCCGCTTCACCACTCTGGCAAAGCGTTCCGGCCCCAGACGGGTGGCCGCCAGATTCGTGCCATAGGCAGGGAAATACTTGCGGGCGGCGATCTTTGCTTCCTCGCTGACTTCCGGCACCAGCGGTTCTTCCGCCGTCCGGCATCTTTCCGTATTGCCCAGCTTAGCACAGACCTTATCGGCCATCTTCTCGGCCATCAGGCGATAAGTCGTGAACTTGCCGCCCACGATGGTGAACAAGCCTTTGAGCCCGTCCTCTTCATGGTCGACGATGGCAAAGCCACGGGATGCGCCACGCCCTTTGACACCTCCGGGTGGGATATAGAGCGGCCGTGAGCCGGCAAATGCCCGGAGCATGCGGTAGTCCCGCAGATGCTCAAACGTCTTTTCCCCAATGGCCAGCAAGTTCTCCACTTCTTCACGGGAAGTGCTGGTATCCTCAGGATCCGGGATGCTCATGGACGAGGTTCCCAGAATCGTGATGGATCCATGCGGCACGAAGATATCACCATCCGAGGATTTATGCAGGCGGTTGACCACATGGCTGGTCAGCCGCTGATTGAAGGCCAAAAGCGTTCCCTTGTCCGGCTGCACGCCGACTTCCACACCAGCCAGTGCCGCCACTTTGCCGGCCCAGCCGCCAGCAGCGTTGATGGCGATCTCACACTCGATGAGTTTCTCTTCCCCCGTTATGGTATTCCGTACTTTGACGCCTTTTAGTTCACCATTGGCCTGCTCAATCCCGATGACTTCGCGGTAAGTCAGGCTGCGTCCGCCATAGCGTTTGGCGGACTCCACATTCTGCCAGCTCATGCGGAAACCATCGATAGCAGCATCCGGCACCAGATACGCCGACTCCACATTCCTGGAGAGCAGCGGCTCTAACCGGAAAGCCTCCTCCCGGGTGATCGGCGTGGCCTCGATTCCACTCTCCGCACAGCCTTTCACCCAGGCTTCTTCATAGGCAGGATCGTCAATATTGAGCCTTACGAACATGCCCCCGGTCGTCTCCACACAGGACTTGCCGATCTTGCGCAAGATCTGGTTCTCGATGATGCACTCCCGGGCCGCCTCCTGATCTTTTACCGCATAACGGCCACCGCTGTGCAGCAGCCCATGATAGCGGGAACTGGCTCCGTTCACCAGGTCGCATTTCTCAACCAGCAGCGTATCCACGCCGCGCATGGAAAGGTCGCGCAGGATGCCCACACCTGTGGCCCCGCCGCCTATCACAACGACCGTTGCTTTTTCCATCGTACTCTCATCCTCTCCGGCATAATGCACTTTGCGAGCCTTCAGCTCTTTATCATCACGATTGTGAATTAATTGATTATTTTGTCAATAGAAAATTTTCAATCGTTGACATGCATGATTATAACGAGCAAAACCTGATATCAACCAAAAACTTCATTTCGTGCGTCATTTCGTTATTTTCACATAACATTATTATTTCGTTTTTATGCTCGTTTCAAACACTATATTTCGTTTACATGCCTATACTACAACAGAATTTCATATTAGTCAATACGAAATATGATTTTTATTTATTATTTTTTGTCGTTTTTTATATTGATAATATGTTTTTGCGCGTTTCTTTCCGCCAAGGTCTTTTCTTTTCCGGCACAAAATTGTAGAATAGAACACAGAGGTTTCCACGACAAGGAAAGGATTCACGCTTATGAGCAGAGAAGACTATATCAAAGCCCTCATCAAGTCCCATGGCTATACCATGAAGAACTTCGCCAAGATAATCAACATGCCCTATACGACGCTGCTGTCCATCCTGAACGGCTCCATCGGCGGCGCAGCGATGGACAACGTGCTGAAGATCTGCGGAGCTCTCAACATCCGCATTGAGGACCTGAACAATCTGGCCGCGAATGTTGAAACCGAGAATCCCCGGGCAGCCGTCGCGGCCAACATCGATCCACAGCTTCTGAGACTGCTGCAGGACATGCCCGCAGAGAAACAGATTGCCCTGAAATTATTGCTGGCCAACAAATAATACATAATATGAATACAGGCCATAAAAATAGACCGTACATAAGCCGAGCTTATGTACGGTCTATTTTTATTATGGAATAAATCCTGTCCTCAATCGATCACAACACCCTTGTCCGTTGGCGTTTTCCCCAGCAGGCCGCCACCACAATGCCGGACTACCAGTACGGCCAAGGTCATCAAGGCGATGGCCAGGACAAGCTGCAGACCATCCACCATCAGCGTGAAGTCGCCGCTGCCGATCTTCCCGACGATACCAGCCACACTCATGACCAGCGCGCTCATGGTCACGAGGAACATGAACGACATGGGCACATAGAGCATCCAGCCCTTGCGTCCTGTAGATTTCAGGAACAGTGCCAACGAGATCAGCACCAGTGCGGACAGGAGCTGGTTGGCAGCCCCGAACAACGGCCAGATATTCATATAGCCGGCCAGGCACAAAGCAAAGGCCAGAACCAGAGTCAAGGCTGTAGACACATATTTGTCCATCAATATCCTGGTCAATGCGCCTGCCTGTCCGCCCTCACTGGGTGCGACCAATTCCTGCAGGGACATGCGGCCAATGCGGGCCACCGAATCAATGGTCGTCATAGCCAGAGCAGACACACACATGGTGATGATGCAGGCAGAAACCGCAGCCGGCAGACCGAACATCTGGAAGAAACCGCCGATAGCCCCGGCAAAGATCTGGAAGGGCGTACCAGACGGCAGCGTGCCATCAGAGGCGGCAGCACAGGCGATGACCAGTGCCACCACCCCCAGCAGGGATTCCACCAGCATCGCGCCGTACCCTACCGGCAACATATCCCTTTCGTTCGCGATTGCCTTGGAGGAAGTGCCGGAAGATACCAGACTATGGAAGCCGGATACGGCACCACAGGCAATGGTGATAAAGAGAATCGGGAACAGCGACTGCCCCTTGACCGTGAAGCCTACAAAAGCCGGCATATTGATGACCGGATTGGCCACCAGTACACCAACCACACCTCCAAAGACCATGCCCAGCAGCAGGAAAGACGAGAGATAATCACGGGGTTCCATCAACAGCCACATGGGCAGGACAGAAGCAATGAAACAATAACCAAAGGTCACATAACGCCAGCTATGCGCATCCAGATACAGCGGATACTGCATGCCCACAGCAAACATGGCCACCACCAGCACCACAGCTACCGCTAATTTCACCAGACCGGAAGGCTGTACCTTGCTGATGAATAAACCGAACCCCATTGCCACGACAATATACAGAAGGGAAATGGTTGCAGCCTGTGCGCCCGGCACGTTCAACGAGCCATCCTTCGAAAAGCCATTGAAGGTGTTCGCCAGGATATCCGCAAAGGCAGCCAGTACCAGCAGCGTAAAGAGCCAGCAGAACAGAAGGAACAAGCGGCGTCCCGTAGCCCCTACATAATGCTCAATAAGCATGCCCATGCTTTTTCCTTGATTCTTTACGGAAGCATAGAGTGCGGTGAAGTCCTGAACCGCACCGAAGAAAATGCCGCCCACCAGCAGCCAGAGCATTGCCGGCGCCCAGCCGAACATGGCCGCGATGATCGGGCCAGTCACAGGCCCTGCCCCCGTTATGGAAGAAAACTGATGGGCAAAGACCGTGAAACGGGAAGCCGGAGCAAAATCCCCGCCATCTTCCAGCGCTACAGCCGGGGTCTTCGCCTTGGGGTCAATCCCCCATGTCTTCACCAGCCATCGTCCATACAAAAAATAGGCCGCCACGAATGCACACATGGCAAAGCCTACAAGTGTCAAACCATTCATCCTAAAACCCTCTTTCAACGATACCTTTACAAAATAAGTGCTATTGCAATGGACTTTTGTATAGCCATCATAATAACACTTTGCATTTCATGTGTCAACCTGTAAACACAGATAAATCGCCAAAGCCGCCCCGAATCAGCAGGATATTTCCCGCCCGTGGCGAAATGGGTAAGTAAGTAGTATGCGAATAAACAGAGGGACTAAGATAGGAAGGATCGGGGGACATGAAAAAGAATATTTTGCTGGTTCACAGAGGAAAGTCCTTTATGCTCAATACCATCGCCAAGAACCTCCAGAACGGAGGCTATGAGGTAATATTCGTTGACCCTGCCGTAGAAGATATCGAAAAAAAACAAAGATGAGGCGGAACTTTTCGTCATGTATCTCGGAGACTTTGTGGACGAGATCACGGGCACACTGGTCTACATCAAGGATATCTGTACCGAGGAGGACAAACTGCTGATTCTGGTCGGTACAGCCAATGAAATCGAGACGGTTACCCATACCATCCCCAAAGCTTTGATTGCCGCCGCCTTCGAACGCCCCTTTGATATGCAAAAACTCGTAGCACAGGTGGATTGGCTGCTGGAAGCCAGCAATGACCTGGCCAGGCGCAAGAACATCCTGCTCGTGGATGATGACGGCACCTTCCTCAAAATGATAAAGGATTGGCTCTCCACCAAATATAGGATCACGATTGTGACGTCCGGTGCACAAGCCCTGATGTATATCGCCGACAATAAGCCGGATCTCATCCTGCTGGATTACGAGATGCCGGTGACCTCCGGGCCGCAAGTGCTGGAAATGATCCGCAGCGAGACCCGCCTGGATTCCATCCCGGTGATTTTCCTGACCGGCAAGGGTGACCGCGAAAGCGTTATGAAGGTGTTAGCCCTGAAACCGGATGGCTACCTGTTGAAATCCATGGAACGCAGCAAACTTGTGGCCGCTATTGATGAATTCTTTGAGAAACGCAAATATCAAAAACTGCACGATCCAAGCGGAACAACCGGAGGGCGCATACCATGATACAGGAAGGTTTCACCATTCGCTGGGAAACGGACCGGCCTGCGTTTGTCGCCAAGGTCAAAGAAATCCTTTGGCAGAAGAAGGCTGAATCCGCGGACCGGCAGGATAATGCCGTCTATATCCATCTATTGTTCCGGCTGCTCTGCCGAGTGACCGCGACCCAGGTGCGCACCGCCATCCGGGAGGTCTTTCCTCAGGCCGTGGTGACAGGCATTAGCGAAGCTCTTTATGGCAGTGAGAAACGTGACTCCGTGCTCCAGATGAATATGACCTTTCTGGAAAGCAGCCGGGTAGACCTTTTAGAATACACGGGCTCTCCTGACGGCTATGCCGTTGCCGGCCAGGAATTAAGCGCACAGATCCAGGCCATTGCAGACAGCAAGGCTGCCGCCATATACTGTGCGGGACTGTCCATCAACTTTTACCAGTTCATCAATAGTCTCACCAAGGATACGCCGGATATTTCCTATTTCGGCTGCACAGCAGGGATGTTCGAATTCAGTGCCGACGGCCAAAAATTCAACAATCTCTTTTCCTTCAATGAAATGAATGATGTCGAACAGCAGTATGTCATCGGGAAGGACATGTATCGGCAAGGCATCGTACTGGCTGTGTTCAGCGGCAAAGATCTCCATGTGAAGACCGATTATCTCTTCGGCTGGAAGGAACTGGGCAAAGAAATGACCATCACCGCCACGAAGGGAAACAACTGCATCTCCCTCATCGACAATATGCGGCCTACAGAAGTCTATCACCGCTATCTCAATGTACTGCCGGATGAAAATTTCGTCTACAATATATCCGAATTCCCACTGGCAATCGAACGCAATGGCTGTACCATCGCGCGGGTCCCGCCCCGCTATGATGACGCTGGACGGCTGTATTTCAGCAGCGATGTCTACACCGGCGAAAAGATCCGCCTGACTTACGCCGTACATGAGGACCTGCTGCAGGAAACCGTCATAAACAGCGAATATATGTGGGGCTTCGCCCCTCAAGCCCTGTTTTTGACGGTTTGCGGCAACCGCACCCTGTTCCTCAAGGAAAAAGCGCCATTCGAGATCGACAGCTACCGCCGCTTCGCCCCCCACCTGATCTGCAACTATGGCACGTCGGAAATCTACCGCTATCAGAACCAGGGCGGCATCCTGAACAGCGCCCTGGTTGCAGCAGGCCTCCGTGAGGGAGAGCCCCATCTGAAACTCAGCGACATGGATATCACCACCCAGCGAAAGGAACACCGCATCATCCCCCTGTCCGAACGCATGGCCACCTTCCTGGCCGCCGTCACCCGGGAATTAGACGAGAGCAATAAGGAATTGCGGGCTATGGCCCATACCGCCGAGGCTGCCAATCTGGCGAAAAGCCAGTTCCTTTCCAATATAAGCCATGAGATCCGCACCCCCATCAATGCCGTCTTAGGGATGGATGAAATGATCCTGCGGGAAACCCATGAACCACATACCCGGGAATACGCGGAAAATATCCGCAATGCTGGTAATACCTTGTTGGGCCTGATCAACGATATCCTGGACTTTTCCAAGATCGAAGCCGGGAAAATGGAAATCATCCCTGTAGAATATGCGGTGAGCTCCTGCTTGAATGACCTGGCCAATATGATGCGTCAGCGGGCAGAGAAAAAAGGCCTCGCGTTCTACGTCGAGGCTGCTGAAGATCTGCCCAGCGTGCTCAAAGGCGATGAGATCCGCCTGCGGCAGGTGGTGACCAACATCCTGACCAATGCGGTCAAGTATACGGAAACAGGTTCTGTCACCCTGCGCCTGTCCTGGACCCCCACGGACACGCCCAATGAGATCCGCCTGCGGATTGAAGTCGAAGATACCGGCATCGGCATCAAGGAGGAAGATATCAGCAAACTCTTCCATGCCTTTGAGCGCATCGAGGAAGAACGTAACCGCACCATCGAGGGGACAGGACTGGGCATGAATATCACCCAGCGCCTGCTGGAACTGATGGACAGCCATCTGGAAGTCGAAAGCCGCTATGGTGAGGGTTCCTGTTTTGCCTTTGCCATCTGCCAACAGGTATTGAACTGGACTCCCATGGGCAATTACGAAGCGGCTTATCGCCAGCAGATCAGCCAGCAGAGCACCTATCGGGAAAGCTTTATTGCCCCGGAGGCAAGGATCCTCATCGTAGACGATACTGCGATGAATCTGACTGTGGCCAAAAGCCTGCTGAAGCAGACACGCGTACAGACAGATACTGCCCTGAGCGGCTACGAATGTCTGGAACGGCTGCAGACCACAGCCTATGACCTGATTCTTCTGGATCACCGCATGCCCGGCATGGACGGAATTGAAACCCTGACGAAAATCAAAGAACTCCGTCTGGAAGAAAACTTCCCGAATCGCCATACCACGGTCATCGCCCTGACTGCCAATGCCATCAGCGGTGCCCGGGAGGAGTACATCACCGCAGGCTTCGACGACTACCTGACCAAACCCATTGACAGCCACCTGCTGGAAAATATGCTGTGCAAATACCTGCCTGCCGAAAAAGTACGTCCAGCGGGAATGCCAGAGCCTACCGAACAGGAAGCCGCATTGCCGGCCTGGCTGAGTGATGTACCGGGTCTTGACCTGAACGCCGGCATAGAACACTGCGGCTCAGTCAGCGACTATCTGGACGCACTGACCGTATTTGTCCAGTCCATTGAAAGCGGGTCCACAGAGATCGAACGCTTCTATCAGCTGCAGGATTGGAATAACTACACCACCAAAGTCCATGCCTTAAAGAGCACAGCCCGGATAATCGGTGCCGGTGAGTTATCCGAAAAGGCCCGGCGCCTTGAAGATGCAGGCAACAACGGCTACTATGAGGAAATCCTCGCCAACAACAATGCCCTCATGGCGCTCTATCGCAGCTTTTTGCGCAACCTTGCCCCCCTGCGGCCTCAAGAGAAAGCCAACGACGAAAAAGCCCCCATCAGTGCTTCGGAAGTTGCCGAAGCCTGGGAGGCTTTACAAGAAATTGCTGCCAGCTTTGATTATGACAGCCTGACCTATATGCTGACGGAATTATCCGGCTATCAGCTTGCCGAAGCCGATGCAGAGCGCCTGGCAGCGGTCAAAAAAGCCGCCGCCGTCCCGGATTGAGATGCCCTGCAAAAGCTCCTGCACGGAGCAGTTACATCTGCTTGACCGGCACCGGCCCGCGGGACAAGGCAATCGCGCCGGTACGGGCAATCTCGATGATCTCGTAATCCGAAAGCACCTCAATGATGCCGTCAATCTTGCTTTCCTGACCAGTAAGCTCAATAACGACATTTTCCTGGCTTACATCCACGATATTGGCGCGGAAGATATTGACAATATCAATGAGTTCGGCACGATTGCTCTTGTCGGCCCGCACCTTGATCATCACGAGTTCCCGTTCGATGGAATCCACTTCCGACAGATTTACGATCTTGATGACATCAATGAGCTTGCCCAGCTGGGTCACCACCTGGTCGAGCTCATTTTTGGATTCCACGGATACCACAATATTGATGCGGGTCACATCCGGTTCTTCTGTATACCCGGCAGAAATACTTTCGATATTGAAAGCCCGGCGGCTGATCAGCCCCGAAACATGCGTGAGCACACCAGGTTTGTTGTCCACCAGCACTGCTAATAAATATTTTTTCATCATTTCTTGCTACCTCCCAGCACCATCTGGTCAAGCCGTTTGCCGCCCGGTACCATAGGCAGGACGTCCTCTTCTTCCGGAATCAGCACATCAATGAGTGCAGGGCCCTTCTCTGCCATGATCTGGGGCAGTACCGTATCGAGCTCTTCCTTCTTCGTCAGGCGGTAGCCCTTGAGCCCCATCGCTTCGGCCAACTTCACGAAATCCGTCTTGCCCTTGAGCTCCGACTGGGAATAATGATGGTTGTAGAACAGGCGCTGCCACTGTCCCACCATGCCCAGGATGCAGTTGTGGACAATCACGACCTTCACATCGATATCGTTGTCCGCGATGGTCGCAAATTCCTGGCAGTTCATCATGATACTGCCATCGCCGGTGAAGAGCACGACCTTGCTGTCCGGTGCGCCGACCTTGGCCCCCATAGCAGCCGGCAGGCCATAGCCCATCGTGCCCTGACCGCCGGAGGTCAGGAAGTGGCGCGGCTTGTATACGTCAAAGAACTGCGCGGCCCACATCTGATGCTGGCCCACGTCCGTCACGGCGATGGTGTCCTTATCGGACAGCTCGCTAACCTTGCGGATAAGTGCCCCCGGTTTGATGGCCTCACCGTTTTCCACATAGCTGAAAGGATGTTCCGCGTGCATCTTGAGGACATCCGCTTTCCAGCCCTTGAACTTCTCAGCAAACTTCTCCTTGGTGGCCGACAACTTCTTGTTGAAGCGGGGCAGCGTCCAGCGCAAATCCCCCAACACCTTGAGGTCTGCCGTGACATTCTTGTTGATTTCTGCCCGATCCAGCTCGAAATGGATGATTTTCGCCTTAGGCGCAAAACCGTCCACACGGCCTGTCACGCGGTCACTGAAGCGCATGCCGATACAGAGCAGCAAATCGCATTTCTGGATAGCCATGTTGGCCGCATACGAACCATGCATCCCGGCAAAGCCCAAAAAGCCGTCCGTATCCGCCGGCACAGCGCCTAAGCCCAGCAAGGTGGAAGTCACCGGCACACCGAGTTTCTTCGCCAGTTTCTGCACTTCTGCCGCCGTATCGGAGCTGATGATACCACCGCCCGCAAAGATCAGCGGACGTTCTGCCTTCTGCACCGCCTCTACCGCTGCCGCGATTTCCGTTTCATTGCCATCATAGACACCGCTGTAGCCGCGCAGATTGACCTTTTCCGGGTATTCATAGTCGATTTTCGCATCAAAGACATCCTTGGCCACATCAATGACCACCGGACCTTTGCGGCCCGTATTAGCGATGAAGAAGGCCTCCTTGAGCACCCGCGGCAGCTCCCGGACGTCCTTGACCAGATAGTTATGCTTGGTGATCGGCGTCGTGATGCCGAAGATATCGGCCTCCTGGAAGGAATCTTTGCCGATATAGGGATTGGCCACCTGTCCCGTGATGCACACCAGCGGCACGGAATCCGTGCAGGCCGTGGCGATACCCGTAATGAGGTTCGTGGCACCGGGGCCGGAGGTCGCAAACACCACGCCCACCTTGCCCGTAGCCCGAGCATAGCCATCAGCCGCATGGATAGCTCCCTGCTCATGCCGGGTCAGGATATGGGGAAATTTCATCTTGTAAACCGCGTCGTAAAGTGTCAGCACCGCTCCCCCCGGATAGCCGAACACCACATCCACGCCTTCTTTCTTCAGGCTCTCCAATACCGCCTGAGCGCCATTCATCATCAAAGCAAGCCCTCCCATTCTCACTAAGTATGTTTGGTAATTGTTTACATTTTAACACAATTCATAAGTAATATTATACACCATTTGTATACATAGTTACAATATAAGAGTACAAATAAAAAATTCCGCCCCCTTGCAGGAGCGGAATTGATTATCCTTGCGGTATAAGATTAGATGTTGTACACGCGTACGGAGCTGGAGTTGCCCTTGCCAGCCTTCACACCGGAAGTGATGATGGTGAGGTCGCCACGTTCTACGAGACCTTCCTTGACAGCAGCAGCCGTAGCGTTGCTGATCATCTCATCCACATCGTTCCACATGGTGCCGAGAACCGGATATACGCCCCAACGGAGGTTCAGCTGACGCAGAGCCTTCTCGCTCGGAGTGTAGGCAACGATAGCAGCCTTCGGACGATACTTGGAAACGACTTTCGTCGTGTAACCCGTTTCGGTCGGCGTGATGATAGCCGGAGCATCGAGCTCGTAAGCCATCTGAACCGTAGCATGAGCGATGGCACGCGTACGGGATTCCATGTGCTGGAAGCCGCGTTCCACGAAGAGTTCCTTGTATTCGAGGGAGCTTTCGATGCGCTGTGCGATGCGGTTCATCGTGGAAACAGCCTCTACCGGATAGTCGCCGGAAGCCGTTTCACCGGACAGCATGATAGCATCCGTACCATCGAGGATGGCGTTACCAACGTCAGATACTTCTGCGCGGGTCGGACGCGGGTTGCGTTCCATGGAGTCGAGCATCTGCGTAGCAACGATAACCGGCTTGCCAGCAGCGTTGCACTTGCGGATGATTTCCTTCTGGATCAGAGGAACGTCTTCAGCCGGAACTTCTACGCCCAGGTCACCACGGGCAACCATGATGCCGTCGGAAACTTCGAGGATAGCATCGAAGTTCTTGACACCTTCGAGGTTTTCGATCTTCGGGATGATTTCCATACGGCCATTGTGCTCTTCGATGAGCTTGCGGATAGCCAGTACGTCATCCGGACGCTGGATGAAGGAAGCAGCTACGAAGTCCATATCCTGTTCGCAGCCGAAGATGATGTCCTTAGCATCCTGTTCGGAGATAGGAGGCAGGCCAAGGGATACGCCCGGAGCAGCTACGCGTTTGCGGGTGCTCATCTTGCCGCTGTTCTGAATCGTCGTCACGATGTCCTTGCCCTTGATTTCGTCTACCTTGAGAGCTACGAGACCATCGGAGAGAAGCAGGGTGTCGCCCGGCTTGACTTCCGTATAGAGACCTTTGTGGTTTACGGAAACATGAGTTTCGTCACCCGGTACGTCATCATAAGTCAGAGTGAACTGGTTGCCTTTTTCCAGCATAACCTTGCCATCTTTGAACTCGCCCAGACGCATTTCCGGACCTTTGGTATCGAGGATTAAAGAGATAACCTTGCCAGCTTTCTTGGCTGCTTCACGAACCATATTGATACGGCCAAGATGTTCTTCGTGGTCACCATGGGAGAAGTTGAAGCGTGCGCAGTTCATGCCATTGGCAATCAGTGCATCGATTACGCCCGGTTTCTCTGTGGACGGACCCTGCGTGCAAACGATTTTCGTCTTTTTTAACATGTTGTAAACCCCACCTATTCTTTTACTACATATTATATTTTAGACGGACACCTCCGTAGGAACTATCGTCCCTTTCCGGAGTCGCTGTATGGCGTCCTGTCTACGGCCTGTTTCATCGGGGAAAAAATCCCCATCTGCTACTATTCTACACTCTTTGTCCCCATAAGTAAAACATTTTTGGCGAAAATCAATGGAAAAATATATTTTCTGAAAAGCGGCTCATTGCTTGAAATTTATTGCTTTTATTCCTTTACATAACCTGCAACTATTCCTATTAATTATAATTGTTCCCAATACGAAAAGTTCTTATGCTTTGCCCCGTTTCTGTCGATAAACTTAATAAGGAAAGTGTTGTGCTTTCCAGATTCAGTGGGAAAGGAGGATGTATCATGTCTACCATTTCGGCAATGACCAAGGATACGTACACGATGTACAAGATGGCCCAGGGAGACACCCAGAAGACTACGGCAGCACAAAAAGCCAGCGCCGCTGAAGAAAGCAGCAGTCAAAGCTCCAGCTCTGCCCAAAGCAAGAGTTATACGGCAGCGGCTTCTAATATCAGCTCTCTCAGCACGCTGGTGGACTCTTTCAATTCTGCCTATAGCAGCAAAAAGAGCAACGCTTCCCAGGATTCCATCGCCAGCCTTTGGTCCGGTTACACGAATTCAACGGCCTCCAGCCTGGCCAGCATGAGCGCCATTTCCGGCGTATCCAGCAGCGCGGCAGGACTTGTGAACTCCTACAATGAGGCCAAGTCCAACTTTGACACGCAGTTCAAAGCGTATATGGGCGATCTGCATGAATCTGCCCAGACCGCCAAGAACATGAGCTACGAATTCAGTGCGGATGATATCAAAGAAGCCGAAGACGGCACCAAGACCTATAGCGATGGACTCAAAAAAGCCATCAGCAATGTCAAGCAGCTGGTCTCCGACTACAATGATTCCTTAGACCTCACCAGCGATTACAGCAGTGTAGGGAAGAGAATGGAATCACTCCATAAGTCGTTCGCCGACACCACATACCGCGCTGACACCTACAAGCAGCTCGGCATCACGGTGGACAGCAAGACGGGCAAGATGTCTGTGGATGAGGACAAACTCGCCAAAGCCCTTACGGAAAACGGCGACCGCGTGAAAAACGCCCTCGGCAGCAATGGACTTGCCGGCAAGGCAGAACAGCATCTCACCGAGGCCAACAACCAGAGTGACAAACTGTTCCCCTCCTTGCAGAGCATGTTCGGTGACAGCATCAAAACGGCCTCAGCCTACACCAACCCACGGGTACTGAGCGCCTCTGTTCAGTACGGCATGATTGGCAATCTCTTTAGCTCCCTGTTCTAAAGAGCCCTCCAACAGCCAAAAGGGGCATTGCAGATTCCTGCAATGCCCCTTTGTCATGCTTATGGTCAACGGTTACAGCTGCTTGCGCTTTCTGGCCCGTTCAATCAGGGCCGCTGCCTGATCAAAGGCCCCTGGCAGGTAGTCTTCCTCCCATTCCCGGCCGGCTTTTTCAGCCTTCTTGATGGCTTCCCAGTCCACGGATTCCACCGGTGCGCCGGCGAACACATGCGGATGGCGGCGTTCCATCTTGTCACTGGCGGCTTTGGCCACATCATCCAGATTGAAGAGTCCGGCTTCTTCTGCCAGCTGGGCATGAAAGACCACCTGCAAGAGCAGATCACCCAGTTCCTCTTTGAGATTTTCGGCCTTGCCCGTGGCTGTGAGGATATCAATCCCCGCCAGCACTTCGGCGGCTTCCTCGATGCAGGCAGGCTTCAGGCTTTCATGCGTCTGCTCCCTGTCCCAGGGGCAGCCGCCTTCCCCGCGCAGCTCTTTGACGATATGTTGCAGCCGCCGCAATCCATCCAGGCTCATTTCAGCGTCACCAGTTCATATTCGCGGGTACCCATGCCGATCTTTTCAGCGTGTTCCAGCGTTTCCTTCCAATGTACGTTGGGATTGTTGTCCATGAACACATCATGGTGATGGTGCCAATCCTCCTTGGCCAGATTATCACCTAACTGGCTGTCCCGCACCGGCGTAGCCTTCTGGCAAGCATCGGCGCTGGCCTGATCGATAGCCACGGGGTCAAAGGAAGCAAACATGCCGATATCCGGCAGGATGGGTGCATCGTTCTCGCCATGGCAGTCGCAGTTCGGCGAGATATCCATGGCCAGATTGATATGGAAGCAAGGACGGTCCTGCACCACGGCCTGCGTGTATTCGGCCATCTTCTTGTCCAGCAGGTCACCGGCATCCCATTGCTCATTGCGGATGGCAGAGAAACCGCAAGCACCGATGCAGCGGCCACAGCCCTTGCATTTTTCCGGATCGATATAGGCCTTGCCCGTATCGAAACGGATGGCATCGGAACCACATTCCTTCGCGCATTTATGACAGCTGCGGCACTTATCCTGATTGACCACGCACTTGCCGGAAGAATGCTGCTCCATCTTGCCGGCACGGCTGCCGCAGCCCATGCCCAGGTTCTTGATGGCACCGCCGAAGCCCGTCATCTCATGTCCCTTGAAATGCGCCAGGCTGATGACGATATCGGCGTCCATCACAGCGCGCCCGATCTTGGCAGCCTTGACATATTCACCATTCTTGACCGGAACTTCCACATCATCCGTGCCCTTGAGACCGTCACCGATGATGATCTGGCACCCTGTGGTCATGGGATTGAAACCATGCAGATTGGCAATATCCATATGCTCCAAAGCATGCTTGCGGCTGCCGGGATAAAGGGTATTGCAGTCCGTCAGGAACGGCAGGCCGCCCTGTTCCTTGACGAGATCCGCCACGACCTTGGCATACTGAGGACGCAGGAAGGCCAGATTGCCCATCTCACCAAAGTGCATCTTGATGGCCACGAATTTGCCTTCCATGTCGATGTTCTTGATGCCCGCCGCAATACACAAACGACGCAGTTTCTCCAGCCAGCTCGTACCTACCTGCGTGCGAAAACTAGTAAAATAAACCTTAGACTTTTCCATTGCAAACCTCCCTGCCTTACGGCAATATACACACAATATCTTATTCGGCAGCCAACCTAAAAAACCTGCTTTTTAGGTTGTCCCTTTTAATTTTGCACTACGTTCCGGCTCAGCCTGCATGACCAGATACCCGACTGCCTCAATGGGTGTCAGCGTACGGGCTGTGGTACTGTAAGACTGGAAGCTCAGGACATTGCCATCGATATCGTACAATTCCTCTTCCATAGCCAGACGAAAGTTGTTCTCTTCCTTCTTGATCCGCTGACCACGGAAATGCTCATAAAGGATATATTTTGCCCCCAGCTTGCGGGCTTCCTGATAGATATCGCCATTTGTTGTGCCGAAAACGATTGGCGTATAGGCAGAGTTCAGGATTCCTCTGGCTACCCGCTCCATATAACGCTTGTCTGCACTCAGCAGATCCGACACCTGGAAGTCAAACGGAGCCACATAGATGAGTCCCTGTACCTGCCGCCGCTGGCCTGTAACCAGATAAGGATGATCCTGCTCGCTATGGGCATCCTGATAATGCCGCAAAGCCTCATCCAAATACAAGGTCATATCATGCGGGAAACGTCCCAGATGACTTTCCCAGACCACTTTCTCACCAAACTGCACATAATTGGACAACGACTGCAGGGCAGCCTTGACCGGATCCCCATCGATTGTGATCCGGGTCAGCTGCATCCGCTTTTCATAAGTTCTGGCAAAAGCCGTATTGCCCACAGCCGGAGCACCAAACGTGATAACCCGCAGCTGAGAGGGACGAACCCCCAGATCCGCCAACCTTGCCGCCGCCAGTGTGGCAGCTGCTCCGCCCAGGCTGTGACCAGTAAGGTATAGCTGATAAGAGGGATGATTGCGCAGATCCCGGGCAATAGCCTCCCCTAAGGTCAGATTGGCGAAATCCGGGATTTTCTCACTGAACAAAGCCGCCTGGGTATAGTCATGAAATCCCTTGTGTACCAGCGGCATACTGGCCTCTTTATCCGTTCGCTCCGCCGCTGCTTCAAATTCTGCCGGCGACTGTCCAGCAAAGACCACCCGTTTCATCCGCAGATCCACCAGAGCATCCTGTTTGCGTTCCGTCCCCGGAAAAGCCAACACATAGATCTGCTCATCATCGGGCAGCTTCTTGGCCAGGATATGGACCCGCGCCTCTGCCAGCGCCGTTGCATACTCATGAGAATCCACTACCCAGCCCAGATCCTGCAGCCATTGCCGGGCTAGTAGATTGAGTTCAGCCCCATAAGTAGACATGGAAATCAAGGCGGCAGCAAAGTTCAGTTCCGCGCGGTCCAGCTCTTTCGCCTGCACAGGCGAAACGGCAAAAAGCAAGCACAGAACGCATAATATAAGCTTGTGCCGCATAGCAACCCCTCCTTTATTGTCATATATATATGCAATAAAAGCCCAGACAACCGTCTGGGCCTAAAGATCAAATGGTGCGGTCGATGGGACTTGAACCCATACGTCTTGTGAACACTACCCCCTCAAAGTAGCGCGTCTGCCAATTCCGCCACGACCGCGAATATGGTGCGGACGAGAGGACTTGAACCTCCACGATGTCACCACCACTAGTACCTGAAACTAGCGCGTCTGCCGATTCCGCCACGTCCGCTTATTCACTTGTGTCCGATGCAAGCACCGAACCAACGAAAATTATTATAAGGCACTTTGACCTATATGTCAATAGCTTTTTTGCGAAAATCTCAATCTTCCACAAATCTTATCTGCTCATTCTCCAGAGAAGCGATTCTGGCCAGCGATTCCACCCGGTAACCAGCCTTCCGGACACGCTCGGCCCCCTGCTGGAAAGATTTTTCGATGGCAATGCCGATCCCGACGACGTTGCCGCCAGCCTGCTCGACAATATTGGCCAGACCTAAAGCCGCATTGCCATCAGCCATGAAATCGTCAATGATCAGGATATTTTCCCCGGCCTCCAGGAATTTCTTGAGCACATAGACCAGTTTGGCCTCTTTTTTGGTATAAGACGTGATGGGACAGGTATACATATCCTCCTGCATCAGCAGCGAAGGATTCTTGCGGGCAAAGACCAGCTTCTTCTTGAGCTCATAAGCCACGGCCATCCCAATGGCAATGCCCGAAGCTTCGATGGTCAGCACCTTGTCTATCTTCACATCAGCGAAACGACGCACGAATTCCCTGCCCATCTCCATCGTGAACTCGGGATCGATCTGATGATTGATGAAGGAATCCACTTTCAGGATATTGCCCGATAAACAGTAGCCCTCGGTTAAAATACGCTCTTTCAATAATTCCACAATCTTATCTCCTTTTCTTAATGATGATCAATAGCTGGCTCCAGCACTTCTTCCTCGTCTTTTTCTTGCTCCACTTCCATATTGGCCGGCAGGAAGGTATCCAGCAAAATCGCCACGACATAGACTACTGCCACACAATTGCCGCTGAATACATCCTGCACGACCTGCGGGAAAACATGCCAGATTGCATTCTCTGATGCCGTAGTCGTACCGATCCCAAGGGAAAAAGACAGCGCCGCAATCGTCACATTGCGCTGCGTCATCTGCAATCGGCTCATCATCTGAATGCCGCTGACCATGATAGAACCAAACATCATGATCGTACAGCCACCTAATACCGCATCCGGCAAGGAAGCAAAGAATGCACCGATAGGCGGGAACATCCCTGCAATGATCATAGCCACCGCCCCGGTCATGATGGCAAAGCGATTCACGACCTTCGTCATCGCAATCAGACCGACATTCTGGCTGAACGAAGTGATCGGCGAGCAGCCAAAAAGCGATGCCACCGAGCTGCAAAAACCATCACAAGCCAAAGAGCCGGAAATCTCCCGCTCCTTTATGTCACGCTTGAGGCCTACGACAGCCATTGCTGTCGTATCTCCTATCGTTTCCGCTGCCGATACCAAAAAGATGATCCCTACGGAAATGATTGCTCCTAAATTAAATTCCGGTGCCACTGGTAAAAAGGCCGGCAGGGCAAATACATTGCCAGCAAAAGCCGCAGACAGATCTACCTTTCCCAGCGCACAAGCCACGATATAGCCTACAATCAAACCAACCAATACAGCCATTTGCTTATAATGGCCTTTGGCAAACGAAGAAAAAAGCAAGCAGGTAACAAGGGTGACTGTTCCCAGGAACAAATTCTCCCAAGAACCATAACCATCATTATAACCCCCGCCGAAAGAACGGATGCCGATCCCCAGCAGCGAAAAACCAATGGTGGTAACGACAATCGACGAAACGATTGGGGATATAAAGCGGCGCCAGTATTTTGCCAACAGTCCCAAGGTACCCTCAAAAACACCGCCAACCAGAACAGCCCCTACTACGGCGCCATAGCCGAAATTAGCCGCCACAAAACAGATTGCTGTCACAAAGGTAAAGCTTACGCCCATGACAATAGGCAGGCGCGCTCCCACTCTCCACAGTGGATACAACTGCACCAATGTCGCAATACCAGCCACAAACATGGCATTCTGCACCAGCATGGCCGTCATCGGCTTGTCAAAACCTGCCGCTCCGGCAATGATGACGATTGGCGTCAGGTTGGCTACGAACATGGCCAATACGTGCTGCAAGCCAAAAGGTATGGCTGCTCCCAGAGGCACGCGGCCATCAAGTCGGTAAATGTTCGCGATACTCGCTTCTTTCATGTTTCTTCATCACTCCTGCAAAATGATATGAAATAAAAAAATATATAAAAAAAACTTGTTCCACGAATCTATATCATAGAACAAGTTCTCATTGCAGAAATAAAAATGGTGCGGTCGATGGGACTTGAACCCATACGTCTTGTGAACACTACCCCCTCAAAGTAGCGCGTCTGCCAATTCCGCCACGACCGCGAAAAAAATATGCCCTCTGAAGGACACCACCAGCACAAAGGCCTGAATATAAAAATGGTGCGGACGAGAGGACTTGAACCTCCACGATGTCACCACCACTAGTACCTGAAACTAGCGCGTCTGCCGATTCCGCCACGTCCGCATGATAAACTATGTAATTTTAAGTGGTGCCGAGGACCGGAATCGAACCGGTACGGTTGTTTCCAACCGACGGATTTTAAGTCCGTTGCGTCTGCCAGTTCCGCCACCCCGGCAGTTAAACAATCTGCATATGGAGCGGGTGATGGGAATCGAACCCACGTGACCAGCTTGGAAGGCTGGGGCTCTACCATTGAGCTACACCCGCATAGTATCAAAAAGTGGAGCTGGCGAGAGGAATTGAACCCCCAACCTGCTGATTACAAGTCAGCTGCTCTACCAATTGAGCTACACCAGCCTGAAAAAAATGGTGCCTTCGAGCGGAATCGAACCACTGACACGGGGATTTTCAGTCCCCTGCTCTACCAACTGAGCTACAAAGGCACATATATATATTTAACGCCCGTAGGCGTTAATATCAAGTGGCGACCCGAAGGGGACTTGAACCCCTGACCTCCGCCGTGACAGGGCGGCATTCTAACCAACTAAACTACCGGGCCATAAAATGGTGGGCGATAACAGGATCGAACTGCTGACATCCTGCTTGTAAGGCAGGCGCTCTCCCAGCTGAGCTAATCGCCCATATAATGGTGACCCACCACGGAATCGAACCGTGAACCTACTGATTAAGAGTCAGTTGCTCTGCCAGTTGAGCTAGTGAGTCATGATATGGTGACGCGTATGGGATTCGAACCCATGAAGCCGCCGTGAAAGGGCGGTGTCTTAACCACTTGACCAACGCGCCATATTTATTGGTGGCTCACCCGGGATTCGAACCCGGGACACCCTGATTAAAAGTCAGGTGCTCTGCCAACTGAGCTAGTGAACCATTATCTGGCTGGGGTAGCTGGACTCGAACCAGCGGATGCGGGAGTCAAAGTCCCGTGCCTTAACCGACTTGGCTATACCCCAATCACCCCAGAGGTATATCATAATTGGCTCCCCGAGCAGGATTCGAACCTGCGACATATGGATTAACAGTCCACCGTTCTACCGGCTGAACTATCGGGGAAGCATAACTCCTAAAAAGGAGTTCTTAACTGGCAACGCCCTATCCTCCCAGTCCGTCTCCAGACAAGTACTTTCGGCGTACGAGTGCTTAACTACTGTGTTCGGTATGGGAACAGGTGGAACCACT
>NZ_FRBC01000013.1 GCF_900142515.1 Pseudoselenomonas ruminantium | reverse complement strand
AAGTAAATTTTACCACAAAAGGCGGTTAGCTGACTTGGTTTTAGTCAGCTAACCGCCTTTGTTATAAGGGGGCGTGTTATTTCACAGCCCCTTCTTTTACCGTATAAATTCCCCGCTCTTGCCGCCGCTTTTGCGGTCGAGGTGGATATCGCTGATTTCCATGCGCTTGTCGATGGCCTTGCACATATCGTAGATGGTCAGCAGGGTCACGCTGACCGCATGCAGGGCTTCCATCTCCACTCCTGTCAGTCCCGTGACCTTTACCGTGGCGATAGCTTTCACCGCACAGGTGTCTGCAAGCAGTTCGAAATCCACACTGCACTTGGCCAGCGGCAGTGGATGGCAGAGGGGGATGACCGAACTGGTATTCTTCGCCGCCATGATGCCCGCAATCCGTGCCACTCCGAGCACATCACCTTTAGCCGCCGTACCTTGTTTTATGGCATCGAATACCGGCTGGCTGACCTTGATGAGTCCCGAAGCCACCGCCGTGCGGTGTGTTTCGCTCTTGCCGCTCACATCCACCATGATGGCCTGGCCTTGTTCGTCAAAATGGGTAAGTCCGTTTTCATTCATGATATCGTTCCTTTTCTTTTATTATTTAAATGTATTGTAACAAGATACGGGGAAAAGCAAAAGGTCATTTTTCACAGCACATGCAAATAAGATTTAAGAATTTATCTGTTACATACGATAAATTAGATAAGTGAGACGGAGATGTAGTACTATGTTCTTCAAGGAGGAAGCATCATGGCAATGGTAATCAAAAACAATATAGCTGCCCAGATGGCTTTGGGGGAGCTGAATAAAAACACAGATAAATTATCTAAGTCGTTGAAGAAAGTGGGCACAGGGCAAAAGATCAACAGTGCCGAGGATGATGCTTCGGGCTATGCAATATCGGAACGTATGCGGGTGCAGATTCGCGGGCTGGGACAGGATATTGACAATACCCAGAATGCTATCAGCCTGTTGCGCACGGCCGAAGGTGCGGCAAGCTCTACGGTTGATATTCTGAAAACTCTGAAGGAAAAGGCAATTAATGCCGCCAACGATACGAATACGGATGCCGACCGGGCTACCATCCAGAAGGAAGTGGACCAGTCCATCGACCAGATAGATGACAATGCCAATGCGACGTTCAATGGCAAGACCCTCTTTGACGGTTCGGCAGATGTGGCGGATGATGTGGAGCAGACCATTATCAAGGCGTTGAACAGTGAATGGATTGCCAGCAGCTTGAATATGATCAAGGAAGCCTATGGATTGTCTTTTCAGCAGAATGGCGTTACTATTAACGAAATAGATGTAAAGTTTGATAAATTGACAGGTTCACAGGCGAACACCCTGGCCTACGTACAACCTACTTTCAACAGTAATGGTGATGCCACAGGGTTAGAGATGGTTATTAATCTCACATATTATGCTAATTTGGTAGAAAATAACGTGAATGGTAAAACGACTACGGCAGGAGCAGGGTATCTTGACCGTACGATTGCTCATGAGCTTACCCACGCAGTAATGGCTGCTAACATTAATAAGATGGCTAGTTTGCCGTTGTATGTCATTGAAGGTGCGGCAGAGTTTACTCATGGTATTGATGATGATCGTCGTGCCTCATTATCTGCATTGACGGCTGGTACGATTTCATCCGTATTTAGCTCTGGCGGTGCTTCTGGTTCTACAGATCCGTATACAGTGGGGTATACGTTCCTGCATTATCTCAATGCCCAAGGCGGCCGTGAAGATGCTATGAAGCGCTTTATGAGCGTGTTGAATGAGCAGGGGGGGACGGCCACTGGATTAGATAATGCTGTGGCAGCAGCTACCAAAGGCAAATTCAAAACACTACAGGAAGCCAAGACTGCGTTTTTGGCTGATTACAACAGCGTAACAGGTGGCAATAATACCAGCAAGAACAACGAATTTTTCAAGCAATACTGTGATATGGATCTCGATAATAAACGGGATACCGGTTCGGTAAAGGGCTCCAAAGCCTGGGGCGGAGACGAAGAGAATGCAGAGGATGTTGTGTTGGAAGGCAAATCTACCCGTTTCTGGTATTATCCAAGTGCAAATACGAGTACGATAGAAGGACTGACTGTGAATTGGGGCGACTTCTCCCGTCCTGATGCTGGTTTTCGCTTCCAGGTGGGAACCAAGGCGAATCAGGTGATTAAGGCGGCTTTTTCGGATATTCATGCGCAGGCCTTGGGCTTGTTGTCGGATAGCGGTGAGACTGTGCAGCTCACCACGCGGGCAAATGCCAAACGGGCTCTGACGATTTTTGATAATGCCCTTCAGAAGGTTCTGGATCAGCAGACGACCATCGGGGCAATCCAAAGCCGTTTGTCCTATACGGCACAGAACCTTACTACGGCCCATGAGAATGTGACCAGTTCGGAATCAACCATTCGTGATGCGGATATGGCCAAGGAAATGAGCGAATATACCAAGGCGAATGTCTTGACTCAGGCTGCGCAGAGTATGCTGGCGCAGGCAAATCAAAGCAGTTCTTCCGTCCTTAGCCTTCTGCAGTAACTTTTTCAGGGAAGAAGGGATTTCACCATGGCGATGACAATCCAAAACAATAGCGGCACCATGATGGCGCTGGGACAGATGAAGAAAAATGATTCCAGCATGAGCAAGCAGCTGAAGAAAGTCTCCAGCGGTATGCGGGTCAACGACGCCGGTGATGATGCTTCCGGCTATTCCATTTCGGAACGCATGCGCACCATGATCCGTGCCTTGGGACAGGACATCCAGAATACAAAAAACGGCAAGGATTTGGTAGGGACAGCCGAAGGCGGCATGCAGGAGATATTGAATAACCTGCGGGAAATGAAGGCTATGGCCATCAACTCTGCCAATGACCACAATACGGACTTGGATCGGGAAACGCTGGAAAAAGAATTTGCCAGCCGGAAGGAAACCATTACCGATATAGCGGCATCGACGAATTATAATGGGAAGCTCCTATTGACGGGGGACTATGCGGAATACCATATTGATTATTCGAAACCGCCGGTAAATACTTTGATCAGCGACTTTCAGCCATCATTCAATTCGTGCACGCCCAATAATCAGGTTAAATCCGGTGGGGGCGTTCGTGTAGATGCCAGCTTCAAAGGGCCGATGAATGGAACGTGGAATTATTGGACTGCTACTGGTCAGACAAAACCTGCAGGTAGTGGCCAGGGTAATCAGATTGCAGTAGCATTGGATTTTTCCAGTTTGAATGTAAATTATCCTAATGATATAGACGGGAAGGGCTTTTCCATTCTTTGCGGAGCTTGCAATCAGTATATTGATATTATCTTTGATGCCAGCACGACAACGACCAGTTATACAGCCTCACCAGCCCCGCCTCCGGGCGAACCTAGAAATTCGCAAGCCCGCGCCTTTACGATTGGTGTGCAGAATGTTACCAGTGGAGCAGGACTGGCACAGGCCATCTTTGATGGCATCAGTTCCGTGCAGAATCGGATAAGTGGCAACAATAGTGCTGCCAATCAGGTGGATAGTACGTTAACCAATCTTTTGATTGATACGTCCCATAACTTGCGCTTAGCTGAGATTAATGGCAGTTACTATTTCCTGAAAAACAATGATCAATGTGCCTTGCAGTTCGTCAATGGTATATATGGCGGCCCCGAAAATAAGTTTGATGATGACCCCATTCTGCCAGGAACGCCGCTGATTATTCATACCGGTACCAAGGCTAATCAGCATATGGAAGTTTTTATTAATGGCATGTATCCAAAAGATATGAATATAGAAGAAGCACATGTTTCACCTTTGGAAGCAGCCTTAGATGCTATGGGGCTTTTGGATGACGCTGTTGACTATGCTTTGAAAGAAATCACCCGCATGGGGGCTTATCAGATGCGTCTTGGGCAGACCGAAGATACTCTGGTCACCAACGAGGAAAATACCATGGCTGCCGAGAGTACCATCCGTGATGCCGATATGGCCAAAGAAATGACTGAATATGCCAAAGCCAATATCCTGACCCAGTCGTCTCAATCCATGCTGGCGCAGGCGAACCAAAATAGTTCGAATGTCCTTAGTTTGCTGCAATAATTGTTTTAGCAAGGGGCGGTTATCATGGCGATGACGGTAAGAAATGACAGCGGCAGCATGATGGCGCTGGGACAACTGAAGAAGAACGATTCCAGCCTGAGCAAGCAGCTCAAGAAAGTATCCAGCGGCATGCGGCTCAACAGTGCTGAAGATGATGCTTCGGGCTATTCGGTGTCAGAACGGATGCGTGTCATGATTCGCTCCCTTGGGCAGGATATCCAGAATACGCAAACTGGCAAAAACTTGGTGGCTACCGCCGAAGGTGGCATGCAGGAGATTATCAACAACCTGCGCTCCATGAAGGAGCTGGCTATCAATTCTGCCAATGACCATAATACAGATTTGGATAGGGAGACTCTCGAAAAAGAATTTGCCAGCCGTAAAGAGGCAATTACGGATATTACAGCGTCTACCAATTATAATGGCAGATTATTGCTGACGGGGGACTATGCTCAATATCGAATAGGAGCGGCCAGTTCCCCGATATCCTCATCGGTTACTATGATCAGCGATTTCCAACCGGCATTTAATAGCTGCAGTTCAGATTGGAAGCCGACACTGAAATCCGGAAGTGGTGTTTTGGTCGACAGCAGTTTTGTAGGTTTTTTAGGCCCGCCGAGAAATTGGAACTATTGGACAGAAACAGGCCAGACAAAGCCTAGTGGAACTATGCAGGAGAAGCAAATTGCTGTATCTTTGGATTTTTCCAGTTTAAACAGCTTGAATATTGATTTTCCGAGCAGTTTGGATGGAAAGGGATTTTCTATTCTTTGTGCAGATTGCCCACAATATATTGATATTGTTTTTGATGCCAGTACTACTACAGCTTCATATACCCCATATGCTATCACTGCTTCTGGTCGAAGAAATTATCTTTCTCGTGTGTATACAATTGGTGTGCAAAATGTCACAAAGGCGACGGATATAGCGAAAGCCGTATTCGATGGAATAAAATCCGTGCAAAGTCAAATAACGATCCAACATGCCAGATATGTACCGTCGAATCCGATTGACACGAATGCATCGAATATTTTGATCGATTCGGCACATTATTTGCGTATGGCTGAAATCAATGGCAGCTACTATTTTCTAAAAGAGGACGATAAGCATGCGATACAATTCCTGAATGGTCTTTTTGATGGCCCTAAAAATGAATTTTATCGTTCAGAAGATTTGACCGGTACACCGCTGATCATTCATACCGGGCCAAAGGCAAACCAAAATGTACGGGTTTTTATCAATGCCATGTGGCCGAAGAATATGGGCATAGAAGATAGCCATGTTACCCCTATAGAAGCAGCTTTGATGGCTATGGGGGCTTTGGATAAGGCTGTTGACTATGCGCTCAATGAGATTACGCGCATGGGCGCCTATCAAATGCGCTTAGGGCAGACGGAAGCTAATCTGGTGACCAATGAGGAAAACACGCAGGCGGCAGAAAGCACCATCCGTGATGCCGATATGGCCAGGGAAATGACCGGCTACACCAAAGCCAGCATTCTGTCCCAATCTGCACAGGCAATGCTGGCGCAGGCGAACCAAAATAGTTCTAATGTTCTTAGTCTTTTACAATAAGGATAGAAGGTGTCTGCTATGTCTATGAATATTTATAGCCATGTGGAAGGTACGAAAGTACGGAACCAATTGAATAGTAACAACAGCCAGTTGGCGAAGTCATTGCAGAAGGTTTCCAATGGCATGAAAATCAATAGTGCCGGTGATGATGCTGCAGGCTACAGTATTTCAGAGCGTATGAGGACGCGGATTCGTGGCTTGTACCAATGTGGTGATAATACGAAGGCTGGCCATGATATGTTGAATCTGGCCTCGCAAGCGGTTGACCAACAGATACAGATTATGGCGCATCTGCGGGAGATTGCTCTGAAGGCATCGGATGATACCTATTCACAGGTAGATCGCGATGTGCTGCAAAGTGAAACCAATCAGATGCTGATGCAGATCAATGATATTTCTTGGGATACGAATTACAACGGTATCCGTCTTCTG
Source organism: Pseudoselenomonas ruminantium (assembly GCF_900142515.1). Lineage (GTDB taxonomy): Bacteria > Bacillota > Negativicutes > Selenomonadales > Selenomonadaceae > Selenomonas_A > Selenomonas_A ruminantium_D. The sequence goes on along the minus strand of NZ_FRBC01000013.1, from coordinate 82,366 downwards.
GATGGGGTAACGGATAAAGTTACGACGGAAACGAAAAATGTTATGACGCAGGGAGTGTTCAGTTCTTTAGGTCCCTCACAAGCAAATACGACGATTGGCAAACTGTTTCCCGCAGGGAATACGAAGTCGTATTATGCAGGTTCAATGATAGCACCATCAAAATATGATCCAGCTCTTGTGGGTTACGGAGGTGTGGGGAGTGGGACTTGGACTGCAACATTAGATTTTTCCAATAGTGGAGGTGCAGTACCAACGGATTTTGATAATCAGGGGTTTGCAATTCTCTGTGCAAATTGTGAGCAGTTTATTAGTATCACATTCACCACAAATTTACCCGTGGGTGAGGGGATGCGTTATGATGAAAAAAATTCAGATTCATGCGCGTATTATATAGGAATAGGCGGAGCTTCGACATATGACGATATTGAAAATGCAGTATATGATGGGGTGCTCTATGCAAATCGTAATGGTTCGCCAAGGCAACAGAGATATACGCGTTATCCAATGAGGGACAATACTATACTGAATAAACATGATACGATTGTTAGCAAGGATAATAACGGAAATATAACCATATCGCAGAAGGGGAATCAGCCAGTGTTTTATGAGGGAACGAAGGGGACGGTTACGCCTTCGCCTTCCTCTACAGTGGAAGAAATAGCTGTTCACGCAACTTATCCATATAAAGGTCTCTATATTCAATCGGATACACCTGCTTCGCAAAATACTAGATATCAGCTGTTCAATACTACGTTGGATGCTTTATTTCCCGCTAATGATTCAAAATTTACTCTTGATCCGGCAAAGTCGGATTATCCGGATGATTATTCTACAGATTATAACAGATTCTCCACGGTTACGGAAAAGGAACAAGTATGGCGGGATGAGGAGTGGCCCTATCCAAAAAAAGGAGCGATTGCAAGTGGTACATGTGTCAGGACGCGGGAAAACGCTAACAAGTTTCTAGATGATATAGATCAGGCATTGAAGTATCTGCTCTATGTCAACACCAGTCTGGGTGCACAGATAAATCGTCTTGACAACTCGAATGCTAATATTGTGACAAATACGGAAAATACAACGGCTGCTGAGAGCAATATTCGTGACGCAGATATGGCCAAGGAAATGGTAATATATACCAAATCCAATGTTCTGCAGCAGGCAGCCCAGTCTATGCTGGCCCAGTCCAATCAAAATCTGGGGACCAGCCTGGATTTGCTGAAGTAGCAGCATGCAGGCTGGTAGCTGGTCTTAGGTATCTTAGACGATACTGGCTTCCTTGATGTCCTAAGAAAATTTTGTAGGTACTATTAAGGAATTGGCGAATTTACCGATAACATTAGTAGAAGTCACGGCGAATCTGCGTCGTGGAGGATGTAGGTTTGCATAGAAATAGATACTAAGGGACGAGAACAAGGAGGTTGGCCGCTATGGCTATGGTGGTAAAGAACAACATCCCAGCCAAGAATACGTTGAACCAGCTGGGGCGAAACGAAAAGGCTATGAGGAAGAGCCTGGAGAAAGTTTCGTCAGGGATGAAAATTAACAGTGCAGAAGATGATGCGTCCGGTTTCGCCATTGCAGAGAAGATGGTAACGCAGGTACGCGGACTGAATCAGGATATCGACAACACACAGACGGGCATGAGCATGTTGAAGGTGGCAGAAGGCGGCCTCCAGAGTACCATTGATATTTTGAGTACCTTGAAGGAAAAGGTCATCAATGCGGCGAATGACAGCAATAGCGATGCTGACCGCGCTATCATTCAAAAGGAATTGGATCAGGCAATCGATCAGCTGGACGAAAATGCTAATGTCATGTATAATGGCAAGACGTTGCTGGATGGAACTCACAATAATGAAGTACATCCCGCTACTTATACGACGTTGGTTAATGAAAGTTTGGATTCAGGCAGTTTGGGTACGTTTAGCCTGATAACGAGTATGTGCGATGCTTCAGGACGCAGCCTGGAAATTTTTTCAGACAGCCGGATTGAGTATTCGTATGTTCATCAAGGGAAAACGTATTTTTCCGTATTGGATCCCGTAGGAAATGAGTTCGTGGGTTCCATGTTTTCGCACAGTAAAGATGATAAGGGAAATCAGCCGGCTTCATCGATGATGAAAACTGTTTTAACGGACAAGTTAGGGAAAGATAGAGTCGGAGAGGATGTTTATACCATTAGCAGAGAGAAGGCCTTAGTATTTCAAGCTGGGACGAAAGGCCTGGAGGGACAGATTTCAGGTTTGACGATAAATGTGGTCAATAAGGATGGCTCTGTAAATCGTACAGCGAATTCTGTTTTGAACAACTTCTATGAAGCGATTCAAGCTGAAGATGAATCTCCTGATAATGCACTGGTCTTTCAGACAGGAACCAAGGCCAATCAGGCGATTAAGATGGGCTTTTCGGATATGCGTACTACAGCTTTGGGATTAAGAGCGACAGATGGCAGTACGTTATCTATTTCCACGCAGAAAATGGCCAATGCGGCTATCAGTGTTTTGGATCTGGCATTAGAGAAGGCTTTGAAGCTGCAAACCACTATTGGTTCCGTAGAGGGACGTATGGAATATACGTCTGCTAATCTTACCACTGCCAGTGAGAATACACAGGCTACGGAGTCCGTTATCCGCGATGCAGATATGGCCAAAGAAATGACTGCTTACACTAAACATAACGTATTGGTGCAGGCCTCTCAATCCATGTTGGCACAGGCAAATCAGAACAGTTCGTCCGTGCTTAGTCTGTTACAATAATCAATGTGTGAATATAAGCCCTGTGTGAGGAGATGCGGATGGCTTCTTCTTGCACAGGGCTTTTGGATAGAGGGGATAGTACGGCGTTTTGAAAAATTTGGTTTTATTTTATTATATTATATTATATACGAAAAAAGATGTAATGAAATGAATTGCACGAGCAATTTTTAATGGGGTGTTATAAATGTGTAACGATAACAGAGAGAGGCAACTCTGCTTGCAAGTCAGTATTGCATTGGCGGCAGGGATGTTCAGTATAGTACCGGTAGCTTATGGGGCACCCGTGGGAGGCACTTCTTCTACGGCTACGATTACGTATAGTGATGTAAAAGATTCCAGTAATAATGTTATTGGTCAGGATACGAGTGTGGTTGGCAGTGTAACGAACAACGTTATTGACTGGCATGATTTTTCGGTGGACAAGAATGAGAAAGTAGTTTTTGCTGGGAACAAAAACTATATGAACATTGTTACCGGAGCCAATACCTCGGATATCAATGGCAAGATCCAGGGCGGCGGCGAGGTCTATATTGTCAATCCCAATGGCGTTATGATCGGCAAGGATGCAGAGATCAATGTGGGGAGTTTCTATGCTTCTACGCGGGAAATAGCAGTGAGTGATGCTGTGGCGGCGGCTACTAATGCCAATAGTGGAAATGGCAGCATGAGTTCGGTGATTGCGGCTGGTACATCCACCAGTGGTGCCGCTATGGATGTGGTGAATATGGGCAAGATCCAGGCCACAGAGGTGGTGCTGGAAGGCGAGAATATCCGCATCCTTAATTCGGCAGATATTACTTCCGATGGCTCTACGCCTTTGACCAATAAAGTCACGGTGCGGGCGGATGAAGGCTATATCCATGTGGGCAGCAGTGATGGCTCTGGTGGAGCAAACTATACGAAGGGAAACGTAACCAGCACGGGTGCCGTAGCAGCTGTGGAACAATATATCTTGGTGGATAAGACGAACTGGGCTTCTACCTTGGGGACAGGCAGTGCTGTCAGCGGTAATTATATGCTGGCAGATAATATCGTTGCCACCGACATTACGAACTTCAAGAATGTCAGTTCTTTTTCTGGCAAATTTGATGGTAATTTCTTTACCATAAGCAAACTGAGCGGCTCTGGATTATTCGGCTCGACCACCAGTGCTACGATTGAGAATCTGGGCGTTACAGATTCCAGTTTCAGCAATTCTGGTGGTCCTGCTGGTGCTATTGTGGCAACGGCCAACGCTACGAAACTTAACAATGTTTATAATGAAGGTTCGCCAGTAAGTGGCTCCATGTATATATATTCTGGTGGCTTGGTGGGAAGCGCTGATGGCGTAACCATCAAAAATTCCTACAATACAGGTGCAGTTTCTGGTGGCAGTGGCGGCGGCCTGATTGGTATGGTAGCCGATGGAACCAATCGTGTAGAGAATAGCTATAGCACAGGCTCAGCTAACGGATTAGTCTTTAGTGCGGAGGATGCCAATGGGACGATATCCTTTGAGAATGTTATTGGGACTGCGGCCAAGTTTTTTGATATTGTGGCAGGTTCTGCTCCGACAGGAACAAACTCTTTGGTATTGAATAATAATCAAGGCGAATATTATGATGGAAGTGGCAATAGTTCTACCATATCAGGCGTAGATCGAACAACTTTGTCAACCTATACTTCAGGAGCAATTTCCTGGGTGAAGAACAGCGATATTTCGGATATTGGTGGTGTAATCAAGGATGCCAATGGCAAGCTGATTCGTCCTGCTTGGCGTATTTACGAGGGGAAAACGGAACCTGTTCTGACTGTTTTTACAAAGGGCATAAAGAACACTGTTTACGATTTTGAATATTTTGCCAAAGATAAAACCACAGGCCAGTATACGGACAAGGATACGGCTGCGTATAAATACAGCACGAAAAGCAATAGCAATGTCGGCAATAACAAGGGCAAGGACTTGACTGCCTATGTTTATGCTACGACCAGCAGTGGTTCGGATACACCGGGACTTATTTATAATGCCGAGACGTTGAAAATCGTGGATGCCAATGGGGACGCGGCAACTTCTACGAATAATTTGGTGGATGATTACAGTGCGGTATTCAATACCCAGGGAACTTCCACCATTAAGGGCAATGTCTATTATAATGCTGCCGGCCAGAAAGATGCTTTGGCCAATAATGCCAAGATGGCATTGATTTGGTCTGATCAAAAGGGCTATGATTTAGTCGGCAACAACATTGCGATTGCACCGCGACAGGTGACGATAACCAATAATTTCACGACCCAGTCCATTGTCAAGGAATATGACGGCTCGGATGATGCCAAGAGCTTTGTGTCGGGGCTCTTCAGCGGTAGCAGTAGTTCGGTTTCGGGGATTTTAGCAGAGGATTCAGCGGATATCAAGGTTACCATGGACTCTGGTACCGCTACCTTTAGGAATGTGAATAGTGACGGCTCATTGACTGCGGCAGGTGCGGCTGGCAATGAGAATGTGGGAAAGAATAAAAAAGTACAGATTAATGGCACATTATCCCTGACCAATGGCTCTGGCGGTACTTATACCGGCAGTAATTATGTGGTGGTAAATGCTACTGGCACCACGGGCAACAGCGTGCAGATTAATTCCCCTGTGAATGCCGCTATTACCCAAAGGGAAATCAAGGTTTCCCTGAATTCTGGCTTGGGGATTACCAAAGTCTATGATGGGGATGCCTATGTAAAGGATGCACAGGGCAATAACCGTACCTTTACGTCCAGTGATTTTAATCTGGATCCCGAGAATAAAATATTGCCAGCGGATCAAAATAATACCACAAAATTAGATCTGACGGTAACCCCCAGCAACAATACAAAATATATTGACCTCTCAACGAAGACGGATCAGGTTGATGCAGGTACACATGATGTGGCTATTGCAGGTATATCCCTGACGGGAACATCTGCAGATAACTACGTTTTGACGGATTTAAACGGTACGCCGATTTACAGTAAGCAAGACCTGGTTACCGGATATAATCAGACTACGCAGGTGGGGCAGAATGGTGGTGGACCTTTATATACCACTGGCGATATCACGCTGCGCACGATTCCGAAGACTGGTTTCAAATGGTATAATTCTGTATCTCTGACTGCGCCGCATGGGCCTGTTTATCAGACGGCCACCAAGGAATATGATGGCACGGCCACTTATTCGGAGCCTGTCAACAGCTGGGTAAGCAATGCGCCGACAACTACGTCCACGACTTATACCACCACGGGCATGCTGCCTGGGGATGATTTGGAGCTGCAGGTGAATTCTGCGGAATTTACGCAGAATAGTACGGATACGAATTCTGCTACGAATTTGGCTGTCAAAGATGCTTATGTATCCGGAGCCAGTCAGGGCGTTCGGTATAATGTCACGATTACCGGAACCGCAGCCAAGAACTATACCTTTGATGGCACAACTGCTTTGGCTAATGGGGTTACGGAAACCGTGCTAGGCGAAGGTGAGATTACGCCCCGCACCATCTATATCACTACGCCGACTGCCGGAACGGTGACGAAAACATACAACGGCAATGATGTGGTGGAAAATGGCGGCAAAACGTATTTCGGACTGAATGATGGCTATTTCACCTATGCCGATAACAATGCCTACCATCATATTGTCAAGGACAGCAATGGCAATGATGATGCTGAGATTGTGATTACCGGCCAATACCAGAATATGGTGGATAGCAATGGTAACACCGTGCTCGCTAAAGATGTATATTATGATGCAACGAACACCGCCAATCCGATTCTGGACAAAAATATTGTCTATACGGCTACGATTGTGCAGAATATGCCGCAGCAGACTGGCAATACGTTGACTGTCAATCCCAGTAATTATGCAAGTACGAACTATCGCTTTAATATTGCCCCCAATACCAATCAGGTTACCTTTAATGGCACGGGCAATATCACGCAGGTGCAGCTGGGCACCATTACTTTTGCGGACGTCAACAAGACTTTTGACAACAGTTATAAGGTAACCAATACGAATGTTACCACGGCTCCGCAATACACCGATGATAAAATCAAGATAAATACGCCTACGGGAATTATATCTACGGAAACGGTAGCGGATGTGTTCTATGTGGACAGCCAGGGGTATCTGGACAATCAGGCCTATTTGACTGATAAGGGTGTACCGCTTCTGGATAATACCAATGGTCCATTTAAAGCTAAGTATGGGCGATTGAGCTCCAGTGGTTTTACGCCGAATGAACATGTATATCGTGACGGCAATGGCAACGTTCAGGCTGTAAGTGTGGAGTATGATGGGATAAGCTCGTTGCTTCGGAACCATAACTATAAGCTGGATGCACCGACGGCTGCGTCTGATAAGGTATATGGTACGGGGACAATCAATCCTTTCCTGGTGACGAATAAATCCTGGATCAATTTGAATCTCAATGGTACGCCGATTGAAAAAACTTATGATGGTACGGATACCATTACGAATCCCTTGAATTATGTGCAGACCACAGGGCCTTTGAACAACAAAGCGGATATTACCATTTCACCTGTGGCGGGGCAGAATCTGCCAGGACTTTCGGCGACAGTAGCCGGTGCGCATTATAAGGATGAGCATAGCCATTATGATGTGGTGAACAATCAGGATACAGCTCAGGATGTTATTTATGAGTTGAATATTTCCGAGACTGGTGATTATGGCATTGACAATAGCTTGAAAGTCAATCAGCAAGCCAATGGCTTGGTGGAATTGACCTTAACAAATGGTGGTGTGATCAAACGCAAGGAGATTATCGCCAATACACCGAAAAATGCTGATTATACCAAGACTTATGATGCTACGGATGTTATCAGCGACATGGGGAATAAACTCATCGATATCAGCAATGATATCTTGCAGATTGATAAGAACAGAGTGACGAATGCCACTACGGCGAAGTATGTGACGAATTCCACGGGAGCTGCGGAGGATGCCAGCTACAATAATGGTGATAAGACTGTCGAGTACACCCTTAAACTGCAAGGTGATACATATAACGACTATTATCTCCATGATGGAAATGGCAGCACTACCGTCAATGGAGCGGGAACCATCAACAAGCGCAATTTGCAGATTTCAGGCCCCAGCAACCATCAGAAGACCTATGATGGCAATACCAATGTTACCGATATGCCGACGGCGTTATCTGGTTTTACCTTTGGTGACAGTGATGATATCACCGTGCTGACGAAGGATAATTTTGCCATAGGCGCACTTACGGGGACATATGGTACGGGAAATACGGATGCGACCTTCAATCCTGAACCGAATGTGGGAAATAAGACTGTGCAGTATAGCGGCTTTTTCACCGCCTTGGGCAATCGGGCGCGCAATTACACCATTAATGGCGCGGACAATACCAACAGCCTGGGAACGGCTTATGGCGCGGGAATTATCTCCCCGGCGCAGTTCAGTGGCAGTTTTGTATTGAAATTGAAGAATGGGATTACGCAGATTTACAGTGGTTCCAATGTAGTGGGACAGCTGGAGAGCGATACGACCAGCGCGGCCAAACGCGCTTTTCAGGAAAGCTGGATAGACCTTACTAATAGCGGGATAAAACTGACCTCGACGAGCACTGGTATTGATGTTACGCTGGCCAGCATTGGCAGCAGCAATTATAACATTGACTCTGCTGTATTTACGGCAGGTGCTGATGTTGGGACGGGGAAAAACGTAGCCTATCAGATTACCTTGAATCCAACGTATGTCAGCAATAACTTCACGGGTATGCCTACGACGGTGACATTTCAGGATTCCATCAATGATGGTGAGATCAAGGCCCGTGAGGTCACGGTTGAGCTGACCCAACTGGCTAAAGATGGATTGACTAAGACCTACGATGGCACGGGGGATATCTACAAGACGGCGAATAAGGCCTTCTCTACGGATAGCACTGTGGGGGTTATCGCGCAGGGTGATGACATCATCCAGTTTGAAGCGGCTAATACGACGAATCACACGGGTCTGGTCAAGGGCACGAATACCAGTACGGGAGAGTACACGCCGAACATCAACGTCGGAGGGACGGTCGTAGAATACACGGCCAGTATTTCCGGTGACAAGGCAAGCAATTACATTTTCAAGGATGTGAATGGCAATACCCTGGTCAATGGCAAGAGTGCAGCCCTTACGACGAATAACAATACCATTACGCCTTTTGGGGTTGTTTTGGAGACACCTGCATCGATCAATAAGACTTATGATAGTACGGAAGATGTTGCGCTGTCTGATGTGCAGACTGCCTTCCAGAATAAGCTGAAGAGCGGGGTCGGTAATGAAACCGTAACGCTGCAGGGGCTGTCGGCTACTACCGGTCAGTACGTTGGTGCGGATGTGAATCCCGATACCGCTGGGAATCCTACACCGCATGTGGTGCATTATACAGGCTTGTCTTTGGGGAATACCACGCCTGCCAATTATATTATGGTGGACAGCACGGGGCAGGAATTGAGCAAGGACAGCAATGGTCTGTATCAGATTGATGGCACGGGGACGATTTCTCCATTTTCATTGCTGCCTGGTACCTATACCATCAACTTTGCTCCTGCGGAGAAGGATTATGATGCTACGCAGGAGGTTTGGAAGAACAATGGACAGACCAGCCTGACCAATAATTATATCGAAGATCACTATATAACATTGGGCAATGGCGTGCAGCAGAATCTGACATTCTCCAGCTATTTTGCCGAGTATGATACGCCTAATGCTACAGGTACGGCCAATGGTGCCACGCAGGTCAATTACCGGCTGGGATTGGGGGGCGGCAACTATGACCTGACCGCTCTGCGGAATGCTCAATTGGTGAATGCCAATGGTGAACTGCTGATTTCGGACCTGGGGAATATCAATGCCAATTACGGTACGGCGGCCAGTACCATCAACAAGGCTACAGTATATGCCGGGCTTACGAACAATCCCTTGGATGCGGATATTGTGAAAACTTATGATACAAATAATGATGTTTTGCAGGATGTGTCCAATAAGGTGGAAGTGACTGGTTTGTTCACTTCCCAGGATGGTACGAAGCTGAATGTGCAGGCTATCAATGCGCACTATGATGATGAAAAAGTGGCCCGGGATGCACAAGGGAATGTGGTAGACAAGGATGTTTATTACCATGTAGAGCTTGAGGGGGCTGCCAAGGATAACTACAAGATTGTGGGAGCTGCAGGAGCTGCTTATAATGGTACCTCTGATAATACTGGTGACCTGATGGGAAAAGGCAGGATCGATCCTGTAGAACTGACGGTGGATTTCAAGAAAGCAGAGCGGCTTTACAAATTGGATGTCAATGGTGATGCGGAGACGGCAGTGAATGCTTCTGATATTCAGGTGGACAAATTCAATGGACTGTTAGGCACGGATAGTATCGCCAATTTCAGTACGGCGTTGATTCATGGTGAGTATGGCGAAGGTGATACGGAAGCTGTGTTCAATGCAGATGGCAATGTGAAGCGCGACGGCCAGGCTGTGGGTTATAAGTCTGTGAAGTACAGCAATCTGGAGGCAGCCTATAAGGATTATCTGGTGAATCAAAATCATCTCAATACTGCTGCTGCCAACTATACGCTGAAAGACACCACATTCTATGGTTCGGATCAGAAAAAGGGGCGGATCAACCCTGTTATGATAACCGAACTCAAGGCCAAATGGCAGGGCGTGGACAAGGTCTATGATGCGACACCTGATGTATTGGATTCCGGCAGCGTCATGCAGCTGGTGACTACGTCTCCGTTGGATCAGCAGGAAATCGAAGTAAGTTATAGTGGTGCGGATCGTGGCATTTATGTGGATAACACAGGGGCAGCACAGAAGGATGTGGGCAACCATGGTTTGATGTATAACGTGACTGAGGTGAATAAGAACCTGGGCAACTATCAGCTGGATGACACGACGGCCAATAATGCTAAACGTGACTGGATTAGTACCACGGCTGCTGATAACGTTGGAGGATTGGCGGTAACTGGTGAAATCACGGCACGGCCGCTGAATGTAATCGCGAAAAATGGCTTCCATAAGATTTATGACGGTGATGGTGATATTGATGCAGATCAGATACAGGAAAGGATTGGCTTCAGTGCAGCAGATCTGAGTGTCCTGCAAAAGGATATCGCTGCCGGTGAGATCAGTTATGATGTGGCGGCCAGCTACGCGGACGGCGATGCCAATGTGGCGCCCGGCGTGATCCGGAATCTGAAGGATGTCAACTACAGCCTGACCTTGCAAGGCAACACCAAGGGGAACTATGTCCTCCAAGGTGCTGTCAATGATGTGGTCACGAAAACTGAAAAGCTGGGAGATATCGAACAGCGGCAGGTTTTTGTGGAAGCTGTGGATATTACAGGCATTGACAAAACCTATGATACCACCAAAGCTTTACCGGATGGTTATTCCAACAACGGACATTTCAAACTTCGGGATGTGGATGCCGATACGGGCGTCATAGCAGGTGAAGATGTTGAGCTGGATCTGGCAGCGATCCAGGGTGAGTATGTGAATGGTCATGTGCAACGGGATGACAATGGCAACCTTATGCCGCAACAGATTGATTTCACTACTTTCCGGTTGAAGGGCAACGACAATCTTGCTAATTATGTGATGCAGACAGACAGTTTGAGTGGCAGTGGCACAATCAGTCCGGCTCCGCTGACGGTGACGATCAACTCTGCTCCGGTCAAGACTTATGATGGAGAGACTTCTATGGTTGACCCTGATGTAGGAGATGTCTACACTGCGAACAAGAACGTGAAAGTGGAGGGGTGGCTGCAGGAGGCCGATAAGGCGAATGTCTTGTTGACGGATATTGGTTATCAGGATGGCAATGCTGGCAAAAATAAAGAATATGCTTATCATGTCAGCCTGGGCAATACAGATTATACGCTTACGCAGGGGACGGAAACGCCCGCTGTCAGCGTAACGGATAATGGTCAGGAAGGTACGGTTACGGCCTATGATGGGACAATCACCCCGCGGATATTGACTGCCAGCGTCATCAAGACCATGACGAAGGAATACGATGGTGAGATTGACGGCGTGGAAAATGCGCAGAATAATATTTCCCTGAGTAATTACATCGATAAGGACAAAGACAATCTTGGCCTTACGGCAACTGCAGTTTATGATAATCCCAATGCAGGAAAATCCGAAGACACTGACGAACTAGAGAATCATGAAGTGCGTTATACCTTGAATCTTAGCAATGCGAATTATCAATTGGCAGACAGCACCGTAGAGGGAACAGGAACAATCTACCGCAAAGGGCTGACGATTGTAGCTGCTCCGGCAGCGGTCAATGTCGGCGAGGCAATGCCGGAATTCACCGGCAGCGTAGAGGGCTTAGTGGAGAAGGATAGTGCTTGGGCGGATGCTTTCACCTTTGCCCCGAAAGCGGAGACCACAACCAACACGCCGGGGTCTTACGAGGTGTTTGGCTGGTATAGTAACCGCACTTTGGGAAATTTGGGCTTGAATTACACCTTTGCTCAGGCTCCTGCGAATGACAGGGCTTTTACCGTGAACTATGTCAACACCAGCAATGATAATCCTGATACCAAGATCACGCCCAACAGTGATGTATATAATCAGATTTCCAAGGATATGAATAGTGGCTTTGGCGATAACAGCATAGCGGCTATCGAGTATCGGGACAAAAATGGGCAAGTCGTAGCACGCGAGGATATTGGCAGCGGCGGTATTCGCGGCTTTGGCAATGATGAAACCAATGAAGATCTGGTAAATCCGGGGACGAAACTGGCTGATATCGGCATAGTCGGTGGAGATATCGTCAATATCGAAGGTGTAGATGCTGCAAGTTCGGCTCAGGTTCAAGTCAGCGGTGATGGCACAGTAATCAATCTGGAAGTTCAGCCGTTGCAGGCAGAGACTTCGGGAACGAGTTCCATTGCACAGATCCAGGTAGTGGATGATAGCCGAAAATTGGAAGAAAGCGAAGACAAGACTGAGAAGAACGATAAGGAAAGTGAAATCGGCATTGAAAGTACGAACAGTCAGGATGATGATGAAATTGAGCTGAAAGTTGAAGACCAGGGTGTAAATGTAGCCTAAGGGAAGGTAAACAGCATGAAAAAAATGGCTAAGATAAAAATCACAGCAGGAGTAGCAGCCGCTGTTATGAGTTGGGGAGGGAGTGCAGTTGATGCTGCACCCTCTCTTTCCCGGCCTGGGCAGGAGGTACGAGAAAATATTCCATCGCCGGAAGCTGAGGTAAAGGATATCAATCCGGAGAAACCTCGGGAATCACAGCAGGTGGAGTTCACGATTACCAATTTCCGCTTGGAGGCGCCAGATCTTTATTTGGATAAGGGCGAGCTGACGAAGATATTACAGGATGGCATGGGCGAAAATAAAACCATGGCCCAACTGAATATCACTTTAGCAGAGCTTACCCGTTATTGCCGCCAGCATGGTTATCCTGCGGCAGCAGCTTATGTTCCTGCGCAGGAAAGCAATGACGGCATGATCCTGATCCGGATTATTCCAGGGCGCTATGGCGAAATCAAGATCGAGAATCGCAGCCACTTGAAGGAACGGGTGGCAAGAGGTTTTGTCAATGGGCTGAAAGCGGGCGAAATCATTCGTACAGGCAAATTGGAAACAACTTTGTATTCTATTTCTGATGTGAGTGGAACCAAGGCGATAGGTGTATTGAGCCCTGGCAAGGAATTTGGCACCAGTGATCTCACCGTGCGCATTGAACGTGGCAAAGGGAGCAATACTGTCTTGTATGTAGAGAACTACGGCAGTGAGGATACCGGTCGTTATCGTTATGGCGTGCAGGAAAATCTTTATGATGTCAGCGGCAATGGGGATAAGATCTCTGTAGGAGGGCTTTTATCCAACAAGCATATGCATAACTATTATGCTAATTATGAAACCATTGTGGGGCGTGGCGGAACGACTGCAGGCTTTGGGTATAGCCGTATGGATTATGAAGCCGGTATGGGGAGTAACAACATCAATGGTATAGCAGAAACCATGAGCCTGTTTGGGCATCGTTCTTTCTACCATCTTACCAATGGCGCCCTGACTTTCCGTTATGGCTATGATTACCGCAAGCTGAAGGACGATTATGCTATGGTGCACCGGACGGCGCAGAAACATTCTCATAGTGGCTATATGGCTTGGGAAGGTTTTGACAGGCGGCAGGGTCGTATTGTCAACTACAGTGCCAAGGTAACGAGCGGGACGTTGGGAATGGATTCAGAATGGGCACGCCAGCTGTCACGGGACAGTGGGACAGAGGGACGCTATACCAAAGGTGAAGTATCCGTTACCGCTGTGCAGCGATTGGGCAATCGTGCAGATGTTTTGCTTAAGGCCAGTGGTCAGATAGCCAGCCGCAATCTGGATGGTTCTGAGCGTATGTACTTAGGTGGTGCTAGTGGCGTGCGGGCGTATCCACAAGGAGAAGGTGCTGGCGATGAGGGAATCATGGGCACGGTGGAAACCAGATTCTATACGTCGGTACCAGGCGTGGTATTCAGCACTTATTTTGATGCTGGGCACATCTGGTATTACAATGACGGCCGTCCATATCGGCGGATTTCGCCGACGGGCAGGAATGGAACAGAGTCCAGTGGCCTTACCCTGAAAGGCTATGGTGCAGCCATTTCCTATACGAAACCCAACGACTGGTTTGCAAGACTCGATTATGCCCGCCGCATCGGAGGCGATAGCAACCTCAGCGAAAAAGCTCGGGCAAAGGGCAGAGCCTGGTTTATGCTGGGAAAGATTTGGTAAGATAATAAATTTTTTTCAGCAGCAGGAGAATTATTATATTGTCACGAATAAACCAATTAATCGAAAATAAACCTGCCCAAGGAGTGAGGAAAATATGGCTGGAAAGATCAAAAACTGTCCCGTGTGCGGAAAACTTTTTAACGACACAGGACATGGATGTTGCTTGGATTGTTATGATAAGATTCTGGAGAAGGAACGGGAAGTAGTGAATTATGTCCGCGATCATCGCGGAGCGAAGATTCCTGAGATTTGCGAAGCCACGGGTGCTCCTTCTGGCATGATCAAGAAGATGATTCGCGAAGGCCGTTTCGAGCAGATCGGCGTCAAGATGACATATCCTTGTGAGAAGTGCGGTGCACCGATACTTTCTGGCAAGATCTGCCAGAGCTGTGAGGAAGCTGCCCGCTCGGAACTGCAGAAACAGGCAGCCCTGCAGACGGCAGCCCGTCAGATGGCCAAGGTTGACCAGAACAGGGGGCAGGGGTTCCGTTCCAAGGATCGTTAATAATTCTTTAATAAAGCTGGTTTAACTATTTATAGATGAAAAAGGGCGAAAAACGCAGTAATTCAAAGAGAATCGCTTGTAATCTTGAATAATGTACAAAAAGCAGGAATTAAGTTTCCTGCTTTTTTTGTCGATAGTTCAAGCAGAAGATACTGTGCAACTTCGATAGATGTAAGGAATGGATTACAGGTGGTGAAAAAGATGATTATCAATGGCAATGTGCAGGCAGTAGCTGGTGCTTACAGTGTAAGTTCAGCGGGGGGCGTGAAGCGGGCGGAAAGTGTCCGGAATGTCGAAAAGAGTGATGAGGTTCTCTTGTCCCATGAGGGACAGAGCTTCAGTAGTATGCTTCAGAAATTGCAGAACATGGACGAAGTCCGAAGTGAAAAGGTGCAGAATCTGGAAGCAAGGATTGCTGATGGCAGTTATAATGTTCCCAATGAGAATATTGCAGCCAGCCTTTTAGGTATACGGTTCTAAAAAATAAGCAGGCGGGAGGAAGTTTGGCATGTGGCAGGATTTTGCAAATATCTTGAATGATTTGAACAAAGATTACAAAGCATTGATTGAACTTGGCAAAAAGAAACGCACGGCCTTGGTCCTGGTGGATATGAAAACGGTAGAGGATTTGCTTCCGGAGGAGGAAAGACTCACCGGACACATTGCCAGCCTGGAAAAGAAGCGGCAGGCTGTTCTCCTGAAGCTGGCAGCTACGAATGAAAAACTGGGGCCGGATTCCAGGATGGATGACATCGTGGAACTCATTCCTGCTGGGAAATTGCGCTCTGTGGTGCAGAACCTCTACCTGATGCTGCAGGACACCGTCAGGGAGGCCCAGGAACTCGGTGAGGGCAATGCCCTGTTGATTCGTGCTGCCATGGAGGCTGCCGCTTTTCATTTGAACCGTCTGGGGGGCGCAACGGTAGAACCCGCCTATGGAAAGAGTGGCGAAGTCGTATCACATCAAAAGCATTTTGATTACAACGCTTGATGCCATTTACGGATAGGGCGGCTGCGAGGGAACTGACGGATGAGGTGGATTCTATGGACGAAGCAGTACGTTTGCTGAGGGCACAGATTATTCTCAGCAACAAATGTTTGGAAAAAATCAAAGCGCTGAAAGAAGTCTTGCAAGCAGAAAATAAAGGTGCCAATATTGTCGCTGCAGTCCAGTCACTGGAACCTGCCTTGTTGGAATTAGGGAAACTGGAACGAAACAAACGGGATTTTTTGCATAGGCAGCAGGTCAAGGATATGCATACCTGCATCAGACGGATGCCCCGTTCTAAGGAATGGGAAATTTTGATGCATCTTTTTCATCGTACGCAGGAATTCGAGGAATCGTTGAAACAGGAGATCGCTGCTGCACAGTTGCTTTTGGAGCGGGGCAAGCAGTACGTGGATTATCATATCAACGTCATGACGCGGACTGTGGCCAGTGATACCTATACGCAGGAAGCTGCGGAAAGTGAAGGCCGGCGGGGAGTCAGGATGTTTGACTCCAGCATTTGAAGCAGTTGATTTTGCCGGGATGGGGCAAAGGAAAGAACAGGTGATGAATTATGCGTTCTACTTTTTCCGGACTTAACACGATGGTTCGCGGCGTTTTTGCCAATCAGCTGTCGCTGGATACCGTAGGTCACAATATTACCAATGCTTCTACGGAAGGGTATTCAAGACAGGCAGTGAATCAGGTGGCAGCCAGAGCCCTGGAGGTGTCTACCGTTAACGGTGTTGGCCTGGTCGGCAACGGCGTTGAAGCTTTGAATATACAGCGTGCCCGCAATATCTATGCGGACAAGCAGTTCTGGGCGGAGACATCTACGCATGAATATTATAAGAATCAGCAGGTGAATTATGACAAGCTGGAGGTAATCTTTGACGATTCGGATCAGACCGGGATCAAGGATGCTATGGCTGCGTTCTATAAATCCTGGGATGCGTTGTCTACGCAGGCATCCGTAGACAGTAACCGCGTTACTGTCATTGAGAAGGGCAATATCTTTATCGATAAGGTAAAGACAGCGGCCAGCCAGTTGCAGGAGCAAATTACGGCGCAATATGATGATATGCGCATCCATATCAATACGATCAATGATATCAATACCCGTATCGTGGAATTGAATAAAAACATTATGAGTGCAGAAGCGACCGGGTCTTCTGCCAATGATCTGCGAGATCAGCGTGATTTATTGGTGGATGATTTATCCAAGTATATGAACCTCAATGTATACGAGGATGGCAAGGGAATGTATACGCTGGTTTCCAATGGCATCACCATGGTCAATGGCATCAACAAGCTGACCCTGGAAATGTCGGATCCATATACGAATCTGGATTATGGTGTCAACGATTACAGCATTATGATCAAGGAATCCGGAGTGGAATATGTTCCGCTGAATGGCAGCCTGCGGGCGCAGATGGACACCATTGCAGAGGACAAGAGCTATATTGACACATTGGCAGATATGGCGGGATTCATGCTGACTACCTTCAACTCCATGCATCAACAGGGTGTTGGTATTGATGGCACAGATGGTGATATTGGGTCCTATAGTAACGCTAATCCATATACGGGGCCCAGTTATGGTATTAACTTCTTTGGCGATGATAACACAAATTACAGTTGGGACGCTGCCAATCATTGCGTAGTGGCTTCGGAGATGATATCCAGCACGATTGTCCGCTCGCTGTCGTATAATGTGGAAAGTTCCAATACAGGTGATATCTATACGCCGGAAGTGAATATTTCTGGTCAGCTGAAAACGAAATCCGAGCTGGTGGGCATCCGCATCATCAATGCCATGAATGTCAACGAGAGAATAACAGCCCCCGGTGGAACGAGTCTGGTAGCTGCCCGTACCCTGAGCGTAGAGAAAGCCGTCGATGGCAATGGTGCCTATATCAAGGATGCCAATGGCCGGGATACGTATGTGGTAAAGGCCAATGGTTCAGGTGATGGCACGAACGCAGTCAACGTAAAGAGCCTGTTCAATCTGGCTGCCGGCGATATCAGCACGAGTGCTATCGTAAAGATCAATGGCGCGGTAGTGGACATGGATAATCGTTCCATTTACGATATTTCGCTGAATGCTTACTATACATCTGCTATGAGTCATTTGGGCACAGATGCTAATTCGGTGGATAAAAAAGAAAGTGCGCAGGATGATCTCATCACGCAGATTGTCAACTGGCGTTCCTCGACATCCGGCGTGGACTGGAATGAGGAACTGACCAATATGATTATGTTCCAAAAGGGTTACAGTGCCTGCTCCCGCTGTCTCACCACCATGGATGAGATGCTGGATAAATTGATCAATAGCACCGGTACTGTCGGCAGATAAATGAGGTGAAATAAATGTCTATTCGCGTTAGCAGCAATCAAATGGTATATGGCTATCAGAAACAGTTAAACGATGCCAATACCCGGCAGACCACGTTATTGGAACAGGGAGATGGCAGCAAGATCCATCGTCCATCTGATTCGCCGGTGGACTATACGAAGTATATTCGTTATGATACGTCACTCAATGAGAATGAACAATATACCAGCAATGTCAATACGGCACTGTCCTGGCTCAAGACCTCTGATGCAGCATTGGTGAATATCACCAATATCCAGACCACCTTCAATGAAAAATCTGTGCTGGCAGCTAATTCCACGAATAATATCACCGATATGGCTGCTATTGCCAAGGAAATGATGGCTGAGATCCAGGAAATCGTGTCCCTGGGCAATACGATGCAGGGTGACCGCTATGTTTTTGGCGGGCAAAAGGATTTGACCAGACCCTTTGAGATGTCAGATAGTAAAATGCAGCGGGGGCTGACTAAGACCCTGGATGTCAACCAGCAGAATTATTTTGCCGGCCGTAATGGTGTGGGAGAAAATGGTACGCTACGCCAGATGTTGTCCCTCAAGGGGGACGATGGAGAGACCTATTACCTGAATGTCAAAGATGGCTACATCTATACCAAGGATTTTGTGGACAACGGTTATAAAGACAAGGTTGCAACAGATCCGTCGGCTACAGTGAATCCAGCTGCGGATGCTGTCGGTCATCTCAATCTGAACGGCAATAAATTCGTAGTAGCAGATTATTTTAAGAATACAGGGGAGATCATTAATCCCAATGCAAAATTAACGGCTACGGTTACGGCCAATGGCAGCACGGCCAATATGGATTTCAGCTTTAATACGGTTGATCAGCAGATTGTTTCCTTTACAGGTGACAATAAATATATCTCCATGGTCAAGAAAAATGGTACTACGGAACCTACTGCTGATACGGTGAATGCAGCAGCATCGGAGATCTTTGGCGTGGATATTTTCGATGACCCGGATTCCGGGAACTCACCATCTGGTACGGCCATGCTCAATGAACTCCTGACTGTGCATGCCAAGGTAGAGGCCGGGGACAATATCTGGATGGACACGGATGGTATTACCATTGCGGATGGTGCCCATGCCCAGACCATCAAGACGGAAACCCGCTTGGGGGCTCGTGCACAGCTTTACAACTCTGTGAATACCATGCTTACTACCCAGAATGAGCTGATTACTGGTGATATTACGGAGGTAAGTTCCACGGATGTGGCGAAATTGGCTGTGAAGCTCATGCAGGAACAGACGATTTACAATATGAGCCTGTCTTTGGGGGGCAGAATCTTACCACAGAGTTTGGCTGATTACCTGTAAGGCAGGCTGAAAAATTCTGCGATTTTCACAACCTGCATGTGAAATAACAGGAAATTTTAAGGAAAACATGGTAAAATAGGAGTAAGTAAAAGGATTTAGCAGGAATTTCCCATGGAAAGGGTGAAGTAATCTATGCTAAGGCTCAATATGCGGTTTACTCAGCCCATGATTGGCATTCATACCCAATTGGGCAAGCTGGAAGCTCACTCAACTCCTGCCCGGCTCCATTCGGAGTTTCGGCAGGCGCGCTCCAACAAGCATTGGACGCAGCCTGAGCTGGAGATTGATCAATATCCCAGCCGACATGCTTATGGCAACGACAATCATATCGATTTTGCGAAAAAATATGGGCAGCAGGGCTTTGCAGATCTGGCAAAAACTACTTCCCGTTGGACTCAGGAAGCCTGGGACAACGTGGAGAATTGTGGCAAGCGGGGACGCAATCCTGTTGTACAAAGGTATGATAACAAGTTGCAGCAGGAAATCAACAAACAGAGACAGATTGTGACGGAGCTGATACCGGACCCTGTTATAAAGTTCCATCCCATCGAGGCGGTGGGGCAGCCGGATGTAGGCGACGTTACGGTAGACATTCAGACGGATGCTTTTGCCCAGACCAATTTCACGCGAGGGCAGGTTGAGACCTATATGCAGCAAAAGGCTAATGTGCAACGTTGGGTGACCGAAGGCAAGTACGATATTTACGCATGATTAATTTCAAGCGGAAGTGGAGGCAGAGCAGATGAAAAAATTCAACACATTAAGATTTGGTGAAGTGGAAGTAGCAGAAGACAAGATTGTACATTTTGCTGATGGTATCCCCGCCTTTGAGGACGAACATGAGTTTGTGATAGTACCCTATGACGAAGAAAGTCCCTATGTGTTCCTGCAGTCGATCAATACGCCGAATCTGGCGTTTTTGATGACGATGCCCTTTGTGTTCTTCCCGGATTATGAATTTGAAATCGATGATGAGAATCAGGGGAAACTTTCCCTGAACCGTCAGGAAGATATGCTTATTTATACGCTGATCACGGTGAATAATGGCAAGGTACAGGATATGACGGCTAACCTTATGGCGCCGGTGGTCCTCAACACTGCTAATATGCAAGCCCGTCAGCTCGTACTTGACAAGAGTGGCTATACGACCAAGCATAGATTGTTTCCGGAAAATAAGGAGGAACAATAATGCTCGTACTTACTCGCAAACCACGTCAACAGATTATGATTGGTGATAACATTGTGATAAATGTGGTGGAAGTCCAGGGGGACAATGTCCGCATTGCCATTGATGCACCACGTGATATAAAGATTTATCGCGGTGAGATCTATCGCGCGATACAGGAAGAGAATCAGCAAGCGGCCGCTCCGGTGCCCATGGATTTGGATTTAAGCGCCGGCCTGCCGAAAAATTAAATTAGGTTAAGGAAACTGGTGTGAATCTACGGAGGGATCAACATGGTAGGAAAAATTCAGGACATAGTATCGGCGTCGATTGTGGCCGGTGCTGCGGAGCGGGTTGGTGGTGATGCGTCATCCAGGCGGATGAATGAAGGTCCGGAGACTGATTCTGTGCAAAACGCCCGGGATATACAAAACACTTCCCGCTATGACCGTTACAGTGAAAAAGAAGATGAAGATATCCAGAAGGCTCAAGATGAAGATCGGGAGCCTATGGATGAAAAAGCTGTCAGCTACATGATGCAGGAACTCAATGAGCTGATGAGCAAGATCAACTGCAACCTGGAATTCCAGTATCACAAGGAAGTCAACTTGATGACGGTAAGGATGCTGGATAAGAAAACCCATGAAGTGCTCAAGGAAGTGCCGCCAGAAGAAATGCTTGACCAGATGGCCAAAGCCCGTGAATGGTTGGGTGCCTTCCTCGATAAGAACGCTTGAGGAGGTGTGAGTCATGAGTGGTATAGGGATTTATGGCCTGTCAGGGTCAGGTATCGATGTTGACTCCATGGTCCGCATGGGGATGATGGGGAAACAGAATCAATATGACAAGATGTATAAGGAAGAAGTGAAGAATGAGTGGGTCAAGGAAGCATATACAAGTATGTATAGCAGCTTGAACACGTTCAATTCCTCGACCTTGTACAATTATAAGTTATCGTCAACTACCAGCCCCATGTCGGCCAGCAGCTCACAATCAACTGTGGCTACGGCTGTAGCGAATGCCGATGCGGCAATTATGTCGCATACGGTGAATGTTTCTCAGCTGGCGTCCAACGCTTATCTGCTTACGGCAGATAAGATTGCCCGTAAGAATCAGGATCTGTCGGAAAGCATTTACTTGAAGGATATTCTCTTTAGCAGTGAAGAACAGAGTGATTTGCGGAATGGAATTCCTACGGATCCAGATGAGGCGGAAAAGTATCTGGATAAGGAACTGCTTTCCTTCGACATTGCTGATGGCATTGAGTCAACGTCCAAGAAAAAGACGATTTCCTTTACTTATAGGGAGATCATGGACAACAATCTTACGGTAAATGACCTGGCCTCACGGATTAACCAATCTGGGGTCAATATCAAGGCAGCTTATGACAGTGCCAATGATGCGTTCTCTCTTTATCAGAAGGACGGCGGCGTAAATAATAAGATTATGCTGACGGTGAAGAATGAAGGCTTGGGTTCGAATGTACCGGTTACATCAGCAGCAGGCAATGGTGCACGGCTTTTGAATAATTTGCAGATGGCATCCGTTACACAGTCAGAGGATGAGAATCACAATCTTATCAGCAAGCTGTCCGATAAATTCACGGTGCAGCTTGCTACGGGGGTAAGTGCTATCGGCGGTGCACAGACTTCTTACACCAGCCAGAACGTTGTGGGAGAATCCACAACACTGGATTCTTTGTTTACCGCATCCAAGGACGACACGAATAATGCACCGATAAAATTCAAGCTGATCAGCACATCGGAAGATGGCAGTACCACGTATGAGAAGGAAATATCACTGGATGCTTCCAAAACAATCGAGGATTTGATGACAGCCATTGATGCGGCTGGCGATGATGGTGTAGCCCATTTCAGTGCTTCACGTGACCCAAGCGGGCACTTGTCGTTCACAGCTGCGGATAGCGGTTATAAGCTGTCTATGCAAGTGGCGAGCGGTGATGATTCGGTAGCGGCAGAAAATGGCCGTTATCTCTTGAATGCACTGAGTTTTACCGGTATTGCGGACAAGGGCGATGCGCTTACGCATAACACTACTGGTTTGGCATTGAAAAACGATGACGGTTCTTATACCCAGGGGGCCAGTGGTGTCAGTGCTGAAGTTACCATTGATGGTCGTAAATACACCTCGGAAACCAGCAAGATTTCCGTAGGCAACGTTACCTACAGTCTGGCATCCATCGGTGCTACTACGGTTACGGTCAGTCAGGATACGGACAAGCTTATCGAAAACGTCAAGAAGTTCGTGGAAGACTACAACAAGATGCTGGATGAACTCAATAACAAGTATTATGAGGAAAAATACAGCGACTATGGTGTCCTGACCCAGACGCAGGAAAAAGGCATGACCAAAGAGCAGATTGACAAGTGGAATGAAAAGGCCAAATCCGGTCTGCTCAATCATAATCAGACTATCGGCAAGATCATCAGTGAGATGCGTGAAGCTCTCTATACGCCGGTGGATGGGGCAACGGGCAAATACAATACCATGATGTCCATTGGCATTACTTCCTCTACGGACAGAGGTCATCTGACCCTGGATGAGGAAAAGCTGAAGAAGGCTCTGGCAGCTGAACCCGATTGCGTAAGAGAAATTTTCAATTCTGATGGCGATTACAAGGATAAGAATGGTGAAATTAAGACCGATTACAGTAAGCAAGGGGTGATTGGCCGCATTTCTGATTCCCTGTACAAGAATCTCAAGACTATGAAATCTTACGCCGGTACTACCACAGAGACGGCGGATGGCAGCTCTTTAGGTGATCTTATCCGGGAATTGCAGACCAAGATGTCCAATTTCAAGACCATGATGAAATCCTATGAGAATTTGCTTTATAAGAAATATGATGCGATGGAGATTGCCATTCAGCGGATGAGCGTCTCTATGGGGTATATTACCGGCGGCCAGTAAGGCGCAAAATCTAGGGAGGCAGAGGAATGGTAAATAACGCAGCAGAAGCTTATAAAAGGCAGCAGATTATGACGGCTACACCTGAAGCACTGACCTTGATGCTTTACAACGGTTGTTTGAAATTCATGGGCGAGGGCAAGGAAGCAGTGGAGGCCAAGAAGTATGAACAGGCTAATATCTCTCTGCAGAAAGCTCAGCAGATTATTTCCGAATTCCGCATAACCCTGAATATGGACTATGAGATTTCTCATCAGTTGATGCCGCTGTACAATTATTGCTATGACCGTCTGGTGGAAGGCAATATGAAAAGCGACCCTGCTTTGGTACAGGAAGCTATCGATATAATCAAGGAGCTTAGGGATGCCTGGATGCAGGCCATGAAAAAAGCCCGGCAGGATGGCGGTACCAGAAATGTCCAAGGTGATAGCTATGTCGGCTGATACGGATAAGAAGGAAAGATCCCCGTTGGAACAGGCCCGGGCCAATTGGCACATGTATCTGACATTGACGCAGGAAATGCTGAAGTTCATCGACAAAGATGATGTGGATGAATTCCTGGAACTGGAGCAGCAGCGCACTGAGCTTGTGGAACGCATGAAAGCCCTGCCGGAAACCGAGGACTATCGCAAGACCCCGGAATGTCAGGAGCTGGTGCAGAGAATCAAGCCGCTGGATATGCAGGTGGTCTACAAAGCCAAAGCATGGCTCAACCGTTCCCGGCAGCAGAATGCCAGTGTCCATGCCTATGATATTCAGCATATGAATAGTTTGGGGAATATCTTCAATAAAAAATATTGATAGTTTACCCTGTGCGAATATGCATGGGGTAAAAAAAAATAAAAAAATGCTTAAGTTTTACGTTTTTTCTACGATAACTTTAGTGTAAGGAACAGGTAATCAGCAAGTCAAAACAAGGAGATTCCTGGTCAGCTAGCAGCCAGGGACAAACGTTACGATTTGCTAATTATATTGTTTTCGACAGTCAGGGATGGCTGTTATCAATAGTATTTTTTCTACATTCAAGGAGGAAAATATCATGTCTATGGTAGTAAAGAACAACATGTCGGCAATCTCGACCCTGAACACGCTGAACAAGAACTCCAGCGCACTGGCCAAGAGCCTGGAGAAAGTATCTTCCGGTATGAAGATCAATGGCGCAGCTGATGACGCTTCCGGTTACGCAATATCCGAGCGTATGCGCGTCCAGATCCGTGGTCTCGATCAGGCTAACAGCAACACCCAGAACGGCAACGCCATGATGAAAGTTGCCGAAGGTGCTGTAAGCTCCACGGTTGATATCCTGAAGACCCTGAAAGAGAAAGTCATCAACGCAGCCAACGATACCAACACCGACAGCGACCGCCAGACCATCCAGAAAGAGCTGGATCAGTCCATCGACCAGATCGATGACAACGCCAACATCACCTACAACGGCAAGTATCTTGTTGATGGTTCTCACAACAACAAGACCAACGCTACGACTACGGCGATGACGAATGAAAGCCTTGATGCTAGGACGGTTAAAGGTTCTGCTCTGACAAACTTGAAGAGTCGTACTGGTGAAAACCTGAACATTCATAGCACGGATAATGTAACGATTTCTTATGTGAAGCAGGGCAAGACCTACACGACTACCTTCAGTGTTGGTGCTCAGTCGTTGAGCGATATTTTGAGCAAGACGGCTTACAATGGTAAAGAGACGCTCAAGGACGCTTTGGAACTGAATGCTAACAAGACTTCTCTTATCGGTTATGATGGTTCCAAGAATAAGATCTATACGGCTGATAAGGGCTGTGCAATGACCTTGACGGCTAAGACTGCTGGTGTATCCAGCCAGATTTCCGGCTTCACCATCAGCATCACCAACAACAAGGGAGCTATCAACAAGTCTGCTAATGCTGTACTGGATAACTTTACGGAGTCCATCCGTGCCCAGAACAAGTCTGAAGACAACGCCATGGTATTCCAGGTTGGCACGAAGGCTAACCAGGCTATCAAAGTTGGCCTGACGGATATGCGCTCCACGGCTCTTGGCCTCAAGGGGGACGATGGCGAAACGCTGAACGTATCCACGCAGGTTAAAGCAAACGCTGCTATCAACGTTCTGGACAATGCTATCCAGAAAGCTCTTGACCAGCAGACCACCATTGGTTCCGTTGAATCTCGTTTGAGCTACACCAGCAGCAACTTGACCACGGCTTCCGAAAACGTTCAGGCTTCCGAATCCACGATTCGTGATGCCGACATGGCGAAGGAAATGACGAACTACACGAAGAACAACGTTCTTCTGCAGGCCGCTCAGTCTATGCTGGCACAGGCCAACCAGAGCAGCAGCTCGGTTCTCAGCCTGCTCCAGTAATCGACAGTCTTTCGTTAATAAACGAAACTACCAAAAACCGCCCTTCGGGGCGGTTTTTTATATAGTCGTCCTCTTGAGACAAAGGTACCAGACCATAGGGTTGGCGGATGAGGTGGAAGGTATTTTTCATAATATTGGCGAAATATACAGGGGAAGGGGGGAGCATTTTGCAAAAAATAGAGTTATCTGTTTGTTATATGGTAAAAAATGAAGCAGAAAATCTGCCTGTATCTTTGGCAAGCATAAAAGATGCTGCTGATGAGGTGGTGGTCGTGGATACTGGTTCCCAGGATAATACGAAAGAGATTGCCGCAGCTATTGGTGCCAGAGTCTACGACTTTCCTTGGCAGGATGATTTTTCTGCACCACGTAATTATGCCATTGAGCAAGCGCAGGGCGAATGGATATTGTTTCTGGATGCCGATGAATATTTTCCTTCTGCGCTGAATAAAGATAAATTATTGTGTTATTTGGCTGGACAGAAAGAGAAGGATGCTATTTTACTCTTGAGGTATAATATTGAAAATGATAAAGAAAGAAAGGATTGGCGCACAGACTGGTGTCTGCGTATTTTCCGCAATGTGCCATATCTGCGGTATAAGGGGAGGATACACGAAAATATAGCCAGACACAATGGAGAATTACAGGTAGCTTATGCACCGACGGAATGGTATCTTTACCATACGGGATATAAGAAAGAATTGAATGAAGCAAAGGCGCAGCGGAATCTGCGATTGCTTCAACAATCCATAAGAGAAGAGGGGTGGCAACCAGGCTATGATCTATATTTGATGGATTGTTATTACGGCTTGCAGGAATATGAGAAAGCGTTGCAGCATGGAATGTCTCTTTTACGGGGAGATTGCTATGTTTATGGTGGCATGGTGCATGTTTATCACATGATACTGGAATGTATGCGTTTTCTGCACAGACCAGATGAGGATATGCTGCCTTTTGCCCAGGAAGCCTGCCGGGAATATCCGGATATACCGGAATTCTACGGCGAACAGGGGATGATTCTCTGTGGCATGGGGCAGTTGATACAGGCTAGGCAGTTGCTGATTGATGCTTTGCTTCGTTATGAGGAAAGACAGGCAAAGGGACAGTTGGACGGATATTTTTCTCCTGTGGTTGCGGCTAAGGTAGCGGCAAGGCTGGGGGAGATTGCCATGCATTATGAGGATGAAGAGGAAGCCGCGTTTTGGTTCAGGCAGGCTATGACTTATTGTGACAATAGTGAAGTGGTATTGATGAAATATCAAAAATATCGGCAGTGGGCAGCTGAGAAAGGGCTTGAGCCATGAAAATAGTTGGTTGTTATATTGTCAGAGATGAAGCAGAAGCGTTGCAACGTTCACTGGATAGCATAAAAGGGCAGACAGATGAAATCGTAATCGTGGATACTGGTTCACAGGATAATACCTTAGAGATTGCAAGGGCGGCCAATGCGAAGGTCTATCATTTTTCCTGGCGGGATGATTTTGCTGCTGCTCGTAATTTTGCATTGGACAAGTTGCAAGGGGATTGGGTTATATTTTTAGATGCGGACGAATATTTTCATGCAGACACGGTAATGAACTTACGGCCGCTCATCATGAGGCAGCCAGAGAATACGAATCTGCTGTTGGTGCGCAGGCAGGATGTAGATGCAGCGAACCATGTGATGATGGCACTATATGTACCTCGTATTTTCCGTATTCGTACAGATCTTCGGTATACGGGAGCTATTCATGAAGAACTGCGACAAGCTGGGGCGGTAGTTCAGGGGGTGGCGTGTGTGGCAGAACAGGAGTTGCTGCTTGTACATACTGGTTATGCGGGAGAATTAGGCCCAGCTAAGGCACGTCGTAATCTGGATATGTTGCAGAAATCTATGGAAAAAAGTTCACATCCGGAGTCTTATTATGGTTATCTGGCTGAAGCCTACGATGGGATGGAAGATATCGGAAATGCTATGAAATATGCTTATTTGGATATTGCCAGAGGCCGACAGGCCGAAACTTATGCCAGCCGTTCCTATCGTCTGCTATTGGAAAAACTGGCTGAAAATAAACGGGATTGTCGGGAGCGGCAGCGAATCGCGAAATTGGCAATCCGGGATTTTCCTGAACTGCCGGAGTTCCATGCAGAATTGGCAGAAAGTCTGGCAGCAGGCTGGCAATATGTGGAAGCAGCCAAAGAGATGAAGCGTGCGGGTATGTTGGGGCAAGATTATCATGGTATGGAACCGTCCGTCTTTTCAGAGGAACTGGCTGCAAAATGGCAAGAGCGGGGCGCGCAGTTTTCCAGGCTGGCAGAAATAGGGGAGCAACTGTCGATTACAGCTTGTGTGATTGTCCGGAATGAAGAGCAAAATATTTCCAGCTGGCTAGTGAATGCGGGAAAATATGCCAGCCAGCGGATTGTGCTGGATACCGGTTCGACAGACAGGACTTGCGAGTTTGCGGTAGAGGCAGAACTGCATCATTATATATGGCAGGAAGATTTTGCTGCTGCCAGGAATGAAGCTTTGCAATATGTTCGGGGGGACTGGGTGGCTTTTTTGGATGCAGATGAATATTTTTCGCATCCGGAACAGGTGCGTGGTTTTCTGGCCTATTGTGAGGTTACGCACCCTGAGGCAGAGGCGGTGCGGGTTACCATAACCAATGTGGATGCGGATGATGGCTATCGGGAGATCTCGCACTTTTGCAATGTTCGCCTGTTTCGCAACAAAGCAACATTACGCTATCGGGGACGTGTCCATGAGAATCTGTTTGATATAACGGGGAAATCCTTGACTGCATGGGAAGAACCTGGTATGGAGGTTATTCATACAGGGTATTCCAGCAGCGTAATTCTGGAAAAAACGGAGCGCAATTTGGCATTGCTGCTTCAGGATAAGGACGAACGGGGGATGCAGCCGGAGCATTTCCGTTATCTGGCAGATTGCTATTATACCTTGGGAGAATATCAGCAGGCGGAATTTTACGCTTTGCAGGCAATAGAGGCACCTTTGCAGGGAAAGGGAACTCAAGGGGATATGTATTATATGGTGCTTTTGTGCATGAAGGCATTGTCTGATCCTCTGCAGGACAGATTGGATTTTGCAGTAGCTGCAAGCAAGAAATTCCCTTCTATACCGGATTTTGCAGCTGTTCAGGGACTGTTGTACTATGAGTTGGAACAATATGACAGGGCGGTTGAACTATTGGAAAGGGCCTGTCATCTGTCACAGCATGATGAGGGGCGTGAATCTTCGGCTTTCGGTGATATACAGGCTATGGTCTATGCTGTCAAGGCAGATTGTGAGAGGAAACAGGGCAAGTGGGAAATGGCCTTGCAGGACAGCAGGACGGCGATGGGATTAGATCCCCGCGAGGAGGTGGCGCTGGAGATTTTTTGCGAACTGCGGCAGGCAGGGGATAGTTCCTGCCTCATAGAAGAATTGCAGGCATATTTTACAGATACCGTGCAGGATTTATGGTTTTTAGCTCGTTTCAGCGAACGGAATGGCTTTGGGCCATTGTATATGTATTATCACAGACGGTTACAGGAAAAGGGACAGCAAGAACCATTGCGGCAGGAATATTATGAACTCTTACAATCCGGTGAGTGGTCGCAGCTGGTGGAAAAACTACAAGCAGGCCTGGCTGCTGATGTAGAATTGATGATTGCGCTGTTGCTGCGCCTGCAAGGCCGGCGCGGCCATATGATCAGACAGGTGGAGCAGCAGTTGTTTGGCCTGTTGCCACAGGCTCTGCAGGAATGCTGGCAGCAGTTGTCAAAGGGGGAAGATGTTCGTGATTGGTCGGTATATAAAATTCTGTGGAACTATGTTCTGACATATGGTACAGATGAACAGATTGTGGATTTTGCTGGATTTTCTCGGACGAATAAAGATTTGTGGCTGCAGTTGACCAGGGATATGATGCGGCAGGAAAAATGGCAGTCCGCGTTTGCACTTTTGTCTCAGGTGCCGCAGGAGGAGGCTGATGGTGCTTTTTGGCAGGCGGCCGGGCAGTGCCTGTATCATCTGGGGGAATATTCCGGGGCGTGGGAAGCTTTTGACCATGCTCGTGAAGCTGGTGGAAATACCCTGCTGATGAAATCCTATCAAAAATGGCTGGAAAAAAATAAAAAAAATGCTTAAGTCTTTTGGTTTTATACCGATATATAAAGTGTAAGGCAAAAGATAATCTGCGGATCAATACAGGGAGAGCAGGCAGTCAGCTAGCAGCTGCGTGCTTATGTGGAGATTTGCATATTATAAAGTCTTCGACAGTCAGGGATGGCTGTTATCAAGATAAATATTTTCTATATTCAAGGAGGAAAACATCATGTCAATGGTAGTAAAGAACAATATGTCGGCAATCTCGACCCTGAACACGCTGAATAAGAACTCCAGCGCTTTGGCTAAGAGTCTGGAGAAAGTATCTTCCGGTATGAAGATCAATGGCGCGGCTGATGACGCTTCTGGTTACGCTATATCCGAGCGTATGCGCGTTCAGATCCGTGGTCTCGATCAGGCTAACAGCAACACCCAGAACGGCAACGCCATGATGAAAGTTGCTGAAGGTGCTGTAAGCTCCACGGTTGATATCCTGAAGACTCTGAAAGAGAAAGTCATCAACGCAGCCAATGATACCAACACCGACAGCGACCGTCAGACCATCCAGAAAGAATTGGATCAGTCCATCGACCAGATCGATGATAACGCCAACATCACCTACAACGGCAAGTACCTTGTCGATGGTTCCCACAACAACAAGACTAATGCCACGACTACGGCGATGACCAATGAAAGCATGGATGCAAGCACGATTGCTACTTCCAAGTTGACAGCTTTGAAGAGCCGTACTGGTGAAAGCCTGAACATCCATAGCACGGATAATGTAACGATTTCCTATGTAAAGCAGGGGCGTACGTATACCACTACCTTCAGCGTTGGTACAGAAGATTTGACCACCATTTTGGCTAAGACCGCCTATAATGGTAAGGATGACAAGATTTCCCAGACGCTGAAGATTTCGGCTAAGACCTCTTTGATTGGTAAAGATGGTTCTGCCAATAAGGTTTATACGGCAGACAAAGGATGTGCCGTGACCCTGACGGCTTATACGTCTGGTGTTTCCAGTCAGATTTCCGGTTTCACCATCAGCATTACCAATAACAAGGGAGCTATCAACAAGTCTGCAAATGCTGTACTGGATAACTTTACGGAATCCATCCGCGCTCAGAACAAGTCTGAAGACAACGCTATGGTATTCCAGGTTGGCACGAAGGCTAATCAGGCTATCAAAGTTGGTTTGACGGATATGCGCTCCACGGCTCTTGGCCTCAAGGGTGACGATGGCGAAACCTTGAACGTATCCACGCAGGTTAAGGCAAATGCTGCTATCAATGTTCTGGACAATGCTATCCAGAAAGCTCTCGATCAGCAGACCACCATTGGTTCCGTTGAATCCCGTTTGAGCTACACCAGCAGCAACTTGACCACGGCTTCCGAAAACGTCCAGGCTTCCGAATCCACGATTCGCGATGCCGACATGGCGAAGGAAATGACGAACTACACGAAGAACAATGTTCTTCTGCAGGCCGCCCAGTCTATGCTGGCACAGGCCAACCAGAGCAGCAGCTCGGTTCTCAGCCTGCTCCAGTAATCGACAGTCTTTCGTTAATAAACGAAACTACCAAAAACCGCCTTTCGGGGCGGTTTTTTTATGCAGGTTTTTATGCGGGATTTGACGAATCTATATGTA
The DNA here is from genome assembly GCF_900142515.1 of Pseudoselenomonas ruminantium. Taxonomy (GTDB): domain Bacteria; phylum Bacillota; class Negativicutes; order Selenomonadales; family Selenomonadaceae; genus Selenomonas_A; species Selenomonas_A ruminantium_D. Next base: position 50,416 of record NZ_FRBC01000013.1, on the reverse strand, counting down.
GACAGAGGGGGATAGGGAAATGGCTGATAAAGGAATTATAAAAATTTCAGCTTGTGTGATTGTGTGCAATGAAGAGGAAAATCTGCCTTGCTGGCTGGAATCTATGTCATCTTTGGCAGATGAAATGGTAGTGGTGGACACCGGCTCACTGGATGCTACGATAGAAATAGCCACGGCTGCCGGAGCACGGGTCGAAAAGTTTCCTTGGATTGACGATTTTGCGGCAGCTAAGAATTATGCGCTGGAAAAGTGTCAGGGACAGTGGATATTGATGCTGGATGCGGATGAATATATAAGGCTGCAGGATTGCGCTGGTGTCCGGGCCGCTATCCAGCGCTATGATAAAGATAAAAATGTCATTGGTTTTGTCAGTCCTTTGATTAATGTGGATAAGGGCAGGAATAATGCCTATATAAGCACAATCCATCAGATACGAGTATTCCGAAATTTACCGCAGCTGCGTTATGTAGGAGCTATCCATGAAATATTGCGTTATTCGGGTCAGGGGCAGAAGAATATGCCGCTTGTGGATGATTATGCAATCTATCATACTGGATATTCCCGTCATCTGATGCCGGAAAAATATAAGCGCAATCTGCAAATGCTGGAAGTATCCGTAAAGAAATATGGCAAACGGCTCATTGATGATTTTTATTTTGCAGACTGTTATTATGGCTTGCAGCAATATGAGCAGGCAATCCAGCATGCAAAAGCTTATCTGGACGCGGCGGAACGAGTCCGGGGGGAAGAGAATCGTCCATATGGTGTGTTGCTCCAATCCATGATTTTTTTGGATTACCCACTACCGGAAATTTTGGACTGGGTCAAGCGTGCTCTGCGGGAGTTTCCTTATGGTTCAGAGTTCAAAATCATGGAAGGTTATGCACGAGAGTATGCTGGTGACGAAACCGGTGCAATCCGCTGTTACGAGGAGGCTGAACAGCTATATGCTCGGGGAAAAGAGCAAGGCAGGGGAACCTTGCAGTCGGATGAGGCTGGCAGTGCGATGCCTGAAATGCGGGAAAGGTTGAAAAAATTACAGCAACGGCTGGGAGTCAAACAGGAGATAAAGAGGGAAGACAATGATTGGTTGGTATCCAGACAAATCATGGATAAGATCTTAGCTGCTATCCAGAAAGCAAAAAACGGGCAAAAGGTACTGTTATGTGAAAATATTCCTGCATTTCGTGAGGCAGTGGGGAAAAAATTCCCCGGAATTTCACTGACGATTTGGACTGAGGATAAGCAGGAAAACTTTTTGCGTGGTAAGTTGGAGAAAAGCAATCAGACATATGATTATATCTATGCTGGCTGTTTACTGGAAAAAACAGATGCGCCGGAAGTGTTCTTGACAGGGATCCGCAAAATGCTGGCGGATAGCGGCAAAGCGTGGTTCCTGCTGGGAGATATCCATAATGTAGCCAATTGGTTTTCCTGCAGCGGTTATGAACAATTATTGGTGGAAGAGGATTTCCATGACCATTATTGTTTTATAACGGCCAGTCGCCTTGATGAAACAGGTGTATTTCTCAGATCGAGGTATACAGAGTCTGTCCGATGGGAACTGGTCAGGCTTTTGCGGCGGATAGAGAATGGTATTGACAGCCGTGAAAATATCAACAGGCTTTGGGCGCTCTGTGCAAGAGAAGGGATTGATTTTGAATATTTGCAGACATTCATGCAGCATAGTCTTATTTACTATGAGCGTGTATTGCAGCTTTTAGCTGTGTCGCTAGAGGAGGCACAATGATGGATCCGCATAAAATCACATTTATCATGTGTGTGAATGATGAGGCGCAATTTCGCGAAGCAGTGTTGTATTTACGTCATCTGTGGATTCCTTCAGGTATGACAGCAGAAATACTTCCAATTGGCGGTGCCAGCTCTATGTGTGCCGGTTATGAACAGGGACGACTGGCTGCGGCAGATGCAAAGTATAAAGTCTATATGCATCAGGATGTTCTGGTCATACGGAAAAATCTGATAGAGGAGCTGTTGCAGCTGTTTGCTGACCCCAGAGTAGGGCTGATCGGTCTGGCTGGCTGTGAGCAGTTGCCGCCCAGTGGCATCTGGTGGGACGGGCAGGGGCTTCATAATAAGGTTGCCCACGCTTTGCGAGCGGAGCATATTAGCGTTCCTTCTGAAAATGTGCCAAAATGCCGGGTACAGGCTGTTGACGGCGTACTGTTGGCAACGCAGTATGATATCCCTTGGCGGGCTGATTTATTGACTGGCTGGCACTTTTACGATATCTCCATCAGTCAGGAATACAGAGGCCAAGGGTATGAGGTGATGTTGCCGCGGCAGGATGAACCCTGGATTATTCATCAGACTAAGCATAGTATGGCTGGGGAAGATTACGAGGAACAGAGGCAGATTTTCTTGCAGGCGTATAGAAGATTTTATTGAAGATGGGGAAAACGGAACGCAAAAGGGGCTGGTTCAGTGGTGGGGAACAAAGAGATAAAAGTTTCAGCTTGTGTGATTGTGCGCAATGAAGCGGAAAATCTGCCTCGTTGGCTGACCTGTATGAAGGAGTTGGCCAATGAATTGGTGGTGGTGGATACCGGATCCGAGGATAATACCGTGGCGCTGGCTGAAGCAGCTGGTGCGAGAGTTTTTTCTTTTCCTTGGATAAATGACTTTGGCAAGGCGAAGAACTATGCGATTGAACAGGCACGTGGACGCTGGATAATCTTTTTGGATGCGGACGAATACTGGGAGCCAAAGGACTACGGTATTGTGAAGCAGATATTACAGCGTTACGACAAGCAGGAGAAGATAATCGGCTTTGTTTGCCGCCGTCTGAATATCGATAAGGATAATGGCAATCGTGTGCAGAATGAAAATCTGTATATCCGTATTTTCCGCAATCTGCCTAAGCTCCGGTATGTTGGAGCTGTCCATGAACAGCTCGTCTATCATGGGGAGGGGCAGAAGGAGATGACTCTTTTGCCTGATGCAGTAATATATCATACCGGTTATTCAGCCAGTACAGATGAAAGCAAGTCCCGCAGGAATTTGGATATCCTGTTGGCGCAGCAGGCGGCAGGAAATGGAAGTGATTGGGATCTATGCTATATAGCTGACTGTTATTATAGTCTGAAGGATTATGCCAGAGCGGCAGATTATGCCCGAATGGCGATAAAGAAAAAGGTAATACTACCGGGCCGTGAGACCCGGATGTATAGCACTTTGCTCCAATGCCAATCCATATTGGGAGATCATTGGCGGGAAATGCTTCCCCTGCTGCAAGAGGCAGAACAGGAATTTCCCTATGTGCCGGATTTTCGAGCGATTCTGGGGTTCGCGGCCTGGCAGCAGGGAGATAGGGAGGACGCGAAGCATCTTTTTGTACAAAGCAAGGAAATTTATCAGGAATTTTTGGCACATCGGGGGGATGCGACGGCTTCTTATACGGATGAGATGCTGGGATTTTTGCCGCAGATAGAGGCACTGTTGGTTGAAGACAGTGTGCAGGAAAAAATAAATTATAAGATATCTGCAGCTGTAATCGTCAAAAATGAGGAAGAAAACCTGCCAATCTGGCTGGAGTGTATGCTTCATTTGGCAGAAGAAATCATCGTGGTGGATACAGGCTCTACGGATAGGACTGTGGAGATTGCTCAGAATGCGGGAGCACGGGTGGTGCATTTTGATTGGATCGATGATTTTGCGGCGGCTAAGAATTTTGCCATTGACCAGACGCATGGCGAGTGGATACTGCTGCTGGATGCTGATGAATATATCCGGCCGGAGGATTATGCAGGAGTGCGCCGGGCCATTGACCGCTATGATAAGGATAGCAGTGTGATTGGCTTAGCTTGTGATTGGATAAATGTGGACAAGGATCGCAATAATGCCTGCATAAGTAAAGGGTATCAGATCCGGGTGTTCAGGAAGCTGCCAGAATTACGTTATATCCGCATGATTCATGAGAATTTGCAATATACTGGTACAGAAAATACATCGATGCCGCTAGTGAAGGATTTTCGCATCTATCATACAGGTTACTCAACTGTCCGCATGCCGGAAAAGCTCAGACGGAATTTACGGCTTTTGCAGTTGTCAGCAGAAAAGTACGGTCGTTCCGTGATGGATGAGATGTATCTGGCTGACTGTTATTACGGGCTCAAGGAATATGAACAGGCAATTATTCATGCCCGGGCATATGTGGAGATGATGGCAGATTCGGAGGCGGCAGAAAATCGTCCCTATACGATTTTGATTCAGTCCCTATTCCTGTTGGAGCACCCTTTAGAAGAAATCACAGCGGTGATACGGCAGGCATTGGAAAAATTCCCCTATATGGCTGATTTTAAGATTATGGAGGGATATTTTCGGGAGGATAAAGGGGATTATATCGGTGCGGAAGAGTGTTATCTGGAGGCAGAGCGGATGTATGCTTATGCACAGGAACATGATTTATTGCGCCAGCGTCTGCTGACGGATGAAGTAGGTAGTGATATGTCTGTCATGTATGCAAATCTTTCCCGACTGTTCTTCTGGCAGGGAAAGGATTTAGAAGCATGGGATTATCTGCAAAAATCATTGGCTGTCAATAAATATTGTCACAAAGCTTTTATTTTGTTGCTGAAATTTTTGGCTGGCAGGACGGACGTGGAATGGATAGAGGCTATCAACAGCATCTATGACAGAGAACAGGATGCGGAATTTTTGCTGGAAAAGTTGCCGCGCCAGAATCGGGACAAGGTGCGTCTTTATTATCAGCAACGATTGAAGACAGAGGTGAAGCCGGCAGAGTCATATATGCTGGCAGGAAGGCTGGAGGCAGCCGGCGCTGCGGTAACAGAAGACGTATCGGCGTTATGGCAGATGGGCATCAGGGGCCTTAGTCATGGGGACTCTGCGATGCAGAAGCTGGGGGGACTCATGCCCACGGCTTATCGCTCGGTAATTACTGGGCAGCTTAAGACTTTGGCGGAAAGACGGTTGGCAAGACGGACAGAACGCATACAATCCTGGCTGGAGGAGCAAGATGGATAAGTTATATGAGAATGTATATGACAGCTTGGACAGGAGGGATTACGCAGCAGCCAGAGCGCATATTGAAAAATTGGCCATTCTGGATCCGCAGGAAGCAGCTTATCTCATGGTCAGCCTGTATATTGAGCAGGGGGATGTTCAGGCTGCGTCAGCAGCCTGGGAGAAATTGCATGACCTGCTACCAACGGATTTTTATACGCAATTCCTGCATGCCAGAATCTTGTTTATGGACGGGCGATATGTCAGTGCATATCGGGAGCTGCTGAAGATACAGCTTCCAGTGGATAAACAACAAGGTTATGGTGAAAAGATAAGTAATCTTTTGGGACAGTGCTGCCGCATACTGGGAAAAAATAAAGAAGCTGCTGAGGCATATCGCAAAGCTGCGGCAACTGCGATGGAAACAGATTTACAGGCTTTGGAGTATAGCAATTATCTTTTTAATCTGCATTATGGTGGAGGACACAGTGCGGATTTTTTACGGCAGGCAGCCAGAGGATTTTCTGACGTACTAGGGAAGAGAAATTTTTTTGCGCATCCGTCTGGGCGGCGGGGGAAAGGACCATGGCGGATTGGTTATCTGTCACCGGATGTTCGTCGACATGTGATGCTTTGCTTTTGCTATGATCTATTGACCGCCTATGACCATGAAAAGTTTGCTGTTTATGTTTATATGTTGGGGCCGGAGGATGAATACAGCCAAAAAGTAAAGAGTCAGGTAACAGGTTGGCGAAATTTGCGTGGATTGCCGTCACAAGAAATGGCGAAGATGATCTATGCAGATGAAATCGATATTTTAGTAGACCTGGCAGGGCACACCAAGGGGAATGGCCTGCCTGTCATGGCCTATAAGCCTGCGCCGATACAGGTATCTGGTATTGGCTATTTTGCATCTACGGGGCTGCCGGTTGTTGACTACTTTTTGGGGGATGTTTATTTGGATGATGAACAAACACAGCGGGAATTTGTGGAAAAGCTGGTTATACTGCCATATAGTCATTTTTGTTACCGGCCATTGAGGTCAGCTGAAGTAAGGGCGCCAGCATTCCGGCGTAAAGGTTATGTGACTTTCGGCAGCTTTAATAATTTTGCTAAAGTAACGGACCAGGTATTGGCTATATGGTGCAAAATTCTTATGGCGGTGCCTGACAGTCATTTATTGTTGAAGGCAGCGGTTTTTGACGGCGGTGAAGCGGAAGAATATACGCGGAAAAGATTGGCTCATGCGGGGCTGCCTATGGAGCGAGTAGAATGCCGGGGGCTCAGTGAGGATTATCTGTTGGAATATGGCGATATGGATATTGCATTAGATTCCTTTCCCTATCCTGGAGGAGGAACCAGCTGCGATGCTCTTTATATGGGGAGACCGTTGATTACATTGGCAGGCAGAAGTCATGGAGAAAGATTTGGTTTCAGTCTGTTGATGAATCTGGGATTGGGAGAACTAGTTGCGCATACAGAGACAGAATATATAGAGAGAGCTGTTATGCTGGCTGGTGATTCAGAACTTTTACAGATGCTGCAGACGAATCTGCGCATGATGATGCAGCGCTCTCCCTTGATGGATAGAAAATTATATTTACAATCAATGGAGAATTTTTACAGAAATATTATGGAGGAAAGACAATGAGTCGCTTTGTCCAAATGTTTGAGAAAATGTGCAAAGCCTATGATGCAGGGCAGTATGAGCAGGCTGCAGAGATAGGGGAGCTTACAGCACGTACGCTGATGCTTACCTCTGTACAAAGATATTATTATCATGAAGCCATGCATAAGATCTTGATTCGGGGCGGGCATTGGCAGGAAGCCTGCAAACATTTGGAACGGGCTGCTGCTATTCAACTGGATGATGAGCTGCTGGCAGAAAGGCGTAGTTTTTTCAGTGAGGCACTGACCTGGATGCATCTGGTTCCGGATTTGCCGGATGAAATGCTGTTCAGGATGCATTGCCTGTATGGCAGTTTGTTTGCAGAGGTGCAGCCTTATAGGCATGATCCTGAAACGCGTCAGGGAAGAAAAAAGATCAAGGTAGGCTATATTTCTCCGGATTTCTATGAACATATCGTGACCAATTTTGCTGTACAGCTTTATGCTGCCTATGATAAAAGCATTTTTGAAGTGCATTTATACGATATTGGCAACAATCGCAATGAGGTTACAGGCTGGTTGCAGGAGATGGTGGATGGCTGGCATGATTTGCAGGGGCTTTCGCCGGCGGAGGCAGCCGCTCGTATCCATGCAGACGAGATTGACCTTTTGGTGGATTTGGCCGGTCATACTCAAAAAGGCCGTACCCTGCAGATTATGGCGTATAAGCCGGCACCTGTACAGTTGTCTGGTATTGGCTATTTTGATACCACGGGGCTGCCTGCCGTAGATTATTATCTTACGGATGCCTGGTGCGATCCACCGGGCAATGAGCGTTTTTTTACGGAGACGCTCCTGCGCTTGCCCCGCAGCCATTTTTGTTTTACTCCATCGGAGAGCGTACTGCGCTGCCAGAAAAAATGGCAATTGCACACTCCCGTGGTTTTTGGTTCTTTCAGCAATTTCCTGAAGCTCAATGATGCGATCTTGACAGTTTGGCGTCAGATACTGGAACGTGTACCGAAAAGCAGGTTGTTGCTTAAGAATGTGCGGCGTGATAAAAAAGAACTGAAAATCATGAAAAGACGGCTTCAGGCGTTGGGCTTTCCGCTAAACAGGGTGGAATTGCGGCCTGCATCACAATATTATCTGGACGAATATCAGGATATGGATATTGCGTTGGATCCCTTTCCCTACCCTGGTGGGGGGACTACCTGCGAAGCCATTTATATGGGGGTGCCAGTTATAAGCATGTATGGCAGCCGGCATGGTTCCCGTTTTGGTTACAGTCTGCTGAAAAACATGGGGTTGGAAGAACTGACTGTGCCAACCCCAGATAAATACGTGGAAACGGCCGTTGCTTTGGCTGGATCGCAGGATTTATTGCAAGGCCTACACGAAAATTTGCGCAAGATGATGCAATTTTCCCCTATAATGGATGTAAAGAATTATTTGGGAGACATTCAGGCGGGCTATGAAAAGATATATCATGAATGGCTTGTACAAGGATAACCTATGGAGGTGTTTCAATGAAAGTATTTTCCGATACTACAGTGTACATTTTATGCCCTGCTAATATATTCACGGGAGGGCCAACATTGCTTCATCAGTTAGCATCGCAGTTGACTTCTATGGGAATCCAGGCGAAAATGGTTTATTTATCGCAGTCAGGAACGAATCAGGTCAGTCCAGTTGCCGAGGAATATAAAAAATACCATTTGGATTGGACAACTATACCGATTCCTGATGATGAAAAAAGTATTTTGATTTTTTTTGAAGCCTTTCCCTTTACGTCATTATCCAACAGTAAGATTCGAAAAATAATTTGGTGGCTTAGTGTAGATAACTACATTTTCAGAGTGCAGGAAATCCTGAATCGTTTAGATCTTTCCCGGATTACCACTAAACCCTTGCCAAGATTTTTTTATTTCGATGATGATGAACATATCATGCACTGGTGTCAGTCTGAATATGCGAGGCAGTTCATTCGCTGCAACGGTGTACAGGAAAAGGATATCCTTATGGTAGGGGATTATTTGGAGAATAAATTTTTGCTTGGTAATGTGAATCTGATAAGTAAAAAAGATATGGTGGTTTTTAATCCGAAGAAAGGCATGGAAACTACCATGAAAATCATGGCACAGCGGCCGGATATAAACTGGAAACCGATTCAGAATATGACGCCGCAGCAGGTTCGTGAGCTGTTGCTAGTGGCCAAAGTATATATTGATTTCGGCCATCATCCCGGCAAGGACAGGATTCCCCGGGAGGCGGCTTTGTCTGGGTGTGTGGTCATAACCGGACGGAAAGGGGCTGCGGCAAATGATGTCGATATCGATATTCCCGATGATTTCAAGATACATGATGATGATTTTAAGGGTATACTGGAGAAAATAGATGAAATTCTGGCAGATTTTTTGACAGCTTACAAGCGGCAGGCTGATTATCGAAAGCATATAAAATTAGAAAAGGAAAATTTCCGTAAAGAATTATTGGCGGCTTTTGAGATGGAAAACATGACCTGCTTGCAGTACAGTGCGGTACTGAACGACGAGAGAGGTTATGGGTTGGATATAGTTAGCGCTTTGCTGGATATGGAAGATTCCTATAAGCTGCAATTTATCATTGATGACAGGTTGGCTCAGACAGGATTTTCCTCAAGCCTGATTTTTACGGAAAAAGGAAGAAGGTACTTGCTGATTCCAGACCGGGATAAGATAGAGATTTTGACCTGTGCAGATGCTAATTTTCTATATATGGAAGGACGCATACATAAAATTTATGTAAAAGATAATGGCAATAGTACCAAGCTGTTGTTGCAGCAGTTGCCGGAAGTAAGGAACGAAGATGTATTTTTAGTATAGTGGCTGGTGATGAACGTGAATATATTGGTTTGGCTGGGAAATAAAGACATGCATCCGGCTATATATCCCAATATGCAGAGTCTGGCGGCGGGGATTGCAGATATGGGACACAATGTCATAACCTGCAATACGGCAGAACCAGAGGAAATAAGGGCAGCGCTTTCTTTATTGCGGGAGAATCAGATCATTGATTTAAGCATTGGCGTAAATGCTATGGGAATGCATATAAAGTATAGCGATGACCAGATAGTGGACGTATATGCCGATTTGGATGTGCCGCATATATCAATCTTGCTTGATGAACCCTTTAATCCATATTGCAATGGGTATGCTGATGCAGCCAGATATCATATCGTCACTTATTTGGATCGCACGGATAAGGAATATTTTTCTCGGATGGATCTATCTGTTGATAAATATAAGATGTTCATGCCTTTAGGGGGAACTGTCAGCGGCCTTTCGTTAGAGGAATTACTGGAAAGAAAGAAGCAATCGTCCTATGAAGTCGTATTCAGTGCCGGCGCTTTTGGTGATATACGGCAAGGGCCTGAATGGGAGAAGTTTGGTGTCCTGCCGTCACATTATATGTTGAATATGTTGGAAGATATCGTGTATCTACTACAGAATGAACCTTTGAGTGTGGTTGCGGCTGCCGATAAGGTGCTTGCTGCCAGAGGGATGGCAGAAGACAATTATTTTCAGGCAGCTGCCTATTATTTTCCAGCTATTCTTTGCTATATCAAGGGCTGGCGGCGTCGAAAATTGGTTGCGGAGCTTTTGCGGAATGGGATTGCCTTGGATATTTTTGGCGATGGTTGGGAGGTGGCAGATCTACCGCATGGGGCCAAGCTGCATGGGGCAATCGCTTATGAAGGTATGCTGCAGGTTATGGCTGAGGCGAAAGTGGTCGTGAATGATGAGGCAGTTTTCAATGATGGGGCCCATGACAGAGTGTTTACCGCAATGCTTAATGGAGCTGTGGTGGTAAGTGAATACTCTGCATATTTAGCCGAGGAATTTGTTCAGAACCGGGACATCTTCATGTTTGGCTGGCAGGATATAGGAGAACAGTTGCAGGTAATACCGCATTTACTGTCAGATGATGGCTATCGGGAAGGCATAGTCTGCAGCGCCTATGGCAGGACGATAAACAGGCATACCTGGCGGCATAGAGCGGAACGGTTGCTGGAAGCGGCAGAACTCACGAAATTTAGTCGAGATATGCGGGCAGGTAAAATTTAGTATTTAGCGAATACTTTATATATTGGGAATAAAAGGAGGCAATTGCGATGGGGAAAGCTAGCAAGAAAATGAAACGACAGGCACAGAAGAATGCTGCAGAGCGTAATTTGCAACAGTGCCAACCTAAGGTAGCTGAACTGGAAGAATGCTTCGTGCATGAAGATTATTCCAAGGTATTGGAAATATTGGCAGAACTGATACAGGCAGGTTATATCAAGCCAGATCTGTTATATAAGGGCGCTTACAGCTATTTTATGTTGGGAGACTATGAACGGGCAGCTCAGTGGATCAATAATACGTTGAGCTATGATAACCATCATGTGGATGCCCGTATTTTGCTGGCAAGGTTGTGCTTTATTCAGGATCGTCATGATGAAGGGTTGGCACTGTATGATTTTCTGGTAAAGAATTATCGTGCAGCTATGAGTCAGGAACAAAAGGATCAGATCATGGATAGCACGGAATACTGTGTGCGCCGTGAGGGCGAAAAAATACGACAGGCTTATCCTGCGTTGGCAGATTTCCTGCAGGTAATGCCGGCGGCAGAAAATATCCCGGTACAAGCTGCTGGTGCAGACAATAAGATGAAGGGGCAGGATGCTTTGTCTGCATTGCAGCGGTTAAAGGCAAAACTGAAGGCTGCGCAGGTAGATGGTAGCTGTACAGAGCCTGCAAAAACTGAAGCTGCAACAGAGGAGACACAGGATAAGGCAGCAGAGGCGACCGAAATAACAGCTCAGGCAGAACAACAGATTGCTGAAGTTAGAGCGCAGCAGTGTTCCCTGCGGGATAAGATACGCATCCTGAATCAGTTTGCTGCGGGCCAATATGCTGCCGATGACTATGAATGTGCCGAAAAATATCTTAAAGCTGCGCTGCAGATTGATGCAGAGGATGCGCAGAGTCTGCGGAATATGGCGGTGATTCAGGCAGCCATGGGAGATTTGAGCCGGGCACAGGCTTTTGCCGCCAAACTGCCACAGGCAGATCTGGCACTGTTGTATATACTGAAGGAGCAGCAGGCCAATGGATGAGTGCTGGAAACAATCGGTTCAGGAACAGAGAACGGCCCGAGAATTGTATGGTGTATTGTTGGAACTGGCAGAGGCAGAGCTTTATGACCATGATTTTATGCAGGGTCTGACTGCTTTGCAGCAGCTGGCGGCTGACAAATCCTTGTTATCTTATCTGAAGGCAAGGATGTATTATGCCAGAGAGCAGTATGATCTGGCAGAAAAGGAGATACAGGAGGCCATTGACTTCCGGGCCATTGACTTCCGATATTGGGAATTGATGGGCATGGTTCAGGAGAAAAAAGGGAATCTTGCCGGTAAGTATTATTATGAGGCGTTGCTCTGGGCACATAAAAAAAATAAGTCTGAGTTTGTCATTCCGCTGGATGATGAGAAACTTATGCGGGCCATTGGTCAGGCCATGGTCAATCCTGGCCAGGCCCCCTTCAGCAAAAAATATTATTTTGAGGAAGGGCGGCTGAAGGGGGATTATGGCAATGTAGCAGGCCAATATCTGCGTTATGATGATGATGGGGATTATCAGGATTATTGTGGCGTGTACAATCCCTATGGGTGGATCAATATGCGCAGTGATATGGCCGTTTGTCTGGATGGACAGCATCATGCGCCGCAAATATATTGTGATATGCCTTTTGAAATCATGAAATGCATTACCAGAACAGAAATGAAGGTAGATGTGACGGAACATGACTGCATTTTGCCCATAGCTCCGCAGGAGAGGAATCAGGTTATCGAGTTTTGCGATGCGGATACAAAACGTCAGATAAGCTGTGGACGCTGGGAATTTTCGTATTATCGTCTGGAGAAGGGCAGCACAATGATTCGCTCTTCTGCACCTTTTCAAGTTGCGGAGCCTGTTTTATTACGGCATAGCAAAAAACGGAAAAAGTTGGTGTTGAACATTTTGGCGGATGGTCTTGCCTGGCAGGTCTTGAAAAAACAAGGATACAAGGATGTACCCAATATCATGCGCTTTTTTTCAAAAGGAATCATCTTTGACAATAATTTTTCAGTGGCTGAGCATACATATCCATCCTTGCCTACTATCGAAACAGGATGTTATACCTATCATACGCAGGTCTTTCATGATCTGGTACAGACCCAACTGTCCAAGAAAATGCCAGTTATATCGGAACAGATGAAAGCCTTGGGGTATTATTGTGTCAATGTGATGAGTGATGCTGCCGGAATATATAATGGTGTGCTGAGAGGCTTTGACAGAAATATCATACATAATTTCACCAATCCTTGCTATGAGGCGGTGAATCGCTGTATGGAACACTTGGATGCCTTTGGTGAAACGGATAACTACCTCTATATGCATATATCCGATGCCCATCCCTTCAATTCGTATATTCAAATAGCTGCGCCAAGCCAGACCAGGCTTTCATGGAAAGACAGGATCTTGGAGGAGTATAGCAATTCGGTCTTTAAGAAAAAAAGCGTATTGAATATGAGCAGCAATCAATATGATATAAGACATATGGATCGGGTTTTGGGGCAGTTGTTTGAATATATCGAAGCGCATTATCGCAAAGATGAATACGTAGTCAGCCTGTATTCTGATCATGGTGTTTCCATTTATGATGATGAGCCATATCTTTTAAGTGAAAATCAGAGTGGAGCAGCTATGATGCTGAGAGGCGCGGGAATCCCATCAGCAGGGCTGGTGGAGGAACTTACCAGTGTGGTGGATTTTTATCCTGTATTAGCTGAGGTTTTAGGATTTTCGCTGCCTTATGAAATTGATGGCTGTCTGCCGGTGGCTTTCGGCGGTCCGGGACGCAAGTATGCTGTGAGTATGTCTATTTATCCGGGGCAGACCTTCAAGTTGTGCCTGCGGGATAGAGAGTATGAATTCCGCTTGGAAAGTGCAGCGCTTACCCAGCTGGAAGGTCTGGTAGATATGCGGGATTATTATGTCCATATTTATCGGCGCACGGATGGTCAGGAAATATTTGACCAGGGGATAAGAGAGCGATTTCTGTCAGAGGCGTGGAACCAGATAAAATCGTTTGTGTTGTTTGACTAGGAGGGGTGCTTAATGAGCACAGTATATGCTTGCTTTTGTACAGATGTCATCCATGAAGGACATTACAATCTCATAAAAAAAGCAGCGGAATACGGTGATGTTATTGCCGGTGTCCTATGTGACCGGGAGATGGTGCGTTATAACCGCTTCCCTACGGTCAGTATCGAGCAAAGGATAGCGATGCTCGAAGCGGTTCCGGAGATTTCCCGGGTCGTAGTGCAAGAGGACATCATGTATGATAATATTCTGACGGAATTGCAGCCGGATTATGTTATTCATGGAGATAATTGGCAGGGGGGGCCGGAATCTGCTATCCGTGCCAATGTGGCAATCAATCTGGCAAAATATGGCGGCAAGCTTATTGAAGTCCCCTATACTTATAATGATGAAATCAAGAAAATCGATGACCGTATGCGGGATAAGCTGGCTATGCCAGAATTCCGCCGGGGGAGATTGAAGAAGTTGTTGGGGATTGTTCCCATTGTCAAAACCATTGAAGTACATAGCGGACTGACAGGGCTTATTGCAGAAAAAACCGTAGTGGAGCATGATGGTGGTCTGGATCAGTTCGATGCGATGTGGATTTCCAGTCTGTGCGATTCTACCGCCAAGGGCAAGCCGGATATAGAGCTGGTAGATATGTCTTCGCGTATTCGAACCATTGATGATGTCCTGGATGTCACCACGAAGCCGATTATTCTGGATGCGGATACCGGTGGCCTTATCGAACATTTTGTCTATAATGTCCGCACTTTGGAGCGCATGGGGGTATCGGCTATTATCGTGGAGGACAAGACTGGTCTAAAAAAGAATTCTCTTTTTGGTACGGAGGTTGAGCAAAAACAGGACTCGGTGGAACATTTCTGTGCCAAATTGAGGGCGGGCAAGAAGGCGCAGCGTACAGATGATTTCATGATCATTGCCCGTATAGAGAGCCTGATACTGGAAAAGGGCATGGAAGATGCTATAGCAAGAGCGCAGGCCTATGTTGAGGCCGGAGCAGATGCTATCATGATCCATTCTCGTAAGCAGGATCCAGCCGAGGTTTTTGCTTTTTGTGACAGATTCCGGTTGGATTTTGAACGTGTTCCTTTGGTGGCGGTGCCAACTTCCTATAATCAGGTAACAGAGGCTGAACTTGCCGGACATGGGGTAAACGTGGTCATTTATGCGAATCAGTTGACGCGAAGTGCTTTTCCGGCTATGGAAGCAACCGCCAAAAGCATTCTGACACATCATCGGGCTTATGAGGCTGATCAGCATCTCATGCCAATCAGGAACATTATTTCCTTGATTGATACTTTATAAGCCAAAGGGAGGGGTCGATTTATGGAACGGGAAATAAGAGAAAAGAATAAGGTACTGTTCCATAGATTGTTGTCCTATGCTGCCAGAAACGAGTTTACCGATGACTATCTGCAGACCTTGATTGAGTTTTGGCAGCTTCTGCCGGAGAATGAAACAGAAGGCAATATTTTTTATGCCCAATATGCACTGCATTATAAAAATCATGCTGTTGCTTATGAGTATGCGTACAAGGCCTATGCCAAACGGAAGATAAATTGGAGATTATGGCAGATATTACGTGATGTCTGCTATGGATTGGGGAAGTGGGAAGAAGCGTTATTTTATGCAGGGTGTGCGGATAAGTTTTATAAAGAACCTGTGCTGTTTGACATACCAAGATACAGACTGGAGAAAGCCTTGGATATTTTTTCATTGGCAATGGGAGTCGGCAATTATGCCCCGGTAGCTACATCGCGTATGCGTATGACAGAAAAAGGGATTGAAGCGCAAGAGTCAATCTTTGCCGGTGAATTTCTGCCGCAGGAGATTCCAGACGATAAGTATCGTTTATTCGCAGGTGCTTATGTGGAACAGGAAATGCTGGATAATAAAGGGCGTTTACTGGAGTTTATCAAAGATGTGCCGGATATGGCCATGATCAGCGGTGCAGATTTTGTTTATGATCTGGTAAAAGTTGCGGATTGTGGAAAACAGCATGAAGTTTATTTGAACGGAGAACAGGCTTTGATAGGATTGGTGGGCAGCAGGGAACATCAGCGCGTGGAATTTTATAACAAGAATGAGAGTACACTGGATTATCTTGGCAAGTGGGCGGTCAGCTTTTTTGCGCTTGAGGATGCAACGACATTGGTGTCGGAAAATCGCCTGCTTTGCACGGCACCAGTATTTTTGAAGCATGATGCCCGAAGATGCAAAGTGGTTCTGAACATTTTGCTGGATGGTTTTTGCTGGCGGGCGGTACAGGAGAAGGATTTTGAACTTGTGCCGAATATCCTGCGCTTTTTCAGCAAAGGGGTAATATTCAACAATCATTATTCTGTATCTGAATATACGTTCCCTTCATTGGCTACAATAGAAACAGGGCTTTATCCATATCATTCCCAGATATTCAATGCGAAGGCATCCCATTCATTGAATAGAGAATATTTGAGTATTTCGGAGCGTATGCACGAGCTGGGCTATTATTGTGTGAATATCATGGGGGATGGTACGGGTGTTTATAATGGCACCATGCGCGGCTATGACCGGTTGATTGTCAATGCTTACGATAATCGTGTCTATCAGGGTGTGGAGAGAACGATTCATCATATAGAGGCTTTTAGCGGTACAGACCAATTCATTTTCTTGCATGCTGCGGATACACACCCTTGGGGCGCACATAAATTCCAATTACCGCTTACAACTCAAACCGCATTTGCGCTGGCAGAGCGTTCCATGAAGGAGGAAAAGCCCAGAACAAGTGTATATCTGCCCAGCCGCCCTATATATCATCATTGGAATAGTCAGGGCATCAAAGATTGCGACAGGGCGTTGGAAACACTCTTTGCTTTCCTTGAGGAAAATTACAATGATGATGAATTCCTGGTTTCGGTATATTCTGATCATGGCGTTCCCATATATGATGAAAAAAATTATATCCTAAGCGAGCATCAGACTGGGGCTGCTTTTATGATGCGTGGGCATGGTGTACCGTCTGTGGGGGCAGTGTATGAACTTACCAGTGCTCTGGATATCTATTCTTCCTTGGGGAAGTGCCTGGATTTTTCCTGTGATGGTATTGATGGCAACTTGCCCGCAGTTTTGGGAGGAAAAGAGCGCGAATATGTAGTCAGCATGTCAATATTTCCCCGCAGTCCGTATATGATCTGTATACGTACTTCCGAATATGAATGCCGGGCAGAGTCGCGGGAAATCACGGATGAAGATGGTCGCGTGGATCTGGCGGATATGAAAATCTCAATATGCCGTCGGGATACAGGGGAAACCATTCAGCAAGAGACCTTAGAGCGGTATTTTCGCGATATTTTACGCAGGGAAACGCGGATGATAGATAATTGGGGGACACAATGGCCGCAAATGCGGCAGGCCAGAAAGGCTTGGTTTGCTGAAAAATAAAGGACGATTGAGACAAAAGAGGATTTTACAGATGGATATGGCACTGCGAAAGAAAAACAGGGAGATATTCTGTAGCTTGTTAGATTATGCAGCGGGCAATAAATATGATGACGATTTTTTGCAGTTGTTGATCGAATTTTGGCAGCTCTTGCCTGAGAATGAAACAGAAGGCAATATATTCTATGCAATGTATGCGAAAGCTCATGGCAATTATGAAGTAGCATTGGAATATGCATTGAAAGCCTATGCCAAACGGAAGATAAATTGGACGTTGTGGTGTCTTTTGCGTGATTGCTATTATGCATCAGGGAATATAGAGATGGCCGCACTTTTCGCGGCTAAGGCAGACAAACTTTACAATGAGCCTGTGAATCTGGATATACCACAAGATCGGCTGGA
Organism: Pseudoselenomonas ruminantium; assembly: GCF_900142515.1. Taxonomy (GTDB): domain Bacteria; phylum Bacillota; class Negativicutes; order Selenomonadales; family Selenomonadaceae; genus Selenomonas_A; species Selenomonas_A ruminantium_D. The sequence continues at coordinate 32,828 of NZ_FRBC01000013.1, read as the reverse complement.
TAAAGCGTTGAATGCGTTGTCCTTAGGGATGGGGCGTGGTATTTATGCACCTGTGGCTTATACGAGAATGCGTATCACGTCGCAGGGGATGACCGGAGACCGGGCTATTTTTGCTGGCGAGTTTTTGCCGACTTTAGGCACTGACGATGAATACCATTTGTTTTCGGCAGCTTATGTTGAGACAGAATTGCAGGATGATAAAGGAAAACTTTTATCCTTTATGAAGGACAGTCCGGAAATGTCCTTTATCAGTGGCGGCGATTTCACTTATGACCTTATAAAGCTGGCTGATAGAGGCAATTCTTTCCAAGTAGATATTGAGGATGTACCGGTAGTCATCGGCTTAGTAGGCAGTGAAGAACATCAGCAGGTTGATTTTTCCTGTAAACAGGGAACGGCGACAACCTATTTAGGCTTGTGGGCCAATAGTTTCTTCCGGTGTGAGGAAACAACGGAGGTTTCTTCTACAAAGCCGTTATTATGTACGGCCCCTATCCGCCTGCAGCATAGTCCTAAACGCTGCAAGGCCGTGATCAACGTATTATTGGATGGTTTATGCTGGCGGGCTGTACAGGAGCGGGATTATGAACTGGTCCCCAACCTTATGGAATTCTTTCGTCAGGGGATAATTTTCAACAATCATTATTCTGTGTCAGAGTATACTTATCCATCTTTGGCAACGATTGAAACCGGTTTATACCCTCAGCATTCCCAGATTTTCAATGATAAGGTCTACCATACCTTGAATAGGGAGGTCAAAACAATTTCGGAACGGATGCATGATTTGGGGTATTATTGTGTCAATATTATGGGGGATAGTGCCGGTGGCTATAATGGAACTATGCGGGGATACGACAGGATGATTGTGAACTGTTGTGGAGGGACTCCTTTATATGTTGGGATAGAGAGGATAATCAATCATTTGGAGGCCTTTTCCGAAACCGATCAATTTATTTTCTTGCATGCCTCGGATACGCATCTGTGGTCAGCGCATAATTATCAGTTGCCTTTGGCTACACAGGTCAAACTTGATCTGCAGCAGCGTTCGTTGCGGGATGAAAAAGAGAATACCAGTGTGCACTTGCAGCAAAGGGATATATATCGTCATTGGAATGAGCAGGGAATCAAGAACTGTGATACGAATATAGCGCGTTTGCTTGCTTATTTGAAACAAAACTATGCAGAAGACGAATATCTGCTGACCTTGTATTCAGATCATGGCAGTCCTATTTATGGGAATTCAGGCTACCTGCTCAGTGAGCATCAGAATAGTGCGGCATTCATGATGCGGGGGCATAATGTGCCCCAGCTGGGGTTGGTGGAAGAATTGACCAGTGCAGTGGATCTATATCCAGCCATTGGTGCATGCCTGGGCTTTGAATTTGATAAAGTGGATGGTAATCTGCCAGAGGTATTGGGCGGTCAAAAGCGGGATTATACAGTCAGTATGTCCATGTATCCGCCGTCTCCTTATACGATTTGCCTAAGAACGGAGGAGTATGAGTGTCAGGCTGCATCATATGGGTGTATTGATGAAGATGGCAGAGCAGATCTGACGGAAATGAAGATGGATATCTATCGGCGGGATAATGGTGCCAAGGTGGAAAGTTCCTCGATAAAAGATTATTTTATGTATATCCTGCAACAGGAATGCAAGGAGATTGACAATAATGGCACGCAATGGCCGGATATGAAAGCAGCAAGGCCAGAATGGTTTGAACAGAAGGAGTAAGAACGTATTATGCTAAAAGTAAAAAGAGCAGTATTCCTGGCTGCCGGTAAAGGTACTCGGATGGCCCCGTTGACCGATATCCTTCCCAAGCCGTTGGTAAAAGTGCATGGCAAGCCGATTATCTTGACTTTGCTGGAGGCCGTGCAGGCGGCAGGCATTGAAGAAATATATATCGTGCGTGGCTATTTAGGTGAAAAATTTGATTGTTTGCTAGCGGATTATCCGCAAATAAGATTTATCGATAATCCCGACTATGAAAAGGCCAATAATATTTCCTCCATTGTAGCTGCAGCGGATTATCTGGAGAATGCCTATATCATCGAAAGTGATCTGTTGCTGAGTAATCCGGCATTGATACCGGCAGAACAGGAGGAAAGCAATTATCTTGCCATTCCCAAGGAGAAGTCTGATGATTGGTGTTTTTACACCGATGAAGCAGGTTGTATCAGAAAAATGGCCGTAGGTGGCGAAAATTGTCAGCAGATGGTGGGGATATCCTATTGGACAGCTGAAGATGGCGCACGGCTTGCCCGACGGGCAAAAGAGCTCTATGCCGATCCTGCCAACCACCAGCTGTACTGGGATGAGATTGCTCTGTCCCGATATCTGCCAGAATTTACGATCCGGGTGCGTCAATGTCAACAGGAAGACGTTATCGAAATCGATACATTAGCAGAGTTGCAGCTTATAGATAGTTCTTATCGATAAGAAGTCGAAAAGCCTTACCCTTTGGAAGCGAGAGGTGTCAACATGAAGCGAAATATCCTATTGAACCCCGGCCCCGCCACTACCACAGACACGGTCAAACAAGCCCAGGTGGTGCCGGATATCTGCCCACGGGAACAGGAATTCGGTCAAATTATGGCCGATATCTCCCATGATCTGCTGAAAATCGTCCATGCCGACCCCAAAGAATATTCTGCAGTTCTTTTCTGTGGTTCAGGGACCCTCTGCATGGATGTCTGTGTAAATTCCCTGGTACCTCAGGGAAAGAAAATCTTGTTCGTCAATAATGGTGCCTATTCCTCAAGAGCCGTGGATATCGCCAAAGCCTATGGGCTGGATTATATCGACCTGAATTTTCCGGTAGATGGCTTGCCGGATTTAGCGAAAGTGGCAGATGTGCTGGAGCGTGAGTCGGATATTGCCGTGGTCTACACCACCCATCAGGAAACCGGCACAGGCATTCTGAATCCCATCCGGGAAATCGGTGCTTTAGCTCATAATCACGGGGCTGTCTTTATTGTAGATACCACTTCCACGCTGGCTATGCTTCCCATAGATATCGAATCGGAGAATATCGATTTCTGCATGGCTTCGGCGCAAAAGGGTATACAGGCCATGACCGGTCTGTCCTATGTAATCGGACGTACGGCGATTATTGAAGAGTCCAGGGACTATCCTGTCCGTTCCTATTATTGCAATCTTTATTTGCAATATGACTACTTTCGTAAAAACGGACAAATGCACTTTACTCCGCCGGTGCAGACGATTTATTCCGTGCAGCAGGCGTTAAAGGAATATTTTGCTGAAGGTGAGCAGGTTAAATGGCAGCGCCATCAAGCGGCCATGGCCGAAATCCACAAAGGCCTGCAGGAATTAGGCTTGCGGGAAGTGATTCCCTTGGAAATCCAATCCGGTCTGGTAGCTGCTGTAGCCTATCCAGATACCCCGCAATGGGACTTCGACAGAGTCCATGACTATTGCTACGAGCGCGGCTTTACCATCTACCCCGGCAAAATGCAGAATCAGGGAACCTTCCGACTCTGTGTGTTAGGAGCCATCACTGCGGACGATATCAAGGCTTTCTTTGCGGTATTTCAACAGGCTTTGCGTGCATAAATGCTGTTCCATACTCAGGGGGAAATTATGTGGAATGAGATTGTCAGGATACTGAATACGGGGGAGCGGGAACACTTTTCGCTGGCAGGAGATTTTCTCAATCGATACGCCGAGAAACATTTTTCTTTGCCTGCTTTTTATAATCCTGCCTGCAGTCCGGCAGAAATCATGCAGACGCTGAATGATCTGAAAGAAGTTCCTTTTTATCAAAGTGAGGATGCGTTGCATTCACAGACAAAAATTCAGCAGATTGCTGATCTGGGCGTGGAAGCCTGTTTGCGGATGATGGAAGAGCGGAACCTTCCTCTTCCGCAGACTTCCACAGATGAGTTGAATCGTTACTTTTTGCGGGCGCTTATCGCCCTGCAAAATCATGATTGGCGGGAGGCACTCCGCAGCCTTTTGATTTACGATAGCTTCAGCGATATCATCTTTTCATCATATCCGCATCTTTATTTTTATCGAGGGCTTGCGTGGTATGGATTGCAGGATTATGAAAAAGCGGAAGGCGATTTCCATACCTATATTTCCGCAGTGCCTGAGGATGAAATTGCTCATTTTTATAGGGGGAATACACTTTATTATCTAGGCAGATATCCGGAAACAGTGGATGAATATATTACGGCCCTCCAAGGACATGCGAATTTTCAGGAAGTAAAGGATAATACCAGTATTTTGGAGTATAAAATTACCGGCACGGTATTGCTCCCTGCGGATAAAATATGCCTGAAATGGCAGGACAGTCCTTTTGTGCAAACATTGGCCTTACCGGCTGAGGTGGATATATGGACAATTCCCATTTTTATCAACAATTTCAATCGCCTGAGCTGCCTGCAGAAGTTGGTAAACTGGCTGGTAGAAGCGGGGTATCGGAATATCTATATTCTGGACAATGACTCATCTTATCCGCCGCTGCTGGAATACTATCGTCAGCTGGAGATACGGGAATCGGCGGTGCAGGTTTTGCGATTAGGGAGAAATTTTGGCCATACGGCACTGTGGAAAAGCGGCATACTGGAAAGTCTGTCAGTGGAAAGCCCTTATGTTTATACCGATTCAGATGTCATGCCAGTGGCTGAATGCCCCAAGGATTTCCTGCAGCAGTTTATGGATATTCTCTGGCGTTATCCGCTCCTGAAAAAGGTGGGACTGGGACTGAAGACCGATGGCATTACCTGCGATAATGCAGAAGAGGTACTGAACGTGGAACGGCGTTACTATATCCATGAAATGGAACCAAATCTTTATTTTAGCCCGGTGGATACGACCTTTGCCCTTTACCGCAATTATCGTCACTACCATTTATATGTAGCTGCCCGCACCACAGGTAAATTGATGGCATGGCATCTTCCATGGCATTATGACTATACGAATTTGCCACCCGATGAGCTTTACTATGCGCAGCATGCTAACGCATCGGCCAGCCTGATCACCGCGCTGAAAAAGAAAAACAACGCTTTCCAATGATTTTTTGAATACGAGGGAGAATAACCGATGCAAATACAGGAATTCACAAAACTTCTAAACGCTGATTTCTACACAGGTGTCCCGGATTCCCTATTGCGCCCGCTGTGTGACTATATCTATATGCAATACGGCTTAGATCCTAAACACCATATCGTTGCTGCCAATGAAGGTAATGCTGTTGCGATAGGGGCCGGCTATCATCTGGCCACGGGCAAAATCCCTGTCATTTATCTGCAAAACAGCGGCGAAGGCAATATCATCAATCCGCTGCTGTCTTTGCTTAGCGAGGACGTTTATGCCATACCGTCCTTGTTCATCATCGGCTGGCGTGGCGAACCTGGCATCCATGATGAGCCTCAGCATGTCCATCAGGGAAAAGTTACTTTGAGCCTGTTGGAAACGATGGGCATGCCCTATGTAGTGGTAGACAAGGAAATGACCGCCGCAGAATTGCAAGTCCAGATGCAGTCTTTGTGGCAGGCCATCCATGCAGGCAGGCAGGCCGCTTTGGTCATCCGCAAGGATGCCTTGGAGAATGCAGAAAAAGTAAAGCACGCCAACGAAAATTTCCTGACTCGGGAGGAGATCATTCAGGCTATTGCCGACGCCGCAGGCAACAGTCCCATCATCTCCACCACTGGCAAAGCTAGCCGGGAACTTTTTGAGTATCGCGAAGCAAAAGGGCAGGGGCACGCCCATGACTTCCTGACCGTAGGCTCCATGGGCCATAGCTCATCCATTGCCTTAGGCATTGCCCTGCAAAAGCCCGGGCAGACAATCTGGTGCATCGATGGCGACGGTGCCACCCTGATGCATATGGGCGCCATGGCCGTTATCGGCAGTGTGCATCCCAAAAATCTTATCCACGTCATTATCGACAACCACGCCCACGAATCCGTAGGCGGCATGCCAACAGCGGCAAAGAATATCGATTTCGCTCAAATCGCCCAAGGCTGCGGCTACGACCATATCTACACTGCCACCACCATGGACGAACTGAAAAAATCTCTGGTTGCGATGACAAAAGATCATGGATTACGCATTCTGATTGCCCAATCCGCCATTGGTGCCCGCAAAGACCTAGGCCGTCCGACCACGACACCAAAGGCAAATAAAACGGATTTTATGACAAATCTTAAGGAATAAGCGAATCTATCGATAAATATAGAGGATAAAAGAAACTTTTGTGGAATATCTATAAACAATAGCAAGTGAATGTTTATCGTGGGGAGGGGAGCAAAGTGGAGCGCGACATCCAAAAAGACCTGGCTGAAATGTTGGGCGATGTGCAGATGGTCTTATCGCAAACGAAATGGGACCAGCCTCAGCAAATGAATATAGTGCAGTCCATCCTGCCACAGCTGCAGGCTTTGGCAAAGACCTTGCAGGAAGAATCGGGCCGCAAGACAGTCATCTACTTCCTCCCTTATAAATCTTCCATGTGGGATAGTCTGGAAAGCGTCTATCTGGCTGCTAAAGACGACCCGGCCTGTGAACCCTATGTGATGCCGATACCTTACTATGATCGGAATCCGGATACCTCTTTGGGCACAATGCACTACGAGGGGGGCCAGTTCCCCAAGGACATTCCTATCACCGACTATCGACAAGTGGATTTGCAGGCGGTGTGCCCGGATATTATCTACATTCATAATCCCTATGACTATGCCAACTATGTAACCAGCATAGACCCAGCTTATTATTCCGATAAGTTGAAATCTTTTTGCAAACTTTTAGTATATATACCATATTATATTACCTCGGGCGCCATGGGCGAAGGCCAAGCTATGTGCCCGGTTTACGAACATGCCGATTACATTGTCGTGCAGTCCGAGAGCCTGCGGCATTTCTTTGATAAACGGGTGCCCTTGAGCAAAATCGTGGGCCTTGGCTCGCCCAAAGCTGACAAAGTAATTAACATGTGCAAGAATCCCCCGCCAATCCCGAAGGACTGGCAGGAGAAAATGGCCGGGAAAAAGGTGTATTTCTACAACACCAGCCTGGCTGGCATGCTGGAAAACACAGCAGTATTTTTCCAAAAGATGCGCTATGTGTTCCGCACCTTCGCCCAGCACCCGGAAGTATGCCTGCTTTGGCGCCCTCACCCGCTGACCATGGCCACGTTGGATTCCATAAGGAAGCCTTTTGTGGCTGAGTATGAGGCCCTGCGGGATTACTTTATTGAGCATGATCTGGGTATCTATGACGATACGCCAGAGATTGAGCCGTCTATTGCTTACAGTGATGTTTATCTCGGTGATAGCGGGACAAGTGTTACAGCGCTGTTTGGCGTGGCTGGCAAGCCGTTATTCTTGTTCAATAATACCTTGCATAGTTTGCCAAAGCCTGAAGATTGGCATTCAATGATCCTGGACAGCTCATTTATTTCCTGTACAATGTCACCGCAGATTCTTTCATGGATGGTTTTAGGCTCAAACAGGCTTTTTTACAGTGCTAATGATGATTACAAATATGAATATGCAGGGGAGTTGCATGAATATATTGGCAGCGGCTATTATTGGCAAGCTTTTTCTATAGGAGATAAAGTCTACATAACGCCCCATAATGCACAGGAAATTCTGGTACTGGATAAGGCAGAAAAGAAATTGGAACGTCGTATTCAACTGAAAGAATTTATCAGCAAACCAGAAGCTTTTGCTGGCGCATTGCAGGCTGGCAGATATCTATTCCTGTTGCCCACATTATATCCCGCCATTGTCCGCTATGATACCGTTACGGATAATGTGGCTTATGTGGAAGGCAATATGGAGGCATTCCTCAGCCGTGTACAGACTTGCTGGCGGCGGGGCGGTGCCTGCATTTGGCGAGGGAAGTTATTGACTGTGGCGGCCAACGGCAGGCAGGTGCTGATGATTGACTGCGAGACTTTGGAAAATACCATAGCAGAGTTGCCAAAACATCAGCAGCAAGGTTGTATGACCATGCTGCCGGATGGCGAAGATATATGGCTCCTGCCCATGATTGGAAAATGTATCCTGCGCTGGCAGCCTAAGAGCAATATATTGCAGGAATATACAGAATTTCCTGCTGATTTTGTTTGTTGCAATATTGTCAATGGCGTTCCTTGTGAAGACTTTCCCTTCAGCAACGCCGCTATTACGGAACAATTTCTGTATCTTTCACCCGCTTGGGGTAATCAGTTCCTGCGCCTAAATAAGGCCACAGGGGAAATAATCAGCTGGCAGTTGGATATCCCGGAAACAAAGCAGATTTTTGGGGGGTATTACAGCACCAATTATCCTGGATATTTCCTCCAAGAGGCAAGCCCGGGGATATGGCACTATCTGTACACTCCGGAAAGATGTATATATGCCATAGAATTAGCTACTGGCAAAGCGAAGCGGATCAATATCGAATTCAGTGGTGAAGCAATTGATCAGATTTCCGCAGGATTTGCCCGCTTGTCACCATGGCTGCGCTATGGCTGCTGTGAGGACGTCTTTAATACACTTGATGGTTTTATCAAAGGTGAAATTCACGGACATGATTTTGATTATAAGGAAAATTTAAAGGCCTTTGGCGAAATCGCCGCCAATAATGACGGCTCAGCCGGGGAGAAAATCCATCTCTTTGCCTGTGAGCAGCTAAGTCGCAAAGGAGGCAATGACCCTTGAAGAAAGTTATTACCTACGGTACATACGATTTGTTCCACGAAGGTCACTACCGCTTGCTGGAGAGAGCTAAAGCATTGGGCGATTACTTAATCGTGGGGGTTACTACCGAAAGCTTCGACCAGGCTCGTGGCAAGCTCAATGTAGTGGACAGCCTTATGACCCGTGTTGAAAATGTCAAAAAAACTGGCTTTGCCGATGAAGTTATCGTGGAAGACCATATCGGCCAAAAGGTGGAAGATATTCAAAAATACGGTGTAGATATCTTCGTTTTGGGATCCGATTGGGAAGGAAAATTCGATTACCTCAAAGATTTCTGCGAGGTAAGATATCTGGAACGAACACGGGGGATATCCTCCACATTGAAACGTGCCAGCAACCACAAAATCGTCCGCATAGGACTTATCGGCAATGGCCGCATTGCCAAACGCTTTATACCCGAATCTCACTTTGTCAGCGGTATGGAACTGACCGGCGTTTACAATCCTCGTCGGGAAAGCGCTGAGAAATTTGCTCATCAGCAGGATTTGGAATTCTTCACCGATAATGAGGAAGAATTTTACCAGCATGTGGATGCCGTGGATATCTGCACGCCTCATCAATATCACTATGAGTACACTAAGCGGGCCTTGGAACACGGCAAGCATGTGCTTTGTGAGAAACCGATGGCCCTTCAAAAAGCGCAAGCGGAGGAACTCTTCAATCTAGCCAAGGAAAAGGGCTTGATCTTGATGGAGGCGATTAAAACTGCCTATACACCTGGATTCATCCGGCTCCTGTCTATGGTGCAAAGCGGTGTTATTGGCGAAATTCGCGATGTAGAGTCCTGTTTTACGAGGATATTTCCCAACGATTCTTTCCGTGAAATGACCGATGCAGAATATGGTGGTTGCTTCACCGAATATGGCAGTTACACGTTGCTGCCCATAATCAAGCTTTTGGGCAGCAACTATACGGATATCCGCTTCGAATGCTTCAAGGCTGGCAATGGCATTGACCTGTATACCAAGGTATATTTCAATTATCAGCACAGCATGGCCACCGCAAAAACAGGCTTGAAGGTCAAATCCGACGGACACCTGCTTATCTCTGGCACCAAAGGCTATATTATGGTGGCAGCTCCATGGTGGAAAACCACAGAATTTGAAATTTGTTACGAGGATTTCAACCAAAACGAAAAGTTTTTTACCAAATATTTAGGTGACGGTCTGCGCTACGAACTTAGTGATTTCATTTCTGCTATCAATGGTAATCCCCGGGGCGATTTCAAACTGACTCGCAATGAATCCATCGCCTGTGCCGAAATTATGGAAAAATTTCTGGAGTGGCGAAAGAATACTCCAATAAAGGAGGGGATGGTCATTGTCTGACGTAAAAATATGGGCACATAGAGGGGCCGGTGGCTGGGATAAGCAGTACGCTCCGGAAAACACCATGATGGCCTTTGAAAAGGCCATCGAAATGGGCGCGGATGGCATAGAACTGGATGTACAGTTCTCCAAAGACGGCGAAATCGTCATCTGCCATGATGAAACCATCGATAGAACCAGTAACGGCGTTGGCGCCGTCCGGGCATACACGCTAAAGGAACTGAAGCAATTCAACTTCTGCAGCGTTCACTCGGAATTCGGCTTTGTGGAAATCCCCACCTTGCGGGAAGTGCTGGATTTTATGCAAGACAAAGACTTCCAGCTGAATATCGAGCTAAAGACCAGCAACTACGACTACCCGGGCTTGGAAGAAGCTGCAAGCAAACTGGTTAAGGAATACGGCCTCAATGACCGGGTAATCTACTCATCATTTGGCTATGCCTCCCTAAAAAAACTCCGGCAGTGTGACAAGGACGCGCAAATTGCCATTCTCTGCAGCACAGATTTTGTCCTGCAGGAAGATATCGAGGCCCTGCAAGCCATAGCCATTCACCCGTGGGAACAACTGGTAACAGCAGAAAACGTAAAAAAATGGCATGACTGGGGAGTAAAGGTCAATACATGGGCTGTGAACAGACCGGAAAGAATAAGAGAACTTATCGCTATGGGAATAGATGCATTTATTACAGATTGCCCAGACAGAGGAAGAAAAGCTGTAGAAGGATGATTCACCATGCACTTGACAAAAGAAGATCGCTACATACGCCGCCGCTTGCGGCAGGCCAGAAAACAGGCACGGGAATTTTACTACTGCCGTAAATATCCTATCAACCCTAAGAAAATTGTCTTTACCACGATTGAAGGCACAACAGGATTTTCCTGCAATCCGAAATATATTGCTCTGGAACTGTTGCGGCGCAGACAGAATTTAGATCTTGTATGGCTCGTGGATGACATGAGCAAGGAATTTCCGGCAGGCATCCGCAAAGTGAAAAATACCCTGAAAAATCGGGCCTATGAACTTTCTACAGCAGCCGTTTGGGTAGATAACAGCCGCAAGCAGCTGGAATGCCGGAAAAGACCGGGGCAGTTTTACTTGCAGACATGGCACGCGAGCTTGCATATTAAACCAACAGGTCTTGATAGAGGAGCATCTTTTTCGAAGATTGCCAATTTGGTGAGTTGCCACGATTCCAACATGGTGAATATTCTTATTACCAATTCGCCATGGATGGAGAAAAATGCGCCAAGAAACGTGGTATATACTGGGCAAACTTGCAGAACGGGGTCGCCTAGAGTAGATGTACTGTTGAAAGATCGACAAGCATGCAGGGAGAAATTTAGAACGAAATATGGCCTATCTGCGGATAGTAAATTACTGCTTTATGCTCCTACGTTTAGAAATGGAAGTCAGGGAACAAAAAGAAGCGTGGATAAGCAAAATAAAATGCCTGATTTTTTTAGATTAAAGGACTCCTTGATAAAGAAATTTGGCGGTAATTGGACTATTGTGTTACGCCTGCATCCGCAGCTGACAGCTCGGCATATTGAAGCTAGTATATCAGAAAAGAGCAGTTTTATTATCGATGCCAGTAAGGAAGATGATATGAGCGAGGTATTAGGGGCTTGTGATATCTTGCTTACCGATTATTCGGCAATGAGTTTTGATGCAGCTTATATGCATTTGCCTGTTTTTCTGTATGTGGATGATCTTCGTGAATATATTGCTGAACGTGGCGGTCTGATGTGGAATTTGGAAGATTTGCCATTTATCAAGGCAAAGAATGATGATGCGCTGTTTAGTGCTATTTCGCAGTTTAATGCAGAGTTATATGAAAAGGACGTTTCTAAATTTTTATCAGACTTGGAAATTTTGGAAGATGGCAACGCTTCAAAGCGTGTAGCAGATATTATTGAATTACACATGGGAAGTAGGTGAGACAGAATGAAGGCAGTTTTGGTGCTGAATATGGGGATGAAAAGCATAAGAAGTATCATTTTTGGCGAAGATGGAAGAAAGATTGCTCAAGCTGCCTTGCCCTTGACTTCCGCTATTAACGAAAAGTGTGTGGAACAGGATGCTTCCGAGTGGTGGGAAAAGGCTGTAGCTGTCATGCAAAAATCAATACATGATGCCAGAATTACCCATTTGGCAGCAATCACGGTTACTTCATCAGCGTCTTGCCTGGTTTGTTTGGACAAGGATGGAAAACCATTACTGCCTGTCATGATGGTGTCTGATAAGAGAGCACAGGAGGAAGCCGAAAACATTTCCAAAATGCCGGGGTTTGTAGAAGTTAGGGAACAAACAAGGTTAGAGATGTCTTCCAGCTTGTTGCTACCCAAAATTTTATGGATAAAGAATCACGCAGAGAAAGTTTTTCGTAAAACAGTATATTTTCTTTCGCCCAATGCGTATCTATTGTATCGGCTGTGTGGACGTCCAGTGACAGATGTATTGGATGCAAGTAAATTTCATTATTATCAGGATACACGAAAATATCCGGAAAAATTATTGCAAGCTTTGGGGATAGAATTAAATGCTCTTCCTCAAGTAGTGGATATAGGCAGTAAAATCGGAGTTTTGTCAGAGCCTTTATCTAAAAGACTTGTCCTCTCGAGGAGGGCAGATGTTGTTGTATCATCGTATGATGCAATTTGTTCATTCTTCGGCAGTGGAGCAGTAGAGGAAGGCGAAGCCAGTGATGTTTCCGGTACAGTAACGGTATTTCGGACGATGAGTTATAGGAACAATACGATTGGTCAAAATGCGAAAGTTTATGAAAACCTTTATGAGCCGGAAGGCGCACGTATTGTTGGAGGATCTAACAATCTTGGCGGAGGACTCATTGAGTGGGCTAAACAGTGTTATTATCAAAATGAGGCCTATCCTTATGAAGTGATGGAAAAAGAAGCTGCTGAATCGGAGATTGGTGCGAATGGACTTATTTTTCTGCCTTATCTGCTTGGTGAGAGGGCTCCTATATGGAACGATGAGGCTAGAGGTGTTTTCTTTGGGCTGGAAAGAATGCATACGCGTAAGGATATGACCAGAGCTGTTTTTGAAAGTACGGGTTTTATTGATATGGATATGAAATCAGCTATAGAAGATACTGGTATTGAGGTGAAAAGGATTAGATTTTCAGGCGGATTAGCCAGGCTGAACCTTATTGCACAGATTAAAGCCGATATATTAGGTCTTGATGTACTCGTATTGAGCGAATTTGAAACCACATCTACAGGGGCTGCAATGTTGGCGTTGATAGGTTTAGGCCATTTCCAAAATGTACGTGAGGCAGCGAATGATTTTGTTAAGGTGCGTATGATTATAAAGCCGGATATGGATAATCATCGCAAGTACAGGTATATTTACAATTTGTATAAGTCGACTTATGAAGTGTTAAAACCGCAATATAAGAAAAGAATTCAAATGCTGGAAGCAATTCGCAATAATAGGGAAGTAAAGATAGAAAACCTTTAATGGGGGAATCAAAGGTGCAGGCAATTATAATGGCAGCAGGCAGGGGCAGCAGGTTAGGAAATTTAACAGATGATATACCCAAGGCATTTTTGAAGGCTAGAGGATACAGGCTGATAGATTATAACGTAGCTTTGTTGCGTGAATACGGAATTAAAGATATAAAGATTGTTACAGGGTATAAAGCAGGCCTTTATGAAGAACTAGCCCAAACGCATGCAGGAGTAACTTGTATATATAATCCTTTTTATGAATATTGCAATGTACTTGGTTCATTCTTTATGGCACAGGATAAACTATCCGATGAAGATACGATTTATCTTCATGCAGATACTCTTTGTGATACAGGGATTTTCCAGGATATGATACAGGGCAAGGGTGACATTGTAATGCCAGTGGATTTTAAGCCATGCGATAGAGAGGCAATGAAAGTGACAACTAGGGCTGGGCAGATCATCAAGGTCAGTAAAGAAATAGTAGAGGAAGATTCGGAAGGGGAATTTATCGGTATGGCAAAGTTAAGCAGCAAGGTCATGCCGGCAATCAAGAGTGCCAGTAAAAAGCTGATGCGTGATGGTTGCTTGAAATCGTACTTTGAAGGCGCAATTCAGGAAGTGATTCATGAAGGCAAATACTATGTGTCAGCTATGCCGACACATAATCGCTTCTGGGGTGAAGTAGATTTTGCTGAAGATTACCAATATGTACAAGATAATTTGCCGGATACATTATGGCAGATAGCGGAGAAACATAAAGATGCTTGAAAAAATGTATGATGGGACTAGCGTTCACTTTGCATTTAATATTTGGGATTTTTCTTCTGCACAAGCAGTGATGGATGCTGCGAAAAATGTGGGGGAAAATGTTATTCTGCAGACATCTACCAATATATACCAAAGTCTGCCACCGTGTGAATTAAGGCGTTTTGTAACCAGCTATGCAAAAAGATTAGGCATTACCGCATGGCTTAATTTGGATCATTGTCGAAATGAAGAACTGGTTAGAGATGCTGTGGATAAAGGTTGGGATTCTGTGATGCTTGATATGTCGCAGATGGGACTGTCTCAAAATATTGAGGCAGTGAATCGTTTAAATGATTATGTAAATATAAAAAAGTATCCTACATATATAGAAGCTGAAGTTGGCGTATTACAAGGGGCAGAGGATGATATTGAAGCGATTGAAAGTAAGATTGCTTCGCAGGCAGATATAGATGAATTTATAAAAAAAGCGCATTTTGATGCCTTGGCAGTATCCTTTGGCAATGCACATGGAAATTATAAAACCAAGCCGCAGCTTCATTATGAGTTAGTAGAGTATGCAGTAAAAAAATCGGGAAAACCTTTTGTAGTACATGGTGCTAGTGGCTTAACGGGACAGGATGTAAAAAAACTGGCAAGTATTGACGGTGTTCGTAAGATAAACATATCGACGGAACTAAAACTGGCTGCGCATCAGGGATATCAAGAGGCGGCAAGCAAGGGCTGGATGGAAAAAAATGGATTTCAGCCAGTCAGAGTTCAGCAATGCATATATATGGCAGTTAAGCAAAAAGCAGAGGAAAAAATGCTGATGTTAGAGGGTGACAGATAAGATGAACTTTACATGGGAAGTCCCTACACGCATACATTTTGGTACTAATATATGTGCAGAGGCATTAAGCAAGGAAAAGGAAATACTTTTTAATCGTCGAGCCTTACTGGTTTTTACAGGACATACCTTGCAGGATAATGGGACATTAGACAAGGTCAAGGGATTATTGGAAGAAAACGGTTGTGCTATGGTTACTACTTATGGTGGTCATGGCTCTAATCCGGAAATATGTGAAGCCGAGGAAGCTGGCAGGATTGTCCGGGAAAACAAGCTTAACTTGATTGTGGGGTTCGGTGGCGGCAGTGCTATTGACCTGGCAAAAGGTGCTGCAGTAGCGGCAGCTAGTGACATAAGCCTTAGTGATTATTTGGTTAAAGGAATACCAGCACCAGAGAATCTGTTGCCTATAATCGCCATGCCTACAACAGCAGGAACTGGCAGTGAGCTTAGTAAAGGTGCAATCCTTTCCGATAAAAATTTGGCAATTAAAAGCGGTATAAGAGGAAAAAGTCAGGCACCTAAAGTAGCCATAGTGGATGCTGCCTTTACTTGGAGTATGCCAAAGCAATTAACAATGGAAACCGGTTTTGATGCATTGGCCCATGCGATAGAAAGCTATATCAGCCTAAAGGCAAATAGGCACAGCGAAAACCTGTCCTTGCAGGCAATAAAAATTATAGGCGAAAATCTTCGTAAGCTTAATGAAAATCTGGATGATCATGAAGCTAGAGAAAAAATGAGTTATGCCAGTATGTTGATGGGCATGAATCTGTATAATGTAGGGAACTGCCTGCCACATAGAATGCAATATCCCATAGGAGCTTTGACGGGCACAAGTCATGCGGCAGGATTGGCTGCATTATATCCAAGTTGGATGAAAGAAGAATATAAGGTATGTAGTGAAAAGATTATTCGTTTGTTTGAATTATTAGAGTTGAATAAGCCTAAAGATGCGAATGATGTAAAAAAAATAATTAAGGATTTCATAATGAGAATACAGATCTATGAGCCATTAAGTGGAATGGGGGTAGAAACTAAAGATATCGGTTTAATGATACAAAAAATTAAAGGTGATTTAAGTAGCGATGCTATAGCAGTGAAGACGGATATAACAGAATATATTTATTTAGAATCATTAACTTGAATTTTAAATAAGATTATTTAATAAGGGAAAATCTACCTAATGATAAGCAAAATATGATTTTGTGTAATAGAGATGATGACTATGAAATTAAGTAATTTAGCTGAGCGGATGTTATATGAAATTTATAAACATGAAGTTGAAAATAAAGAAAAAAGATATGAAATAACTTCTGATAATTTAGGTGTTTCATCTAAGCTGTTTATAGATGCGTGGCGTGAATTAGTCGGAGAAAATAAAGAAGAAATGGTTTATATTAAAGCGAGAATCAAAGAGTTCGGAACGAGTGACAACCTTTGTGCTAGATTGGTGGAATGCTCAATAAGCGAAGATGGGAAAGAATATATAATAGAGATTATGGATTGATAAAAATATATATTTCATATATAAATTTGTATTTTATCAGTTATTCATAGCCTCAGTTACAGTATATAAATAGAAGAGATGCTTGACCTCGTAAGAGTTAGAAGCGGTGACAGCAAATACCTAATCCGTGAACTATTCCGGATGCGCTACCCAAATATGGAAGTCCCAGAAAAACTCCTCATGTCCCGTCCGGCAGATGCATGGATGAAAGATTGGAAAGGGTCGCATAGAGGGGAATTCTTACCAAAATGCGCAGAGGGGCTGACAGGAGAGCAGAAGCTCTTACTATTCAGCTTAGAGCGGTTTATGGACTTATTAGATATGGACTGGTTTATATAAATATAATATTAATAAATTAAGTGATATACATGGATTAGGCGTTAGTAAATTGGTTTTAGTATTTTGGATTTTATTTCAAAAAAGAATAGTATATTGAAGTAGCTAGATGTTTTATTGATGAATCGATTAACGCTGTACAGTGAAAGCAACTAATGGGAGATATATTTATGGCAGAGCGTAGATATTGGAGAGAAGAAAATAGAACGGCGCTTAAAGATGTTATTCCCTTAGATACACCATATAACATTGGCATAGAGGTGTCCTCACTTTGCAATGCGAGATGTGTCTATTGCGCCCACTCAAGAAACGACCATGGTGTTTATGAAGGCAATATGACTATGGATCTTTTTTAAAAAGTGATCGAGGAAATTCATCGTTTTCCTAGGAAAATTCGGCTTATAGAGACCTATTCCTTTGGTGAGCCTCTTTGTAATCCGCATTTGGAGGAAATGATTGCCATTATTCGACAGGAAGAAATAGCGGAGAAAATCAATTTTACCACTAATGGTTTGCTTTTTACGCCAAAGCGTGTAGATGCGTTGATGGTGGCAGGTGTGGATACTATTCGTATATCCTTGCAGGGGCTAAGTGCGGAAATGTATGATGAGATGTGTGGTGTGAATGTTAGATTCGAGAAATTCTTGAATAACCTTTGTTACCTGTACGAACATAGGGGGAAGTGTAAGATTCGCATGAAAATCGCAGATGTTGCTTTGAAGGATATCCCAGATGGGGAAAAAAGATTTGAGAAATGTTTGGAAATATAGCAGATAGTTTGTTTGTGGAACATATTTTGCCTATTTATCATGATGTTGATTACGCTAGCCTTGATCAGACGATATTGGATAATGCAATGAATGGTCGTGGTAATGTAGTGCAAAATGAAATCCACAAAGTATGTCATCGTCCGGTTTATCGTTTGCGTGTAACCGCCAATGGTGAAGTAACGGCGAATTGCTGTGATCAGTCTCATGATATACGTTATGGCAATATTATGGAGCAGGGATTGGTGGAGTTGTGGAATGGCATTAAGCGAATTGGGTTTCTAAAAATACAGTTGCAAGGAAAACGTTTTAATCATCCGGTTTGTAAAGACTGTGTGCTAGCTAATGATATTACTAATGGAGCGGATTTGTTGTATCCATGGGCTGAGGATATTTTGAGAAGATTTGAATCTGGTATTTAAATGGGGGTTGTTAGCATATGTATGACATACAAGATACAATCCAAATAAAAGATGTTATAAATTTAATAAAAACAAAGGAATATGTGATTTATGGAAATGGATTCATTGGGAAGCGCTTTATAAAACAAATTGAACGAATGAACTGTAAAAATCAGATTTCTTCAGTTGTTGTAACAAACTTGGAAGAGAATAGCAATTCGAGAAAAGATGGATTAAAATCTATATATGAAATATCTAAGAATAGCTTCGTCTTTATTGCTGCGCATGAATCGGTTGCAACAGAAATGAGAAAAGTGCTGGAGAGCATAGGGGTTTCTAACTATGTATGGATATATCCTTATCTGATAGAATTAGAGTTGGGAGCACCAATAGAGAGAAATAGGAAAGTGACGATAAAAGACTTAATTGATAATTTATCAAAATCATACGCTGCAGCGATATATTATTTGACAATAAAGGAGTATTGTCGAGATCATATATATGATGGTAGTTTATATATAAAAATGACTAGCCATTATACTACAGGGGATACAGCAAAGAAAAGGTGGGAGATTTTTCGTAGAAAGATTGAAGAATGTCAAGAAAAAGGCTTTTGTCAAGATTGTAATATAAAAGTATTTGAAAATAATAACTTGATAGATGGTATGCACAGATTAACGCTTGCTAAATATTTTGGGGAGAAGTACTTATATGCGGATGTTTATCGTGGTAATGGGAGCTTTTATTCTATTGAAGGTATAGGCGGTAATGTGTTCATACAAGAAGAAGATTTACCTCGATATTATAAACAAAAAGAAATAGAAATGATAAGAGAAATAGAAAATGAGTTAAAAAACACATGACTTATTTGTAACTGTTCATTTCTTCTGCGAAATTTCATTTAATTTCTTTCACAATATTTAAGTATTACTGATATATGTTTGAAGTGAATGTGGGGGGCGGGGAAACGGTATGTAAGGCTCTTGGAGTAGTTTATTTCGAATGTTACCTAATGGTGTGTTTTTGAAAATAAAGATAAGGATGATTTAGTAAATGAATTGTATTTCAAACAATAAATATAAGTAGAGTAAATTGGTATGGAGATTTTTAGTCGTGATTTGACAAAAGAATTATCTGTTACAATTGATGACTGTTGTGCTTTATAGAAAAAGAGTGAGGATGGATATGGCCAATATTAGTGTTAGTGTTGTAATGCCGTCATTTAATGTTGCAGATTATATTTATGAATGTATTAAGTCTGTAATCGATCAAGATATGAAGAATATTGAAATAATATGTATCGATGCTGGTTCGACAGATGGAACACGAGAAATTCTTTTTGAATGTGCAAAAAATGATAAACGAATTAGAATTATTAACTCACCTATTAAAAGTTATGGATACCAAGTTAATTGTGGTATTCGTGAGGCTGTTGGGAAATATATAAGTATTGTTGAAACAGATGATTATACACATCCTTCAATGCTATCGTATTTATATGGTCAGGCTGAGAAATTCGGAGCAGATGTTTATAAAGCTGATAATAAAGGCTTTTGGGTCGATGAATGTGGAGAAAAAGTATTTTATGATAATCATTTATTTGATGATGAAGAACATAAACTATATCATATGTGCTTGAGTAATGATACTTTACCTAACTACATCCATTTATATGATTCATATTTGTGGGGGGCAATTTATAAACGTGAATTTTTACTTAAAAATAACATAGTTATGAATGAATCTCTAGGCGCGGCATATCAGGATATTGGATTTATACAACAGGTACATCTTTTGGCAAAGCGTGTAGTATATAGTGATGCTATGCTATATTATTATCGTACTGACCGGATGGAGTCGTCATCAAATCAATCAAGTTGGCTACGTAATATATATCAAGAATATGAGTTTTTATTTCATATGAGTGAATTATCAAGGAAATTAGAGTGGAAATTGTATCGGAATTACGTGGCAAATAGAATATCGTATGTATTTATAACAGAATTGGAACGGTCTTTGGTTAATACAAGGTTTGATATAACTAATACATCATGGATAGATTACTATAAAAAAATTAGGCTGGTGATAAGAAGGTTTATAGAAAAAAATATGATTTCAGAACGTGTTTTTCCAAAAGAATGGTGGGGGGCTTTATTGCTCTCGATACATTCTTTGGAATCGTATAGAGATTACGTAAAGGTTAAATATAATGATAAAGAACGTAAAAAAAAATATTTACTCCAGCAATGTTGCGATAAATTATGTATGATTTTTGGTGGTGGAGCAAGAGGGAAGAGGGCATACGTATTTTTAAAAGACAATGGTATAAAAGTACATACTTTTTTGGATAATGATAAAAATAAATGGGGAGATAACTATCAGGGGGTTCCGATTAAACAGCCTGCGAGTATATCTATTAATGACAATGTCTTGATTATCATTGCAATAAGAGATTCTGAAGATACTATAGTTAAGCAATTAAAAAAATTAGGATGGAGGGAGGAAAGTATAGTGGCCTTTTGGTAGGAAGGGCATATTTACGCAAAGGTTTGTGTACTTGCAAATATATTTATAATTCTCGGTTGAATGATTACATATTGAATGATGTGCTATGTCTCAAGATATGTAAAATAAGATGTTGTACGGAAAAAGAAATAGTCGTGATAAATAAGTAGACAAAGAAATAAAGCGAAGATGATTTAGTTTTTTGTTAAAATTAATGGCGTATATAAGTGAAAGGTTATCAAGTTGAGGGATTATGATATATGTTAAGTATAAAAAATTTTGGATCAGTTGAATTTAGAAAATATGCCCGAGGTAAAAAAATATATATATGGGGAGCAGGTCGCGCACTGGAAAGCTGTTTGGATATTTATTTTGAGGGACAAGATGTACAACTAATTTTGGATAATAATAGGAGATTGTGGGGGAAGAGTATTCAGCATAATAATAAAGAGGTTTTTATCGGAGGCAAGGATTTACTTTTGCAGCATATGACAAAGTATGGTGTAGATAATAGCTTGCTGATGATCACTTCATCATTTTATGGTCCTGATATAGTAGCTGATTTAGATAAAAATTCTGAATTAGATGGCTTGGAATGCTTTCTTCAAATTATTATTCGTTCTACTAAGGAAAATATTCCTAATTATTCTTTTTCTGATGGTAAGCATATTATTCCTAAAAAAATCCATTATATCTGGATTGGTGGTAATCCTTTACCTCAAGAATTTAAAGACAATATTGAGACCTGGAAAAAGTATAATCCAGATTACAAAATTATATGTTGGAATGAAAGTAATTATGATTTTTTGAAATGCGATTATGTAAGAGAGGCTTATGAAAGTAAGTGCTACAGTTTTGCCAGTAATTATGCGAGATTAGATATTGTTTTTGAACATGGAGGTATATATCTTGATACTGATGTAGAATGTATAGCTAGTTTTGATAAACTTTTAAATGATGAAGCTTTTTTTAATATGGGATGTACTGATAGAATAAATATAGGTTGCGGTTTTGGGGCTATTGCTGGAAGTACAGTCGTAAAAGATATGATGGTCGCACTGTCCCAAAATCACTTTTTATTGCCAAGTGGTAGGCCCGAAAAGAAACCATTTAACATAGTTGTTAATCCGGTTATGAAAAAATACGGATTTAAAATCGAAAATTATTATCAAAAGAAAGGGGGCGTAGTTTTATATCCTTGTGAAGTTATGTCACCTAAAACAATAGAGGGATTACCTGACTTTTATTCTGATAAAACAGTATCTATTCATTGGGAAAGTGGAACTTGGAAAACAAGTGAAGAGGAAAAAAGTTTTATGAGAGTAAAAGAAATTATTTTAACACGTTTGGATGGTTTTTTGAAATTGTAGAAGTGTTGATTATTAATATTGGGGTGATTGGGGTGATTGGTATGTATGATGATATAAAAGTCAGTGTTATTATGCCAGCATATAATGGAGAAAGGTTTATTGGAGAGGCAATACAATCAATAATTGACCAAACACATACTTGCTGGGAGTTGTTTGTAATAGACGATTGTTCTACCGATAAAACGGTTGAGGTTATAAATGCATTTAACGATGAAAGGATAAATTTCATTCAAAACACTAGAAACAGGGGGATAGCTTATAACACAAATTTAGGTATAGAAAAAAGTACTGGAAAATATATTGCACTTTTGGATGATGATGATGTTGCTCTAAAGGATAGATTTAAGATTCAAGTTGATTATCTTGAACATCATCCTGAAATAGATGTTTTGGGTGGTGCGGATATTGAAATAGATGAAAATAGTGATTATATACAGTGTAGTGGACCTCCGCTTAGAAATCCCAAATTGATAAAGGCGTACCAATTATTCCAAAAAAAATGTTTTACAGATTGCACAGTTATGTATAAACGAGATTTCGTTATAAAAAACAAAATACGATATCTTGAAGATTGTTATGGAATACATGATATGAAATTTTATATGGATGCATCCAAAAAAGGCACAATTAAGGGAATTGATGAAATTCTCATAAAAAAAAGAATACATAAAGGACAAGTAACCCAGGTGCAGAGACGGGAAAACTCTGAAAAAAGAGCACAAAGATATGCTGAATTTCAACGGGATTCAATAAAAGGTAGTGGCTTTAAATTAAGTGGACTGCAATTTGATATAATACGTAAGGTGGTCACAGAATTACCTAGAGAACAGTGTACGCTAGATGAGGTTAACAATTTATACAAAGTCTTTAGGGAGATGATGGTACAAGGTGAGGCGATGCAGATAGATTACTTGCCAGAGTTGCGGTTTGCGCTCACCAGAATTTTGGCAGATAGAGCAATGAATAGAATGAATATATTTACGGATGATTTTGTATTAGGGGGTAATAACAATGAAAAAGATTCCATTATTTAAAGTTTATATGGCTAGTGAAGTAGATAAGCCTTTATTGGATGTTATTCATAGCGGCTGGATAGGCGAAGGTCCGAAAGTTGAAGCTTTTGAGAAAAAACTAAAAGATTTTTTCGGAAATCCGTATGTATCAACCCTTAACAATGGAACTTCTGCACTTCATTTGGCGTATCATATGAGTTTGTATTCTAATGAGCCTAAGGGCTATGATACTTGTAGTGATTATGAAGTAATTAGTACACCGATAACTTGTACTGCGACCAATACTCCTATTATTGCAAATGGTGCGAAGATAGTGTGGGCTGATGTTGATCCAATAACAGGAAATATTGATCCACATGATATTGAAAATAAGATTACAGAAAAGACAAAAGCAATCGTAATGGTTCATTGGGGGGGAAATCCTTGCAAAGTCAATGAAATTAACACAATAGGAAAAAAGTATGGAATAAAAGTAATTGAAGATGCTGCCCATGCAGTGGGAATGAAATATGATGGGTTAAGAGTGGGAAATCATAGTGATTTTACCGCGATATCATTGCAGGCCATCAAGAGCATAACAAGTGTAGATGGTGGTATTCTGATGATGAAGAGTGAAGCCGATTATAAACGTGCATGTCTTTTGAGATGGTATGGAATCGATAGAACTATAAGAGAAGGCATAGATTTAAGATGTGAAATTGATGTGGCTGAAGCTGGATATAAGTTCCACATGAATGATGTCGTGGCTGTAATAGGGATGACTAATTTTACACACATAGATGAAATTGTTGGCAGGCAAAGAGATAATGCGCATTTCTACGATCGGGCATTCTCCGGAAATGATAAAATAACAGTAGTGCCAGAAAATGAAAAGGGTGAATCATCATATTGGTTATATACGCTTCATGTTAATAATAGAGATAAGATTATGAATGAACTTAATGAGCTTGGAATTATGAGTTCGAAGGTTCACGCCAGAAATGATACTCATTCAATGTTTGCGGATTTTATGGCAGAATTACCTAATGCGGAAAAATTTAATTCTACCCACTTATGTATTCCTGTTGGATGGTGGGTATCGGATGAGGATAGAGAATATATCGCTGAGTCACTTATTAATTTAGTGCGTAAATATGGGTAAAAAATATTGTTATTAACCATTAAGCGGGAGAATGTGTTTTTAGATGTGCTTAGTGGGGACTTTATGGCTGATGGCCTAAGTCAAGACTTAGAAGCTGTGATCAATGCCATAGTAAGCGATTTGAGTAATGGTTTTGTTGAAGAGATCAATAACAAGATTAAGATGGTAAAGCGAGTAATGTACGGTCGCTGCAAATTGCCGCTCTTAAAGGAAAAGCTTATTGGAGATTGGTGGGATGAAATTACGTTTCTAACGGATTTTTGCGGATGAACCACTCGGTCCTGGAATATTCATGAAAGCTGTATTTTAGTAAAAAATAGTTTTTTTTGACACTGGTTTAGCATGAGCAGGAGTACAGAAATGGATAATCAGATAAAAAATGATTTTTGCAAAGCAGCAGAAAAAATGTTTGATTTTTGTAATGGATATACAGTAGTTGTTTGGGGAGGAGGTATTGCAGGACAATTTATAAATTATGTGTTTAGAAGAAATAACAAAATTGTAGATTATAATGTTGATAAGAATCATAGTGTATACACCTATAGACCATATATTATTCGTTCATTAAATCCCCGATATACCAGAGTTATAGTGTCTTTTCCTCCAGATGAAAATGTGAAAAAATTTTTGGAATCTTATGGTTTTAGACGTGGACTAGAATATGATGAAATTGGTACTTGGTTTGGGCGGAAAGAGCAAAAGGTATTAGGATTTGAAAACTGGCTTGAATATACCTATGAGTTAGATATTACCAGCGTACCAACAGCTGGGACAAATAAAATTAGTGAGGAGTCCCATAATTTCCATTGGGGCTCCCATGATTATAAATTTATGGAAGCATTTGATTCTTTATTAATAAAAAAAGATGATGCTGTATTTGATTATGGCTGTGGAAAAGGGGGGGTATTGTTGTTATTAAAGTTTCTTGTGGGGTTTAATGTAATTGGTGGTGTAGAATATGATGAAGTTTTATATTCCGTAGCTGTTAGAAACTGTGAAAAAATGGGTTTGGATGTTACGAGGATAATCCACGACGATGCAACCAAATTGAAATATGAAATTGACGACTATA
The DNA here is from genome assembly GCF_900142515.1 of Pseudoselenomonas ruminantium. GTDB lineage: Bacteria > Bacillota > Negativicutes > Selenomonadales > Selenomonadaceae > Selenomonas_A > Selenomonas_A ruminantium_D. The sequence continues at coordinate 7,602 of NZ_FRBC01000013.1, read as the reverse complement.
ATTATTTTTTCTTTTACGACCCATTTGTGGGTAAGCAGTTTGAGATGGTACTAGATAATATAGTGAATAGTTACAATAGAAGAAGTAGAAAAATAATTATTATTTATGCCTCTCCACAATGTGATGATATTATCCGAAAAAATGGGAAGTTTATTCTAATAAAAAAAATCGAAGCGAATTGTATGGAATATCCAGGGATTAATATTTACGCTATGGAATAACTTGGTTCTATTGGAGATTCACTATGAAATATCTATACACTGAATTTGAACACTTTGATTACATTTTAGACAGATGGGGAATGGTATCTCAAATTCACGAAAAAAAAATATCAATATATGGTACTGGAGAATGTGGAGAAAAGGTATATGAATATCTAGTTGATAGATCTCTCGTAAATAATTTAGTTTCTTTTGTAGATAGAGACGATAGTCCGATGATTGGAAAAATAAAATATGGGATTATAGTCGAAAAACTGGATAAAGTGGTAAAAGAAACGAATGTAATACTGGTAGCCTCTGAATGGCATCATAAGGAAATTGTAAGTAGAATAAATGATTTACTATGTGATGATTCCATATTGATTATGGATATGTATGAAAAAATATATGATAGCAAGGACTATGAGGAATATGTTTCATATATTGACAAAATACAATATGGTGAAAAAAAAGAATATGTTGGTATTTTGCAAGAAGGTTATAAAAGGACTGATATAGATACTAAGGTAATTGCGTGGTATTTGCCTCAATACTATGTTACAGACTACAATAATCGTTTTCACGGGATGGGGTTTACAGAATGGACTAATTCCAGTAAAGCTCTACCTCAGTTTTGCGGTCACTATCAACCACATATACCTTATCATATGGGGTATTATGACTTATCAAATTATCAATCAATTAAAAGGCAGGCGGAAATTGCGAAATTTTATGGCATATACGGTTTTGCTATACATTACTATTGGTTTAATGAAAAAACACAAATGCTAGACACACCTATAAAGCTGATACTGGAACATAAGGACATTGAGATTAACTATTTTATCAACTGGGCTACTGAAGATTGGGGAATGACTTGGGATGATAGTTTTAGTAATTGGGACTTTGCTGAATCACATATAAAACAAGATTTACCCAAAGATGTCAGTGCGTTTTTTGATATGATTAAGCCATACTTTGAAGATGAAAGATATATCAGGATTCATAATATGCCAGTTTTATCAATATATAATTGTAATATATTTGACAGTACGGCTTTCAAGATTTTTATTGATAAGTTGAAGAAAGAAGCAATTAAAAGGGGGTATAAAGGCTTATATATTATTATTACGACAGGTTCTAATTATTATGATGGAGATGTTAATGAATGGGGGGGGGATGCATTGGTTGAGTATCAGCCTAATTATATGTGCCAATTCAATTATTTTGACAAGCTGTATCCTAAAGGATATATCAATCCGCATTTCAGAGGAACGATACTTGATACTAGGGAATTTTTTGCAGAAAAAAGATATTTTGTCAAACATATATCAAAAAAATTTTTTCGTGGTGCTTGTACTAGTTGGGACAACACAGCTCGAAAGGGAAAAACAGGGGCTAGAATTATTTGGGGGATTACGCCCGATATTTTAAAGGTATGGCTCGTGGATATAATGGTAGAAAGTAAAAAAATTCACACTATGGAAGAAGACTTTATTTTTATCAGTTCTTGGAATGAATGGGCAGAAGGATCACACCTTGAACCAGATATGAGATACGGTTATGCTTGGTTAAATGCTATACGCAGTGCACTTGAAACGGTAAAGGAGCATTAATTTAAATGGTAGCAATAAAAGAAATATACTTCTTAATTTAGGTCCATCAACTATAACAGATACAACTAAGTATGCTTAGGTGTTCTCAGATATTTGCCCTCGAGAAAAGGAAGTTAGATGACTTATTTAGGAAGGAAATTAGAAAACTAATCAGGCTAAATGATAATGCTATGTTATCAATAACGTGGTGATTTGAAATGCTTTTATATAGGACTGGCTATGTGTTCCAAGACAATGCGGCATTTGCTGTATAATGTATTTATATAGTTTACGAGGTCGTTCAAGCTGTTCTTGGTAAAATTGGGGGTACAGTCTTACCAAACGGTTCCAACACGGCTGCTTTACTTCTGCTTTTAGAGACATCAATTCTTAATGTGTACATCTGCATAGCTCCTTAATATATAATTGCAATGATTGACCATACTCTTCATTGCTAATTCAATATTTTGTGGGGGACACGGGGACGTGTAAGTTATATGGTGATGCCGTTTATCATTAACTTACTATTTTACCACCTTAGACAATAAAGTGGATAGGAACGGTAGCTATCCGTTTCCAATTCATAATTCTATTGTAGGAGGATGATATCTAATGACCAAATTAGAAGAGTACTATTATTATATATTAAACAAATATAGTTTTAAAAAAAACTTGGAATCGGGAAATATTAATAGAATAATTCGCGATTCATTAGAAAAGTTTCTTGTTGATGTAAAAAAACCAGCCATATATTGTAATGGTGCGCATACCCAAAAAATGTTATCAGATTTTGTCTTTGAATTAAAAAAGATTAACATTATTATTGATAATTTTATTGATGGTATGGATAGTGGTTATAAGATTATAAATAAAGATGATATTAAGTCAGAGAATATAGATGCTATCGTGGTATCATCCTATAATTATATGGAACAGATAGTTAATGAACTTAACAGAGATCATCCTGATATCAAGGTGTTAAATATATATGAAAAACTTCGTGAACAAGGAATATATTTGCACTCTAATTATTATTATGGAACGCACCCTTTTCATAACTATCATTTATTAAATCGGTTACAGAAGGAATTGGAGATAAGTGATGATAAAGATAAAATATTTTTTAAGATAATCAATAAATATTTGGATATTAAGGATTTTAAGTCTGCCATCAAATATAGTCAGGAGGCTTTCGCTTTTACGGGAAAACTGACTTATAAATATATGATGATTGATTTTGAGGAGATATATAACCTAGAGTTAGAATGTGCAAGTAATATATCTCCAAACAACGTGCTTATGCTGTGTATGGATGGCCTTAGATTTCGAGATGTTAATAATGATTTGTTACCTAAATTAAGCAAACATCTTGCTGATAATTGGATGAATTATAGTAGTACATATTCGTATTCTACATCTACCTATGAAAGCCTTATACCCGCTTATAGCGAAAACACTGATATGCGGACAAAATATTATGACAAATGTTTTGTTGATGGAAATGACTGCAGGTTTATACAAACGGCATTGGGGCAAGAAAGAGATATATTTTTTTACACAGATGGTGCTCATTATATTGAGCATAATAATATACACTATTCAGAAATATCTAGAACTATTACGCAGAAGTTTTGGGATTTTATATTAGATGCACAAAATGTAAAAAATGGGCTTTTTTATATTCATGGTTTGTATGAAACGCATTTTGCTTTTCCGAATCCTTATACGAAGGGAAATTTGATAGCGGAAGGTACGGCACTGCTATTTGATATGCTTCCGGTGAGAGGGGGGAAGTTAAGAACGGACTATGTCAGACAGCATGATGATGCTTTACGGTATATTGATGATGTAATTGCCCCATTATTGAAAGAAATAAAATGTAGTGCTGTATTTTATGCGGATCATGGTAACTTGTTGATGAGTGTGAATAGTACTTTAACAGATATAAAAAAAGAGTACTTACAGTGTGGGGAGGAATGGATACGCATTCCATTTTATGTTAAATCGTCATATCATAATAATGGTAGTTGCAACATACTTCATTCGATTATGTCAATAAATGATGTTATTATTTCTCTTTTGGAGAATAATGAATACAAGCCACTTGATAAGGCTTATATAAAAATTGGTCGGTCACAAATATATAATCCGAATTTTCAAAGATTGTATAAACTACTGGGCGAAGAAAAGAGATTACAATCTTTTGAAGGGTTTATTTTTCCTGAAGGATATAAATTGATTGTTTATGCAGATGGACATATAGAACTTTATGATTTAAATGACAATGAATTATTTGACAATAATAAAATTAAAGATTTAATGATGGTAGTAAGAAGAGAGATAACTGTAATTGAATACGGAAAATTAGTGGTGTAGTGTAGAAAAACGGAGCATTCCTGTTAAGAACAAATTCCAAGTTTTAGAAATAACGAAAACTCCCCTAAACTAGAATTACATACCAGGGCGTCGAAGCGCCCTAAAAAATCTAGTTAGGAGAGTTTCCAATATGAATTCTGAATATATCACTCGAGCCTGGAATATTCAGAACGAATGTCAATAGGCTACAGATTGCCTTGCTGGCCTACAGTATTCTTAACCTGTTCTATCGTCTCTGCTTGAGCCAGAAGTGGCAGTTTTTCCGAGCGTATGAATTACGTTTACGTCTGATGAGGATAGCAGGCAGATTGACAAAACATGTTGGCAGTGTAAGCTTCCGTCTTTGTAGCACCTACCCATACTAGCAGGAATTCCATTTGATACATAAGCGGATATTACAGTTGAGTTCGGTAGCTTAGTGTGCAACTGAAAATACTTTTTAACATCTGAAAAAATGCGGAAAATAGATTCAACACAATAAGTTTGTCCTATTTTAATGATGCATAAGTGCTGATTGAACGGAAAAGCCGTTTCTTAGAGATGATTTTAAAAAAGTCTACTCAAAAAGCTGAAATTTGCAGGTTAGCCGGCTGGATGAATAATATATGATTATATATGATGAGGAGAATGTGCTATGTCTATCTGGTTGAGAGAAATTACATATGATGATGGAAAATTTATCGTTGATTGGCGTAATAATGATAATATTCGTAGGCATTGTATGGATGATAGTTTGGTAACTATGGAATCTAATTTGGTGTTTTATGAAAATAATGTATTAACAAAGAAATGTTTTCAATACATGGTAGAGAAAAATGATGATGATTTCCCACAATGTGTGTATCCGATTGCGACAGGATATTTAAAAAATCTTGATTATATAAATAAGAAGTGTGAATTAGGTTTTTTCCCTACTTATGATAGCGAATGGAATGGTAACATGGAAAGAAATGCTGTTAAGCTATTGGTGGAAAAAGCTTTTTCGAAGCATGGCTTTCGTAAAGTATATGCCTATATTTTTGCTGATTGTATAGATGAATTGGCTTTGTTTGTAAGCGTTGGTTTTATTCAGGAAGGTTATTTTAAGGATGAATTATGTATGGCTGATGGAAAGCTACGCAGTATTGTTAGATTAGCGTTGTTGAAATAAGTTACGTTTGTGGTGTGAATTAATATATTATCTAACTCCAGTTTATTCATCCAGCTAACTAATCTGCAATTTTCAGCTTGTTGAGTAGACTTTTTTGAAAATCAATCTCTAAAAAATGGATTTTCTGCGCTTTGCGTCGCCGAACGGCCACTGGTGCGTTTGCCAGCGGCCACTCGGCGGAGCTCAACGGCCAGAGTTAATCCGTTAATTTTCGCTCAATCATTGAGTTGGAAGAAACTTCATCATTCATCAGTATGGAAGGCCATGTCTTAGGCTCATGAATATTCCGGGCTCGAATGGTTCTTCCGTACAAAACCGTAATGTATACAAATCCTAACCAGTTATGTATGATATAATACAAGTAAGGAATAATTTTCTTGGCGGGATGTGCATTATGATGAAGCAAAAGAAAACGGCCATGGAATTACAAGAGTTTGTATACAGGTAAAATTTACCGAGAACTTCTTTATACATACCAATACCAATATGTGTAAATCTGTTGAAAATAATCCTGTAACGTGTTATGCTAACCATGCTGATTAATTTTGGCAGCCACGTTGCAGGGAGTTTGAAGGTTCTGCAGCGTTGCTTTTTTTGCGCCTCCCGTTTTCGTATTTAACCTTTAATGCTGATTATATACGTATGGAAACGGCAAAGCAAGAGAGCAGAGTAGTCGAGGGGGGGCTGCGGACAAAAAGTTGGACTATCATTATGCGATAATTCCTAATTTCTGTCGATATTCCCTTGGACTCAAATATCCAAGGGATTCTTTTATTCTCTCTTGATTATACCACCGAATATAGCAGTCAACCTCATTCATGAATTCTTCAATGCTGATTTCAGTCCAACATCCAGGATAAAACATTTCGTTTTTCAATCTGCCCCAAAAGCCTTCACAAGCAGCATTATCAGGAGAGCAGCCCTTCTTTGACATGGACCTTGTCAGATGGGCTGCTTCCATACATTCAATCCAGCCGGGCCAGCGATAGTGGCATCCTCGATCCGTATGGACAATAGGATGTTCTCCAGGACCAAGTTGACGAATACCGTCTTCCAACATACTGTTCACCAGATTGGCATTGGGACTTGTACCCAACTTCCAGGCAACGATCATTCCATCAAAGCAATCTACCAAAGCAGACAAATAAACCTTACCGGCAGCTATGGATAATTCCGTTATATCAGTGAGCCATTTTTTATTCGGTGCATCTGCATGAAAATCTCGATTTAGCAGATTTTCAACGGAAGGAGTTATTTCACCTTGATAAGAAGAGTACCTTTTGTGCGATTTAACAGGTACTCTCAATCCTTCTTCGGACATAATTCGCCGAATCACCTTTTCGGAAAGGATAATCCCATCGCGGCGAAGGATTCCATAAATACGACGATATCCATAGCATTGTCGGTTCTCAAAAAATATTTTCCGAATTTTCTCTTTCAAGCTGGCATATTTGTCAATACGTTTCTGTATCTTCTTTTGGTAATAATAACTGCTTCTAGATAAGCCAAGTTTTAGCAGAAGCTCTGGTAGTGAATATTTTTGTTGTAAGGCATCAATTATCACTACCTTTTCCCGATTTTTCAACGGTTCCAGATTGATGCCTGGGTCTTTTTTTAATACAGCAATCGTTTCTTTTAAGATATCCATTTCCAGTTGCATATCATGCATTTTTTGCTTCAAAGCATCCAATTCGTTTTGTGATGTCTCTAGGGAGCTTTCTTTTAAGCTGTCTCTGGGAATATCTTTCGAATTCATTAGTGACAATCGTCCTTCCTTGATGTATCGTCTTCGCCATGTGTATATAGCGGTTCTTGAATAACCTGTTTCTTCTGATACTAATTGTACATTCTCTCCAAGTTCAAAGCAACGATGAAGGATATTTAATTTTGTCTCCACGGATGGATGTAAAGGATGCTCTACCGTATTGATGAATTTCTTCCGTACTTTTAAAGACTTTATAGGCGCGTTTCTCTCTCTTAACCAGCGATACAGGCATTGACGTGTTGGATATCCCAATCGAACAATTACCATGGTTACTGATTTCGTTTCATCATACAGTTGCAAGGCTTTTTGTTTCTGCTCTAATGAAAATGACATCTTAATCTCCTCCATCAGAGTCCAACTTTTTGTCCGCAGCCCCGGGTGTGAATAAAAGTCTGTAAAAGGTCTTCTATGATTTCAGCATGGATGTATTTTACGGTTGTAATCTATCAGGGTACATAATGGTCAGTTCGCCCCTTACTTTGCCCCAGTTTCGGATGGGCATGGACCATTTCTTGG